>CAZJMV010000129.1:0-9106 GCA_964547225.1 uncultured Anaerolineaceae bacterium | reverse complement strand
CAGCGCTGGGAAAGTTGCCTTAGAGACAATCGATCTAGTGGTCAAAGAATTTGGTGTCAATATCACGATGGGAGCCAGCAATATCTCCTTCGGTATGCCGGACCGCAAACATATTAATTCGACCTTTATAGCCATGGCGATTCTTGCTGGAATGACCTGTCCGATCACTAACCCTTTGGTGGAAGAAATTGTAATTACGGTGCAGGCGGCGGATTTGACTATGGGCAGGGATGATTTTGGGATGAACTGGATCCAAGCATTTCGAAAAAGAGAAAAGGCAAAAGCTGCCACATCTTAATTAGGCTGCTTAAAATGAAACCTACAGATTCCCAATTAGCTTATAATCAACTCAAGGAAAAGGTGGTTACCGTAACTTTACCACCTGGTTCTGTGATTGATGAAATCAGCCTTATGGCAGAATTGGGATTGGGACGTACCCCTATTCGAGAAGCAATCAAAAGACTACAATCAGAAAATCTGGTTGTAGTCACGCCTCGCCGTGGGATGTATGTCGCAGATATTGCGATTACAGATTTGGTTCAAATACATGAAGTACGTATTGAAGTGGAGGCAAATTGCGCCCGTTTAGCAGCAAAAAGATTCACTTCTCAACAACTGCAAAGATTAAGCGAATTAATTCACGAAGAAAAGAAAGACGATCAATATGATATCCACGAATTAATTCGACTTGACCGTCAATTTCATGCTTTAATAGCTCATGCAGCTAGTAATAAATATCTATATAAAGATTGGGAAACTTACTACAATCTTTCCTTGCGTATTTGGTACTTAGTGTTGAGTTATTTAGAACCCACTGATCTAGGTATTTCCGATCACGTTGGGATCTTGAAAGCTTTTGAAGCAGGTGATGAGAAATCTGCTGAATGGCATATGCGTCATCATATCACCAATTTTTATGATGCCGTTAAAAGATCAATTTAAACAATACTTGTCGATCTTGTTGCGTCAGCGATCAATGGGTTTTAGCTTTGTTTTTTAAAAGTAAACCAGGTTGCGGGGCGTATACCTCTTTCGGTGCCATCTTCCCGGCGAATAAGTTCCAATTCTTGTTGCCAGGATTGCAGGTCTTCTTGATTGAAGCCATGTGATTGATCAGTGTTGAGACTCAACCAAGCATATAATAAATATGTCCCGGTGGGGGCAAGCATCTTGATCACATTTCTCGTATAAGCAATTTTTTTCTTCTTAGGCAGGGTGTGAAAGCAACCGATATCTAGAACTAAATCAATCCTTTGATTTAGTTCTAGATATTTTGAGACATCTTTATTAATGAAATTAATATTTACTTCAGCTTGTTTTGCTTTTCGTCGAGCATTACGAATGGCATAGTCAACAAAATCAACGCCGGTAACTTGCCAACCATTCCGAGCTAATGTGATTGCGTTTGTGCCAGTCCCGCACCCTAAATCTAGTGCTCGTCTAGGAGGGTTCTCTTCAATAAATCTGAATAGTTCTGGTGGAGAGATTCCAGTATCCCAAGGCGGTTTATTAAAATAAGCTAGAGTATAAAAAAAGCGTTTGGAAAATAAGTGCGACATATCCAATCAATTTTACCCAATCTCAAATAAATGTCAATTCTTGCGACTAATCTCAGAATAACGCTTTACAATCAGGGCAAGTTGCCTTAAAATCAATGATTGTCGAAATAGGAATTATCGAATATTGACATGATCGATTTTCAAGCTCAGTGCTTGAAAGTTGTTATTATATAGAAAAAATGTTTAGGAAGGAATCCAGATGAAAGAATATACAACCGAATTTTTACGAAATATTGCCTTGGTGTCTCATAGTGGTGCAGGGAAGACAATGCTTGCTGAGGCGTTTTTACATTTTAGTGGAGCCACCACACGTTTGGGGAGAATTGAAGATGGTACGACAATTTCTGATTTCGAAGAGGAAGAAATTCGCCGCGGAATATCCCTTTCAACAGGGATTGTTCCTGTCGAATACAAGAAACATAAAATCAATATTCTAGATACACCAGGTTATACAGATTTTGTTGGTGAAGTTATTTCAGCTTTGCGCGTCGTAGATGGCGTTTTGGTAATGGTTGATTCGGTTGCGGGAGCAGAAGTGGGCACGGAAATCGCTTGGAATTACTGTGACGATTTCAATTTACCACGTATTGTGGTGATCAATAAGATGAATCGTGAAAATGCCAATTTTCAAAAATCACTCGCTTCAGTGAATGAATTATTAGAAGGGCGTGCGATCCCAGTTCAGCTACCTTGGGGGGAACGTGGTGATTTTAAAGGCGTTATAGATTTATTAACCATGAAAGCTTATGAAGGAGATGGCGCAAAATCACAAGATATCCCGGCAGAATTCGCGGATGATGTAGAATCAGCGCGTATGGAATTGATTGAAGCTGCCGCGGAAGGCGAAGATGCACTGCTTGAAAAGTACCTTGAAGGTGAAGAATTAACCGCTGAAGAAGTTCAGCGAGGTCTAAAAAAGGTGATGTTATCAGGTACATATTTCCCTGTTTTTCTAACCGCAAGTTCTGCTGAAACTGGACTAGCTCCTCTCTTGGACGCGATATTGAACCTGATGCCCTCTCCAAATGATTCTCCAACTGTAATTGCACATGGCAAGGATGGAGACGAGGAGTTAACAGCTTCAGATAGTTTACCTTTAGCGGCTTATGTTTGGAAAACAACAGCAGACCCATTTGTTGGTAAAGTAACTTATTTCCGAGTTTATTCTGGTGTGTTGAAATCGGATACAAGAGTTTGGAACCAAACCAAAGAAGAAGAAGAGCGAATCGGAACGATCCATGTCATACGTGGTAAAGAGACCTTTGATGTAGATATTCTTCATTCCGGTGATATCGCTACAGTCGCAAAATTGGGTAAGACAAATACCGGTGATACACTATGCGATCGTGGTCATCCTTTGTTGCTCCCTGTACCAGAATATCCTAGCGCCTTATTCCAGGTGGCGGTTACTCCAAAGAGCCAATCTGACTCTGCAAAAATTAGCCCCACATTAACCCGACTTTGCGAAGAAGATATGACCCTCTCTTGGCACCAAGAACCGAGTACAAAACAAACTATATTACAAGGAATGGGAGATCAGCATATCGATGTTGCTATTCGCAAAGCGGAGAATAAGTTCCAAACTGGTTTAGATATGCAAGTGCCGCGTGTCCCTTATCAGGAATCAATCACCAAGCAAGGCGCCTCAATGTATCGTCACAAAAAACAAACTGGTGGCGCTGGACAGTTTGCTGAGGTTTGGATGAAATTAGAACCTTCAGAAGAAGATGATTATGTCTTTTCCTGGGATGTTTTTGGCGGCGCAATTTCCTCCAGTTTTCAACCTGCCATCGAAAAGGGTGTCAAAGCTGTCATGAAAGATGGTGTAATAGCGGGTTTCCCTGTAAAGAGCGTTAAGGTTTCCGTGCACGATGGTAAGGAACACCCTGTGGACTCGAAACCAGTTGCCTTTGAAATTGCTGGTCGTGAAGCTTTCAAACTCGCTGTAAGAGATGCTGCACCTGTATTGTTAGAACCGATTATGAATGTTCGTGTCATTGTCCCTGAATCTAATATGGGTGATATTCTTGGAGATATGAATACGCGTCGGGCGCGTGTCCAAGGAATGGATACTGAAAAAGGTCGTTCTGTTGTCACAGCCCAGATCCCTCTGGCAGAGATGCAGCGTTATACCACCGATCTTCGCTCCATTACGGGAGGTCGTGGCGTATTCTCTATGGAATTTTCTCGTTATGAAGTTGTTCCTTCGCATATTGCCCAAGATGTGATTGATCAACGCCAAAAGGAGCTAAGCGCAGAGAAAGAGGAATAACCTTTTTTCTATATAGATGAAAATAGCGGGTTTTAAATCCCGCTTTTTTTATTTCCATGAGCTTTTATTGAGCGGCTCTGCTAACCCCATCTTTATAAAGAGCAAAGGGGCAAAAACAGATATCCACAATCCGACGAGGGTATAACGGAGGTATCTTAATACAAGCGGGAACCATTCCTCGCCTCTTGGTAATAGACTTCCTAATCCTCCCCAGATCAAATAGATTCCTACCAAACCGATCAAGAAGCGCAGTAATCTTTGTAAGAACGGTCCTGTTGCATCATAGCTTCCATGCGATTGCAACCAAATTCCTCCAGCCGCGATTCCAAAAAAAGCTCCCGTACTTGTAATAAGACCAGACAAATCTTTTGGATTGAAATCCATATCAACAGGAATTACTAATTTTGCGTTGGTGATCCAGTCTTGTGGAATAATCCAGCTCGCATGGATGTTTTGAACTGCGTATCCTAGTCCAATCATGAAGATTGATGCTAAGAACACCCATAATACTTGTTGATACAATTGGAAACCACCTAACCACTTTATGATTGGTTTTTCCCATTTTATGACTGCCCAGAAAATCAGCGCTCCGATTGTCCAGCCTACTAAAACATCAACAAGAAAATGAACACCTAAAACAATACGTGAGAAACCAATCAAGAAGATTATGAATATTGCAGCGATCCATGCCCAGCTTCGGTTGATCCAATGGGCAAGAATTCCCCATACCATAACAGCATCTTGTGAATGTCCTGAAGGAATTCCAAAGGAAGTCTCAGGGCTTGGTGTGTGTACGCGTGTATCGTACCAAAAGGGACGTGGAGAATGAAAAAGCAGTTTGAGTACACTATTTATTGAAGTGGTGATCATCAAGGATAACCCTAAACGAAGACCTAATTTGACATCTACACACCAAAAAATGATTGGAGCAATAAATAGGTAGAATTCCTCTGTGCCCAGAAAGCTGATGGTTTCCATTGGGGAATAAATCCAATCTCCAATGCTTTGTAACCATAAGGTTACTTGAAGACAAAGTTCAAAAATTGCATCCATTGTTTTTCTCCTTTATAAGAACAAAACAGAATATATTAATTATCCTTCCAAGAGTTGAAAATCTTTTTTGGGAAGGAACCTCCACGCTATTAACAAAGAAAAACCGATCATTGGTAAGCTGCTTGTATAAATCAGATTGGGATTGTAGCTATATAGTAAGCCTGAAAGCGGTGGGGCTAAGATGGCTGAAATTGCCATGATCGTCTCTAATACGCCATAAGCCAGTCCCATATTATTGGCTTTCACCAAGAAACGGCTTTGAGCAGTGGACAATGAGCGCGCGGTTCGATAGCTGCCCATGAGAAAATAGGCAATCATGAATAAAAAGAAATTATTACCTCGCCACAGAAGGAGTGAAAAAATGGTAATCGCAATGTGAGAGATCAGAAAGCCCTTGCGAGCATTTATTTGTCCTAAGACCAATTCAATAAAGACAATACCTACACTGCTAGCTGACAATAATATCCCAATTTGAAACAGATCCAGACCACGTTCATTTTGTAGAAAATTCTGTGATAGTGGTTGGGGTAAGTACATGCAAAACATAGCCAAAAAAATGATCACAGAAAACTGTTTGAATGACTTGGTGCGAAGTGCATTGAATCCAGAAAAACGCGATAAATCGACATCTTTTTCTACAGGCTGTGAACGAATCATCAGGATCATTGCTGTAGAGATGATGAAGAATCCAGTGGCGACGATAAAATTTCTCTGTAAGCCATAGTTTTCACCAATCCAACCACCCAATAATGGACCGAGGATCTCGCCAAAACTGAAGGATGCAGAGATAAGGGTAATGGTTCGACTAACGCTTAATTTCCCACGTGCTGCTGTAACATAACTATATAAAGGTGCGCTTACAAATGCGGTCATATGATATAGTGCTGCACCAATCACAAAGGAAATTAAGTTTGGTGCAAATGCCATGAGGAATGCAGCAATCGTGCCAATAATCCATGCCAGATAGATCATCGGTCTGCGTCCCATACGATCTGAGATATATCCTGCAGGAATATGTGCGCTTGCCATGGCAAACCCTATGAATCCAAGAATTCCTCCAATCGCAATCATATCTGCGCCTAGTTCCTGGAGGTAGAGAGGTTCGAAATACCTGAAAATCCCCTCTCCCAAACCCCAGGTTGCCATCGCGAGAGCAACCAAGAATAAATCGCGTTTCATCCAGTTTTCTTGGCTATAACACGTTCAACGAATTCGATACATGCTTGGAAGACTTGTTGTCTTGCGCTATCACATGTGACAACATGTCCACTATTTTCAACCCAAAGGATGGTTTTATCTTTGCTTCTCAGGGCAGCAAAGATCATTTCTTGATGATGGTCTTGTGCTTTTACCGTTTGATCTCCTTTAGAATTGATTAGCAAAACTGGTGCGTTGATCTTGGTTAGTGAATGCTGCATTTCTTCGATTAGTATGGTTAATTCTGCGAAACTGCGCGTAGGATCCTTTTTATAAGAGACCAATTGTTGATATGCTTCCTGGTCGTGCCAATCTGGTTCACCTTTAGGGATAAAGGGCACAAAATGACTGATCAGTTTTGCGTAAGGTAAGCGTGGATCTTTGGGTAAGTGGTGGGGGGTAGCCATCGCAACAACCCCAGACACAGGATAGCGTGCTGAAAAGATCAGGGAAAGAATGCCACCCATTGAAAGTCCCATAATTACGATCTGATCTGTACACTCTGAAAGAAAATTCCATCCATCCTCAACTGATGCTAACCAGTCCCACCAGCGGGCGCGGATCATGTCTTCTGGCTGTGTTCCATGCCCGAAAAGGCGAACTCCTAAAACCGTATGACCTGCTTGATTGAGCGCTTGACCTAATGCACGCATCTCATTGGGTGTTCCGGTAAATCCATGGACTAATAAGCAACCGGTTTTGCCTCCAGGCAAGAAAAATGGCTCAGCGTTTTTTGTTATGATTGGATTTGTATTCATGATAATTTCTCTAAAATGCGAGGTAGATTAGTAAAGCTTTCGGCGCCATCCGGTTTAACAAGTACATCATCCTCGATACGTACACCACCCCGTTCTGGTAGATATATGCCAGGTTCAATCGTAAAAGTCATACCAGTTTGGACGCGCATCGGATTTCCCGCTCGTACATAGGGAGGTTCATGGGTCTCCAATCCAATCCCATGTCCAGTGCGGTGTATAAAGTATTCACCATAACCAGCTTTCTGAATCACCTCACGTGCAGCTTGATCAATCTCTTCTAAAGCAATTCCAGGTTTTACTTTTTCTCTACCAGCCTGATTAGAATCGAATACGATCTGTGCGATTTTTTTAAATTCTGATTCAATTTCGCCAATTGCGAATGTACGCGTTATATCCGAAACATAACCTTGATAGATAGCACCCCAATCAATGACAAGCAAATCCCCAGCCTGGATAGAACGATTGGTAGGTGTGGCGTGTGGATTTGCGCCATTCAGTCCGGCGGATACGATTGGAGAGAAGGGGATTTCTGTATCAGAACCAGCGCGGAGAATTTGTAAAGTCAGTTCTGCTGCTAATTCTTTTTCAGTCATACCCATTTTAAATTGTCCTAGAGCATTATTTAGCGCTGTTTGGGCGATTTCAACCGCTTTGCGCATAACTACTATTTCACTCGAGTCTTTAATCATTCGTATATTAGCGATCATTTCTTCTGCTGACGTAAATAACGCTTCAGGTGCAGCAGTTTTTATCAGTTCCATTTCCAAAAAGCGCAGACGTCCTGGCTCAACTCCGATCTTTTTTCCATCGATATTTGCAGCCAAACTAGCTTGTCTAAATGCAACTGACCATTCTTCTGGGTTCTCTCCGTATGGGAAAATGGATACATCGAAAGGGAGTGATTTGGTTTTACCTGCCTCTAGTTCAGGAAGTACCAGAATCATGGGGTGATGGGGAGTAAAAATGGCAATAATTGGTCTTTCGCTAAGATGAAAATTTAAACCTGTAAGATAGGTTAGGCTGGGTCCTGGATTTATGACTAATATATCTGTTTCTCCAGCCGTCAATGATGTAAATATTCGTGATTGCCGTAGTTGATAGGGGGGATTAAATTGTTCGGGTTGTTGATCAATTTTATTTATCATGGCTAGCTCCAATGAAGATTATCTCAAGCGCTTAATATTTAGTCTTCCGCAATTATAGCTTGATATTATCGGATTCTTAGAATGGATTAGTCTCTTTCCAATAAATTCTTAACCTGTAATGAGATATTTTTTGCTGTGATCGTGATAAAATCAGACCATGCAGGAACTTCCGCTTTTTCCTTTAAATACAGTACTCTTTCCCAAAGCGCCATTACGATTGCATATATTCGAACAGCGCTATAAAGAGATGATACGGATGTGTATTTCAGAAGAACAAGAGTTTGGGGTTGTGTTAGTGCGTAGCATGAAGGCGAAACCTGATCCTTTAGATGAAGTGTATCTGACGGGATGTTCTGCCAAAATTGTGGATGTTGAGCATCTTTCGGATGGACGCATGAATATTTTAACGGTAGGGCAAGAACGCTTTCAGATCCTTTCCGTAGATAAAATGAAAAAGGCTTATCTTGTTGGGTTAGTGGAGTCATATCCTATGCAGATCTTGGATCCTGGGAAAACCTACTATCAAGCTGAGTTAGTGCGCAGACAAATGGAAAGTTTTATCTCGATCTTGGTGAAAGCTGGTGAGGGTGACTTTGATTATGAACAGCTCCCTGAAGACCCGATTCAGCTTGCTTACACGGCAGCAGCAATTCTACAGATAAGCCCTCAGCAAAAACAGGAATTATTAAAAATCGAACATGCAGCCGATTTTCTGTCAGCCTTAAGACCGATCTATAAGCTTGAAAGAACTTTTTTGAATATGATGGTAGAACGCGGGAAATATCAGATCGAAGAAGTCTTTTCCCGCAATTAATCGATGTGAAATATTTGATTAGGCAACAAAGACCGATCTTAAATAAAGAATGTACTATTTTCTATACATTTTTGTTATTAGGAACTCGCTTGACATACGCCATACTACCAGTTAGAATCCTTTCGCTTCAATGGGCCTGTAGCGCAGCTGGGAGCGCGCCTCAATCGCACTGAGGAGGTCGGGGGTTCGAATCCCCCCAGGTCCACTGCTAAAACCACCTTGTATGGTGGTTTTTGTATTTCATAAGCTATCTATCCCAAACTTAAAAGCCGCAATTTTCGAGTTGTATATCTGTATTTCGAAATTAT
>CAZJMV010000128.1:0-22541 GCA_964547225.1 uncultured Anaerolineaceae bacterium | reverse complement strand
TTGAATGAGATTGTGACCATGTATCTGGATTATGCCGAACGCCAGGCTCGACAGCGAAAAACCGTGAACATGGCGCAGTGGTCGGATAAACTCGATGCTTTTTTAAAATTCAATGAGCAGGAATTGCTGACCCATGCGGGAAAAGTGAAAGCGGAAGTGGCTAAAAAAATTGCCGAAGATCGATACGAAGCGTTTGATAAAAAACGAAAAATTGCCGAAACCCGGACTGCGGACGAGGAAGATTTTCGAGAGCTGGAACAACTGGAAAAAAGACTGCTTGAAAAGCGAGATGAGGAATAAATCGTGAAAAAGGGAACCCGGTTTCAGATCTATGCCAACCGCAACCTAAAGGAATACATGGAGTGTCACACACGTTGCCCAGCGACATAACCATCAACATAGCGGGGAGCTCGGCTGCGCCCATTTCCGGCAGATGTCGTTTGTCATGAGATAGGACAAAGCGCTTGTCTCGGTAGAATTTGGTCTTCTCTGTACTGTGGGCATAGTTCTTGTGACTAATAGCATCGCGTACCAGCTCGAGCAGCTTCTTGGGTTGTTGTATCATGCGAATCTCTCGAAGGCTGAGTTTGTTCACGGAATGGAATTAGATTAACCTTCGGGGGGATGAAGAGCTTGTGAAAATATATGCACTGCGCGACCAAAGGATCAATCCGGCGTATATCCTTTAAGAGTTGATAAATCATTATTCAAGCGCCAGTCATCCAATTATTATCTGGCAATAAATTGATAAGAGGAGATACCAATGGGATTGATAGAATTTTTATTTGGCATTATCGGGGGTATTATTGGGATCATCATGGGAATCATCGGTGCAGTTTTGGGACTTGTGTTCGGAATATTAGGCGCCGTTTTAGGAATTGGTGTCATTGTTGTCTTGATCTTATTCGTAACACTCGCCTTGCCGATATTATTATTGATATGGATCTTCTAGTAATGAAAAAAAGAACCGAGGGACTTCATACCTAAGTTCTAAAGTGATAATAAGAAAAATTCCCTATCTCATTTTTCTGAATCATTTTCATCAAAAAGTCTTCGGATCTCATCCTCCCAAACATCATCCAAGGGGCTAAATGGTTTTTCTTCAAATTGATCGGTGAGTCTATCTAGATATTCACGAATGCCCGATTGAGGCACAGATTTTTCCAGCTCTTCAACTTTTGCGTCGACCAGCTTCACCAAGCGTTCACTTTTTTCCTCCAGATCAGCCAGATCAAAATCTAGCTTGAGCATATAGTTCAAGCGCTGCATGATTCCCAGCCAAGCCATAAAGTCATTCTCGATGCGGATGGTATTCCCTAGTTCTTTTATATTCGAAAAATCATAAGTGGGAACAAAAGCATAAAACGAGATATATTCTATCTCTCGTTCTCCAGCCCGATAACTTAAATATGAACCAATACTAGCTCCGCCTTGATAATCTGAAAAGTCAACCGCTAAGTCACTTAGTTCAGCTTTTAGTTTGGGTAAGCTATACAAACTCGAGATCATACGTTCTTTATTGTAGGGCATTTCTCCATAGACACCACCCAGACCAACAATCCTTTCAACTTTTAACATCTCTGCAGCATCTAAAAGAGATTGTACATAATCCTCCACATTCAAATGCGGTTCATCACCATTGAAGATCACTAAGCCTTTTCGTTCATCACCAGAATAGAAGAAATCATTTCTTTGAGTCTGTAAGAATTTTGGATGACCATCTTCAAATTTCACTAATGGTCGCACAAGGTCATGGGTACCGGGAAATTGAAAAAGATAAAAATCTCTTGGGTAGATCTCTCCAATTTCACGGGCTTTGGTCCGTTGAATAATATATTGTGGTAGCCCAGAAGATACTGAACCAGCATCAGCCCATTGACGCCAGCCTGCAATCATATAGACCTTTTCTGCTTTCGGTAACTCCCAAAGATTAATTCTATTAACCATGATGTGAACCTCCTATGACGATTAAAAACCTTAAACCAGTAAGATCAACTTCAGTATACCACTCCACAAAATGATCCATATTAAAATACCAAAACTCTTCAGACATAATTATTCAATCAAGGTTTTTATAGCATTCTTCGATTAAAGACCGATTCTGCTGTAATAATCCTGTATAATAATAGAGAAATGACCATTAGCTAGCCAGTTATTTATCTAATAAAAACAAGGATCCCCGATAGAACCTCGGCGCATTACACCAACAATTAATTAACGGGGTAGTGCATTTATTCAAATAGGAGGAAAGCAATGATCAGAGAACTAAAAGTTGAGCAACTCTATTTAACCTGCGAGCCATCTGTATTGGGTTGCGAGTCGAGTGAAGATGTTCAACAAACAGATACGATTATTGGACAAGAAAGGGCGGTTAAAGCATTAAAATTAGGATTAGACATCAAGAATAATGGCTTTAATATATTCGTTTCTGGTTTACCTGGAACAGGACGAACCACCGCAATTGAAAGGTTCCTCAAGGAGTTTGCTTCAAAGAAGCCCGTTCCAAGCGATTGGTGCTACGTAAACAATTTCGAGGATCAATCTGCACCCAACGCGATCCAATTCCCAGCTGGAAAAGCAATAATTTTTAAAGAAGATATGGAAAAAACCCTTGAAGTAGCGATCAATGACTTGAAAGCATCTTTTGATTCCAAAGAATATAATGCTCACAAAGAAAAATTGATCAACGAAATTCAGAATAAAAAGCAATCTTTGCTCAAGGAATTAGAAAAGATTGCCCAAGAACAGAATTTCACTCTTCAACCCACACCAATGGGATTGCTTTCTATCCCAATCAAGGATGGTAAATTGCTTTCTGAGAAAGAATTTTTAGAGTTAGGACAGGAAGAACGCAATAAGATCAATGAATCTCAGCAATATATCTCAAAAGCAATTGAAGAAACAACCAATACAATAAAAGATTTAGACAAGGAATTACGCAAGAAAATAGAGCAATATGACACAGACGTCGCAAGATTTGCGATCCAAACCCATTTTGATGAATTGATGAAAAAATATGCTGATTTGAAAGAAATCCCAAAATTCATCAAAGAGGTCAAAGAGGATATTTTAAAAAATATATCTGAATTTGTAAAAGAAGAGAATGATCAATCACAAATACCGATCCTAAAACAACAGGGTCGAAAATCTCCTCTACAGAAATATGCCATCAATGTGATCGTTGATAACACCAATTCTAAAGGTGCTCCAGTCATACTTGAAATGAATCCAACATTTTCAAATCTAATTGGAAAAGTGGAACATGAAGCGGTAATGGGCGCTCTTGTGACCAATTTCACACTGATAAGACCAGGAAGTTTGCACAAAGCGAATGGTGGCTTCCTGGTTATGCCCATTGAAGAGGTCCTTCGAAATCCATTCGCATGGGAAACGCTAAAGCGTGCACTGGTCAATGGGAAAATTAATATTGAAGAAATTGGAGAAAGGATCGGCTTTTCAACCAAGACCTTACGTCCAGAACCTATTCCAATGGATGTCAAAGTGATCTTGATTGGACGTCCCGATTTATATCAATTACTGTTTGCACTTGATGAAAATTTCAATGAACTCTTTAAAGTAAAAGCGGATTTTGATCTGCAAATGCCGCGCACTGAAGCCAATATCCAGGAATTTTTGTCTTTTGTGTGTACATTATGTACCCATGAAGATCTTAAACACCTTGACAAAACCGCCTTAGCACGCATGATCGAACATGCTTCAAGACTCGCGAATGATCAGGAGAAATTATCTGCTCAATTCGGTGAGATGTCAGATGTCATTCGCGAAGCAAACTACTATGCAAGTAATGAAGGAGTGGACTATATCACCAAAAATCATATTGATCAAACCATCGAAGCTAGATTCTACCGGTCAAGTTTGATCCGAGATCGGATTCAAGAAATAATCACGCGTGGCAAAATCAAGATCGCGATCTATGGGGAAAAAGTAGGACAGGTGAATGGATTATCCGTGATCAGCCTTGGGGATATCACCTTCGGTCAACCTAATCGAATTACTGCCAGTCTGAGTCTGGGCAAAGACGGCGTGATCGATATTGAACGCGAGGCAGAAATGAGCGGTCCAATCCATACCAAAGGCGTCCTGATCTTATCAGGCTACCTAGCAGATAAATACGCCCAAGACAAACCATTCAGTTTATCAGCTCGAATCGTTTTCGAACAAAGTTATTCCGGTGTGGAAGGCGACAGCGCCTCAAGCACCGAATTATATGCGCTTCTCTCAGCGCTTTCGGATTATCCAATCAAGCAAGGAATTGCCGTCACCGGGTCTGTCAATCAAAAAGGGGAGGTGCAAGTGATTGGCGGTGTGAATGAGAAGATCGAAGGTTTTTTTGAGATCTGTCATGCACAAGGATTAACCGGCGAACAAGGCGTTATCATCCCATCAGAGAACACCACTAACCTCATGCTGAAGCCAAACGTGTTAGAGGCAGTTAAATCGGGGAAATTTCATATTTGGGCTGTGGATACAATTGATGAAGGGATAGAGATATTAACTGGAATAAAAGCAGGAAGCCGACAACCCGAAGGTGCATTTGAACCTGACAGTGTGCATGCCCGTGTGGATGCCCGATTAACGGAATTTGCTGAACGATTAGAAAAATACGGAAAAGAATAATTTGCCAACGAAAGGAGATCAACTCCATGAAAGCCGTGCGTATGACCGCAGTCCATCATCCACTAGAGATGCAGGAGATACCCATCCCTGAAGTACATGATCATGAAATATTAGTGCGCGTTCGAGCGGCTGGCATCTGCCATTCTGATGCGCATTATCGCGCCGGAAAATCGCCTGTGAGACCATTACCGATGACCCTTGGGCATGAGGTCGCGGGTTTGATTGAAAAGACAGGTAATCAAGTCAGCCGATTTAAGAAAGGTGAACGCGTCTGCCTAAATTACCTGATAAGCTGTGGGGAATGTGCTTTTTGCAGAAGCGGCAATGAACAATTCTGTGAGCGTGTATCAATGATCGGACACTACACGGATGGTGGTTACGCAGAATATATCGTTGTACCGGAACGCAATGCTGTGCTTCTACCCGATGAGATATCCTTTGAAGAAGGCGCCATTATGATGTGTTCCTCCTCAACTTCATTCCATGCTTTAAGAAAAGCGAAGCTAAAAGCTGGTGAAACTGTGGCTGTCTTCGGAATCGGAGGGTTAGGGCTATCAGCAGTTCAACTTGCGAAAGCATTTGGCGCCTTGGATGTGTATGCGGTTGATATCAATCCCGAAAAGCTGCATTTAGCAGAGAAATATGGGGCAATTCCGATCAATGCCAAAGCTCATGACCCAGTTGCAGAGATTAAGCAATTAACTAACGGGAAGGGTGTCGATGTGGCGCTTGAACTCATCGGGTTGCCGACCACGATGAAACAAGCAGTCGAATCGGTGGGTGTTTTTGGGCGAATTGCGATCGCCGGTATCAGCGATAAGCCACTTGAAGTTGAAACGTATTGGAATCTGATTGGTAAAGAAGCAGAAATTATCGGCGTATGCGATCACCTGCATAGTGAACTGATCCTTCTAGTTGAATTTGCTAAACGCGGTCAATTAGATCTTTCGGATGTGATTACGAGAACCGTGGCGCTTGACGCAGATGTCATCAATCAGGTATTGGATGAATTAGATCAATTTAGCGGCAGCGGAAGAATAGTAATTGTGCCATAATATATTAAAGCCAACTCGACCAGAAATATTAATTCTAGTCGATGCTTAATAAACAATATGATCAATTATTGCCATTATCGGTTATGGTGTTAAAATTGATTGAAAGAAAAGTGTTAAGGATAAAATACAATTCTCTTTGTTTAATATCCTAGCTCTTGCTTAAGCATATGGAGAAAATCTTAATGAAACATGATTATTACGTAATCATAGAACGTTACGAAGACGGATACTATGTCGGTGAGGTTCCTCAATTAAAGGCATGCTATTCCCAAGGCAGAACAATTGACGAATTACTGCAAAACATCAAAGAAGCAATCGAACTTTGCCTGGAAGACGAAAAATACAGGATGCAGAATGGACAGTTGAAGATCTATTAGTCTTTCTTAGAAACCGGTAATACCTGGAAATCTGGGAATTATTATTATTAATTGCAGGAGGATATAACACATAATCCGAATATCGAATTTTCTACTTGTTCTTTTAGGGTTGAATTCCCATTAAATAACCAAATCGACCAGAAGTGTAAATCCTGGTCGATGGTCGATAAAAGTTTCGTAATCGTTCGTTTGGATAAACTTGATAAAGCTCCAATTAGCATGGCTGTTGGAAAGGCGGGTAAGGGCACTGTTTGTATAAGCAACGACCAGTGCTATCAAAAATTTTCTTACATGAGCCTAGAGGAGCTTGGGGTTGACCTGAGCAAGTTCCAGCGCGTACATGATTCTTGTACCAATTGCGCTGCTGGTCACATTCCTGGAAAGTCATACCTGCATATAGATTTGATTTAATTTTCATGATCCTGTTTCCTTTTTATTATTATTAAGTCCAATAACCTAGTGAATTATTGAAGCAAACAACGGGCGTCGTATGCATCTTTCCAATACTTCAGGTTCTTCATGCAGGCTTCTACACTGCCACCCGCACTCACATTCGAGCGGACTTTTAGCTGTGGGGCTAATTTCTTGGTAAATTTCTTATCTTTATTTTCCATTTTGTATACTCCTAAATATTGCTGATTGGATTTCCTTATTATGAATTTTTCCATCAAGTTCATTCAACTCATCTAATCATAAAAGAAAACATTCAAATTGTCTATTGGATTAATGACTTATTTTAAGTTCATTTTTGTAAACCATCGCACGCTTACTTAAGATATATCGGTAAGCTTCAAACTTATTTCAAAATACATGTTTTCGGTCTTCGATATAATCTGACCATCTGGCTGTCGAGGTGAATTGTTAATTTTGGAACTCTTCAAATCCTTGTGTAAAAGTACTCAAACAGTTATGGGTGAGACACTAACAAATCGGCATTCTTATCTAACAATATTCAAGATGCTGTATAATCAGAGGCAATCGAACTTCGCTTGGAAGTTGGAATACAAGAGTCTTTTGACTAGTATGTTGTGTTGTAAAAGATTGTTCCGCAATTTACCAAGCCTGGATTAGCAATTATTTACACTTGATCATCAATCACAAGCATCATTACCAGAAAGTATAAAAGTTAAAATGATAAGTATAGAAATTCCCGATGAAACTTTGCAACGATTTTGCGAACGGTATAAGATAAGACGTATGGCATTATTTGGTTCTGCATTACGGGATGATTTCCGTCCTGACAGTGACGTAGATCTCCTGGTCGTTTTCGATCCTTCAGCGAGGGTCACATTCATGACCTTGGGAAGTATGAAACGGGAATTATCAAATTTATTTAACAGAAGTGTAGATATTGTGCCGCAAGCAGGATTGAAACCAGCCATTCGAGAAGAAGTAATAGCGAGTTCTAAGGAATTATATGCGGCTTGAAAATTTATATTTGCTTGACATCATAAGAAAACAAAAACTCGAACCCTGTAAATAACAACTGTACATTAAACCATAACGCAACTTTTTTATAATTAAAATATGTTATCAATAAACGATGAAAGGATTGTTCGTAAACTCAAGCATCGCTTACAATCTATATCATACGTAAACAGGTGATCGTTTATAGCGCACGTGCACGCGGGGACGCATCCGTGGATTCCTATCTAGATGTCTTCATCGAACTCGGTGAGCTTACGCCTCAACTACGCCGCCAGATTAGCGATATTGCTTGGAAGATCGGATACAATGAAGATGTTGTAATATGAATTATTTTTCCAACAAATAATACGTCATCATAAGCACTGCCAACGAAATCACAACACTATTCTCTTCCATTCGACTCTATTTTGTAAAGACATTTCCCATCCTAATTACTAACTTTTTTTAGTTTAAGACACCATCCAATACTATAAGTTTTAAGGTTTCGTGCTAAACTTGTTATAGAAAATGGAGAAAAGGAATTAAGAGGAAGATGTATCATAAGGAATCAACTGCAATCGCTTACCCAAATATCGCCTTTATCAAATATTGGGGAGATCGTGATCCAAACCTGCATATCCCCGCCAATGGTTCGATCTCTATGAATTTAGGCGACTTACAAACCCAAACTCAGGTGGTCTTTGACCAGAAGTTAAGCAAGGATGAGTTCTTCTTTAATGGATCAAAAAAGGAAGGAAATGAACTCGATCGCGTCAGGATAATCCTTAATCAGGTACGAAACTTGTCCAATCAGAGCCTATTTGCGCACGTTGACAGCCAGAATAACTTTCCCACTGGTGTTGGTATCGCTTCCTCAGCTTCCGGATTCGCGGCGCTAAGTATGGCAGCTTCTTACGCCGCAGGACTGCAATTAACCGAAGCTCAGCTTTCGCGCCTTGCTCGACTTGGTTCAGGGTCTGCATGTCGCTCTGTGCCGGATGGTTTTGTGGAATGGTTGGCTGGAGAAGATGATCATTCTTCCTATGCTGTTTCTATCGCCAAGCACGATCATTGGGGTTTGATAGACTGTATCGCAGTGGTAAATCAAACAGAAAAAACCATCCCATCATTGAATGGTCATAGTATTGCACAAAGCAGTCCCCTTCAAACTTCACGGCTAGAAGGAAGTAGACAACGTTTGGATATTTGCAGACAAGCAATTGTTGATCAGGATTTTGATAAACTAGCAGAAATTTCTGAATTAGACAGCAATTTGATGCACGCGGTCATGCTAACCAGCTCGCCAAGTCTGATCTACTGGGAACCAGCAACTATAGCGCTCATGAAAGCTGTACCAATTTGGCGAAAGGAAGGCTTGCCTGTTTTTTTCACCATAGATGCTGGACCGAATGTGCATATCATCTGTATCGAAGGATATGAGGAAAAAGTTCAGAAACGCATCCTGGAAATCCCTGGTGTTCAAGAGGTGTTCGATTCTCGAGTGGGTGGCGCGACAAAGCATATCCAGAATTCAAATCCCTTCTGATCTTAAAACACCGGATAGAAACAGAATACATGGTTTAATAGTCTTAGAATAGCGTTAGAATTTGGCATCTATAGAATGCTCAACTATTCTATTCTGCCAATAAAGGATATAATCCAGAAATAAATTTACGATAAATCATCAATTTCTTGATGTAAGGATTTTTTATGCAACTCTTAGGATTTATTCTTGGCATCGCAGCACTGATATTAGTACACGAATTTGGGCATTACATTGCTGCGCGTCTATTAAATATTGAAGTTGAGGAATTTGGGATCGGTTTCAAACCCAGAATAATGAAACTATTTGATTTCAAAGGCACTGCATTCACATTGAATGCGATTCCCCTTGGCGGCTTCGTCTTACCAAAAGGAGAAAATGATCCCAATATTCCTGGTGGATTGGCGTCTGCCAGCCCTTGGACAAGATTAGCGGTCTTATTTGCAGGACCTTTCATGAATATCTTGACCGGTGCAATCTTAGGCACAATGTTATTTTATTCAATTGGCGAGCCCGTTCCGGATGTCGTATTAGTCAGTCATGTTGCACCTGGATCACCCGCAGAAACAGCTGGTTTGCAGGTTGGCGATCAGTTCTTGACTGTTAATGGAGAAAAAATTGATAACAGCGATACACTGGTCAAACTCACCAATCTTAACCTAGGAGAAAATCTTGAACTCAGCATAGAGCGCGAAGGAAAAATCATTTCCTTAAATATCATTCCACGTGAAAATCCTCCCGAAGGTGAAGGTCCAATGGGGGTTGGATTGGGGAACCCTCGGCAATCAATTAATATATTTACAGCTTTTAACCGCGGCATCATCACTGCTGCAGACTATTTTAAAGCCATATTCCAATTACCGATGCGAATCATGGAAGGAGAAGTGAGCGCTGAAGAAGGACGTTTAGTGGGTTATAAAGGGATGTATGATATTTATACCCATTTAAACAGCCCATTATGGTTCTTTATGATCATTTCGCTTTCCTTAGGAATCATGAACCTACTTCCCATTCCAGCGCTAGATGGCGGACGGATTCTTTTAACACTCCCTGAAATCATTTTCCATCGCCGAATCCCCGCCCAGTATGAAAATGCAATTCATATGATCGGCTTTGCGCTTCTCTTGGGTTTATTGATCTATATCAATCTACAAGATTTTATCAATCCATTGAATCTTAACCAATTGACGCCTCCAACCCCGACGCCAACTCCATAAAAGCTTATAAAAATAGGATACTATGTTAGAAGTGAACAACCTCCCCCGAAAAATACCGATACAAGAAGTTATTGCACGTCTAGCAGATCTCAATAACGCCTTAGAAATAAAATATCTATATCGTCTTTCGGACTTGGAAGGCGATGATCTGAATGAATTGGAAATGGCATGGTCACACATTCCAACACTGCGCAGGGTTACGCTTATTGAGGATGTTGAAAAGATCTGTGCTGACAATTACTCGCTCTCATATATCGCGCTGGGTTTGTTAGCAATTAAAGACCCAGACGTATCCGTCCGACTACATGGTGTCCGGACTCTTGCTGAATACGAAGAAGAATCTTTAATCCCAGTATTATTAAAACTGATTGAAGAAGAAGAAGATGGACCTGTACGTGCAGCGATCGTTGACGCGATGGGAAAATATATTTACTACGGAGAGATAGAAGAGATTCCAGCACCGGTTCTAAAAAGCATTGAAGACCTATTGATTTATCTTGCTGAAGCTGATCCTTTTGATCACGTCCGACGCTCATCAATAGAAGCGCTCGGTTTCTCAAGCCGAAAAGAGGTCAATAATTTAATCAAAAAAGCTTATCTATCCACTGAAAAAGAATGGATCGCAAGCGCTCTTTTCGCCATTGCAAGATCAGCCAATAAAAAATGGGTGCCTCAAGTTTTAGGAAAACTAGATAATATCCATCCAACTATTCGTAAAGAAGCGGCACAAGCTGCAGGCGAACTTGAGATTAATGAAGCAGTTCCTAAACTAATTCAACTTATCGAAGATCCTAATCCAGACGTGCGAATGAACAGTATTTGGGCGTTATCACAAATCGCTAGCGATGAGGTTTTTGAAATCCTTACTCAACTATACGGTGAAGCGGATAATCAGGAAGAAATCCAGTTCTTAGAAGAAGCAATCGAAAATTTACAATTCAATCAAGAAATTCATTCCCTAGATTTAATGGATTTCCCAGAAGATTATGAAGATTACGTTGACCCTCCCCTGGACGATGAGGAACTTAGATATTGAGCCAATTATTTCCATTATTTTTAAACAACCTTCTACCAATTCTTCTGGTCGCTGCAGCAGGCTTTCTTCTCTCTAAGTTTACTGCGCTTGATCCAAGTTCTCTTTCGAAAATTATCTTTTATATTCTTGGGCCCTGTTTAGTTTTCACCCTTTTAACACAAAACCAATTAAGTGATGGAGATTTTTTACGAGTTACCATATTTTCTGCCATCTCCATTCTTTTCATAGGCTTATTAGCTTGGATTATCGGCAAATCAATTGGTTTAGGTAGTTCCATGCTAGCCAGTTTTGTGATTACATGCATGTTTATGAATTCTGGAAATTATGGATTATCCGTTGTTCTATTTGCTTTTGGAAACACATCCTTAAAATACGCCTCGCTATTTTTCGTTGTTTCTGCTGTTCTTGCATATTCTTTAGGTGTTATTATCGCTTCACTAGGCTCAACTAGCTTTAAACAAGCTTTCTTTAACCTTTTGAAAATTCCCATGGTCTACGCGTTAGCGTTAGCCATTTTTTACAATCGAACGACCTGGGAGATTCCGGTACCCATATATCGTTCCATCGAAATTCTTTCACAAGCTTCTATTCCCACGATGATCATATTACTGGGTTTGCAATTAAGGACAGCTCAGTGGAAACAATACGCCAAGCCGCTTATTCTGGCAAGTATGATACGGTTAATCATTGCCCCATTGGTTACCTTTTTAATCAGTCCTTTTTTTGGCATTCTCAGTTTCGCCCGCCAGGCAGTCGTGATTCAATCGGCGATGCCATCAGCTGTCTTAACTACTGTATTAGCCACAGAATATGACACCGAACCATCTTTTGTGACTTCCGTAGTTTTTGTTACAACCATCTTGAGCCCTCTTACATTGACTCCCCTACTTGCTATCATGGGAGCCTAACATGGCTAATCGACCGATTCTTAACACGTTATTCGCGGGAATTATCCTTCTGCTGGTTCTTACAATCAATAATCCTGCATATGCACAATCGATAGAAACATGGGTAGATTATCGCTATGGGGAAGAAATCGTTTTCCACGCCCTAATTCCATCCGAAACCCCGATTGTTACAGCCATTATCTTCATGCAAGCGACCAATGATAGCAATACGATTGTAGGATTAACCGATATTCGCCAACCAGAAGATCAATTATACAAACTCGAATACACTCACGATCTCAATGTTTATACATTCCCAGCATTCTCAAAAATAGAGTACCATTATGAAATCACTTATGAAAATAACGAAACCCTCATCACACCTCTTAAAATGCTCTACTATGAAGATAATCGCATCGAATGGAATACATTAGAGGAAAGTCCATTCAAAGTACATTGGTATCAAGGTGATATTCAATTTGCACAAGATATTTTAGATACAGCTCAAACGGGACTTCAACAAATTCAAAAATATCTTATACTACCAAAACCCGCAGAATTAGATATTTATATCTATGCAGACAATTTTACGATGAAAGAGGTATTATATAATAATCGTGAAGATTGGGTGGCAGGTCACGCTGACCCAGAATTAGAAGTAATCGTTGTTGAAATTCCGAACAGTCCTGATCAACCACTGATCATGAAACAGCGTATTCCACACGAATTACTGCATATCCTTCTCTTCCAGGCTACTGTCAATGGTTATGATAATATTCCAACTTGGTTGAATGAAGGTTTAGCCGCCAATGCAGAGATTTATCCCAACCCTGACTATCGGATTGCCCTAAAAAACGCAACAGAGCGAGACAATCTCATTCCAATGACTTCCCTCTGTCACTCATTTCCTAGAAATAACGCCGATGCGATTCTATCCTATGCACAATCTCAGTCCTTTACAGACTATCTTCACCAAAAATACGGTACGCCGGGATTAGAGGAATTAATTACAAATTATGCAAATGGAGTCGACTGTGAAAGAGGGGTTGAATTAGCTTTTAGTACAACGATAAATCAAATAGAAAAAAATTGGAAACGTCAAATTATGTCTGAGAATTCTGTGAAAAAAAATCTTAATCATATCCTTGTTTTGGTTATATTATTCATCGCTCTATTGATCGTGCCATTAACTGTGATTATCCAAAATTTTATTCATCGCAAATTATCTAAAAAAATATCCAATTCCGGCTATAATAACCATCGAATAGATCAGCGAGAAACCAATGAACGAAGAAACTAACCTAATCCGATTACATACAATTATCGAGGGACGTGTGCAAGGTGTGGGTTTTCGATATTTTGTTCAGGAGAAAGCGCTTGCGCTTGGTTTGAATGGATGGGTGCGAAATCGTTGGGAAGGTAGTGTTGAAGTAATGGCTGAAGGAAACAAACAAACCCTTGAACAATTGCTCAGCTTTTTACACCGTGGACCGCGATCTGCAAACATCACCAAAGTCATCCCTAAATGGGAAACAGCCAATGGTGAATTCTCCCATTTCAATATTCGACTTACTGCCTAAATCAAATATTCAGATCAAACTTAGTCTTTAAACCCCAATTTGCGTTCTTTGAGGGAAATATAGCTCCCCTTAGCAATGATCAGATGATCTAATACATCTATACCTAATAAATGACCGGCTTCAATTACACCACGCGTCAAAGCAATATCATCTGCGCTAGGGGTTGGATCACCACTGGGATGATTATGAACAATGATGATGGAAGCTGCACTGTGGCTAATGGCGCGCTTAAATAATTCCCCGATACGAACCTGTGAGCAATTCAATGATCCACGATAAATAAAAATGATATTGATGACTTTATTACGCGTATTGAGCAAAATTACGCGCAATTCTTCCTGATCCAAAGCGCTCATTTCATATTGAACCAACGCAGCCGCATCTGCAGGGCTTTTGATGGATGGGCGTTCTTCCGGTTCTTCGACGGTAAGTCTTCTGCCCAGCTCAATGGCAGCTTTTATTTGAGCAGCTTTGGCAGGACCGACACCACGTAAAAGACATACCTCCTCATAATTAGCACGATGAAGACCGATTAATCCACCAAATGTATTCAATAAATTCTGCCCAACTTGAACAGCGCTTGCTCCAACCACTCCTGTTCTTAATAAGATCGCGAGCAACTCAGCATTGCTCAAGACCTGAGGTCCTAGGCGAGCAAGTCTCTCCCTCGGACGTTCAGATTCTTCGATATCAGCGATGCGATACTGCGACGTTTTTTCATCCATAACAGCTCCTTTTTTAATGAACCACCTACGGTTAACTATACAACAATCTGATGAAATCAAGAAAAATTTTAAGAATACAAGATCAGCGCTTCCATGCTATAATCTGGGTCATGGAGTGAAATATGCCATTAAATCCAACCTCACTTAGCAATATTCTCCTTATTTTGGCAGCATGGGGAGCTGCATTTCTCACTGCCCTATGGTTAAGTTTGATCGTTTGGACTTATCGTGATGTCCGCAGGCGTGCACGCGATCCTCTTTCTCGAATATTAGCTATCCTTGTCGTTGCAGTGCTCTTCTTACCAGGTATTATCATTTACCTGATTCTACGCCCATCACAAACACTGGAAGATGAGTACCAACACAGCTTAGAAGAAGAGGCATTGCTGCAATCAATCGAGGAAAGTTCACTTTGCCCAGGATGTGGTCGGCGGATCAAAGACAATTGGATTATTTGTCCAAATTGCCATACCAAGTTAAAGAAGAGTTGTCATCAATGCGGGAAATTGATGGAACTACCGTGGAATTTATGTCCATATTGCGGAGCGCCAGAACCAGGTATGCGAAGAGAAAACCTAACGCTAGATGAAGCATTAAGACCCCCCCCAATCGAAGAACAAGAAAAAGAGGAAGAAAACCTAGAATAAAGCAACGGGACGATTCTTATCTCGTCCCGTTGAATAGTTTTTTTTGGGGAAAATTTTTCTTAAAAAGTCTAGCGATTAAGCACTTCCCAGCCTGCATATTTCGCTGTTTCCCCTAATTCTTCTTCAATACGTAACAACTGATTATATTTTGCGACCCGATCTGAGCGAGCAGGGGCGCCGGTTTTTATTTGCCCCATATTGAGAGCCACTACGAGATCTGCAATCGTTGTATCTTCGGTTTCACCAGAGCGATGGGAGGTAACCGCTTTCCATCCTGCTCGTTGACAAATCTCGACGGCTTCTATCGTCTCGGTTAATGTTCCAATCTGATTAAGCTTGACCAGCAATGCATTTGCAGATTTGTCTTTGATGGCGCGTTTCACTCTCTCTGGATTGGTCACTAGAAGATCATCACCCACTATCTGCAGACGATCGCCTAGCTCTTCGACCATCAACTGCCAACCGGTCCAATCGTCTTGAGCAAGACCATCTTCAATACAAACAATCGGATATTGATCCACCCAATGCTTCCAGAAAGCAACCATCTCCTCACTGTTCAGCTTCTTACCTTCCTTGCGAAGGTTGTACAACTTTGTATCCTCTTCGTAAAACTCTGAAGCAGCGGGATCTATAGCAATCGCAACTTGCTCACCAGCTTTATAGCCAGCTTTTTCGATCGCTTCTAAGATCACTTCAACCGCTTCAGAATTCGCTTTTAATGCTGGCGCATAACCACCCTCGTCACCCACTAAAGCAATATAACCGCGCGCTTTTAGAACCGATTTCAGTGAATGATAGATCTCTGCACCCCAGCGTAAACCTTCTTTGAAACTTTCTGCTCCAAGAGGCATGACCATGAATTCTTGCGCGTCCGTGGATTGCCAACCGGTATGAGCTCCTCCGTTCAATATATTCATCATTGGAACAGGAAGCACATGCGCATACACACCGCCAATATAGCGGTATAGCGGCAAACCCAAGGAAGCAGCGGCAGCCTTAGCAACCGCCAAACTAGTCCCTAAAATCGCATTTGCGCCTAAAGAAGACTTGTTCTTCGTACCATCTAATTCAAGTAATGCTTGATCGATCGCTTTCTGTTCTATGGCGTCAAAACCGATCAGCTCATCAGCAATTTCATCATTTACATTATCGATAGCA
This sequence comes from uncultured Anaerolineaceae bacterium, assembly GCA_964547225.1. Classification (GTDB taxonomy): domain Bacteria; phylum Chloroflexota; class Anaerolineae; order Anaerolineales; family UBA4823; genus CAZJMV01. Next base: position 6,271 of record CAZJMV010000128.1, on the reverse strand, counting down.
TTTAGTACACCTTTTCCCAAATAGCGCTTTTTATCACCGTCTCTCATCTCTAAGGCTTCATGAACGCCTGTGGATGCACCGGAAGGAACGGCTGCGCGACCAATAGCGCCATCGAATAAAACAACCTCTACTTCTACTGTAGGATTTCCACGTGAATCAAGGATCTCACGTCCATAAATATCTTCTATTATCGTGTCCATTTTTTCACCTTTCATTATATTTTTAGATTTTTTTTAGATTCTCCTGGCATTTTTTCAAACAATATTATAGCGTGAATCTATCTTGAATTATAGTTTAACCATTCGTCAAAAGCCTTTTATTGCCTATTCAAATGAATACACACCTCATTGATCAGTGATCTTTGCATAAGCACAAACTGCTTGTAAGAAAGCTCTAAAAAGCGGGTGAGGACGATTTGGTCGAGATAGAAATTCGGGGTGAAATTGTGTTCCAAGCATAAATGGATGCCCCTTCACTTCCGCAATTTCGACCAATCTTCCATCAGGAGAGATTCCCGAAAAAACCATGCCACCATTTTCCAATAAATCTCGATAGGAGTTATTTAACTCAAAGCGGTGACGATGTCTTTCCTCGACTAAAGGTTGCTGATAGGCATCCGCTGCAATGGTTCCTTTCTGTAATTCACAAGGATAAAGACCTAAGCGCATGGTGCCACCCATATCAGTAATATCACGTTGATTGGGCATAAGATCAATGATTGGATATTGAGTAGAAGGAGAAAATTCTGTGGAGTTTGGTTCATCGCTATTTAACAAAAAACGAGCATACTCAACAACCATTAACTGCATGCCTAAACACAAACCTAAGAAAGGCATTTTCTTTTCACGCACATAACGGATGATAGAAATCTTCCCCTCGATGCCTCGACTACCAAATCCCCCAGGGACTATCACGCCATGAACTTTTTGAATACCTTCCCAATAAAACCCTTTCTCCAAATCCGAAGAATGGATCCAATCTATTTTTACTTCCACCCCCAATGAAAGGGCAGCATGTTCCAGCGCTTCACGAACGCTCATATAAGCATCGTGTAATTCTACATATTTCCCGACTAATGCGATTCGGATGACCGGTTTATCTCTTTTTACATCTGTTACTAACCTCTCCCATTCTCGCCAATCTGGTTGTTGCCTTGCTTCTAAACCGATTTTTTTTAGTATATAATCACCAACCCCATCTCTCTCTAATAACAGAGGTACTTCATATAGAACTGAGGCAGTCACTAAAGGAATAACTGCTTTTCGTTCAACATCACAAAACAGAGCGATTTTTTGACATAGCTCTTCATCTACCATTTGGTCTGAGCGAGCGATGATCATATCTGGCGATATACCGATAGAGCGCAATTCGCGCACCGAGTGTTGAGTGGGTTTCGTCTTTAATTCGCCAGTAGCCCCAATAACTGGCAACCAGGTAACATGGATATAAAAACAGTTTTCGCGTCCCAAATCGCTACGCATTTGTCGAAGAGCTTCCAAGAAAGGTAAAGATTCAATATCCCCGACAGTGCCTCCAATTTCCACAAGAACGATTTCTGCACCGGTTGTTTTTGACACCAGACCAATTCGACGTTTTATTTCATTGGTGATATGGGGGATGACTTGGATCGTACCGCCCAAGTAATCTCCACGACGTTCTTTACTGATCACTTCTGCATAGACTTGTCCAGTTGTGACATTACAGACACGATTTAAGCGAATGTCAATAAAGCGTTCATAATGTCCTAAATCCAAGTCGGTTTCGGCGCCATCATCAAGCACAAACACTTCTCCATGCTGATAAGGACTCATCGTACCTGGATCGACATTGATATAAGGATCTAATTTTTGTACAGCAACCGCCAATCCACGCGCTTTGAGCAACCTCCCAATCGCGGCTGCCGTGACGCCTTTCCCTACTGAACTGACAACACCCCCAGTAATGAAAATATACTTTGTTGTCATAGTTACCTCCGAAAATGATTGCAAAAGAGATGAGGAGATTTGATCATCGGGATTAGCTTATCAATATCGGTTATCCGATCATTAAAATCAACATGAATCATGGTTTTGTTCTTGAACAAAAAAAAATCCTATCTTTAAGATTGTCTAATAATATTAATGAGTAGTTCTATGGACGAACTTAATTTTTTGTAAGTCTACCATAAATATGATAGAACGAACACCAGTCAATAAAAAAGGAATCGCAAAAAAGAAAAAAGTGAGTATTAAAAAAAATTTTAATGCAAATAAATCGCGATTAAATAGATTAATTTGACCCATCTCATAGCTCGTGTTAAACTTAACGATTGGCATGAGATTGATACGCAAAAATACTCTATACCTTATATTAATAATCCTGCTAAGTGCGAGCCACGGGGATTTTCAGCGCGTCAAAGCACAAACCCAATCACCCACATCAACAGCTTCCATCATTGAGATCACCCACCCAAAGACTGGCAGCGCTATTCAGGGAATGATCCAGATCACCGGTCAAATCAGTGTCGAGGATTACGCTTATTATTCGGTTGAATTCAGCTATCAAGACAACCCTCAAAATACGTGGTTCTTGATTACACAGAGCGAAGAAGCCATCATTGGCGGTGTATTTGCAGATTGGGATACATCCCAAATAAGCGATGGAGAGTATCAAATTCGGATTGTACTCTACCAACAGAATGGTAATATGACAGAAAATAATATTACGAATGTTCGCGTACGGAATTATTCAGCCATTGAAACGGATACTCCCATCGCTCCAACTGAAACCATCCCACCCACCGCAACAGACACACCAATCCCAACGGCAACCGCTATTCCCACCGCTATAACCCCTCCGGCAACCTCCACACCAGGCGCGCCAAATCCAGCTCAGATTTCAAATGATATGGTTATCAACAGCGCCTTGAAAGGTGTTGGCGTAGCTTTTGGACTGTTCATCGTTTTTGGAATATACCAGCGATTACGCTCATTAAACAGAAAGAGATTTATCGATGAATGAACCCCAAGAGAATGGATTTTTAATCGTTGGATTAGGTAATCCAGGGCGTGAGTACAAGGGTAATCGACACAATGTGGGTTTCATGGCGCTAGATACGCTAGCAAGCCAATTTGATATAAGTTTTACGCGCATTGAGTCAAAGGCTCTGGTAACAAAAACCAATTATAAAGGCAAGAAAATCCTTTTAGCTAAACCACAAACTTATATGAATTTGTCCGGGCAAGCTGTTGGTTCATTATCCAACTTCTATAAAATTCCACTTGAAAGAATCCTTGTCGCTTATGATGAAGTAGACCTACCCTTTGGCAATCTTCGCTTACGATCGGAAGGTGGATCAGCGGGACATAATGGTTTACAGTCGATCATTGATCAATTAGGAACAAATCGTTTTCCACGCCTTCGAATTGGGATAGGCAGACCACCGGGACGAAAAGGCGCAGCCAATTATGTGTTAAAAGATTTTTCAGCGCAAGAAAAAGAAATCTTGGATGGAATCCTGAAGCATGCTTCTGAGGCAGTACTTGAATTCATTGAATATGATCTTGAAACTGCTATGAATAAATATAACGGGGAAATCTGAAAGATATGTTGACTGATTTTCTGCTCAGTGAAATTAGCCAAACCCTTGAGCCAATCATCACACTACTCAAAGAGGGTGAAAAACAGATCGAAATTGGTTTACGCCGATCAGCACGCGCCTCGGTAATCACAGCTATCTATGAATCCCTGAGACGACCAATTTTGGTAGTCACCGATCACACCGACAGAACCTCTGCCATCGCCGAGGAAATATCGATTTGGAACAAGGATATCCAAACATATATATTCCCCGAACCAACTTCTCTTTTTTACGAAGGTGTAGCCTGGGGGGAAGCTACCCGTCGTGAACGATTGATGGTCTTGTCGGAATTAGCAAAATATCAGCTTCCATATTCTCCCAAACCAAATACTCATCCCATTATCTTTACCCCAGTACGATCATTAATGGCTCGTACTATACCTCGCAGGGATTTTTTAAGATCGATACGAATATTAAGAGAAGGTCAAGAGGTAGAAATTCGGCAATTAGCGGAGACTTTATTTCATCTTGGGTATGAATCCACGAATATCGTGATCACACCCGGACAATTCGCTCAGCGTGGCGGAATTTTCGATATTTGGTTACCAGCAGAAACATTGCCCTTTCGACTGGATTTTTTCGGAAATACGATTGATACTATTCGACAATTCGACCCATCCACTCAGCGAACCCAGAAGACAGAATCAAATCATGCTGATTTACGTGTCATGGTGACCCCTGCACGTGAGTTCATCTTAAAAAGCGATACTCCGACATTTGACAATGGTGAATCATTTACTGAGTTTCATCTTCCACTGATCCATCCCACCCCTGCCAGCCTGTTGGATTATTTGCCTTCAAGCGCTTTGGTCATCTTAGAAGAGCCGTTATCATTGATTGAAATAATCAACGAAATTGAAGAAAAAGCAATCATCACTCGTCAGGAAAGTATCCTGTCAGGGATTATCCCTAATGATTTCCCAATCCCATATTTACCTTTACCTGATCTGCAGGACTCACTATATCGGTACCAAAAGTTAGAAATTGGGCTTCCCTCAACCGGAATGATCATGGCGGAAACTGAATATGGAATCGAAACCTCTGATATATCTCAATTAGCTTTACAGTTCTCTTCTGCTCCACGTTTTGGTGGTCAACTAAAAACAGCTATGGAATACCTGAGGAAAAACTATACTGCAGGTGAAAAACAGATCATCATCTCAAGACATATCGCCAGACTCAAAGAACTATGGCAAAAATATGGTTCTGGAGAGGTATCGAATGAAATCCTTTTTCTTCAAGGGAGCCTATCAGAAGGATGGAGCTTTGAAAGCATCAACGGGGATCATATCGAATTGATCACGGATGGAGAATTGTTTGGGTGGAGTCATTCAAAGAAAAGACAACGTAAAAGAGCAATCGCTGAATCTCCCGAATTAAATTACTCCGACCTAGAAATCAATGATTGGGTTGTTCATGTGGATCATGGAATTGGGAAATTCCTAGGTCTGGTACACAGGACGATCGATAATATCCAAAGAGAATATTTATGTATCGAATATGCTGACCAAGCGCAATTGTACGTACCGGTCTATCAAGCTGACAGAATAACTCGCTATATCGGTAGCGATAATCGTTCACCCAGAATAAGCCGTCTAGGAAGTGTCGAGTGGCGAAATGTCAAAGCTTATGTGAAGAAAGCAGTCCAAGACATTGCTGAAGAACTATTAGAATTATACGCTAGACGGAGCATTGTCGAAGGTTACGCCTACAGCCTAGATATCCCTTGGCAAGATGAGCTTGAAGCCAGCTTTCCGTATATTGAGACAGATGACCAGATCAGAGTCCTTTCTGAAGTGAAACGTGATATGCAAAGTAAAAAACCAATGGATCGATTAATCTGCGGAGATGTAGGTTATGGAAAAACTGAAGTTGCGCTTAGAGCAGCTTTCAAAGCAGTTCTGGATGGCAAACAGGTGGCTATCCTGGTTCCAACAACCGTGTTGGCACAACAACATTTCAATACTTTCACGAAAAGATTAGCTGCTTTCCCGGTCGAAGTGGAGATGTTATCGCGTTTTCGCACGCCGAAACAACAACGCCATATCGTATCAAGACTTTCTGAGGGTAAAGTTGATATTGTTATCGGTACACATCGCTTAATATCGAAAGATGTTTCATTCAAGGATTTAGGATTATTGATCATTGACGAAGAACAACGCTTTGGTGTTACGCATAAAGAAAAATTAAAAAGAATGCGCACAGAAGTCGATGTGTTGACGTTAACCGCGACCCCTATCCCTAGGACATTGTATATGGCTTTAAGTGGTGTGCGTGATATTTCTACGATAAACACACCCCCGGAGGAGCGACAACCAATTGTTACCCATGTAGGTCCCTATTCACCTCAGCTCATCAGACAAGCAGTCTTACGGGAAATTGAACGCGGAGGGCAGGTTTTCTTCGTTCATAATCGCGTCCATACCATACCAGCCATGTTGTCCCATCTGAATAAAATCGTTCCTGAAGCCCATGTGGGGATCGCACATGGACAAATGGCAGATACCGAATTAGAACATCGTATGGAATTGTTTACTCAGGGGAAAGTTGATGTATTATTAACAACCTCAATTATCGAATCGGGATTGGATATCCCGAATGCCAATACATTGATTGTAGATCGTGCAGATACATTTGGATTGGCACAACTCT
>CAZJMV010000127.1:0-2645 GCA_964547225.1 uncultured Anaerolineaceae bacterium | reverse complement strand
GGCAATGCGGTCATCCCAGGCGTATTCGGTGCTGCCAAAACACATCGATTGTTCGTGTCCCTTGCCGCATAAGATGACTAGGTCGCCCGGTTGTGCCAGTCGGACAGCAAAACGGATCGCTTCACGCCGGTCGGGAATGCGCCAATAGTATTCGCCTTCGTGCAGCGATTTGGATTGCATCCCCTCTGCCATCTCTTTCAGGATCTGATCTAGGGACTCACTGCGCGGGTCTTCCGCGGTCAGGATGGTGAGATCGGCTAATTCCGCCGAGACCTCCGCCATCAATCGTCGCTTCTCACGATCGCGTAATCCAGCCGAACCGAAGACTGCAATCAGACGCCCATTGGTCAATTTACGACTCGATTGCAGGGCGCGCTTCAAGGCATTTGGCGTATGCGCAAAGTCAACAATCGCCACGAAATCCTGCCCGAGGTCAATTTTCTCCATCCGTCCGGGGATATCCTTTAATGATTCGAATCCAGCTTGAATGTGACCGCTTTCGATCCCCAAAACACCCCGCGTGAGTGCAATGGCAGCCAACGCATTATAAATATTATATTCACCCAGCAAAGCTAAGCAGACTTCAAACTGAAAACGTTGGTTATGCAGATCAATCCCAGAAACAACAAACTGCATGCGCTTATCCTGCATAGATATATGACTGGCATAGATATCCGCATTTGAATTCAAACCATAACTCACGATGGGCACACTTGTGATAGCTCGAAGATAGGGAAACGAAGCATCATCTTGATTGAGAACAGCAGCCCGGGGGTGTTTTCCATCTTTAGAAAGACCCTCCATAAGACCCGAGAATAAGAGTGATTTGGCAGAACGATATTCTTCAAAGGTATGATGGTAATCCAGGTGTTCATGGGTGATATTGGTCAAGATGGCGTAATCAAAAGGGTTATAAGCTAGTCGATTTTGTGCTAAGCCATGCGAGGTGGCTTCTAGGATGACATGCGTGGCGCCCATGGAAAGCATATGGGCGAGATAACTCTGCACAGTAGGCGCATCGGGTGTGGTGACGTGAAATCCTGTGTCGATGGCTTGATCAGCGAAAACAGCATTGACAGTCGAAATGATGCCCACCGGATAATGCGCGGCTCTCAGAATATGATAGAGCAAATTGGCAGTCGTAGTCTTTCCATCGGTACCCGTGATACCCATCAGAACCAATTTATCAGCCGGAAAGCCTTGAAAAGCGGCTGCGAAATACGCCAATGCAGAGCGGGAATCGGCGACCTTGACATAAGGAACGGATAAATCCTTGATCTCGCGAGTGCCAATTACAGCCGCAGCGCCTTTTTCCACTGCTTGAAGGATATAGTCATGTCCATCGTAAACCTGACCTTGAATAGCAGCAAAGATCATCCCTGGTTGAACTTGGCGAGAATCCATCTGCACACCATGCGCGCTGACATCGCTGCCTTGAAGCTGCCATGAAAATGGAGCCTGTTGTAAGATTGAATTTAAAGAGAAACACTTTGGATGATTCATTAGTTTGATTATATCGTAAGAGGTGAAAGATTATTTCTGAATCAGTGCATATCAAGCAGCCCAGAGAAGGATATCTCTGGGCTGTTAGCAGCTTTATGATAGTAAAATCTTATTTTACACTCTGACGCATGGATTCTAATTGACCAGAAACAGAGCCATCTAGGACTTTATCTCCGATCTTGATCACCAAGCCACCTAAGATGCCAGGATCAACCCGGAAAGAGAACTCCTCTGAACCCGATTTTGCAAGTAGGTCTTTACGAATGATTTCTTTCTCTTCATCCGTGAGCGGTAAAGCACTGACTACTTCGGCTGATTCACCAGAAAATTGTATATCATCCAAAACAACAACTTTACCAGATTTCACTCCGGAAAAGAACTCTTCGATCAAAGAATGCTGACGCTTTTCATCAAGCGCCTCGCCAACCAATCGCTGTGCGGCTGCAATGGCAAGCGCGGCGACCTGACTGCGGATATCAGCCAGGATAATATCGCGTTGCTGTTCAATATCCGCCATAGCTGCTTTTCGCTCTTTGGCGATCTCATTTTCCGCTTGGGCGATTATATCGCGACCAGCATTTTCCGCCTTCTCAGAAGCAAGACGGATCTCCTCGGCAGCTTTCGCTTGCGCTTCCTCGATGATCTTACGAGCTTCATCTTCCGCATTCTCACGCGCTTCTGCGGCTACCCGAGCGTCTTCCAAACCCTTAGCAATCGAAGTACGACGCTTCTCCAGCAAATTGAGCAGTGGTTTGTAGACAAAAGCACGCAAGATAACAAAGACAATTAAAAAGTTGAGAATTTGTACAAATAAGTATCCAAGGTTAAGTCCTAAGGCTTCCAAGGTATACCTCCTTCGAATAAAATCTGCGTTTGTCTAACCAACAAAGAGAATAAGCAAGGCAACGACCAGACAATAGATCGCGATTGCTTCAGCGAATGCGATCCCGAGGATCATGTTAGTCTGGATATTCCCACTCGCATCAGGATTGCGTGCGATACCCTGCAACGCGCCACTAACGAGAATACCAATTCCCAAACCCGCTCCTATAGTTCCAAGCATGGTAAGACCTGCACCGATTACTTTTGCAGCTGCGACATCCATGTTTTCTACTAAGCCTCCTATTTCTAATTTTCGTAAA
>CAZJMV010000126.1:0-3426 GCA_964547225.1 uncultured Anaerolineaceae bacterium | reverse complement strand
ATCATGTCCAGTGATAAAGAGTGAGCCTGGCAGCGCGTCGCTGTTGTCGGGGTCGCCATCTGGATTGAATGTCATCGCGTTGCCGCCATAAGCGAAGGTCAAGGGCGGCGTATCGCCACCTGGCAAACGAAATGCCCCCAAGTAATGCATATCAGAAGGTTGTACCAAATCGCCACTAGGGGGGCTAGCGCTCATTACCGTTGGTAAATAGATCTGAGAGGTGGCTGTAGCGATCAATTCTTGAGCGGCGATTGAAGTCGGTTGGGGCGCCTGTGTGTCTTCTGGTTGAATTGGAATAGGCATCCAAGCACAAGTCAATCCAAAGAAAGCCGCGCAAATTAGAAGGAAAGTAACCTTTAACGTTTGTGGATGACTCATATTCACCTCTCTCTATCAAGTGTTTGGCGTTGATGGTTTTAACGAAACTTTTTGCTTCAAGTGAATAGACCTCCTTACTGTATACCGAAGCGTAATTGTATAGTCAAATATAATATTCTGATTATAACAAAAAATTGTCCGAATAAACCTAACAATTTAATAAGTTTTTAATTCTTTAGCAAGCGACACGTATTTTTTTAAATTAAATTATTTGCAATTATTTATCATTAACCATTAATCTTCGCCTTCCTCATTATAGATCTTCTCATCAGGCAGGTCTGCGCCAATCGCGTCGGCTTCTAAATCGCGCCCGCTCTTTTTGTCACCCAACAGTTCCTTGTAATATTCGTGCTGAATGACCAGGTCCATGATCTCATTAGTGCCGGTCCAGATCGTGATCAAGCGGATGTCGCGCAGCATACGTTCGATGGGGTAGATATTGGTATAGCCAATGCCTCCTAGAATCTGCATGGCATGATTGACGACTGTCCAGGCGCTTTCGGTGGAGAATTTCTTTGCCTCTGAGACCATGCGGCGAACTTTGCTGTCATCTACTTCGTACTCTATGGATGCACCGACAGCATGATTCAGGGCGCGCGCTGCATCCAGCAAGGTCAGGCTATCGGCGATCTTGAAGTTAACGCCTTCGAAGCGGCGGATCTTTTCACCAAAAGCGTGGCGTCGATTGGCGTATCTGGCAGCGATTTCCAAAGCCGCTCTGCCCATGCCGATTGCGCCGCCTGCGGAAGTCATTCGTTCGGGGATCATCATCTGATGGAAGACCTGTGTGCCGCGTCCGATGCCGCGTTCACCACCCAAGACATTCTCGATTGGAACGGGTACATCTCGGAAGACCAATCTACCCGTGCCTCCGCCGCGTGTCCCCATCAAGCCGTAGACATGCTGTACTTCGACACCCTCGCCACGTTCGACCAAGAAAGCGGTCATGGCAGATTTTGGGTTATCAATGCCTTCGACTTTGCCGTAGACGAGAATTAAATCGGCGCCTTCCGCGCCAACCACAAAGCGCTTCTGCCCATTTAAATAGAAGATATCGCCTTCGCGGCGCGCGGTTGTCGTCGCTGCGAAGAAGTCAGAGCCGCCGCGTGGTTCGGTCAGACCTTCCGCCACGCCCAACTCACCTCTGATCATTGGTTTGAGGTAACGTTCCTTTTGCTGCTCGCTGCCAAAAACATGGATCGCCTCACCGACGATGGATACCAATGAGTATAGGCAGGCTAGTGAAGTGCCTAACACGCCGACTTCCTCAAGCGCCACCAATTCGCTAGTCCAGGGTAATTTGCTGCCGCCCCATTGGGAATCAAAGCGTAACCCTAATAAGCCGCGCTTGCCAGCTTCCAGCAAGAACTCTTTGGGATAGATGACTTTTTCATCATCCATATCTAACAGTAATTGACGTGGGATGCTGGCGACGAAATCGCGCACTCTAGCGCGCAGATCGACATCGTATGTTGATAACATTGCTTGTGTTGACATGTTTTACTCCCTTATAAATGGAAAACTCTTGATTGTTATCTATTAGTGTACCCAGAAATTTCGCAATTTCAAGTAGCTTAATGGATGAATTTCCAATTATGTGTCCATTAATCATGGTATATTAATGAATTGATGTCAGAACAGATGTTTGGCGCGCTTTTCCGTTTTGTGCTCTTTCCCTCTTTGATTTGCTTCTGGTCGCTTTTTCAAGTAAATTCAAGTCTTGCAGTTGGACAGCAAGATCAGGAACCTCCCACACCACTGGGTTTAAAAACCTTAGATTCTGATTATGGACTGAATTTCTACCGTAAGGATTACCCCAATGGCAACCCGGATTATATTCAAGCGCTTGATCTAAGCAAAGGCGCAAACCTGATTCTGATGCACGCGCCTATCCGCGAGGTGCTTCCTGGAAAGGGGCAGTTTGGTGGTGATGATGCTCGCTTTGAATCGCGCAGTCTAAAAGATTACTGGCGATCAGCAAAGATGCAAAATGAGAATACGTTTTGTGTCACCAATGGCAGCTTTTTTTATATGCTCGAATATCCGACGCGTTTGCCTTTTTCTTTAAAAGTCGATGGTGAGATCGTCACGGAAGGATTTGGGGGATATGGTCCGCAGGCATATATCGGACAGCGTCTGATGCTGGAGCTCTGGGATGATCATGCCGATATTCGCGAGTTGACTGCCTCAGCCTTGAACAACTCGACGGCTACGAATATCATCGCTGGATTGATGGAAGATGCCAATAAAAATGCCAAGAAGGCAGTTGCGCGTACTTTTGTAGGTATCCAAGATATTGACCAAGATGGCAAGTTTGAGACTTTGTATCTCCTGAATACGAGCACAGCCGTACAGACAGAAGTTGCAGCCACATTGCGCGATTTAGGAGCCGAAAAGATCATGATGTTAGATGGCGGCGGTTCCACACAGTTGATCTGTGATGGCGAGTGGGTGATCGAGTCGGAGCGCTTGATACCACAAGCGATTGCAACTTACGCCGGAGTTCCACCCTTGGTGTCTGGTGAATTGAAATTAAATCCGGATTGGAGTTTGTTATTGACTGGACAGAATTATCCCCTCCAATTTGAGATCCAAAACACTGGTGTGCTCACCTGGACGCAAGAAGACACGCAAATGATCCTATCGGAGAGTAACCTGTCCGATCAAATCAGTATGACTTTGTCAAGTCAAGTGGCGCCAGGGGAAACAACCGTGATCACAAAGAGCATGTCCTCTTTTTCTGAAGCAGGGGTCTATCCCATTCAGATGACATGGGATATTATCCATCAGGATGAAGTTTTTTCTGGAAAACCCTTTACTGTCACTTCAGTTGTCTTACCTGAAAGAATGGCTAAGCAAATGCAAGAAGTTAAAGAGGTTTTGTTAGAATGGCAAAGCGGAACAGCTGAGGACGCGTCTGAAAAATTAGAAGCTTGGTTGATCGAACAAGAAGCCACTAAGACTCCTAAAAAGAAGCCTACCAGCGATGCATCGCAAACACCAATTCAGGGTACGCGTCAACCGATCGATACTCAATTTACCGATCCT
>CAZJMV010000125.1:0-3660 GCA_964547225.1 uncultured Anaerolineaceae bacterium | reverse complement strand
ATCATGTCCAGTGATAAAGAGTGAGCCTGGCAGCGCGTCGCTGTTGTCGGGGTCGCCATCTGGATTGAATGTCATCGCGTTGCCGCCATAAGCGAAGGTTAGAGGCGGTTCGTCGCCGCCAGGCAAGCGAAACGCGCCTATATAATGCATATCGGAGGGCTGGACTAGAACTCCATTGGTAGCGCTGCTACTCATTACGGTGGGTAGATAGAGCTGAGAGGTGGCTGTGGCGGTCAATTCTTGAGCGGCGATGGCGGTTGCTGGAGGCGCTTGGGTGTCTTCTGGTTGGCTTGGGATAGGTATCCATGCACACGTTAAGCTGAAGAAAGCTGCCCAGAGAAAAAGAAAAAATCTTTTTTTTCCTTTAATAGGTTTCATATTAGACTCTCATTCTTGAAGATGAACGTTCGTATTTTTTTCATGATGCCGTTCCTTTCTTTTTTTGTCAACAAGAGAGTGTGGAAGAATAAAGCATCATATCGAATGTCTTGTATATTGTTTCGTTGGATCAGAGTGTTGATGCTAGATTAATGGAAAGGTATCTCCTTAATGGAGATCAAAACGAAGTTGTGTAGTCATATTTGTCTTTTTGATTATACCAAAAAACTTATTAAAACACCTAATATTTTTTTAGTTCTACTATAAAACCGATTCAACCGATGTTTCTTAATTAAAGATCCCTCCCTAGCTTATTACGAGCTAGGGAGAGTATAGGTTTGTTAACGCGGAATGGCTTATGGAAGCATTGAATTAAGGATTGTGGGTAGGAATTGATCATAGCAAGTTGGACAGGGCGTTAACGAAAAATGAAATTTGCTTTCCCAGAAACCACCTTGTGAGCCACCCACGGTTACGAATTGATCGAGGAAGCCGCTGCCCTCCAGGCGATATAAACCTTTTGGAATGGCTGGACCATAAACGAACCCGCCGCTGTCTTCGCTGGCATACGCTGAGATTGGCAGCAAGGTACCGTCCTGCGCTACGCCGTTCGCCAGCCAAATCTGATATTCGCCATCCACGATCTGCCAGCCATCCGCCATACCCCACCAGGGTTCTGGCAAAGCGCCAAGATCAGCATCTGGTGCGTTGAAATCATCCGCAGCGATATCATAACATTGCGAGTGTGCGTTTATCTTTAGGTTGTGCTCTGCACCACCAGCTATGCAGATCGCGCCTTCGTCGCCAATCCAAGGCACATACCATGAAGCATGAAAAGCAGGCCAGAAACTGCCGGTGAAATCCTTATTGGTACCAATTGTATTACTATATGGGTAATAGGTATATAAATCTCTGGTTGTACCCCCACCACTTTGTTCGCCACCACAAGTTAGGTAACATACATTATCTTCGGTGTGGTTAAGCATCGACACGATGTCCTGTCCCCAACGTCCATCCACGGGATAGCCAGCGGGTATTGCCGCTGTATACCAATCGCGCTCGGTGATATTGAAAATATGCAGCGTATTGGTAACGATCGTATCGGGGAAGAGCACGATGATCTCATCCTCATCCCCGTTCAAGCCGTAACAGCCATCTATCGGATATTCGATCGTGGGCGTCAGGACGACTTCTGAAGTGAAGGTTTGCCAGGTCTTTGTGATGGCATCGTAACGTTGTGTGGCGCCATTTGAGCCATAACCGCCGATAGACCACAGCCCGTTATCCGCATAGGATGCCCAAATGACGACATTATCCATCGTATTGGTGACCAGGTCGGTCAGCTCTAACCAGCCGGCATGTTCTGTGACTGTATTCACGATCGATATTTCGTCATGAACGCCTGGTTTTTCAGCGCTGATCGTAGCGGTGACGATATCGCCTGCTTTGAGGAAATAATCCGGCTTGAATTGCACCGTAAATGTCGAGACTTCCCCATTCGAAATGGTTAAGCTTTCGGTTCCGGTAATCAGCGATCCGATCGGTGTGGTTGCATAATCCAATTCAATCACCCCGCTGCCGGCGGAGTAGTTCCACAGCTCGATCGTATGCGTCTGAGTCATGCCGTTACAGCCTTCGACTTGCAGAACTGAGCCGTTGAACCACAGCGGTGTGCAGGCTTCCATGGAAATGGTATCGGTTAATGTCTTGCCATCGTCGCCAGTTATTGTCCAGTCGATGTCTTTGTTTCCACCATAACCACTGGGTATTTCGAGGTCGACACAGAAGCCCCAACTGCTGCCTGGGCTGATCTCACCAAATTCTGCGTCTCCATCGGTGTAGGTGATCATATTGGTGCTGGTAATGACGGTCATACTAATCGGGTTTCCAACCGAATCAGATGCATCCATAGAATATTGATCTACAGTCCAAGTGCCTAACGCAGCCTCATTTGGGAAGGTCAATTCAATTTTGCTCAACCATTCGTTATTATTTGAGCCGTTATAGACCGAAAAACAATAGGTCTCGGTTTTGTTTTCCTGGTAGCAGCGATCTGTGGTGATGCTGGAACCCTGCACGCTGAGTAATCCGGAGCTGCTGTCGCTTGGGGTGTAAGAATCTAAGCTCACAGGTACCGGCTGCTGATCTCCCAGCGTGGGCGGCGGATCAGGGATATCATCGACTGTCTTTGCCAATCCATCCTTAGCGGATAAGAGAAAAGCAAACATCAGCCCTAGTCCTAACAAGACTGTTGCAGAGAATAACAAGTATTTTTTCATGATGGCATTCCTTTCTTTGGTGATTATAGAGAGGGTGGTTTTATTAACACCATATTTCAACGTCAAGTGGATGGAGTTGAAGAATTAAACGACATTACAAGCTTCAAATGAAGTTACCTCCTTGATGTAGTAAATCGAAGCGCGATTGTTTAGTCAAATTAATTAACTTGATTATAACAAAAAAAAGATTGAAATCAACTATCAAATTCTTTAGTTTTATAAAGATGCAGGGGAATTGTTTATCCGCAGATGCCGCAGATCAGCGCAGATTGTTTTATCAAACCATGACGGAGGTTTGATGGTTTTAACCGTGAAGCGATTAGGTTTACATCGCCCCTGGCGGCTTGTTCATATCATCCCATGGTCTTGGCATGTCGCCGGGATGATCAAATATCCCTGTCCCCTTTACTGCCATATATCCTATGGCTCGACGCCGGTTTTCCTCGTCTCTTAAATTTGGTGGTTCCTTTCCCATTTCTGATATCGCCGATATAGCCGCAAGGACTAGACCAATCGTTACCAGCAAACAAAAACCAAATACAAAAAATTCCAACATAAATCACCTCCATATCTATGTCTTAATACCCTTACGGGCATTTGATGATTCTGACCCAATCATGGTGAATTATATAATCGTTAATGCATAATGATTAATTGTCTTCGTAGATCAGTGTTTACTACGACCTAAGCGTTTGTTTTGATATTAACCATTAACCGTTAACAATTACCAAGTAAACAATTAACTTCCTTCCTCATTATAGATCTTCTCATCGGGCAGGTCTGCGCCAATCGCGTCGGCTTCTAAATCGCGCCCGCTCTTTTTGTCACCCAACAGTTCCTTGTAATACTCGTGCTGAATGACCAGATCCATGATTTCGTTGGTGCCGGTCCAGATCGTGATCAGACGGATGTCGCGCAGCATACGTTCGATGGGGTAGATATTGGTATAGCCAATGCCTCCTAGAATCTGCATGGCATGATTGACGACTGTCCAGGCGCTTTC
>CAZJMV010000124.1:0-11373 GCA_964547225.1 uncultured Anaerolineaceae bacterium | reverse complement strand
CATATTTATCATTCGCGACGGCAATTCATTAAATCATTTGGGATGGTTAGTGCAGCTGCGTTTTTAGCTGCTTGTAAACCATCCCAAGTGCAATTTGATATTTCACAAACAGGAGGATCAGAAGAATTCATTGATACACCTAATACCTTTGAAGAAATCACGAATTACAATAATTTTTATGAATTTACCACTGATAAACGCAAGGTAGCACCATTATCGAAAGACTTTCAGAGCTCTCCATGGGAGATTGAAGTATACGGTTTGGTGCAAAAACCCAAGACGTTTGGAATAGAGGAAATTCTTGCGAAATACAAACAAGAAGAACGGATCTATCGGATGCGATGTGTGGAGGGGTGGTCTATGGTTATTCCTTGGATGGGTTTTCCGCTCGCGAGTTTATTAAATGAAGTCGAACCAATGTCTAAGGCAAAATACGTTAGATTTGAAACTTTAATGGATAGAGATCAGATGCCAGGTTTAAAGGGTGGTTCGTATCCTTGGCCTTATGGAGAAGGTCTCAGATTAGATGAAGCCATGCATGATCTGACCATCTTGTCCACCGGTTTGTATGGCAAACCACATCCACCCCAAACTGGTGCTCCAATACGATTGGTTGTACCCTGGAAATATGGTTTTAAGAGTATTAAATCGATTATCAAAATAGAACTTATGGAAAAGCAACCAGATACATTTTGGTCTTTGATTGCACCAAATGAATATGGTTTTTATGCTAACGTAAATCCAAATGTTGATCATCCACGCTGGTCTCAAGCAAGTGAACGCAGACTTGGCGAAACTGGACGTCGCCCAACGCTTATTTTCAATGGCTATGCTGAAGAAGTTGCTTACCTTTATGAAGGGCTTGATTTAACCAAATATTACTAAAAGATTTTTAGGCTTCATTTTCGAACATTATACAGTATCAAAAAAAATATAGACTGGATGAGTTGTGACTTTTAAAAAGGTTTCTTGGATAAAACTGATAGTCCATGTTGCGGCTTGGTCGTGGATTTTTATCTTGGTCTTTGACTATATAACAGGAAAACTATCCATAAATCCAATTCAAGCTGTTACTCAGCGTACTGGTAAAGCAGCCTTGATTTTTTTGATGCTTTCCTTATCTTGTACGCCAATCAATACACTGTTTGGATTTAATAAGATCATCCAAGCTCGAAGATGGTTGGGTTTGTATGCCTTCTTTTTTGCTTCATTACATCTATTAACCTTTATCGGACTCGATTATAGTTTTAATTTTTCTTTATTGAAATATGAATTTGTTCAAAAGAGATATATATTGGTGGGTAGTTTGGCGTTTCTTCTTTTAATTCCCCTTGCAATAACATCCTTTCGCTGGTGGATGCGAAAGCAGAAACAGAATTGGAAACATTTGCATCGATTGGTCTATCTGATAGGCGCGCTGGTTATTGTGCATTTTGGCTGGGTTAGTAAAGGTGATTTCTTTCGCTTACAGGGAGATGTTTGGGAACCATTCCTATTTGGTGTTTTTTTTCTGCTGTTATTGATCATCAGAGTACCACAAGTCCGCAGATCGATCAAAAATTTTCGTACAAATACTAGATAAAACAATTTAGCTGCTGTGCTTCTTATGTTTCCAAGAACGCTTTTGGGATCGGGGTATAGAAATCAGTATGGGTGGCGGTATTTGAGCATCCAAGGTTAATACATTTTGGATTACTTTAGCATGCATCATGGATTTTGAAAGCTTCACATAGCTTTGTATAGTGGATATCTATCAACAGACAATCTTTAAAACTAGAATATCTTGACAACTTTTAGGTACAGGTTTATAAATAATATAGACTGACCGGTCAGTTTATTATAGTTTGTCAAAAAAGCAGAATTGTTAGGAGCAGAAAAATGGAAATTATCGTTATTATCATTGGAATGGTTCTGGTTGGATTAATCATGGGGTACATTGCTGGTCTGATTTGGAAGGAAAATCGTCCGATTGGCGTGCGAGGCGATTATTTAGTCTCGGTAATATCTGCCGTTGTGATCGGATTATTGGATTGGTTTGTGATCCCAGCGATGGGCTTCAGTGATACGATGAAATACTTAGGAGTCGCAATCGAACCAGCGGTAGGAGCGCTACTGGTTTTATGGATTATTCGTGTTGCCCAAAAATCTTAGCGAATAGATTTTTTTCTAGATGGTAAGCCAAGCGTCGATTATCGAAACTCAAAATCTAAAGCGTTACTTTAAGCTGGTAAAGGCGGTTGATTCTATTAGTGTATCCATTCAACCTGGAGAACTTTTTGGTCTGGTTGGACCTGATGGCGCCGGGAAGACGACAACCCTGAGGTTGTTGGCAGGTTTGTTAGATATCACGGAGGGTACAGCTCAAATCTTGGGTTATGATATTCAAGATCAGACTGAGCAAATTAAACCAAAAATTGGATATATGGCGCAGCAATTTAGCTTATACGAGGAACTCTCGGTATATGAGAACCTGACTTTTTTTGCTGATTTATTTCAAGTCGCCACAGATTTGATGCCTACGCGTATATCCCGTTTACTTGACTTCGCAGGATTGACGGATTTTAAAGGACGTCGAGCGGCTCATCTTTCCGGGGGTATGCAGAAAAAACTAGCCCTAGCTTGCACACTTATTCACGAGCCTGAAATTTTATTATTAGACGAGCCCACGACTGGTGTAGACCCCATTTCCAGACGAGAATTCTGGGATATCCTTACCGAACTGTATTCGCATGGTACTACCATCGTGGTAAGTACGCCATATATGGATGAAGCCGATCGCTGTTCAAGGGTTGGTCTCATGTATTCTGGTAAGATGGTGATCTGTGATACGCCACAAGTGATTAAGTCGCAAATTCATGGCGAGCTTATTCAGATCACGCCAGATGATTGGCGCGCGGCAACCGAGCTTCTAAAGGATCAATCAGGGATTTACGATATCCAAACTTACGGGGAGTCATTGCATATCCTAGTAGATGACGCTGAAAAACGACTTCCAGAAATCTCAAAATCATTAAAAGATAACGGTTTGACTTATCGCGGCGCGCGTGCTACTCCTGCGGGGATGGAGGAGGCTTTTATCTCATTGATCAAGGAAATGGAAACATAGCATGTCCATGCGTCGCTTTTTGGCAGTCACGAGAAAGGAAGTCCAACATATCTTTCGAGATCGGATAACCTTTTCATTGGTGGTCTTATCCCCGGCATTATTGTTGTTCATAATGGCGTATGCTCTTACGGTCGATTTACAGCACATCCCGATTGGGGTTTTAGATTACGATCGCAGTACTGTTTCACGATCCTTCTATGAGCAAATAACAGCCGGAGATGATTTGGATTTATATGCAGTTGTTAATACGCTATCGGAATTGGAAGATTTGTTGTTAAGAGGTGAGATAAAAGCTGCTCTGATTATTGACCCAGCCTTTGGAGGCTCCCTTTTATCGGCAAAAGGAATCCCGATGCAGATCATTATCGATGGTACGGAACCAGAAAGCGGCACATTCGCACTCGAGCATATGACCTGGCGAGCAGAGCAATTCATGGATGCGATGCTGAAAGATTATTTCCAAGCTCATGATCTAAATATCGATACCTTGCAACCAATTGACTTGCGAGTTCGTTCCTGGTACAACCCAGGACTAAAACCAAAGGTGGCGATTATCCCAGGTTTACTCTCAATGATCTTGGGAATGCCGGCTATGTCGGTTGCTCTAACGCTGGCGCGAGAACGAGAACATGGCACGTTAGAGCAAATCCTAGCTACTCCCGTAAAACGACCGGAACTGCTGCTGGGCAAAATGGTGCCGTATATCATTATCGGTTTGATAGATGTCATTTTATTACCTTTAATCGCGGTCGTATGGTTTAAAATCCCTTTCAACGGAAGTTTTGTTTTGTTTTTCCTGCTTTCGATCTTGTTCTTTTTTGCTGTTTTAAGCATGGGATTGGTGGTGGGTGTCTTTATGCGCTCTCAACCGGCAGCCCTCGCTTTATCATTTTTAGTGATTTTTTTCCCAGGTTTCTTTCTCACAGGGATCTTCTTTCCAATTGCAGCCATGCCTGAAATGATGCGTATGGAAGCCTTGTTTTTGCCTGGAACGCATTACGCAATAATCACTCGTGGGATTTTTCTGCCAGGGGTTGGCTTGGAGGTACTCTGGCCCTACGGTATCATGCTGCTTGTACTCGGTTTTGTTTTTACAGGAATCGCAGCATTATTTTTCAAGAAGAAACTCGCTTGATGAGGTAAGCATTTTCATGATCACTCGAATCTGGTCGATCTCGGTTAAAGAATTTATTCATCTTATCAATGATTGGTGGTTGCCAGCTTTTATGTTGATTGGTGGTGCGATTGAGTTGCTCCTAGTTGGGTGGGCAACTTCAAGACCGATAACCAACCTACCTCTAATGGTTTTAGATCATGATCGCAGTGAACAGAGCCGCGCTTTAGTCGCCTCTGTTCTTAATACAGAGACCTTTCGATTAGAAGCCCAAGTCGAGGATTTAGAGACGATCCAAGATCATATGGATCGCGGCAAGATCAATGCCGCCTTGATTATTCCTCCTGACTTTTCCGCAGAATTGTCCTCCATAACGGGCAATCCAACCATTCAAGTTTTGATCAATGGTTCTGAAAGTACGCCAGCATCGGCTGCGTTAAGTGCTATTGAAGGTGTTACCCGCCAAACAGGATTACAGGTGACACTTAAAAGATTGGGATTGAAAGAAAGTGACTTTGCTGGATTTGATATCAGTACGCGTGTTTGGTTCAATGAAGAATTAAGTGAAGCTCTTTATACCACACCTGCGGAATTAGCTTTGATGTTAGAGTTCACGGTTCTCCTTTTTGCAGCGCTTTCCTTTTCTCGCGAAAGAGAGCTGGGAACTTTGGAGCAGCTTTTAGTTATGCCGATCTCATCATTGGAAATCATTGTTGGCAAATCCCTTCCAGTTGTCCTGGTTGGTTTTGCAGATTTCTTATTGATGTTGGGCGTTGTCCATTTTGCCTTTGGGGTACCAGTTAGAGGATCGCTGATTTTATTATTAATCTTAGCATTTGGTTATTTACTGGTTGAACTTAGTAAGGGATTGGTCATTTCTGTGATTTCACGTACGCAACAGCAGGCTTTCTTATTGGTGATGATGGTTGGAATGACCGATTTTATGTTTACTGGCTATGCTGCGCCGGTTGAGTCCATGCCGAAGGTTTTACAATTCGTCGCCAATTTTATTCCAGCCCATCATTGGTTAGCCATTATTCGCGGCATTATGATCAAAGGAGCCGGAATCTCGATCCTCTGGATGCATGTATTAGCCTTATTTGTACTTGGATTGGTCATTGGTTCTTTTTCAATAATCTTTGTACGGAGAGCGCTGAACTAAGGTGGAGTGGAATGATGATGAATGACCATAAGGATTACGCAATTCATGCACAGGGTTTAGTAAAACGGTTTGGCGATTTTATCGCGGTTAATGGAATTGATTTTCGCGTTCAGCATGGCGAAATTTTTGGCTTTCTCGGACCAAACGGTTCAGGGAAAACTACCACGATAAGAATGATGTTGGGATTGCTGAAACCCACTCAAGGTCATGTGGAGGTCTTGGGGTATTCAGTGAATGATGAACCCGAGAAGATCCGCCCACATGTCGGTTATATGTCGCAACGCTTCAGCCTTTACAACGATTTGACGGTGATGCAAAATTTGCGTTTTTATGGCAAGGTGTATGGTTTGCGTAATCGAGATTTGGACGAGCGAATTCAAGAAGCGATTGAGATGGCAAGCTTGAGCGGACATGAGGATACTCACACACGAGATTTGGCGGGAGGTTGGCGTCAGCGTCTGGCGCTTGGCGCTGCCATTATGCATCAGCCAGAAATTGTGTTTTTAGACGAACCGACCGCCGGTGTAGATCCTGTATCGCGCCGAGCATTTTGGGAATTGCTTTATGAATTGATCACTCGGGGTATTACGATATTCGTAACCACCCATTATATGGATGAAGCGGAGCATTGCCATCACCTGGCGTTTATTCAACATGGGGAGATCATCGCTTATGGGTCGCCTGAGGAAATCAAGTCGAATCATATGTTTGGTCAAGTCTTAGAAATTGAACCATCTGATACGCTAAAATCAGTCAGAGTCTTATTAGCTGCTAAACAAGCTGGTGAGATACCCCTAGAAGAAGTAGCTGTGTATGGCGCTCTTGTTCATGTGGTGGGTAAAAAGATGTTTGAACTCAAAAGCGCTGTTTTCGATCTGCTTCGTAAGGCAGATATTGAGGTCTATCATAGCGCGATCATTGAACCAACCTTAGAAGATGTCTTTATTTCATGTGTCCGATGAATGGCAGACATGGAAGTAAAATTATTGGAGGTAAATATGAATTTGATCCATAAAATCTCTTCGTATCTTGTTATGGGATTTCTTTTTTTGGGTACAAGTTGTGATAGTTTACCAATCTTTGCAGGGGAGAATGAAGAACTGAAGACTTCTGGAGTCGTTGAAGTCGTCCAAGTCTCTGTTGCACCCGAATTATCTGCCCGTGTATTGGAAGTATATGCAGAAGAAGGGGATCAAGTTCAGGAAGGCGAAGAGCTCTTACGGCTTGAAGATGATTTGTTACAAGAAGAAAGACGACGCGCATTGGCAGCGCTTGATACCGCTCAAGCGAATTTGTTGACTGCTCAAACCGGAGAAGCTGCTGCTCAGGCGACCTTGAATACCGCAAAGTCCAATCTTGAAGCAGTTCAAGCACAAGCAAAAGTGGAATTGATTGCTGCTGAACAGGCAATGGATGACTTATATGACACGGTGGAGATTGCCCGCAGTCAAGCGCTCGCGCGTGTGACGGAAGCTAATCGAGCCGTGCGTGAAGCTCAATATCGCTTGGATAATTTCACCGTCCCGAACGAGCAGCAAAATATGGGTACCATGGAAGCGTTGGAAATTATGAAAGCGCGTCTTGACGCAGCCCGAGAGGCATTTGAACCCTATAAGTATTACCCGAGTGGTGATCAAACTAGAAAGGATCGTAAAGAAGACCTTGATGAAGCGCAAGCGGATTATGATTCTGCGTTAAGAAATTTAGAATATGAGACTGCGCTTGAGGAAGCTCAGGCGGCTTTGGATAAGGCTATGGAAGACTTGGCAGCTCTTCAAGATGGACCCGATCCTGATGATATCGAAGTGCTTGAAGCTCAGATTGTAGCCATCAACGCAGCACCAAAACAAGCGCAAGCTGCGGTGGAGCAAGCGCAGGTAGGTTTAGAACAAGCCCAAGCCACTTTAGAGCAAGCCAAAACGATGGTTAAAGGCGCTCAAGCAGACTTGGATTTAATCGATACACGGTTGAAGAAAGTCGTCATTTATTCTCCAACCAATGGTACTGTCTTAAGCCGCTCCATCGAGCCAGGAGAAGTAGTTCAGGCTGGAGCGCCTGTCATGAATATCGGGCTGTTGGATCAACTTTCTATTACCGTTTATATCCCTGAAAATAGTTATGGTAAGATCAAACTTGGGGAAACCGCACATATCTTCTCGGATTCATTTCCCGATGAAATATTTGAAGCGCAAGTTGTACGTATTGCTGATCGCGCTGAATATACACCCCGTAATGTTCAGACCAAAGAAGATCGTGTGACCACAGTTTTTGCGATTAAATTATCAGTTGCTGACCCCCAAGGAAAATTAAAACCCGGCATGCCGGTCGATGTAATCTTTGAACTTCAAGAAGGAGTAGATCATGAATAATCCAGGAGCCACCCAACAAGCTTTATCCATATTACGAAGTGGGGAGTATTTTCAGTGGTATGTGATTCCATTACTCGCATTAACCATCTATGTTTATACCAACGAAATTTCTAAGCAGAATTGGAAAGGTATCGCAGCAGGCTTAGCGCTTTATTCGGTACATTGGTTTTATGAGATTCTGAATGCACTCATTCAACATTTTAGTGGTCATGCATTATGGACAGTACCAACGGGAACCGCATTTCTAATCTTGATTGGTGTTGGAATCGAATTGAGTTTTATGTTTTCGATTGCTGGTTTGGTCTTGAGCAAAATATTACCGGAAGATCCTAACCAAAAAATCCTTGGTATAAATAACCGAATCTTTTTTGCTGTTGCTAATGCGGCTTTGTTTTCTGTGATCGAGATCTTTTTGGTGCTTACACCCACCTTTGTCTGGGTTTATCCTTGGTGGGGTGCAATACCTGTGTTTATAACAGTTTATATTCCTTTCTTTTTGGCAGCTTTTTTTGCTTATGACTGGAATCGTGAGAAACAAATTCGCTTTATCGGTGGAATGATTATGCTTGATGTGATCATGATGGTCTTTTTTGCGGGTGTTTTAGGGTGGATATAAGCTAATCATCATTCGATCATACTTTAAAGTGCTCGAAAAAAAGCTTCAAGTGTGGGGAGATTAACCCTTTGAAGCTTTAATGATAATTGGCTGTTAAGTGGGATTTCTTCCCGTAAATGTAAATTGATTTCCATTGCTAGATCGGGGATCAAAACACGCGTGCGCTGCCCTTGCTGATCAATGACAAAGCCATCGCATGCATACTCTGGGTTCTGCATTAGATAAACTAGCGTCCAGTGTAAGCGCGAAAAGAACTCTGCGTTGGCAATCGTAATATTTAATGATTCTGTAACCCCAATTCTTTCAATAAGGTCAGCTTCACCGATTAATCTTTCGCTCCTTAAGAAGAGTCGTAGTTGTTGATGGGCAATCAAATCAAGATAACGTCGGATCGGGCTGGTCACACGACTATAGGCTGCTAGCCCTAGACCGCTGTGTTTGCCAGGTTGTGAGCGGACTTGGCTGCGTTGTAGGGTCTTTCGCATAGCATAGAACAATGCGTAATTCGGATTCTTATCATTGGAATCAGGGTTTGCGCTCTTTCCGTTAGGTTCTTCTCCAGCTTTGATATTATCAAAGCTATCTTGGATCACATATGGAAAAGGGATGGAATGCTGAATCGCATACTTTGCAGCCGCCTCACCTGTCATGATCATCGCTTCGCGCACCATATCTCGACTGTGCAAAGGTTCCACTTGCCGAATTACAACTTTTCCCTCTTTCACTTTGATGATCACTTCGGGCATATCAATAAAATGAGCGCCATTGGCTTTTCGACGTGCTTGATAAGCTTTTGTGATCGTTGTTAATTCCTGCAAAGGGTGATCGGTAAGTTTTTGCTCAGCTTCATGATAATTGAAGCGCTGTACTTTTACCCAAGTAGGTTGATATGTCATCTCATTAATTTCACCGTTGCCATTGATCGTTATCCGAAATGATAACGCTGGTGATATCTCGTTCAAACCGAGTCCTAAACGCTGAATAGCAGTCTCAGGGATCATACTAATAGAACCTTCGGGAAGGTACAGTGTTGCGCTTCTCACCCTTGCTTCTAGGTCAAGTGTGCTGTCAGGAGGAACAAGCGCAGCCACGTCCGCGATATGCACCCAAAGGCTGCCTTGAATCAGATTTCCATTCTCATCTAATTGCAGATCAATCAACGAGATTGCATCGTCGGGATCACGGTTTTCACGGTCATCGATCGCAAAAGCAGGTATTTGGGTTAGGTCAAGGCGTTCTTCATCAGGAAATGGCGGTAACGCAATCTCTGGAGAAGTGGAGGGCATATTCAGCCGAGTTGGATGGGGATTGATCATTTCATCCCAATATGCGCATTTTAAAAGGATTTGATGTGCGTTTTCGGGTCGTTCCTGGTGATTAAGTTCTCTGAGCAGCAGACTATCTTTTCGCCTTCCATACGCGAGACCTTCGGTCTCTCTCAAAAAAACTGCATCCTTTTTTGGGTCGATTTTCCCATCGCGCGCTCTGTGCAAAAATGCTTCCCATGCTTGTGCTTCGGCTGCTTTTCGTTGGCGCTTTTCTTGTTCTTGCGCGACTAGATCAGGGGAACATGCGTGGATGTTCTCGGGTGTACCTTGAAAATACAAGCCATCTTCGATAATTTGCCAAACCGCATAAGCGCTTTGAGGGCTGTATTCATCGTAGATCATCTCTGCTACTTCCTGAATACTGTGAGCCAATTCGGGTTCTTCACTGAGGATCTCCCATGCCAGGGTGACCTCCCCGATCTGAGGTGTTAATGCCTTTAGATCAAGAATAGGTCCAGGATGCAAAAAGATCACATCCTTATCTCGCACTTTCGCGAGATTGCCATCCATCAAGATGATCTCTATTCGTTCTGCTTTACGTACGACGCGCGCTGGTCTTCCTTTGTAAATGACCAAACTGTTCGTTGTTATCTGATCCGCACCCATTTAATCTCCATTGATTTTTGTTAATAACAAGTATATCTTATCAGATAGATTTGATTTGTTTTATTGTTTCAATGTTACTGCACTGAATCATTTATATAGAATTACATTTCTCAACTTGTTTGATTGGATTTTTACAGGTAAGATATAGCCGATCAAAATAATGGATGTTTAAGATATATACTTGAATAAATTCTTTATTTTTTTTCTAAATGCCTAGATATGGATTCGTCAATGAAGTGGAATGAGACACTGCCCGTAATAATTTCAATCATGATCATCATAACCATTGCTGTCTTGCAAAAGCAAAGTCGATTAATTGCTGCGATCATTGCCACGATGCCAGTCAATATCCCTTTAGCATTGTATGTTGTTTATTCGGTCAATAACGGAGATCGGTTGTTGATGAGTAAATTTGCGTCTGGTTTGCTAATCGGAATGATCCCAACGGTAGCATTTGTGATCACCATCTGGGTTGTAGCCCATGCTGGATTGAAGCTCATTCCGATGATCTCGATTGGTTATGTCGTTTGGGGGATTGTACTTCTTTTAATGTTGGGTATGCGCAAATTCTTAGGGATCTAAAAAATATCCAACTAAAAGATCATAAATCCAGCATTTTTCAAGATAATCGCCGTATGCAGCGAAACCCAGCGGTTGGTATCTTCGCTTTCTCCCATTCCTTGCCAGGTGCGTCTCCGATAGGGGCTTGAACCACGCCAGCGCAGGTTGGTTCGTCGCTTTCCAATTAGCCACTCTAGCGCTGCTTGTGCTTTGGGATGATTTAATTGATTGAGTTCATCCATCGCCCGCAGTACGAAAAGGATATCTGCTTGATAGAAGAGCGGGAAATTAAGCTTGAACCATAATGGATGAATCTTGCCGTCTTCTGGAGTGGGATAATTTGCTTTTAATAGATCATATTCATCCAACAAGAACGCTAAGCCTGATTGGATGGTTTCCTTTTCAGCAGGGGTGCGTTGGTTTTCGGGTAGAGCAGCTAAAGCCCATATAGCGCGCGCCGCTCCCCAAGCACAAGGGCGGTCATCATTATACTGGCAGCGCCAATCCATTT
>CAZJMV010000123.1:0-4546 GCA_964547225.1 uncultured Anaerolineaceae bacterium | reverse complement strand
GGAGGTGCGCGATGTTGGAAGAAATGCAGGTCAAAGGACGCACGGAACGGATGATCGATCTGGAAGGGTTGGAGATGAAGCTGATCAAGGAGTATTTGCAGCGCGAAGGCTATGGAGAATCAGAGATGGCAGCGATGTCTCCGGATGCACGTCGAGAGTTGATGG
The DNA here is from genome assembly GCA_964547225.1 of uncultured Anaerolineaceae bacterium. Lineage (GTDB taxonomy): Bacteria > Chloroflexota > Anaerolineae > Anaerolineales > UBA4823 > CAZJMV01. The sequence continues at coordinate 4,381 of CAZJMV010000123.1, read as the reverse complement.
TGGCAGCTTGTATGTATGCGGCGATCCGCTTAGCGCAGATAGAGGCGCGCTCGAAGTTTGTTCAAAAGATCGAATGTCGGTAGTTGAAAGTACTTTGGTTGTGGGAGAGGGGGGATGGGGTGTACGGGAGGGGTGTGGATGATGGATTCTGGGAATTATGGTTTGTGGGGTATTGGTTTAATCAATAGATGATTGTCGTGAAGTACAGGAATTTAGTGATACAATTTGTCTCCAATTAATCAGCAAAATCAAAGTTGAATGATAGATTTTGGATAAGTAGAATTGTGATCGCTCAGATCTTTTGAGGCATATAAAATTGGTGCTGTTCATGTGAGGTGGATTTTGAAGTCTAATGGGCTGGATATCCCATCAGCGGAGAAGGAACAAAGAAGGAAGAAAGATTTTTTCACGCTGGAAGTTGGACTGATTGCGAATATTATTTTAGCGGGTGTGAAGACAAGCATTGGCGTGTTGGCGCATAGTCCGGCGCTGTTGGCGGATGGGATCAACTCCACATCGGATGTTGCCTATTATGTGGTGGTGGCGGTTTTTATGCGTGTAGCTGGTAAACCGCCGGATGATGAGCATCCTTATGGGCATAGTCAACTGGAGAGTATTGGGGCGTTAGTGGTGGGGGCTTTTGTGGTTTCCACAGCCATCGCGATCTTTTGGAATTCGATCGATATCTTCTTTGATTTGCTCAGCGGGGTGGTGGAGGTACGACGTGCAGCGCCAATCGCGTTATGGGTGGCGTTGATCACAATAGGGCTGAAGATAGGCTTAACAGTTTATACGATGCGTGTCGGGCAGCAAACTAGTAATCCAGCGGTAATGGCATTGGCTTGTGATCATCGTAATGATATTTATTCGGCTGGAGCAGCAGCGATCGGGATTTCGCTGGGACTGATGGGTTATCGATGGGTGGATCCGCTGGCAGGTGCGCTAGTATCGTTCATTATTTTGCATACGGGGGTGACGATTCTGCGCGAGTCGACATCAGATTTGATGGATACGGTGCCAGGGAGGGCACTGAATAAACAGGTGCAGGGTTTGTTGAAGGATATTCCGGAAGTGAAGCAAATTGATGAGATCAATGCGCATCGTTTTGGTCCGTATTTGGTGATTAATATTACGGTGTGTGTGGATGGGAATTTAAGTGTGAGGGAGGGGGATCGTATTGCAACGCAGGTGGAGGGGGTGTTGGAGGGGAATATCGAGTTGGTGAGGCGGGTGCATGTGCATTATCATCCGCTGATTGACGCAGATGAGGCGCTTTGTTAACCACGAATAACATGAATTTTCACGAATGCGGGCATGTGATTAACGACTAATTGGATTAATTTTTAACCACGAGTTGACACGATTATTCAAGAATTATTCGTAGATAATGTGGATCAAGATGATTTTTTAGAGAACCCCCATTCATCACCCGGTAAATAGAGGGGGTTCTCTAGTTCAGATATGATTGAATTTTAGGATTTGTTGGTGCGGAAGCGGGCGAGGGCGTACAGTGGGGAGAGTGAAGGTGAATTGGCTGCCGGCGTTGATGCCTTGACTGGTGGCATAGATTTTGCCACCATGTGCTTCGACGAGGTGGCGGGCGATGGTCAGTCCGATTCCACTGCCGCCAGCGGCGCGTGAGCGTGATTTATCGACGCGGTAGAAGCGGTCAAAAAGGTGTGGAAGGTGATCTGGTGGAATGCCAATGCCGCTATCGATGATCGTAAAGCGGATCTCTTTTCCTTGTAGGCTGGCTGATATGGTCACCTTTTCACCAGTGGGAGTGAATTGCAGGGCGTTCCCTACCAAATTGAGCAGTACTTGGAGGATGCGATCTTCATCCGCTAGGACATTAGGGAGATTTTCGGGGATTTCGGTTTCGATCGAGACGCCTTTATCTTCAAATTGAAAAGAAAGTCGATCGACAACGTTTTGGATCAACTGTGCGGCAGCAACTGGTTTAAGATCGAGAGAATAGGAACCAGCTTCTACACGGCTCAGCTCTTGCAGGTCATTCACCAGACGCTTTAGGCGATCAGCTTCTTGATATACAGTCAGAAAGGTCTCGGGGGATGCAGGCAAGACTCCATCGATCAAACCTTCCATCGAACCTTGAATAGCGGTCAGCGGGGTACGCAGTTCATGAGAGATATCTGAGATCAGATTCTGCCGTAACTGCTCGGTTTCGGAAAGCTGCTCTGCCATTTGGTTGAAGCTCAATGCTAATTGAGCAAGTTCATCAGCATCTTTAGGATGAGCAGGCGTCGGGACGCGTTGTTCATAATGCCCATCAGCAATTTTTTGGCTGGCGTGTTTCATGGATTGGATGGGAGAGACGATCTGACGGCTGATGAGAATGCTAACAAGCAGGGCGGATAGAAAAGCTGCTACTGCAGCATAGGTGAGCGCTTCTGTAAAAGCATCACGATAATTGTCATAGAGATTTGCGCGCATAAAGTGACCCATCTTACCCATTAAGAGGATCGATTCATCGCCCATCATATAGGAGAGATGACGATTGAAGGCGCGAGGCATAGCAAATTCAGCAGAAATCACTAAGATGATCGCTCCAATCAGGATGATCAATAAATAGGAGAGGAAAATCTTAAAGGTTAGGTGACGATGGAAAGCACGCAGCATGATCAGCTCCTTTCTGCTTCAAAGCGGTAACCGAAGCCACGTACGGTAGTGATGATCTCATAGGGTTCAAGTTTCTTGCGAATATGCCCAAGGTGTACATCCACGACTCGAATTTCCCCATAATAAGCATTTCCCCAAATCTTTTCCAGTAGTTGTTCACGAGTAAGCACCATGCCGCGATGCTGGGCGAGGGTGGCAAGCAGGTCGAATTCGGTTGTGGTCAGTTCGATTGGTTGATCATCGAGCCATACTTGACGGCTGTTGGTGTCGATTCGCAGATGGGGGCTGGTGATGATATGGCTCTTTGAGGATTGGGATGTGTTCTGCATACGGCGCAGGGCGGCTTTGATACGCGCGACGAGTTCACGCGGGCTGAAGGGTTTGGTGAGGTAATCATCAGCACCGACCGAAAGGGCGAGCACTTTATCGATCTCTTCCGTCTTAGCAGTCAGCATAATAACATAGGCATCTGACTCACGGCGTAGTTGGGTGAGCAATTGAATGCCATCCATTCCAGGCAGAAGTACATCTAGGATGATGAAGTCTGGCTGGTTTTGCTGTGCAGATTCGAGCCCTTCGTTTCCATCTGAAGCGCTAAAAACCTGGAAACCATCCGCTTTAAGGTAGGCGGAAACCAAGTTGCGGATGTTAGGTTCGTCATCGACGACCAGGATTTTTATCGTAGCATAGGATGAATCAATCATCAATAATTGCCTTTGTTGATTGGATGCCAAAATTTCATTTCTGAAATCCAATTTTATCAAAAAAAAAGGCTTCTGAAATAGATTTTCAGAAGCCTTGCACTTCTATGGAAATGGTTGCCTTAGTAGCTCATGCCACCCCATCGAGGTTGAAAATCATCGCCAAACATGCTGCCACTACATCTACCACGACCAAAGCCGCCAAACCGAGAAGCACCAGCGCCCCATTTCTGACCCATGCGTGCTTTCATCCAATCAGCTTGCTCTTGGGTGATGGATCCGGAGGCTACGGCTTCATCGAGAAAGCTGCTGTGCAGGGAACTCATTAGGTCGAAGAACTCTTCTTCGGTCATGCCTTCAGCTATGGCAATCTCAAGATGAGTCGCTCCAGCTTCGAAACGCGTTTTAATCTCTTCAACAGTTAGATTGAGCGCATCGGCTAAAGCAGTTTCTAAAGCAGTCTGCATATCACCATTAGCCCACAATCCCATCATACCGGGATTGGATCTGCCCCAGGAACCTTTGCCAAATTGGGTCTCGGGGGAGGGTGGTTCAGGGCTTTGTGCATATGCAAATCCAGCGACGCCTAAGGCGAGGATGGTTATTCCAACAATTGATAGTGCAATGATAGTTTTCTTCATAGTTTTTACTCCTTTTTCGTCTCCAATAATCTGGAGGGTTTGTTTTTACGATATCAGTATATCTGATTTGTTTGAAGGACTTTTGAAGGTAGTTTAAAGATTTGGTAAAGATTGGGGATAGTACAAGGGATTATGGGGATGCCGGGTGGGGGGAGCGGATTGGGTGTGGAAGAGGTGGACTGGGGGGGATGAGGTGGAGGAAGAAATAAAGAATGCGTAAAAATCCGCTGGGCAGGGGGTGTTTTTCTTTAGGCATGTTATAATTTTATTGTACAATTTGGTCAAGAGAAGATTTACTTTTTGTTTAAGTGGAGGAAGAAAACATGAAAAGATGGCTAACTTTTTTTACGATCGTTTTGTTGTGTGTAATGGTCGCACAACCAGCCTCGGCGAGTTTAA
>CAZJMV010000122.1:0-4831 GCA_964547225.1 uncultured Anaerolineaceae bacterium | reverse complement strand
GCGAGCTTAGCGTGGAAAAAAGAAAAGGATTCTCACGCAGAGAACGCGAAGACCGCCAAGAAAAACAACCACCCATGAGTGGGTAGATTTGCGGGGACGCAAACTTGAGCAAAAAGGATGGTGTTGATATGTTTGCGCGGAAGCAAAGATTTTATTTGCTAATAAAGAGCAAATAGATGATGTTATCGAAGATCGGGATAGCGTTGCACCAATCGACAAGATTTTGTAAGCTCTCCTGACGGGCGGAAGAGGACAGCGCTTCGAAAGGGAATGCCCAGTAGGTGGTGCGATAGAGCCCGGCATCTTTACTGAGCGCGGCGTTGTGGCTGTTATTGCCGCGCCAGGCAACCTGTGTCGGCGTGAGGGGGTTGATGATGTCCGACCAGTCGTAAAAGGGATAGGTGAGCGAGTATGGACCTAAGCCTGAAAAAGGCTCACCTAGACCGCTGACGGAAGTGTAATACCCATCATCATCAGTAATGCTTGAAACACCTAAATAATTTTTCATGAAATAAGTCAAGCCGCGATCCCAATGGTATTCTTGACTGCTAATGAAAAAGCAATTTTGTTTGCGTAACCAAGAACCAAGCGCGCTTTCCGAGCTTGAGCTTGGACCCGCATATCCCCCCCAAGAAGCCCCAGTAAACCAGATTACTAATTCGTAAGGCAGAAGGTCTGTCTCAGTGGGTTCGTTGTCGCTGTAATTCGTGTCCCAAATATTATAAGCTAATCCCAGTGAATCGAGCGTTGAGGTGTAGTAGGTGCGCACGTCGGGGTCGTTATCGTCATCATCAACAAGCATGATCGGCGCAGTTTCAAGCGTTGTAAAGCTGTAAACAGCAGATGTGTTTCCGCTGGCGCAGGCGTTGCTGGGTGTGACGCGCCAGTAATAGGTGCTGAGCTGATCGAGGCGCGTGGTGGGTTTATAGGAGCTGAAATTGGTATCTACCGAGCTGACGATATCGATAAATTGGCTATCGTTAGCGATTTCAAGCTTGTAGGTACCTGCTTGAGCGGCGCTCTGCCAAGTGAAGGTTGGCTGCAAGGAGACATCGCTAGCATCATCGCTTGGAGAGATCAACGTGACATCACCGGGCGTGGCGGTGTACAAGTTGAGTGAAATATTGGTGGTATACGTGCTGGTAGGCGCTGTGCCGTGGACCTTGATTGTGTAGCTGCCATGCGTTGCAGCGAGACTGCCCGTGAGGGTTAATGTAGAGCTGCTGCCTGGGGTGACTGGATTGCTGCTGAAAGATGGCGCGTAGCCCGTTGGGACTCCATCGGTACTCAGCGTGACTGGATCGGTGAAACTCGGGTCGGCTTGGTTGACGTGGAGGTCGTATTCGGCGTTATCAGGCACGCAGACGTCCAGGTTATCCGGGTTGGGTTCAATGATAAAGGGACTGCAGGAATTAATCGCCGCTTCCACCGCCGCCAGGGCATCGATCTCACCCCAACCAGTGGCATTGTTGGGGGTATGCGCGCCGCCGCCAGTGCCGTCGTCATAAGGGATCGGGTTGGCGCTTTGTTCGATGATCGTCTCGGTAGCGGCATAGTCGCCGATCAAGCAGGGCGCCGCGCTCCACATCAGGGCGACTAATCCAGCGACATGCGGGGCAGCCATAGATGTGCCGCTCATATTGCTGTAGCTGGAATCGCTGCTGTTAATGGCAGAACGGTTGGTACCCGGGGCGACGACTTGCGGTTTCAAATAGGGATAGCCATTGGGATTAACCGTATCAGCGTTGTCGGTTGGTCCCCAATTGGAATAGGTGGCGTAGATGCCGTTGCTTGTGCCTGTGGCGCCGACTCCGGTCACATTCCCATAACGGGCAGGATTGCCAACCGTGTTCAAGCCTGGCGGATAAGAATAGCTACAGTTGCTGGCGTTGCCGTTCGAAAAGACAGGATAGATTCCAGCTGCCAGCCAGGCGCTGATGGTGTCTTCGTACCAGTCATCATACGCCTGACTACAGTCCCCCCAGGAGTTGTTGACGACATGCGGTCGCTTGCTGGGATTGGCATTTGAGCCACTCAGGTCCCAGGGGGCGAGCATGAATTGAGCACATTCAAGCAGTTGGGCATCAACATCCCCATCCTGAAAGGATTTACAAGCGATCCATTCAGCGCTAGGCGCCATACCGATTTGATTGCTGCCGCCATCATCGCCAAGGATGGTTCCCATGGTATGCGAACCGTGGCTGTCAAAATCACTGGGGGTTGTGCTTAATAGATAGGGGTCCCACCAGTTATAGTTATGATTGTAAGAGCCACCGCCGAGGTTGCCGCGGTATTGAGTGACCAGCGCCTGGTGCGTGTAGCGAACGCCGGTGTCGATATTAGCGACGACGATGCCCTCGCCGGTGTAACCTAACGACCAGACTTCATCCGCATGGACGTGGGTGAGATTGGATTCAATGCTGGTTGATTCGATGGTTGGGCTGCGATCGTCGGGTGTGAATAGGATTGGATTGCGACGAGCGCGCAGCGCTTCGATCTCAGGGAAGCTCATCAGGCTGTTGACTGAATCAGCATCCGAATCTTCCACGATAATGATATTGTCGATCCAGAAGGATTGGTAGGGGATGCCTTGGGAGTCGAGATAGGCGCGCACGGATCTCTGTGAACGTTGGGCGCTCTCTTGGAGGGCATTCATGACATACCAGCCGCGCTCTTCCCAAGGCATGTCGTAGGCAGCGCTCAGGTCGGTTTTGTCGCGGAAATAGATCAAGTAGCTGGCGCGGTTGGTTTGAGCGATCGCTTGAGCAAGGTCGGGCTCGATCTTTACAGAGGCTGAGGAGGGGGTGGGTTTGGGCGGTTTGGGGTTCGCTGCGACAGGTGAAACCGCTGTGCAGAAGAGCAGTATGAAGATCAGGGAGGGGAGGATTTTTCTCCAGGTCGGGTTTTTCATCGGGTTGGTCGTTTGGTCATCGTATTGGGAGATATATAAATTATTATAGAGTTGCTCAAGGTTTGTGTCAAGATTGGATGAATTTGCAAAGATTTTTAACCACGAATAACACGAATTGACACTAAGTCTGAACCCTGATTTGTGGGCGGTGTGTATGGGCTGGATGGATTTATTATCGAGACGAGGTGCGGAATCTTTGCGTCTCTGCGGCTTGGCGTCTTTGCGTTAAAGTTTTTGATGGATGGAGGTGTTGTGTGGAATTCTTACGGATGGAGAGGATGATCCGCAGATGTCGCAGATGAGCGCAGATTTATATTTATTTGTTGGTATTATCAGAAAGGGTGGAAGATAGGCGCTGTATCAATGGCAAGAAGATGGATTGATTTGATCGCATTCGATAATTTCAAGGTCGATGATCCCATTCATCCCTGATTTTTTTGACGTATTCTTGGGTATCGATATTTTTCCAAATTTCAGCGCCAAGTCCTTCTAATTCTAATAGGCTGTGACTCTGAAGCGTTTTTTCTTTTTTAGGAGTGAGGTTTTTGGTAGTGATCGCTAAAAGGTCGATTTTTTCTTCTAGAGTTAAATGCTCAATATATTTTTTGTAAATATTCTCAACTCTGGTATTCATTCTATTTCTCCAATAAGGATAAATTCCTGAATTAATTATACACAAGATTCGATCAAATTTTGTTTTTTATCAGCAGATGAAATTGGGATTTAACAACGAATGCACACGAATAAACACGAATAGAATTCGGTGGTTTCTACTTATTCGCTGTCCATATATAAAGTATCAGGACAGAGGTCTTGTCCATTTACCCATTGAATACTGCCTAAGAATGGTCGCACAGAGTTAAATAAGCTTTTATCATGGAGCTCTTTGAATATCCCTTTATTTAGATAGGGTTTCATATCAAAGAGCTTGACTTCTCCATTGTCGAAAGTAATGCTTAGTATATAGTCTGATAAAGGTTTTACATCCTTAACGCGTGGATTCATGTTCAAAACCCTACCTTAATGGCTCAATCTTGAAGACTTGATCACCTTTGCTTGCTAATTCCCAATTTGCAAGCAATTCGTCTTGATGAATTTCTATCCATGCTTGAACTAATTTCATTTTGTTACTTTTCAAATCGCCTTCAAGAACATCTCCGTCAGGTATGGAAAGGACAATTTCTTGTTCTTGATAATTAACATGGATATGAGGAATTTTGTGTCTAATATTGTCAAAATATTACATTGATACAATGATGCTGTAATACATCGCGATTACAGCCATTGGAATTTTATCCTTTTCGATATGCTTAACGATTTTCTCTATCAAAGATAGTACTTAGTTTTTGGGGATTGTCAAGGTCTAATGGTTTGGCTTGATGGATTTATTTTCGAGGCGAGGTGCGGAATCTTTGCGTCTCTGCGGCATGGCAGCTTTGCGTTAAAGTTTTTGATGGATGGAGAAGCTGTATGAAATTCGGATGGTTGGGGAGGGTGATCCGAAGATGACGCAGATGAAAGGTGATCCGCAGATGACGCAGATGGGCGCAGATGAGGGATGATCCGCAGATGTCGCAGATTATTTAACCACGAATGCACACGAATAAACACGAATAGAATTCGGTGGTTTCTCCTTATTCGCTGTACTTATTATCCACATAACAGCGTATTCGGTGGTGGAGGAGTGGGTGAGTTTGCGGGGACGCAAACTAGAGCGATGGCGGAAACGCAAAGGGGTAGATGTTTGGGCAGGAGAAAAGGTTATAGGGACTTGGTGGTTTGGATGATCTTTTGGCAGACGTCGGGCAGGGTGGAGAGGTGGTCGGGGCGGTTTAGCTGCAGGATGGGGATGCTTTGGGCGATGCGCGTCATGCGTTCGAAGTCGCGCGCCCGCATGGATTTGTCGAGGATGCGGTCAAC
>CAZJMV010000121.1:0-4100 GCA_964547225.1 uncultured Anaerolineaceae bacterium | reverse complement strand
CTGCTCAGATGTAGCTTCCTTCATAAAGGGGAACTGCCAATCGGCTTTGAAATAGATCGCGTTCGTCAGCACCAAGCGCGTCATCTCCAGCGGGATGCCCTCTGGGATCAGGTCCTTGATTTTACCCTGCGTCTGCTCTTCGACCCACTGATTGATCTCCAAACGCGCTTCCTCAGCAGCCTGCGCAAAATCGACCAAACGCAGCCCAGCGCCGTAACTCAACGCCAACTGATCCAAAAAGGCTTCCAAGAAAGGATATCCGCTCTGCCCCCACAATGCATTGGCGATATTTAGTTGAAAGGCTTGCCCATCGTCCATATCCTCAGCATCGCTTGCACGGCTGCTCAGGTCTAGGTCAAGCGCATTAAAGGCTGGATGCAATTGCTCTTGCGGTAAATCAAAATGCAGCGCCTGAGCCATCTGCTGTTCGGTTTCGCCGCGCGCCCCCGCATAGGTCATCGCTAACGCCATCGACAAGCTGTACGGCGAAAAGAATAAATTACCTTCGCTCTTTCGCGCCTGCTGATAAAAATCCATCGCGAAGGCATTATTTCCCGCCACCACTTCCGCTAGATCGGCATCCGCCACCTGCGGATCGAGATCGCGCTGTACCTGCGATTCCAACACTCCCGTACCGCTTACCGTGGTCTCTTCAGGCATACTTGTCTCCTTCACTGTCTCACTTTCTTCAGGTTGTATCTCTTGCGTCTGCCCAGGGGGAAGCTCTACTTCAGTTGTCTCCTGCTGGAAAGGTATTTCTATCTCCGTTGGTTCTACCACTGAAGTTGGGAAATTACATCCACTTAATAGTAGTCCGAAAATCCAAACAAGATTGAAACATTTCAGCAAGATTGAAAAACAATTTCTTCGGCTAGTCATCATCATCTACTCCCAATAAACTAAAAACAGTCTGCATATCCATACGCTATATGCCTATAGACGCCAAACCTTCAGGATTAGTTCCATTCATATGATGATTTTATATCGGTGATTCGATGATCAATGATCTTGCAATGATCCATTAAAATCCATTCTGCGGCTAATTATTAAATATCAAAGCGAAAACTTTCTGTTCAAAAGAAAACGAGAGATAAGAAGTAACTATTCATGCGTTGAATATTAACGTAATACAGAAGGGATAAAGATCTTGTTGATCAAAAATATCGTCGTCTGACAGTCATCATTCGCGCAGATATGATAGGAAGCGGACGTTAAATCATCCTGCTTGTTGAGCACAATATTCCATTGATTGGCATTCGTTTCGCCCGCTGAGAGACTGTCATCTCTCAAAACCGCATAGCCTTCGTTTGGGGTTGTTCTGCCACCCTCAAAGAGAATTTCGGAACTTGTGTCTCCATTCACTCCCACCCCATCGCTGTAGCATATGCCCCCAAAACAGATGCTTGGTCCTCCAAACCAGGCATTATTACTGCTAGACTGTTCATAATAGACCTGCCAATGAAATCCTGGATAAAAAGCACCAAAAGTACCATCTACCCATGGCACCACCGTACAGAGCGCATCCTTACAAAAGGAGGGCGTATTAAAATTGGTATATTGTTGCGATGCTGTTTGCAGGCTACAATCATTCATCGGACAAATCTCAAAAACAGCGTGTGTCAATTCATCCGCAGCATTAAAGCTGATATATAAATCACTGCTGTTGGAGTCAAATTTACCATCATAAAGACGCGCATATCCATCTCCGGAATTGGTTACGCCTCCATCAAAGATATATTCTTTTACTCCATCGCCATTGGTTCCACCACTTTGACTGAAACCTATCCCTCCTAGATTGATATCCGGTCCTCCAATCCAGTCATTTGTAGTACCGTTCTGTTTAAAATAAACCGGTAAGGTGAAGCCCGGTCCGAATGCCCCAAAAGTCGCATCCGTATAGCGCGTGATCATACATAAATCATCTATGCAGAAATCGGGTACTGGGATAAAGCTGTCACTTACGATCGTTGTATAATAACAATCCGTTAAAGGACATACCTGCAAAAAAGCACGTGTTAAAGAAGGGCTGGATTGAGTTTCGATTGTCCATAGATCAGCGCTGTTTTCTGCCGCACCATCATCCATGATGCGCACATAGCCGCCATCCGAAGTATCTCCCCCCAGAAAAACACCTTCAGGATTGCCGTTGCCATTCGTTCCATTGCCATCGCTGAAACTATAATCGCCTAATGTGATATTCGGTCCACCAGCCCAGCTATTATCCGTTCCATTTTGAATATAATAGACTTCCCAGGTATAGCCAGCGCCGAACATGCCCATAGCCGCATCCGTATAGAGGTGAAGCTTGCAAAATCCATCGACACACGCGGATGGGACCGGCATGCTGTTAACAGCATAAGAATCGAGCTGGATCGAAGTGCACCCCGTTTGATTCTCCCCATTATAAACATTCGCAGCTTTAACCGATTTGACAAGTGGCGTTAATTCGATTTGCAATGAAATAATTGATGACGCGAGAACACTTACTACTAAAAAGCTAATCAACGACCAGTGGATTTTCACCGCTTCTCCTTCGTTAAAGAACATCTAATAAATATTTCTACTCAAAGAAAAAATGTAAGATTCTTCGCTACATATTAGATTGATTATACACGAGATTTTCTTCCAGAAGATACGATCTCCGAAAATTCCTTTTTTTGGAGAATTCATGTATAATCATTCTGACCAAAATTAATAAATCCAATCAACAATAACCTTACCAGAACCTCGTGAGCAAAACTAATGAAAAAAAAATCCTTTCTGTTCTGCCTAATGTTGATACTCATGATTGGGTTCGCTTCTTCAGGTTCCGAGCGCGCCCAAGCTGATAACACCATCAAGCCCATAGGTCTCATACCGCCTTACATCTATAGCATCCTGCAAAACGCCGCTTCGCATTATCCACAGCAAGCCTACCTGAAAGCCTCAAATCCGAATGATCATGATGAATTCGGCAGCGCTGTAGCCATTGATGGTGACACGATTGTCATTGGCGCGCCCAATGAAGATGGCAGTCAGGAAAACTCTGGCGCAGCCTACGTCTTCGTGCGCGCTGGCGCTGGCTGGGAACAGCAAGCTTACCTGAAGCCATCCATCCCGCGTAAAGAGGCAAGATTTGGTTCAGCTGTAGCCATTGATGGCGAAACGATCGTTGTCGGTGCACCATTCGACAGCACCAATGGATCCGAAGCAGGTACAGCTTTTGTTTTTTCACGTACAGGGGAAACCTGGACACAAAAGGGTTTTCTTTTCAACCAACGCTTTGATTCGGGAGATAATTTTGGATTCAGTGTTGCCATATCCGATGATGTCATCGTTGTTGGCGCTCCTGGGGAATCTAGTGCTAGCAGAACAGATCAAGAAGATGATTCAAAAGAGTCTGCTGGGGCAGCTTTTATCTTCATTAAAGATGCGTTTGGAAATTGGAGTCAATCCAATTACTTAAAAGCATTTAATCCAAGCGAATTTGATTTATTCGGTTTTTCTGTCGCCATCGATGGGAATACGGTCGTAGTGGGCGCGCCATTCAAAGATGAACAAACGACACTCGATTCAGGTGCAGCTTACATCTTCACTTTTAACGGCACAGATTGGGTATATGTAACCACCTTGCTTCCCTATGCACCCTATGAAGAAGGGGATTTTGGTCATAGTGTAAATATATCCGGTGATAAAATTCTTGTTGGAACACCAGGCGACAGCAGCAGCGCAAGCGGCGTCTACATAACACCTCCAGATCCGGATGATGTCTCGCTAGATCATGCTGGAGCCGCATATATTTTTACACGAAACGGGAATAATTGGTTGCGATCGAACTATCTTAAAGCGCTAAATCCAGTCGCTGACACTCACTTTGGTTCATCAGTTGATGTCGATGCAGCAACAGCAATAGTAGGCGCACATCGCCAAGACAGCAGAAAAGGAGCGCTGCATGTCTTTAGTCTTACTAACACAGCATGGTCTTATCAGATTGTTCTGAAAGCCTCACATCGAGATGAGGATGACTATTTTGGTGAAAGCGCATCTGTTTCGGGTGATCTAATTATTGTTGGGGCAAGGTGGGAAGACGGCAACGACAGCGGCACCAACGGGAACCCAGC
>CAZJMV010000120.1:0-9011 GCA_964547225.1 uncultured Anaerolineaceae bacterium | reverse complement strand
CCAAAGGAGTAGAGAATTCAAATGCCAAATTCCTACCATTGTGTCCAAGCAACAGCATTCGGTTCTCCGGATGTGCTGAAGGTTGTAGAATGCGATCTTAAAGAACCCACAAAAGGGCGGGTGCGTCTCAAGGTACTGGCTGCCAGTGTCTCGCGCCCAGATATCACCGTGCGGATGGGGACTTCCTTATATGCAGGAACGCCGCTCGGGCAGAAGATCCCTTTCGTGCCGGGTTACTCAATCATTGGGGAGGTTGATGCGATTGGAGATGGCGTGGAACAGGTTAAATTTGGCGATCGGTACGCGGCGCTGACCGTCGTTGGCGGTTATTCGGAATTCGTCACGCTTGAGCAAAAGCGCCTCATCCCGTTTCCTGATCAACTTGATCCCGTGCATACTGTCCCGTTGATCTTGAACTATATTGTCGCTTATCAGGCTATGCATCGAGCTGCGCAGGTGCAGTCTGGTGAGAGCGCCCTGATCATTGGTGCCAGCGGCGGCATCGGTACGGCGCTCTTGCAGCTTGGAAAGCTCATGGATATGCAGATGTACGCGCTGGCATCTTCGAGCAAGCATGCATTTCTCGCTGATATGGGCGCTGTTCCGATCGATTATCATCAACCGGATTATCTAGCTCAAATTCGCGCCGCGCAGCCAGACGGGATCATGTATATCTTCGATGGCATGATGACGCGCCAGTATCTTGCCGATGGCTTGTCGCTTTTAAAGAAGGGTGGGGTTTATGTCGGTTATGGGGAGCCGGCTGATTTTGGCACACTGTTCGCCTTCCTCAGAAAGATGATTGTTGTTAATCTGCTGCCCAATCGCAAAACGGTCAAACTCTACGGCACCTCCAAATACACCTTCAACCAGAAACCATTTCTGGAGGACTGGGCAGTGTTGTTTGATCTCCTAGCACAAGGTAAGATCAATCCGATTATCTATGCCAAATTCCCGCTCCTCGAAGCTGCCGAAGCCAACCGCTTACTGGAAAGCGGTCAGGTGATTGGAAATATCGTCTTAGAAATCCAACATACATTAGATTAGAATGCCTTTCTGAGCTTAGAACCTGCCACGGAAAGGCACGGAATATCACGCAAAGATGAAGCGCTAGTAGATGCCAATGTGAACCACGAATGCACACGAATAATAATTCGGTGAGTGTAAAAAATTCTACCACCCTCTCTAGTGACTGATATAATAAAGAACAAACCATGAAAGTGTTTCTATGTTAAAATAGTAATATGCTAAAGGATAAACCCAAAGAATGGGACACAATTCGAGCTGAAGAAATACGCATACTGCGCGAAATAACACCGGAGGAGGGTTTAGAGCAGTTCTTTGCCTTGATGACAGAATTCGAACCTTGGCTGAAGGCAACTGAACACGTCTATCGAGAAAAACGCAATCAAGCCATGATTGAACTGCAATCACGTCTTGCCAATTTAGACAAGAAAACATCCTAATGAACAATCTAATTGATGCATTAATTAGTTTTCAGTCGCTAATGGATAAAGCTGGTGTTTCCTATATGGCGATTGGTGGAATAGCAGTTAGCGTTTGGGGAGAACCACGGCTCACAAGAGATATTGACATCAAGGTATTAATCAATCGGGAGGATCGCTCTAGGTTGTTAGAGATCCTTAAAACATATACTCCTCTAAATGAAGATCCGGATGAATCTTTTCGCCGTCATGGTGTAGCTTTCTATCGTGATCCAGAAGGTGTCCGCATCGACGTGATGTTGGCTGACACAATCTTTGATGAAATTGCGATCAAACGGTCCTGTGAAGTTTCAATTGCTGCTGATAAAACGATAAGGGTTTGTTCGGTTGAAGATCTGATCATCTATAAAATGCTTTCGACACGGTTAAAAGATCGAGCTGATATCGAATCGATTATTCAGAAACAAGGCGATCATTTAGATATTGGTTATATCGAAGATTGGCTGATGCAGTTCGAAGAAGCTCTTTCAGACAGCGTCTTGCTGAAAGAATTTAAAAATTTTCTTCAGCGAGAAAACAATCAATAAAAGGGCGGCGATGGCAATTTGAACCATGAATGCGCACGAATAATAATTGGGTTTTTTCAAATAATTCGTTGTTCCAATTCGGTGATCAATTCGGTGAGTTCTCAGTGTTTGCTGTACTTTGTGTCTCGGCGCTATTAAATTAAAAAGCTCTATGAATCTCCGTGTTATAACTCCGCGATTCTCTGTGAAAAAAATCTCACCCTTACCCAATGCGCGTCAAAACCGAGATGCTTCGGCGCTTGTCTATGAGTAAAATAGTCTTGCCAATAAAGCTGACCTACCAATAAAGGTGATAAGAGTACAGGAGCGCGCCTCAGCATGACATGGACTAGGACCTGTCACTCCAGGAGAGCTCACCATCCACCCACACCCCATGATGAATCAAGGGTTGCAAAACGAAAGGGGCTGTCCCAAAAGTCTCGAATTTTCTTTTTGGACAATCCAAATTAGGGGATAATTACCCGATTTGATCTATAAGTGGGGATCAAATACTTATTTTGACCTAAAAATATGCTTAAGGTGGGAAATTTCAAAAAGAGTTTTTCCTTTTAGGATAGATTTTTGGATTGAGCCGGTTAACGCTCTTTGAAGAGGAAGGGCAGGTAGTAAAGATGCTCTTGGATGATTTCGATTTGGCTGCTGAAGAAAGTGATGGTCAGTTGAGTGGAGGTGCTGAAGCCGAGATCGAGCGCCTGCAGGCGCGTTATCCTGTGATCGTATGGAACCTGGCGATTTCGATCATTATGACCTGGCTCTACAATCGTACGCATGGCAGCATCTTGGCGCCCGCTCTATTCCATCTTGCCATGAACACCTTCGGGAATCAATTCTCGGTCAATATAACCAGCTAGATTCTACTCATCGCTTTAGCGCTTTTCGCGATCATAGATGATCGCATGTGGGAAAAACTTCCCAAAGACAACCCAGCCAGAACCTGAGCCATTTCTCTGATCAAGCTCGTGTATATCTTGCTAAGGCGATAATAGTTAAGCTGGACTTGATAGCCTTGTTTGCTAGTACAACGGATTGTCCGGTTTAATTGGTGGTTAGTCCGTATGGTTTACGTACTCAGACGAATTGGGATTATCGTCGTTCTTCTCCGACGCATGCGCCAGTCCGCGCAGCATCCCGGCAAACACGAGTTGGTGCAAAAGCCAGTTGGCGTAATACCAACCCGTCTCGCCTCCGATGCGCTCTATAGCAGCGAACACGTCGAAAGGCGCAGCCGCCACCGACGTGGAGCGTGAGTCCACCAGTCGGTTGCCGAATCGCATCCCACCCCATTGTCGGGATGTGCCCGCTGCGGACAAGGCGTCAGACCAGCGGGTTTGCGCGAAGCGGAAGTCCTCATTTAGAAGCGCGCTCGCGATGGACTCTTGAACGCCGACCGGTTGGATTTCAAACAAGCGTTTTGCGGTATCGTCTCGCACCACCGTGGGGTGACGTAGGCTGTCAATCAATTTGCGCCCAACTCGGGCGTACAGCGGTGTGACCAAACCCAGACATAGGCTGGAGATGAGGTGTCAGCAGCGGCGCCGGAATCATCCAGCGACAGCAAAATTGTCCGCCGCTAGGCGATCCTGTTTTTCAAATCGCCCGTCGCTTCCATCGAATGACCCAAATAATATGCGGTTTCAACGCCCTGCATGGCAAGGGATAGCGATGGAGCATCGAACACATCGCCACGCACGACCTCCACACCCGACGGCACGCGCGAAGATAAACGCTCCGGCTGTCGCGCCAAGCACCGCACGCGCCAGCCCTCTTCTACCAACAGTGGCAGTAATCCGCCGCCGACATAACCCGTTGCTCCGGTTAAAAGAATGAGCTTATCAGTCGGCATTGGTTCCTCCTTCGTCATTAAGATCAACGATCAGTCTGGTCACAAGCAGCTCCTTTGCATGGATATACTCTCCTCTCTGAGCTTGGTAAATCAATCTGCCAATTTCATCCGAATGAAACCATATTAATTGCAGCTTAATACAAATGTTGCATACTTCTCGACAACTCTAACCTATTCTGCAATTCCCCGAAATCTACCATCCAGGACATAAAATAGAGAATCGCCCACACACCATATATGAGAATTCTTCATCTCGAAATTGAGCTAGACCAGTGATATCTCCGTTGATTATCTTGATCTTTCCGGAGAGTTTCGCTTCCCAAACATTCAGCTTAATATTACCTTGAAAAACTAAATTATACAATTTAGTCCAAATAAAAAGAAAATAATAGGAAGGATTATCACGCGCAACATCCTCTTTCATGACAAGCGACACCCCAAAGAATTGACCGCTGAAGACCTGGAAACAAACCAAAACTATCTTGCTTAAGAGAAAGCCCAACTTCGAATGATCGTGCTAATTTCCAAACATCTCAAGTGCGATAGGATTGAACCAAGGATGATTCGCAAGGGCTGAACATCTACTTCAAGCCCACAATCTCGCAACGTTGCCGCGACTGTCTCGGCGACTTTCTGCTACGATTGCTGGATAAACATTTTCCTTTAAAGGCGCCTCAACTGGTAGAGCCGTCGTCCGACCAGGACATACCATATCACTAGGAACAAGGCATTTGGCAGGATCACAAGCAGCGTAATAATTGCGGATGATGTTAGAGCTTGTCTGAGATAATCGGCTAATGACAACCCATGTGCCAGAATTCCCACAAAGGCGGTTGATCTGCTGAAGTAGGTGCTCTGGAGCATGACTGATGAAACTATCAAACCCGCAGCAGATACCAGGAATAATCCCATGTTGAAACCGCCAACAGAGCGCTGATTTGAATTGGACAACAACGCCTGTCCTGCCGCCAGGAGGTTTGATCTTTCTGCGTCCGTCGTCGCAGTCGCGTACTGCTTGCTGAGAGAAAGCATAGAAGAAGGATTGTTTGTGGCAAGGAAGACCCCAATCCCCAGAAGGGCAAAGGTCAGAGCGATTACCATCAGACTTGGGTTAGTTATTCTGAGCGCCATGTAGAGGGCGAGAAATATCATAATGAACATCAAGTACATTGGAACTTCCAAGCCCCAAAAGTCAAGAAATCCAATAACGCTATTGCTTTGGAACAGCATGAACCAGCCGCCTATCGTGTTAGGTGGTGGATAGATGGCAAGAACTACAACTTCGCCCAAGATTAACATTGCCACAACTAAAGCTGCAACGCCGCCAATTTTGTAGAGGTTCTGATATGTAGAGTCGGCGGTTTCGGTATTGATAACTTGATTCGTCATTTAGCTATCCTTTCCATTTTCACCAATCCCCAGCGTCAGGTGGCACGCTCTGTTAGGTATCTTTTTCACGTTTGGGTGAAACTAAAAGTCGCATAGCACAACGCAGATTACCTGGGAGTCCATGTTGGATTTCTGCGTGGAGTATCTCCTGAAGGCGCGGATCCATCTTTTCTCTATCAACTATCTCAAATCCTAGCGAGCGATAGAAGGGTTCATTCCACGGTACTTCTCGGAAAGTAGTAAGGGTAACAGATATGAACTCGTTACAGTGCGCATGTTCAATCACAGTTTTCATCAATCTTCGACCGATGCCTTTACCTTGCCATTCCCGTCGGACTGCTAGCAACCAAACATGTAAATCTCTTGCCGTTGATTCCGCACACAAAAATCCAACTATCTGATCATCAGCTTCTGCTATCCAAGATGTGCCTTTAATAACATATTTCAAATGAGTTTCAACTGACATAGCATCATCATCTGCTATCCATGCCAGGTCAGGTAAGTCGCGAAAACTCTTACCAGCAGAATCTTCTATGTCTGGAAGCAAACTAATATCTTCTATTTTTGTCAGCCTGATATTAATGATAGTGTTGATCATGAGTCTCAGTCCTTAATCACAATAAGGCAACACTGTAGCAAGCTAACGGCAAGCGCTAACCGCTTGGAGAGGGACGAGAGAACGCCGCTTTTGCTGGAACCAGTTTGAAGCCACGAAAAATGCCTGAAAACGCGGCTCGTACCCCAAGTCGGCTGTGCGCGATGTTAGCCAGCCACACGATCATGAGACTACTTTTGGCGCTTCAAGCTTTGTTTGCTTATTCCCAGTTTACTTTGAAAACAAGATAATTTCAAGAGCAAGTAACCCCATCGCAAAAAAAAGGAATATCTGACACCCCATTCATAGGGAGGGTACCAAAACCCCCAAAGAATGAAGGGGAGCGCAACGACCCAGCGCCAAAAGCTGACCCTGCTGAGATCAAGATCGATTCGAGGAAAGCGCAACTCTTGAATCCATTGAATGAGAATTGCATTGATCAAGAACGGTGTTCCAATGTACATCATCAATGCGGGTATGCCCAAAACCGCAAAATCAGTACGAACAAAACGAGAAATATGACGTGCGTAACAATTGCTACCCAAGCATAAGTGCTACGATATTGGGCTGCCATTTTTTCCATAAGTGTCCCAAATTGTGTAGGGTCAAAGTCAGACATAAAACTCCTTTTGATGCTCAAAACAATTTAGCCTTGCAAAATACGGGCTGTTTTTTGGGTGGGTTAACGCCGCTCATCACACGATTGCAGAGGAATTGGAAGTAAGTTCTCCAACAAAAGCATACACAATCGAGTACCAGGTGTGTTTAGTGTTAGATCATTAAACTCAATTTTTGAGTATGTTTTTTAAGGTAAGCTACCATTGCCAATGGATGTAAGAAAATCATCCATTGTTCGGTTGAATTCTTCCGGTTTATCCAGTTGTAACCAGTGTCCAGTCCCTGTTATCATCTTGTATGGGAGGTCGGACACAAGTTTGTGTAAGCTAAACGGAGTTTCGTTAAGTGATGTGATGACCGACAGCTTTGGACCATCGTAACGTTCCAGCGCCGGCATAGGATTGTATTTGAAAAGCTCTTTGAAAACACCCACAACTGTTGCTTTTGATGTATCACGTAAATCCTGCATAACTTTCGTCTCCGTTGTCTCAGCCGACCCGGTCAAGATTTGACTCCAGTATCCTTCAACAACGCTTGAGTAGGCTTCAGACTCCAAAGCGCCAAGATATTGTTGTACTTCTTCAACCGGCATTTGGGTCGAGTCACCGGACGGGTCCACCAGAAGCAATCCAGCCACTCGTTGGGAATAGGCGCCTGCATAAGCCACAGCAACGCTGCCCCCCATACTATGCCCTACCAGGATAAATTCTTGGATACCTAATTGATCGATAACCATCTGAATATCTTGAGCCATCGCGTCAATAGCGTAATCACCATTTGCAGGCGCTAACGACTGACCATGTCCCCGAAGATCAAGGGCGACAGCTCGACGCGTTGTTCGAACGTGGCTGAGTTGTGCGGACCACTGCTGTGTATTTCCTGCCAGTGAATGAACAAAAACTACCGGTACAGAACCAATCCCGCCGCCATCATCAACAAAAATATTCGATATTTTCTTCAACATATTTTGTTCTCCTTTGTTTATCACAATTCTAATCTCTAGTTGATTGCCCTCATTGTAGCAGGAATGACTGACATCTAGTGTCAGCCATTATTTAAGCTATAATTAAACGATAGCCTTTGAATTTGGAGGAACAATGCGCGCAGACCGACTTCTGTCATTAATGATGTTGTTACAAACGCGAAGACAAATGACGGCGGAAGAATTAGCCGATGAGTTGGAAGTATCAAAACGGACGATTTATCGTGATATTGATGCCTTAAGTATTGCCGGAGTGCCGGTCTATGCCAATGGAGGACCTGGCGGCGGCTACGCCTTGCTGGATAGTTATCGCACGACCCTAACCGGATTGAATGAAGATGAGATTCGAGCGCTTTTTATGCTAACCATCCCCAGCCCTATAGCAGATTTAGGCGTGAGCCAGCAGCTTAAAACCGCTATTCTTAAATTGACTAGTTCGTTTACGGGTAATCATTACAAACATGCCGATTACCTTCGTCAACGTTTGCATTTGGATGCGGCGAGCTGGTTTCAAACAGATGAGCCGGTGCCTCATCTGAAAACCGTCCAAGAGGCAGCATGGCAAGATCGCCAATTGGTTCTTTCGTACCGCCGCCGCAATGACACGGTGAGTGAACGAACCATTTCACCGTATGGATTGGTGGCTAAAGCAAGTATATGGTATTTGGTTGCTGCCACTGACAAGGGGATGCGCGTTTATCGGGTATCGCGCATTGAATCTGTGCAAATGATACAGACGCATTTTGCGCGACCCCAAGATTTTGATTTGGCAAAATTCTGGACAGATTGGATGATCGGTTACAAGGTCAGTTTGCCAAAATATCCGGTGACCCTACGTATTGGGCCGGACCTGATTCCTGTTTTGCCCTATATTTTAGGAGACGATGTCCGGTCGCTTGTTGAACAAACCCAGCCTAACTCGGAAGGTTGGCGAGTAGTGGACTATACCTTTGAAAGGATTGAAGAAGCTCAAACATATGTACTGGGAATGGGCGCATCCGTGGATGTTATTGCACCCGAAGAGTTGCGAGCTAGTGTATTGAAATTAGCCACAGATGTTGTGGCGCATTATTCTCGTTGAAATGTTACCCGCTAACAGTGTGCGTTACCCGCGCTGAGGTGAACCACGGAACGCTGTCCGAATGGAAACAAGGCGAAGGCGTAGGAAAAGGTTTGGGAGGGCGCAGAATCCTCAGCGTCAGGTGCACGCTTTGTTAGCTCGCTGTTTTTTGGGGATTACACAAATTCTGCGATTGCTACTTCCCGTTTTTCTGCGAAACTTTGCCGATGAAGTTTAATTCGCTCAATTTCATATAACGTGTCCGCAGTAAAGTAACTTTCGCCGTAATGAGGACAAGTCACCATTGGGATATTTCCGATAATCAGTAAATTTTCGCCTGTCCCAATGTACATTACTGCTTGCTGAATTGAGCATACTCATGCCTGATTAATTATACCACCATAGCCATCCGTCATGACCAATCAACCATCCTCCAACCCCAAAAAACTGCTCGACCAACTGCGCGCCAAACCCGCCCAACACCTGCCAACG
>CAZJMV010000119.1:0-11159 GCA_964547225.1 uncultured Anaerolineaceae bacterium | reverse complement strand
CATCATTTGAATTTGACCAGATACCCCCACCAGTAACCTCAGTATCAGCATTGCCATGTTTCCAGATGGCTTTTGTGCCAGTTGGCTTTAACCCCACAATGGCATAACCATTATAAAACTCTCCTCTTTGACTGGGTATAGCTCTTGCGACAGCTTCTACGGTATTTTGCATGTCACCTTGAAATACAAAATGGATTAAGGCAGTATTGACATCCGCAGTAATTAATACTTGAAGATATTCGTCATCACCGGCATACTGCCCACTTATGGGAGGATTAAAAATATCGACGGTATTCGTCGTTCCATTATTGTCATAACCATTACTATTGGCGCGGTTCAGCCCAGCCATATACCAGCTCTGATCATTTAACTTAGCCAAAGCAGCACTTAAGGCGGCTGAATCAGCAGCATTTTGAGCTTGCCGACGGTCGGCATAAACCATTCCCCCATCAATGGCTAAGGCAGTAAAACCAACCAATACGACAAAACCGATAGCTAATATCACCAAGGCTTGACCGGTTTCCGCTGGCTTGATTTTTCCATTCATCTTTAATACTCCAATTCTTATTACTAGGTCATTAATCGAGAATATTGTTATGATCATTCAACAAAGGAAGTCTAAGAGTCCTTTCACCAGATCAATCTACCTAACAAGGAGGACGCAAGATTGTATCAGTGATGCTTGTTGAAATGGGAATCGTTTGTGTCCCGATGATTGTTCCTAAAAAAGGTGTGATTAGGGTAAAATTATTGTAGGTGACTGTCAAGGTAATCCCATTACTTCCATCAGGCGCAGCACACGCATTGCCTGTTGTATAGCTTATGGATACTGTTACTTGTGAAACATCAGATAGATCAACGATATCTTGTGAGGTTGAACGCACACGACTTTCTATGCCGAAGGTATTTGTTGGGTTGATAGCGCCAAATGATGCTCCTTCTTGTGCGGCATCACGCAAAGCCATTAACGTAAAGAAGGCACGACTAAGATCTACCAACCCTGCAATTAACAACAAAACTAATGACAAGGTGAGCGCCAATTCAACCAAACTTTGACCCGAAGCTGGCTTCTTGCCTTTCCTATATCCCACCCACTCATGATTAGCAACCAACATCTGCTTAATTATTTTCATCATCGTTCAACTAGCTCTCCTTTGTCACACTCCAAGGTTATCGATACCATTTCAGAGGCGAGCATTCCAGGGAAGATCGCCTGACACGATAATGTGATCGAGCTGTTATGATTAAGATCATCGCCTGTATTCCAAACAAACTGCGAGTCGGGGTAGATCAACGCTACCAGATAACCATCCCGATACAATTGATATTGAATAGGAGCGATACCAGGATATTCTAGCCACGAATCATTGGTATCCCAGAGGAATTGCAGGTCTTCACATTTATTTTGATTTTCAATCCAATTGATATCATGAATTATGGGAGCTTCAGGAGGTATCGGTGTATTGGATGGCGTGAATGTAAAAGGTAACGTAGCCGTTGGTGTTGAAGCGCTAACATTCGTAGATGTGGGTGTATAAGTTGGCGTTTCGGTTACTGATAACATATCCGGTATCTCCGGTGCAGATAACGAGATATTGGCTGATAAAGATACTGAAGTTGGTCCATAAGTTGCTGTCAAACCTGCAACCTGGATATTCTTTATTACTGTCCTTGCGCTTGAAGAATCAATATCAATCGGATCAATACCAAAAAATAGTGCCATTGGAGTGAATGTTGTTGATACCTGCACAATAACTCGATCTACACCCCCAATAATATCTTCCGGAAAACTAGTTGGACAATTACTAAAAACCGAAGTCCCAGGGCCGCGATCATATTGGATCGAGATATCAGAGCTCTGAACGCCAGCAAAATTCCCAATGCGCATGGCAGCATCCACCATACCTGTGCAATCCATATAACGCGGTACTCCATCTGGCGTATTGCCACCTGCTGATCCATAGCGAGCTGCTTCCCGGCTAGCGCTCGTGATAGCGGCATAAACGAACAAAAATCGACCTAAATCTATTAATCCAAAAAAAATCAATATCAATATCGGTAGAGCTAGAGCAAATTCGACCAAACCTTGAGCACGATCTTTTCTTTTTCCCGTTATAAATGTTCGGTAAAACACAAAGTTAATCCACTAAAAATTTTTTAAAAAATCAAAAACAATATTAATCTACTAGACCACTCAAAAAATCGTAATTTTGAATGAGCATTTCTAATATCTCCTAAGATAATCCTGTTTTTTTTGTATCAGAGATAACAGTACCACAGTACTATTATTTTACCATATTCAATCCATGAATATCCTTTCAAAGATGATAGGTTGTTAATATATATTTTTTCTTCTAATTCGAAACAATGGAAAAGTAGGTTCGGTGTACCTTTTCAGAAGACACCCCAAAAAAAGTTAATACACCGGAGGAAAAAGTGAACTTAGCTATTCGGAAAAGGATATTTTTATTGGCAACCGCCCAGCTCTGGCGGTGTTAGACAGACTTCTATCGTCGCCGTTGGAGTGCCAGGCGTATTAGTGCTTGTTGCCGTTGGAGTGGGTGTCATTGTACTTCCGACAGGAGTAGCTGTTTTGGTCGGAGTCGGTTGGCTAGTGAATGTTGATGTAGGAGTATTTGTTTTTGTTGGAGTAGCTGTTCTGGTAACTGGAATAGTTGAAGTGCGGGATGGCGTTACAGTCCATGTACTCGTTGAAGTTGAAGTGGGGCGAGTTGGGGTCATGGAGGGAATTGGCGTTGATGTACCGGTTAATGTAATCGTTGGGGTTGGCGTTGGAACAAAGTTTAATTCTGCAGAGACTGGACATACTAACCCATTGAAGTTTAACACTAATTCTCCGCGGAAGGTTCCACTGGGTTGAGAAGAAGGATAATGAGCAAAATCAGCTTCCCACCAAGCAAAATCTTGTCCCAATAATTCCATATCAGGAGCTGAAGCATATACCGGAGATGTGTAGATTGGTCCTGGATTATAATACGTGTTGTAGTCGAAGCGGAAATAATCAAGATACATGCTTGAACTCCAGTTCGTTGGCCAAGTTAGGGTTGAGTCAGTTAGGTATGCTGGCGCTAGGTTATCATTATAAACACGGAATTGGAAATCATCGCCACTTAATTTAACGTGACTAGTGTAGATCAAATCACAATTTGGTGTTGGTGTAGCGATTGGTCTATGGATAGCAGTTCGTTGCAGTTGACAACCATTATCAAAATCTATTGTTACGCCAAAGTCATCGGATATGATTCCTAATTCCTCCATCCAAGTGGTTGGGGATTCACTATTTTTATCAAAATCAATTTTATAGATATATGTTTCACCGGGATTAAAGGTTAAAGGTCCCCTCCAAGACCAAGCGTAATCAACGTTAGTGTTCGTTGGTGAATCGAAATCTTTCACACTATCATTGTTGTTATTACCCCAAACTGTTATACTCCCCCATTTACTAAATTTAAACCAGTCAGTATGCACAGATGTATCACCAAATGCAGCGATTAAATCTTCGAGATAATCCCAATCCAAGGTAATTGCTGATACATTCGCACCAATTGTGTCACCATTCTCGATTTCCATTTGCAACTGTCCATAGTAATCCAGGAAAGTAAAATCAGTCATTGAATATAAGTCGCAATTAGGTTCTGGAAGAGGTCGTGGATTTGCAGGACATTCAACAACACAACCATTGTCTAAGTATGCAGTCAGACCATAATCAGCAGGAATTACATAACCATCAGTTTCGAAAGTGCTCCAGTTGCCATCAATGTCGTATTGGATCTTGGCAGCACTGTTTCCGGATAGAGTCATCGGACCAGTCCAGCTAGATGGATAATCTGAATCGGTATCCGTTGGAGAATTATAATCATTTGCGTTATTCCCCCAAGCCATACTATTTATGAATTTGATATAATCCAGACGCATATCATGATATCCTAGTAATTCACCCATCGCTTGTGCATAATCCCAATCAGCAATAATACGCTCAACATTAACCGTATCTGTATGATTGTTATAGAGGTTAATGTCTACCATAGCATAATTTGGATGACTGGCGCCATTGGAGAATACAAACTCATCACAGACATATAGAGAGCAATCAGGAGTAGCTGTTGATGTGGGAGTATTAGTAGGAGTGGCAGTCATTGTTGGCGTAGGCGTTATGGTTGGAGTATCAGTGGGTTCGGGTGTGGGCGTGAAAGTGGGTGCGTCGGCGATTTGGCTACCGATGCCGCTAACCCGAGAAATCCTAAAACGTTCCACAATTCCTTCGCGCCAAGTTGTAAGCGGTACTTTTTCCCACATAGAGCTGATTAATGGGGTAATCAAGGGATGCATATAAGTGATTACTATTCTTACGCGATCGCCCGGACCACCAGCATCATCCATATAATAGCTATTTACTGAGTCATAACATGTAACGGGATCGGTATTATTATCCCAGTAGAATTCACTAACACCGTCCTGGTCACCATCTCGACTGCTACAGATCGTCGCGTGAAAATAATTGTTTTCAAACCGATTACCCAAATCGATAAGATTATGACTAGACAGGAATCCCAAGTAATCGCCCGAAACGGAATATAAATCATTGATAGCTATACCCGTTGCTCCTACACGCGCCGTGTCAGCGCTGGATGGAAGACGAGCCCAGTCAACTAATTGGTTGGTGAGCTCACGTGCATCTGATCCATAATCATCGGGAACAATACAATCTAATGGATCTCCACCGTGAGTATCTGCAGCAGTCAATCCCAATGCAGCGCCAGCATCGTCACAATAACTTAAGTTATATTCTCCTGTAACAAGATAACGCAAGCCAAATCGAGCAGCGTTTTGAATAGCTAACCAAGCATGTAATAGACGTCCAAATTCAATAATCCCAAAAAAAAGCAGGAGCAAAATCGGTAAAGCTAATGCGAATTCAAGTAAACCTTGCCCGGTTTTCTTTTTTTTGTTATGGGTAATAAGCGCTTTCATTTCAATACCCTCAAATTCACTAACGGCTGATCTTGGTAAATATGCGACCAGCAATACTTTCAAAAATTTTACTAAGATAGGCGCCTGAGGGAGCATAATAATAATTACCACAATGTTCCATAGTTGCGATACCATCGCATTCATCGTTTAAACGAGAACCCTCATCACCCACATTCGCCATATAACGTAATAGAGTTTCTCCCACAGATGCAGCCCCTAATCCAATTGAATAGATCACAATATCTTCTCCACGCGGTTCATCCTCATTAGAAGATACCAACAAAGCAGCTCTATCAACCATGTCTAATGCATAATCATCGACGCTGTATGGACCACTAGCGGTAGTATGTGTAGCGCCAGGAGGACATTCAGAACTGCTCGTATCGATACAGTTTCGGTTCTCGAATAATCCATCAGATCCAAGATCTGGATCGAAGATTCCTGGATTAGTATCAATACAGTAAGTCGACCAGAAAGCCGTTCCACCATAGGCAGGTCCACAAAATCCATAACGGTATCCATTTGGTATGCCACTACTGAAGGTATAAGGTGTATCACTCATGTTCGCCACCCCATCGGACAAAAATACAATAACCCATACAGCAGTTTGACGCCCATCATTTATAAGTACATTAGTAGCCATGCGTAAACCGCATCCCGAACATGTCGAAAGAAGAGATGTGCCTTCGTAGTAATAGGCGCCAGCATTGAGATTTACGGGTGCAGTTGTATCATCTGTGAAATCTAGGTTGTCATTCCAATCATAAGCATCCAAGTAATTGTCATCATCACAGGGAGCACAAGTATTGTCATCCCACATATCTTTTCCTGGTAAACCAGTTGTATTATTAATCTCATCCGTGCATGGAAGCCCAGGATCATCATCAAATCCATCTCCATCTCGATCGTCTGGATAAATTGGGTTAAAAGTGACACGACCGCATGGATATGTTTTATCGATGTCCGCATTATAAGTCCAAGCTAACAGTTCGGCAGGTGGATCGTCGTGTAATTGCACGAGGCTATCGATGTCATTGTTCACTTGTCCGATATCATCATTGAGGATAGAGTCAACTTGAGCATCGTAGTCGAAACTCACGATTGCCACCCTATCATGTCCACTAAATAAATTGTTGGTCAACGACTTAGCAGCATCTTTTGCATCGCGTAAAGGTTGACATGTGTTGGTTGAATTACAGGATGCTGGATTGAAGTTGTTTGGGTTATATCCAATCGTATCCTTTCCCATTGATTCAGAGGTATCAAATACGAGCACAATGTCCAGAGCTGCTGCTTCTCCAATTGCATCTGTGGAAAGGGGTACTGATTGGACGCCAAATAGATGTAAAAAATAAACCGGAGATTGTTGAGTAGCTTTTATATAGACTAGTTTTCGTTTATCGCTTCCACTACAAAGCGTAGCAAAATCAGATGGAAGCCCCACATCATCACATAATAATACTTCGAGATCTGAAATACCCGTAATTTCGTGCATATCTAGAATCTCGTAAGCTGAGGCAGTAATTTTCTCTTTCCTTTCTTCAACTGTGTCCTGAGGATACTTAATATTATTTGCGCTAGCCACCGCAGCCGCATCAATTGCGCGTTGTAACTGAGTATAAGCTACATAGATCGCGCCAACATCGGTTAACAGCCCTATAAAAGCAAGAAGGGCGAAAAAACTAACTGCTAAAAGAACCAATGCTTGTCCACTTTTTTCACCTTTAATCACATCCACCAATGGTTTGATTTGATCTGGCTTGGATTTTGAAAATATTTTATTTATTTCCATAATCTTACGTAGTCTTGAAAAGTACATCGTTTGATTACCTTTCATGGAATAGGTGTTGGCGTGGGGAGCGCTTCTGGCGCGGGCATAATTGTATAAGCATGCAAACGGAAGGGAGAGGGTGTAATGTCGGAAATAATTGGGAAATTTAGGATTAAGTTATAACAAACCCAAGCTTCAACAATGACTAAGCCGCGATCTCCTGGAGCTAAGGATGAGAATTTATTTTGGATATCCGCGTTAGAGAAAAAAGGAGATGAGCGCACAATATTTCCATCACAATCTTTTTGCCAATTATCACTGTATAGAGACCAATCACGTCTTTCGGTGATTGTTGAATTGGCAATGGTCAAAACTGTTATTGTGACGTCATCGTATTTCGCGGGATTAAATTCCAGAAATGGATTAAATTCATCATCCGTAAAGAAACAAGCAGAATCATAATAATAATGCAGAGAATCATCAATACAATAATCATATCCAGATCCACCAGAAGCCGGAATCTGAACTTGATAATCACGAGCAGATGCGAATCGGGCTGCTTCACGTGATAAATCTAAGGCAGTCAAGTACGCAAACATAAGAAACGCCACTTCCACCATGCCAGCTAACATAATCAGTAATAATGGTAATATCAATGCCAATTCGACAAAGCTTTGACCTTGTCTTTTTTGTGATATTTTATTTATCAAGGTTTTCTTGATTTGTTCCAACATGGTCTCCGAAAAAAACATTATTATTGGGAAAAATTCGATCCTTTACTAATTATAAAAGGTTTATATAATGAAATAAAAGCTCCATTAGTACTAAAGGAGCTTTCAAATTTGAAAGGTTTATTCATAATAGTCTTTTATTTTGAAAACAAGGATAGAAAATTCCTAACCATAACCCTTTTTACAAAAAATAAATTACAGAAAAAAAACGGGCAGAAATCCCTACAGAAAAATATGTTATAAATAAATACAATCACATATATCCATTAGATAGATCAATGGTTCTTGGATGAATAATTTCTATAGCTACTTAATATATGAAAAAAGGATGCTCTATCATGCGATTTAATCGGAGAGGTATTGGATGGGTAATTTTTACAATCATCATTGTGATAGCAGCGGGAGGCTTCAAGCTATTCATCGATAAAATTAATCCGGTTTACACATCTAACGGTCTCGTTTCACCTAGATTAACTTTTTCGGAGGCAAACCAGCCACTCTATCTTCAGAACATGGCAAACCCAGCTGCTATTTATTGTCGCGAATTAGGTTATGAATATCGGGTTACACAAGGGAAAAATGGATCTGTTGGCGAATGCGTTCTCCCAGAGGGTGTCTGTGACGAATGGGATTTTTTGAATGGAAAATGCGGGCAGGAATTTAATTACTGCGCTCAACTTGGGATGGAAACGGAAGTAAACGGTGATGGTAAAAATTCATTCTCTCCGGAATATGCTGTCTGCACTTCTGAAGACAAGACATCATCCAAAGCCGTGAGTGAATTATTTGGCTTAGATCAAAAATCCTTGAAAAGCAGTTGTTCACAAGACGATCTAATTGAAGAACTCCCCACTATTCTTGAAGTAGAACCCACAGCAACAAAATCCCCTACGGTTCAGGCTCCAATAGTATCCTCATCAGCGACAGTCTTCGTGCACCTTCCCTTTATCATGAACAGCCTCGCAAGTTCTTTCGATTGGCGAGATTATCAGGGTGGAAATTGGTTGACGCCCGTCCGAAATCAAGGATCTTGCGGCAGCTGTTGGGCTTTCTCTGTGATTGGCGTGACCGAAGCAGCCTTGAATATTGCCAATAACAATCCGGACCTAGATCTCGACCTATCGGAACAGTATTTAATTTCTAATTGCGATACGCTCAGCGGCTCCTGCTGCGGTGGGTATCAGTACTATACTTTATATTCGATCAAATATGATGGCGTCCCGGATGAAGCTTGTATGTCCTATACAGATGGATTTGGCGGCAGAAGTTGCTCTTGTGATAATGAAGTTTGTACTTGTACTTACAATGGTAGTGGAATTTGTAGTAATAGAACATGCGAGGAGCGATGCAGCGACTGGAGTAGTCGATTACAGTACATCAATTCCTTTGGATTTGTACCAGAAAATATAATCAAACAGCAGCTCAAAGATTATGGACCTCTCTCCGCCGCGATGAACTGGGATGTATATGGGGGTTGGTTTGATGCAAATGGCATCTATCACTGCAGTGATGATACATCTGCCAATCATGGCGTTGTGATCGTAGGCTATAACGATGCAGGCGGATATTGGATTGTGCGCAATAGTTGGGGATCAACTTGGAATGGGGATGGGTACTTCAAGATCGGCTATGGGGAGTGTTATATTGAGAATGAGGTCACCTATGGTTCAGCTGCTGAATGAACTATCGAGCAGCAAGGTAAGCTTCAATTTATCGAAAAGACAAACTATGATATAATGAACGAATAATCAAACAGGCGATGAGGCTCGCCACAACCGTCATTGACTAATAGCCTCTATTGAAGAACTTTCTTCAGTAGAGGCTATTTTTATTAATATTTTTATCAAAGAAGATTTTTATGACTTTTAATAGTATTTTATATAAGAATGTAGAAGATCATTCCCAAAAGGAATCCATTGAGCCGCCGGATTTCTTTGGCGACTTAAATTTAGATCAGATCATCGACGCGATCACTAAAAACAAGCAGCAATATGATTTAACGCCATTTTTCTTCACCAATTTGCATGATAAAGAGGCTATCCAATATCGGCATGAGATCATGAAGGATTTAGAAAAAGAAAATCTAATCCAAAGCATCAATTCTTTTGCAGACGAGATGACAATTGTACGCCGTTATTTAGCTCTTATCGATAAACTGGATTATCACTATCACAAAGAGGGTTGGTTCTTAGAAGCAATTTTGGTTTATTGTCAAGCCTGTATTCATTTAGCACAGGAAATCCATACAGCAGAAATTCGCTCGTGCGGATTTACTGAATTCGATGAGTATATTTGGGAATACACCCACTCTAACCACTTTTTAAATCTTCATGAAACCGCCGAAAGACTCAAGCAAGATCTATCCGCTCTTCGGTATTGTGTGATTCTCAAAGACCTCACTGTACGTGTTCGGAAGTATCAAGACGAACGCGATTACTCTCAAGACGTGGAAAATACATTTAAAAAATTTCAGCAAGGCGCTGTCAAGGATTACCGCATCAAACTGCAAGAACAATCAGGTATGAACTACGTGGAAGCTCGAATTTTGGATTGTGTCGCAAAAATTTATCCGCATGCCTTTGAAAGATTAGACAGCTTTTGTGAAAAACAAAAGTCATTTGTTGATGAAAATATTCGAGTTTTTGCCCGACAAATTCAATTTTACATTGCATATTTGGAATATATCCAACCGTTGAGAATGAATAATTTGGATTTTTGTTATCCAATAGTTACCAACTCAAGTAAGGAAGTGTATGCCTATGATGGTTTTGACCTCGCGTTGGCAAATAAATGCGTGCATGAAAATCTCCCCATTATCTGCAATGATTTTCATTTAGAGAATAAGGAACGTATCATCGTTGTCTCTGGACCAAATCAGGGAGGCAAGACCACTTTTGCACGTATGTTTGGACAAATGCATTACCTTGCGAGTCTAGGCTGCCCTGTTCCAGGGAAAAGAGCGCGACTATTCCTTTGGGATAGAATATTCACCCATTTTGAACGCCAAGAGCATATCGAGAATCTACGCGGAAAATTACAGGACGACCTGTACCGAATCTCAATCATTTTAGAGCAAGCGACACCAAACAGCATCATCATTATGAATGAGATTTTTACCTCCACCACATTGAAAGACGCTCAATTTTTAGGAAAAAATATTCTCGAAAAAATCTCCTCTTTAGATTTATTATCCGTCTGCGTCACCTTTATTGATGAATTAGCGGGTTTAAATCACAAAACGATCAGTATGGTTAGTACAGTCATTCCAGAAAATCCAGCGCTGAGAACTTACAAAATTATTCGCCAAGCTGCGGATGGATTAACCTATGCAATTTCGATCGCTAAAAAACATCAGCTTACATACGACCAACTGAAGGAGCGTCTCAAATCATGAAATCTCACCTCATGTACAAACAAAAAGATTTTGATAGCCAACAAGAATGCCAAGCACAAACAGAAACGCTCATTCAAGACCTTGAATTAGAAACTCTTTTTAATGCGATGGCGCGTGGTGATGATTTTCTCCACGGAATTGTCAGCAAAGCTATAATAAACTATGAAACAGATTTGGAGGTTATCCGGTACCGTCAAGAAATTGTGCAGGATTGTCTAAGAAACCCCGACATTATCAGAGCTTTATACCAAATACCGGTCGAATCCATCGA
>CAZJMV010000118.1:0-4854 GCA_964547225.1 uncultured Anaerolineaceae bacterium | reverse complement strand
GAGACGTTTGAATACCAGACCTAGAAAATGCATCTCTTTTGATCAACCTATGGTATTCTTAAATAATTCATGTTGCACTTTATAGTTGAATCTTCGAGTTATTTAAAAGCATAAAATCTAATTTATGAATTAAAATTAAACTCCATGAGTACTTATCATATCTCTCTAGGGAGAAGTAACAAGAAAATTTCTATTCACAGTCAAGAAATAATCATCACTTTGTTGGCTGGCGGATTGATATTTTTCTTTTTTATCATCGCGATCCTGTTTTTTTATCATCGAGCTTATAATGGGAAGATTTTCCCAGGTGTCTCGATTGCGGGTTTTGATCTATCGCGACTTGAGCCTGTAGAAGCCATTGCTCTGCTTGAAGAGCAGATTATTTTCCCCAAAAACGGAAAGATCGTATTTCAGGATGGGGATCAAATGTGGGTGATTACTCCGAAAGACCTCGGATTGATTTTCAATGTTCGTGAGAATGTTAAGCAGGCATATTATTATGGTCGTGGTAAGAATCCCCTAACTCGGTTTTGGGAGCAATTCACTGCTTGGTATGCTGGAGAAGATCTCGCTGCAGAGCTTATTTATGATGAAAGTATCGCCTATCGTTTTATTAGTGATATAGCCAATGAAATAAATCAGCCAGTAAAAGAAGCATCCTTGGAAATTCAAGATGCACAAGTATTTGAGGTTCCTGGTCAGGTGGGCAGAGAAGTAGATATACAGTCTACGCTTTTGCTGCTCAGAGATCAGATTTCAATTCTCACGGATGGAATTATCCCGATACAAATCATTGAAACCCGACCTAAGATTGAAGATGTTAGTCAGGCTGCGATATTGGCTCGTCAAATCTTGAGTGAACCATTGATCCTCAATTTCCCAGATGAGTCTGATGCAAAATTAGGTCCATGGGTTTTACCGCCTGAACAAGTAGCAACGAAGATTAAAATAGAAAAAATGGAATCGTCTGATAATTCAACCATCGAGATTCTTCTCGACGAAGAAGCGATATATACTTATTTGAAAGCTTTAGCGCCCGATATCGATCAGCAATCGAGGAATGCGCGTTTTATTTTTAATGATGAGACCAGATTGTTGGAGGTCATTCAACCAGCAATCATTGGTAGGAGTCTTGATATTTATTCTACTATTCAAGATATTTCTAAAAAAATACTAGCAGGTGAGCACTCAGAATATTTAACCATTGTCTATACAGATCCGGAGATAACTGATGATACAACAGGTGAAGAGCTAGGGATAACAGAATTGGTGAGCTCGGAAACAACATATTTTCGTGGTTCGACAAATGAGCGAATGCAAAATATCCAAACGGCAGCCGCCAATTTTCATGGCTTGCTGGTTCCTCCCGGAACTACTTTCTCTATGGCAGCTAATATGAAATCGGTTAGTTTAGATAATGGTTATGCAGAAGCGTTGATCATCTATGGAGATAGAACCATCAAAGGTGTCGGGGGTGGGGTTTGTCAGGTAAGTACAACTTTATTCAGAACGGCTTTCTTCGGTGGGTTTCCGATTGTTGAACGTCACCCTCACGCTTATCGTGTGGGTTATTACGAGCAGTCCTATAATGGGTATAGTGATGAACTGGCTGGATTAGATGCGACGGTCTATGTTCCAGTGGTGGATTTCAAATTTACTAATAACACTCCCTATTGGTTGTTAATGGAGACTTATTTTAATCCAACTTCCCGCAGCTTGACCTGGAAATTCTATTCCACTTCCGATGGTCGCAGTGTTGAATGGGAGACAACCGGTCCAATAAACATCGTTGAATCACCGGATCCTGTTTATGAAGAGAATCCAGATTTAGCGAAAGGGGATATCGTCCAAGTGGATTGGGCAGCCGATGGAGCGGATGTGACTGTTTCGCGATTCGTCTATCGTGATGGGCAGATCCTGTTTAGCGATTCTTTTAGCACTTATTATTTACCTTGGGGTGATATTTATCAATATGGTCCTGGGACAAAAATACCCAAGAAATTCGAGAACCCATTTGAGAATGATTAAAATCCTTAGGTGAATATCAAAAATGGTATCGTCGGATGTCAAGATTTTTACGTTATAATAGCTTAAAATAATCAAAAGGAGTTAATATGGTCAGTCAAGATTTGCTTGAAATATTACGATGCCCAGCCTGCGTCCGAGAAAAGGACGGGTTATTAGATTACTATCAGGAATCCTGGTTGATATGCACAGATTGTGGACGTAAGTACCCCATCAAGGAAGATATCCCTGTGATGTTAATTGAAGAAGGGGATAAATGGATCGATACGAAAAAAGAGGATTTACCGGTACCCCCACCAGCGTGAAACCGATATATACCTATAAAAGACTAACAAGAGATGAAAAGTCATCTCTTGTTAGTCTTGTCTAAACCTGACTTACCCAAACCCACCAAAGGATCAATATTATCCCGCCGATAAGAAGGCGTACAAAATAGGATAATCCCCATCCAGTTGCCAATCCTCGGAAAGCCAGCCAAGCTTGTTTGATATCACGGATACGGATATATTCCAGGAGTAGGATCGCCAGAGGGATGGCTATGATCCCACCAATCGGGGGAAAAAGCAGCGTACCGATCACACCAGCCAATAATGCGATTACGATCGTCAGCCAAGAAGCGCCCCCTTTTCGTGCGCCAGCTCCCATCATTAAATTATCAACCAGCGAGCCAAAAATAGCTAAAAATGTGATGATCACGAAAATGATTACACCAGTTGTTATGGTAAAACCACTTGCAATCCCATATCCAAGGCTTGCGATCCACATAATCAAGAGACCTGGAAAGACGGGGATTAGTAGACCAAATAACCCTACCAACATGAAGAGTTGTACAATTCCGAACACAGAAATCGAAAGAATATCATCCATGATTTTTTTGTTCCAAAATCTACTGAACTTTGATCAACTTTCGATCAGTTTTATTATGGTTGAATGACTTCCATTCCGCCCATCCAAGGTCTAAGGACTTCAGGAATAACAACCGATCCATCCGCTTGTTGATTGTTTTCTAAAACTGCAATCAATGTACGCGGTAACCCTAATCCTGAACCATTCAGGGTGTGAACGAAATCGGTTTTTCCTCCTTGAGCAGGATGATATTTAATATTCGCGCGGCGAGCTTGGAAATCAGTTACATTTGATATCGATGATACTTCCAACCATTCCTGACAACCAGCAGCCCAGACCTCGATATCGTAGGTGATGCTTGCTCCGAAACCTAAATCTCCGGTACAAAGCTGCTTCACGCGGTATGGAAACCCAAGCAGTCGACAAGTTTCTTCTGCATCAGCCACCATTTTTTCAAATTGAGCATCCGAGTCTTCTGGTTGGCTATAGATATACATCTCAACTTTATCAAATTGATGTCCACGTTTAATCCCACGTACGTCGCGACCAGCGCTCATTTTTTCCCTTCGAAAACATGGGGTGTAGGCTGTGTAATAGAGGGGAAGATCTTGCTGGTTGAGGAAATCATCCATATGAATACCGGTTAATGGGACTTCAGCAGTTGGGACCATCCATAAGTCTTCTTCATGGTCATGATAAAGATTATTCTCGAATTTAGGCAATTGTCCAGCGCCATAGAGCGTTTGACCCTTAACCATAAAAGGTGTATATTTCTCTTGATAACCTTGCTGTCGATGTAATTCCAGCATCCAAGAAATCAAAGCCCTTTGTAAGCGCGCACCTGTTCCATTGAGAACATAAAAACGTGAACCGGTGATTTTGACGCCTTGATCAAAATCAATAATGCCTAAATCTACGCCAATATCCCAATGCGGCTTAGGCTCAAAATCGAAGCTGGGGATCTCTCCGAAAGAGCGGATGACAACGTTCTCATCCTCATCCTTGCCAAAAGGAGTCCGTTTATCTGGCAAATTAGGGATAGTCGCCAGGAGATCGTTCAGTTCTTGATCAGCTAGGCGTAGTTTATCATCCAATTCGCTGATTTGCTCACCCACGATACGCATGGCATCTATTTTTGCCTGTCGCTCATGGGGGTCTTTCATTCGCCCAATTTCCTTAGAGACTTTGTTCCTTTCCGCTTTGAGGTTTTCTACTTCTTGGATGATCGCACGACGTTTGATATCTAGCTCCAATATAATTTCGATTGGAGAGTCATCCATTTGTCGATCATGCAAAGCTTTTCTGAAAATATCTGGATGTTCGCGTAATAAAATTATATCAATCATGTCTGCACCTCTTCGTATGAAATAAAATGCCCCCCTCTCCTGCAGGACGAGGGGGGAACCGTGGTGCCACCTGCGTTTACAGCTTTCTAAAGAGCAGATTGAATCACTCAATAAAAAAACAGCCTTTGCTACGCGATAACGGGCGTTCCCGATCCTCTTACGGTCAAGTATAGATAACGATTAGCTTTCTACTCAACCCCTGCAAGGATAACTGGTCAAACTAGACCGACGGAGTGGATTTTTCCAGGGGTTCCTATTACCTCGCACCGAACGGTAACTCTCTGTAAGGGATGCCCAGATACTTGACTCCGCGCTTGTTGATTTGGATTTGAATTGTTGGCATTATACCCGATCACCAAATGCTGTCAAGTTTTTCATTTGATTATTTACTTTTGTATAGCCAAAATAATAAAATATTGCTGTTTCACACAGTTTTTTTGCTGTATAATGTTTAGATCTTTTTTTATGCAGTTTTTTAGATCTAGGTTTTGTGATACTGCTGAATTGTGAAGAGGCTGGAGATTCCCTGCTGGAGAATGCTCCGTATGTGTTCGTTGAGCAACTACTGGCAAAATAGAGTCAGGCAGACTCTCTGCCATGATAAAAATATTACACAACAATGATGGAAGAATCAATC
>CAZJMV010000117.1:0-25504 GCA_964547225.1 uncultured Anaerolineaceae bacterium | reverse complement strand
AAGCTGATCTTGATCAAGTCATCATAGCGGGAGCCTTTGGAACCTTTATTGACATACAAAGCGCCATCACAATCGGTATGCTGCCTGATCTACCCACAGAAATATTCACGCAAGTTGGCAATGCTGCTGGGACAGGGGCTCGGATGGCGTTGATTTCAAAAGCCGAGCGTGACAATGCAAATAAGATTGCTCAACGTGTTGGGTATATCGAATTAGCAAAGATCCCCAATTTTGGTCGTAAATTTGCCCTTGCAACCAATTTCGGTTCTTGACGATAAAACCATCTTCCCATTTTTACTTTTTTTATTCCTATCGACAGAGAGAATGCACTTAACGTGACACCTCACCCAAAGCGATACCATTCCTTTATAAAATAGATTTATTACAAATTGTACCCATTCTATGGTATCATAGCGACAGACCAACACATCTAATCTATAATGAAATCAAAAAATAAACCCTCCTACAAAGAATTACAGGAACGCTTGATCAACGCAGAAGCAGCTCTCGAGACTTTACGTTCAGAACAGATCGACTCGAATAAAGAAAATCGTAAAACCTTGCAGCCGAGCCCAACACAAACTGAGCCTCACGGATCTCACCTCGAACAAGTTATTTTTGGCATGCACAATATCAGTCAACTAATTTCCCATCCAATCGCTTTAATATCTCCTGACTTTCGTTATCTCTCTGTCAATCATGCCTATACCAAATATTTTGGCGCCGATATCGATCAGATCATTGGTCATACCGTAGCAAGTTTTTTCGGAGATGAAGTATTCAATACGCAGGTCAAACCAAGACTGCAGCGCTGTTTACAGGGAGAAAGCGTTCGTTTCCAAACCGAATTCAATTTCCCATCGCTCGGAAATCGCTGGATGGACATCAATTACACCCCTTATTATGATGAGCTTAATGTCATCACAGGTGTGGTCGCTCAGAGTTTCGATATCACTGATCTTAAACAAGTACAGTTTGCCCTGCAGGAGAGTGAATCAAAATTTCGCACGCTTATCAACCAAGCGCCGCAAGCTCTTTTCCTACATGCTATGGACAGTTCCATTTTGGATGTCAACCAAGCCGCCATAGACCGCTATGGCTACACACGTCAGGAACTGTTATCAATGAAAACCGGTGATATCGATCCTGATTTTGAAGTACGTGAAGATGCAGGACGTATCTGGCAGCAATTAGAGGAAACCCAAACCATAACCTTTGAAGCTCGGCATAAACGCAAAAATGGTAGCCTCTTTCCGGTCAATATCCGATTATCCGCAGTAGAGATCCAAGGACAGCAATGTATTTTTGCTTTAGCAGAAGATATCTCCGAGCAGAAAAAAGCTGAGCAATCTCTGCGCGACTCAGAAGAGTTGTTCAGAACGGTTTTTGAGCATGCTGCGGTGGGCATTGCGCAGGTAGCACCCGATGGTCGATTCCAGCAGGTAAATCCTAAACTATGCAAAATCACAGGATATACCAAAGATGAATTTCGGACGTTGAACTTCGCTGATATCACCCATCCTGACGACTTATATCTAGAGAAAACCCAAATCGATAGAGTATTATCGGGTGAAATCGACAGCTTTGAAATCGAAAAACGCTATCTTCATAAAGAAGGTCACCCAATCTGGATCAAGTTATTTTCAAGCGTGGTTAGAGACAAATATGGAAATGCCAAGTATGCGATTGCATCAATAGCAGATATAACGCAAGAAAAGCAAGCGCTAAAAAAATTGGAACAATCTGAGCAAAAGTTCCGCGATCTTGCTGAAAATACCATTGACTGGATTTGGCAGGTTGACAATGAATTTAATTATACCTACAGCAGTCCAAATGTTGAAAAATTGATTGGTTTTTCTGCATCAGATGTGATCGGAAAAAGCGCTTTCGATTTTATGCCAGCAGATGAATCAAAAAGAATAAAACCTATATTGGAAAACATGATCGCCAACCGTGAAAGAATCTTTAACCTTGTAGATACGCTCATCCACAAAAACGGACGACCAATCATTTTCGAAACCAATGCCACCCCTATATTTGATGAGTATGGCGGTTTTACAGGCTACTTTGGGACCTGCCGTGATATTACTGATCGAAAACGGGTTGAGGAAGATTTACGCTTATATTTTTACTCATTAAGTCAGATAAAGGATCGCGTTGTTATTACCGATTTAGAAGGGACTATTCAATATATCAATGACGCTGCCTGTCGTATGCTGGGTAAGTCGCGCAGCGAGTTGATTGGTAAGAATGTTTCTATTTTTGGCGAGGACGACTCAACCGGTATCACCCAAGCGAACATTATCAAAAAAACTCTCCAAGATGGATTTTGGCGTGGTGAAGTCACCAATTATCGCGCTGATGGCAGCCCAGTATACTTAGACAGTCGTATTTTTTTGGTTAAAGATGATCAAGGACATTCGATCGCGCTTTGTGGTATTAGCACCGATATCACAAAAAACAAACGCGCTGAACAAGCTTTACGTGATAGCGAGCAGCTATTACGCAATGTCATTGATACTGATCCAAGCTGCATTTTTGTCAAAGACAAACAAGGCAAATATCTGCTTGTAAACCAAGCTATCGCAGATCTATATAAAACTGAACCTGAGAATATGCTTGGGAAAACTGATCTAGATTTTGTTGGGGCAGAGGTAGCCACACAAAATGAATTGGAAGACTTCATTTCTAATGACCTGCAAGTGATTGAAAAAAACCAGCTTAAAATTATCCCCGAAGAAAGCATGACCTATCAGGATGGAAGTGTACACTGGTTTCAAACGTATAAAGTCCCCATTCATATAGAAGGCAAAGGCGCTTGTCTCTTAGGTGTCGCCATTGACATCACTAAACGGAAAAAAGTGGAAGACGCCTTACGAGAAAATGAAGCCATCCTCAATGAAGCCCAAGAAATTGCCAATATTGGTTCTTATATCTGGGATATCAAATCTGATCACTTGGAGTGGTCACATCATATGTATGAAATTGCTGGAATAGATCCAGATTCATTTGATGGGAACTTAACCGAAACCATCAACAAAATGATCCACCCCTCCGATCGAGATCAAGTCAATG
The DNA here is from genome assembly GCA_964547225.1 of uncultured Anaerolineaceae bacterium. GTDB lineage: Bacteria > Chloroflexota > Anaerolineae > Anaerolineales > UBA4823 > CAZJMV01. Next base: position 22,429 of record CAZJMV010000117.1, on the reverse strand, counting down.
AGCAGATCACAGAAATGCTCGCCCAAAAAAGCACCTCAGAAATGAAATTTCGCTTAGTACGCCCAGATGGGGACGTGCGCTGGCTGCGCTCGCTTGCACGCTTCATATTCGATGATCTTGGCAATCCCATCTATGCGTTGGGCGTACATCACGATATCACAGACTATCAGCAAGCTCAGGATGAGCTAAAAAAACATCGCGATCACCTTGAAGAATTGGTGCGTGAACGCACTGATAAATTGAACAAAATGGTCAATATGATGGCGGGACGGGAAGTACGTATGGCTGAATTAAAAGAAGTGATCAAGAAATTACGCTCCCAACTATCTTCTGCTGGTATTGCGCCTATAGCCAATGATCCACTGCTTGAAGCGCTGGATGACTTAGAGTAGAATGTTCAGTCGATATTAGAATCCCGTTTCAAATTTTCACATAAATTAATATGCCATCCTGACCAGCACCGTAGGTTAGGATGGCATCCTGACCACAGTCGGGTTGCCATCCTAACTTACAGGTATATTAAAAGGCAGCATAATGATACTTTTCTCAAATTCCATGATCGAATTGAGAGGTTTTTGTTCTTTCCTACAAAAATGAAATAACTCAAATTTTGGATATTCGTTGATATTTGTTTTTTGGTACCAACACCGGTAAATATACTCTAAAGTAAATCGTATACTTTGCACACCACCCACCACCTCAAAACAGGCATAGTTCATATCTGACAGCGTTTTAACAACAAAATGTTCAGGAACAACCTCATCCTCTTCAAGCAGAATCCCCATCAAAAAGAAGCCATCACTGCGGTATGGCAACCATAAGTTCAACCCAAATAATTCGCGAATAAGGAAATCCATCCCTTGATCTTCAAGCGAATGCTCAACTAATTTCAATAGGTCATTGAAGGATTGATCGAATGATCCATTTTCTATTCTAATTTCGAAACCCCCTAGCGCCAATTCTGGAATACATCTGATCTTTGGTTTGATTGGATCAATACTATTTATGAAAATTAGATATGGTTCTAATAACTTAGTGGTCAGCAAACGTTGATCAAGCTGTTTTCGCTCTCGAATTTGACGTGGTTGCATTCTAAATAACCGCTTACAGGCTCTAGAAAAATTTTCAGGCGAATTGAATTGATAAAGACAACCAATATCAATAATCTTATCCTCGGACATGATTAACCTGTCTACTGCTTCGGTCATCCGACGGCGCATCAAATAATCATAAGGCGAATAGTGAGTGAAACGCTGAAATGTACGGCTGAAATGATAGACCGAGAAAGATACTTCATCCGCGATATCAGATATCTGAATAGACTCCATTAAGTGATTTTCAATAAAATCGATCGCGCCTAGGATCGCTGCAAGTTCCGTTTTCATTTTTCAATCTATTGCATCGGACGATTGTCTAATAATCGGGATATAAATATCTATCTCTGATTCCGATAAATGATCCATACCTTTAAAACGATGATCATACAATTGAAAATTAAAAGGAAATGCAAGCTGATATCCTGATTCCTTCATCCAGTTTCGAAGGATGCGAAATTCCCAATCCTTCTGGATTTCATCTCCTTTATATGTGAAAACCGCATACCTTGAAGCCGGGATCGATTTTTCAACGAATTCCACAGGCAGATGTTCCAAATCGCTCACTTGAAACCCTACGAATATCTCAAATTCTCCCTTTTCTTGAGTCTCTGGATGAGTAATATGCACTTCGTAGAATTTATCAGGTTCAATGATCTCATGCTCAATTTTTTCGTAAACACCTTGAAAAAATTTCATCAGACGCGCCCATAGTTTCCCAATCTCATTTTCCTCGCTCCACGGGTCACGTGTCTCGAATGGATTGCCATAGAAACTGAAACCAGCAAGAATAAGCGCCTTTTTTTCTACGATCTTTGGATTCATCATACCTCCAAGATGACTGTAAAAAACTTCCCCGATTTCCCATCGAGGAAGTTTTTCCTTTTTATTTAACTTGCGTTCTCAAACTCAGCTTCCCAATCAAATATCGCTGAGTCTTCCAGCCATGCTGGCCAGTGCCGACACCAATCGGGGACAAGTGTTTCTCTCACTCGGTCTGTGGATGGATGATAGGGTTTTATATCCAGTATCGGTGACCGATCTTCAGCATCGATATAAGGTATCAAGATCTTTCCATGCTCCAAATCAATTTTTAGTACACTGACAACACTTAAGCAAATTGGGTTTGGTCGCAAAGGCGAGCGTGTAGCAAAAATCCCCAAGGTTTGCGGTCCTTTCTTGTAGGGCTTCTCGCTAGTCAAGACCGCTCGCATTTCAGGTTGATCCAAATAATGTGCCCACCACAGGACATTCAAATGTCTGAATCCTTGTACACCAATCAACGCTTGACGGTAATCATCCTTGATACACAAAGAAAAACCATCTTCAACTAGACTCACTTCTCCGATCGACTTCAATTCAATGATCGCTTCCATAACAACCTCCATTATAATTTTATTTTCTAAGCATAATGGAGGGATGTCCCTAAAGCTTGACTTTTCTTGCGCATAAACCATGACTATTCCAATAGAATGATCAAAACCTTGATCTATCTTGCGCTGATAACAGCTTCCCCTTTTTCGAAATTGGATTATGGTCTGGAATTAATCACTGACGGGAGGAAAATCATTTCAGTAAACACCATCTCAGAATTACCCCACTCATCAGCGCCAGCATCTACTCCCAAACCTTGCATGCGTGGGTCGCCATCGATATCAAAATCTCCTACCCAGTGACTATCCCCTCCCATATCCAGAGCGGGAGAATCATCGCTTAGATGTAAATCCAATCCACCTACATCCACAAAATCCGGATCGACAAACAGCGAGTTGTTGTCATTTCCGGTTGTTTCTTGATATGTGTCAAAGCCATCATAATAAACTCGTTCCCAACGCCAAACACCTTCTTCTGTGCCGCTCTGGCTGTAATAGAGATTATGATCAATATTATTATTTTCAATTTCAACAAAATTGTTGTGGATGAATATATTTTGCTCATTGGCATAGATGATATTATTTTCGATGATTGAATTTCGAGTTTGATAGCGGATAAGTAATTCTCCATTGCCATCATGAAACTGATCATTGTGAAAGAAGGTATTATTGACGACAATACAGTTCTCTGTAGCGCCAAGACCTTTTTTATAACCACCCATGGAGAGACCTTCTTTGTGATTATGATAAATGAGATTATTTCTCACCGTGATATTCAAGACATTTCCGGTCTTTGATTCGGTAGCCAGTTCAATCCCATAATTATTTGAAAAAACATGATTATGTTCGATCAGAATATCTCGTCCGCCATCCACATAAATCCCAGCCGCCGATTGATCACCATGATAAGCTGGATTGCTACCCGAATCGACATTGTAAACCGTATTGTTGCTGACTACACCGTTACGCGCTCGATCTAGTTCCGGATCATCGACCAACTCTTCGAAGCCAATCAAGTCAATTCCGATATTATCAACATCATGGACAATATTATTGCTGATCGTAAAATTCTCTACATTACCATTTAATACCAACGCTTCACTCGAACCCAGTGTAAGATATGCAAGCTCATTCCCGATGATCGTCACATCATAAATCGTATGCTCTTCATCTTCCCCACGTACCGTCAAACCATAAGCATTCGCGCCTTGGAAATCTTCTGCCTCAGCGCCTGTGTTTTTAATATGATGAATATAATTATTTTCTAGCCAGATATGATCAGCAGCTCCTTCAACATAAATCCCCGCTGGCACTTCTCGTGAACTGGCGCTGGTATAATTTCGGATTTCAAAGCCTTTGATCGTAATATGATGCTGATCATAGACCGAGAAACCTTTTGGTCCATATCGATATGTTAAACCGCTGCCATCTAAAACCGCTGTCTCGTCAGGATAACTTTGGAATGTGATCGAGCCTCCACTTTCCGAACCAGACACTTCTACAAAAACCATCTCGTTATAGACGCCCCCTCGAACATAAACGCTCTCCCCAGGTTCAAGAACTTCTGCCGCATGTTGAATGCTCTTCCATGGTCGATCGATCGTACCTGGATTTTGATCATTCCCGTCTGTGGATACGTAGTAAACAACTCCCTCAACCTGTAATGAAGCTTTCCCCTCCGCTGCCAGTGTCAAACTTGAAGGAAATAATCCCAGAAAAACGGTAGCGATCAATACCAATCCATAAAAGCAAGTTCGTTTTCCTGTTTTCCTCATAAATTTTTTCATCTAGTCCTCTTTTGCATCATATTATGTTGTAATTATTTCAATTACTGTTATCTGCATTGCAATTTCTATTTTACTCAATTTTTGCAATAAAAGACTAACAAGAACGTAAACTTACAAGTTTGTTAGTTGATTGTTATTCGACTTTGTCTACGATTTTTCGACAATAAATCCCCCAAAATACTTCGCTACCCCATCTAATTTCTTAAATAAATTGACTGGTCTTTGTATTTAAAGACCAGTCAATTTATACTACTAAGCTATGCTTGCTTTACATATTATGTTAATTTTTTCGATGCGATCACCATTTGTCGCTACTAATTTCGATCGACACCATTCGCTATCGACAACCTCAATGAATTTTCGTGGAATTCTTCCTTACATGTTCTTCGATCACCGCTTGAATTTTTTCCGGCGAGATCGGCTTGACCAAGAATGCCAAGGGTTCTGTTTCCATGGCAAGCGCTTTTGTCTCGGGATCTGAATAACCAGAAAGAAAAATGATTTCACAATCGCACACCTTTCTAATCTCCTTGGCGGCTTGAATTCCATCTAAATTCCCAACCAAACGGATATCCATCACGACAAAATCCGGCTTGCTCTGCTTCACTCGAACAACCGCTTCCTCGCCAGTGCTCACTAATTCTACAATATCATAACCCAACAAACCTAAATTGCGCTGCAGCAAGCGAGCGACCAAAAATTCATCTTCAACAAGTAGGATACTAGTCATATATTATCATCCTAAACCCTGACTTCATACAAATGATCCATGAAATGGAGTTCCCATTTCAACCCATGATCGACTTTGAAAGAAATCTCTCCACGCAGCTGATGCTCTACGATGCCGTAAACCATCTCTAAGCCAAGAGAATCACTTTCCTTAATTTCAAAATCACTTGATAATCCAACCCCATTATCAGCAATCTGGATTTTAATATTTTCATCATCTTGTCTATGAAGATGAATGCTGATTATCCCTTCGCGCTCATCTGGAAAGGCATACTTATAAGCATTTGAGAGTAACTCACTTATGATCAATCCACAAGGAATAGCTATATCGATAACTACATAGACATCCTCCAGATCAAGAATCTGTCCAATTTTTCTTGTTCTTAAACAAAAACTTTGATGTAAGTGATTAAATAAATCATAAAAATATTCCTTGAGGTTAATCCGCGATAAGTCTTTCGATTCGTACAGCTTTTGATGCACTAAAGACATAGCGTGAATTTTGTTTTGCATATCATTCAATATCGCTTGAAGCTGTTCACTTTGAAAATAAGATGAACGCAGCGCTAACATTGCGTAGATCACCTGCATATTATTCTTTGTGCGATGATAAAGCTCCTGAAGTAAGGTTTCCTTCTCCCGTAAAGCCAATTTAATTTGCTGCTCTATCGCTTTCAACGCACTAATATCCTGACCGACAATCACCGCAGTGGTTTTTCCATCTATTTTTACTGATGCTGATATGCTTGTAGTCCAAACTCGTTCTCCGTTTGATCGTAACACCTGCATTTCGATAAGCGGATTATCATCACCCTGATCAATTTTTTTTACTCTAGAATTGATCATATGATGGAATTCTGGCGCAATGGTATCAAGAACGTTCATGTCGCATAGTTCATCCACAGATTGATAACCCAATAGACGTGCCGCGGCAGGGTTCACAAAAAGGTACTTTCCATCGCGTACTAAGGAGATCGACATCGGAGCGCTATCAAAGATCACTCGAAAGCGTTCTTCGCTCTCTCGCAGAGCAATATCCGCTTTTTCTTTCTCTTCCAATAAATTAATATTACTTAGGGCAAAAGAGATATCTCCCGCAATTTCCTTAAACAATAATTGTTCTTCTTTATCATTAATATTTTCAGCAGCATTGGAGACGACTAAATATCCAAATAAATTCCCTTCATAGGACAAGCGGACACCCAGTGCCGACTGATCTTGGTAATGGAAAGCAATCGGATCATCTAGACAAGTTTTACTTGGTTCTTCAATAATCACAAGCGCATCCTTCGTCAAGTCCGGCTGCCAACAGTGGGGTTGATAGCCCTCTCGGATTAGCTTAATCAAAGAATCAAATCTTTCACCGATGCCAACTTGCGCACTCTCACTAGGATTCCCATCCTCATCAATCAAAACTACCCAGGCGCTATCACAACCGCGCGTATTGACCAATTCTTTACAAACTGAGTCAATCAATCGCTTACGATCCTTCTCGATAGTTATGAGTTGATTCACATTGCGGATGGCGCGCAAAACCATATTAAGATGTAGCAGCCTTTTCTGATAAACTTCTTTTTCACGTACTATCCTGGCGAATAAAACTGCTCCGATTAAGGAGACGCAGATAAAGACGATTCGCATCAACAATCGATCTTGTTCAATATTCAGAAACGCATTTTCCCAAAAAGATTTATGATCTGGATTGTATAAAAATGTTACGATAATCGAATCGATGATCCAAATCGCAAAGCCTAAAAGAAATGCTGTGGAATAGATGGCGGAAATATCCCTTTGAGCAGGTTCTGGCTCTAAACCAAAAAAGGCTCTGATCCTATGAAAACTCAAAGCTGTATACGCTGCCAATAATAACAAATAGCCTGTAATAACATGTTTCACTACCACTAAGTGAACCCATTCTAACGATACATAGTTCCACGTGATTGTTCCATCCCAGGGTGGAGGATTATTGGATACCAGCCAACGAAAAATCGTATAAAAACCCAATTCGACAATTATCCGAAATGGTATCTCCACAATAAAACATGATTGGTACATAGGATAGCTTTTTTGATGATATCTGCGTTCTGCCCACCAACCATGCCATACGATCCATAAGAAAAAGACCGGGACGGCATATAAAAAACCCCATCCATCACTGTACCATAACCACCACATACTCTGACAACCGCCTGCTAACGCAGACAGCAAACCATATCGCCACCCCCATGCCAATGTGATCATCAACGGAAATATTAATCCGACAAGGATATTGACTTTAAAATCAGGACTTTCGATTAATTGGATATCAAGGAAATTAAGACCAAAGCCGAATACGCCAAAGAGTATTGACACGAAAAACCGGAAATATCTACTTTCCGTGAATTTCATTTACCCTCTTTAAGCCCATAATTTACAGCCATAATCCCAATACCAATCTGCCTTTTGTATACAATTTTTCGTAACGAGAAAAAACACTGATACTTTGATTAACCAATCTCAGAATGATATCATTCAATTTATTTTATCACACATTACATTTTATTCAGTGTTATCAATCACCAAAAATCTTTACATAATCCATCCTAATGACATCCATCTGTTGAGTTGTCATCTTCAACAAAAAAAATCTAAGCCCATCTGCGGATCCCCTCCATCTGCGGTTCAATAATCCTCCCCGACCGTATGCAGCAGCGCCAAGTTCGTCGGTCGCGCCGCGCTCAGCGGATAGCCACAGATCAACACCACCTGCTGCCCCTTCTTAAACTCCTCCGTACACAACAGCACACTCTCCACCGCATTGAGCATCTCGGGGATACTATCCGCGCGCGGCACCAGATGGGGCGTCACCCCCCAATATAAATTCAATCGTTGATACGTGTGCATATTGGGTGTAAAAGCTAAAATCGGCACATTAGGACGCGCTTTGGAGAGCAATCTTGCGGTTCTTCCACTCTGAGTGAATGTCGCCAGCGCCGATACATTACGGTCATGCGCCAATTCACAGGCTGCTTTAACCGTATAGTAAGTGTCATCCAATGCCTCATCTGGCGCAATCATATCCCCTTGCCAACGTCCCCATTTCTGCAGATGCTTTTCCGCCTTGCAAATGATCGCCTCCATCATCTCAACAGAACGCACCGCATAACTTCCCACAGCGGTTTCTCCAGAAAGCATCACGGCATCCGTTCCATCAAAGATCGCATTAGCGACATCCGAAGCTTCCGCTCTAGTCGGTCGTGGATTATGGATCATCGAATCCAGCATTTGCGTGGCTGTGATCACCACGAGCGCATGACGGTTTGCCATCTCGATGATCTGTTTCTGCGCGATCGGCACAATCTGCGGTTCCATCTCGACCCCAAGGTCACCACGCGCCACCATCACGCCATCCGCCACCCGAATGATACTCTCCAAATTATCCAACGCTTCTGGTCTCTCGAGCTTCGCGATCAGAGGTATCTTCGGTCGATCGGGACAGAGTTCTTCCGTTGCTTTGCGCACAACCGTAATATCCTCCGCCCCCCTCACAAAAGAAATTGCCACCATATCGACGCCCAATTCCATCCCCAAAGCCAAATCTTGCTGATCTTTCTCCGTAAAACCAGGGATATCCAATTTAACTCCGGGGAGATTCACTCCTTTATTTGGTTTCAGGATCCCGCCTTGAACAACGATCGTATGTGCTTGATCGCCACGGATCTTTTCAACCTGCAATTCCAGATTACCGTCATCCAATAAGATCCTTGTTCCAACCTGCATATAATCGATCAAACCCGGATAATCGACCGATATTTTCTCCTGATCGCCTAGCATATCCTTTGTCGTCAATATCAATGATTTTCCAGGTAGCAACTCCACCATCCCACCGCTGATCTCCCCAGTACGGATTTTAGGTCCTTGCAAATCCTGCAGGATTGTGATCGGTTTATTTAACCGACGGGATATTGCCCGCAAGAGTTTGTAAGTATCAGCATGTTCTTTATAGCTACCGTGTGAAAAATTCATGCGCGCGACATTCATCCCTGCTTGAATAAGCGCTGTAAGCGTCTTTTCATCCCGACTGACAGGTCCGATCGTAGCGACAATCTTTGCAAATTTCTTCATAATCTTTCCTATTAATTATCCTATATATAATTTAACTCACTTGCCTGTTTTGCCAAGTCTTGGCGGAAGTCTGGATGCGCAATCTGTATCAATGCTTTCGCACGCTGACGAATCGTCCTACCATACAGATCTGCGATACCAAATTCAGTGACGATATAACGCACATGATTGCGCGAGGTAACTACGCCGGCGCCTTGCTTGAGCATACTCACGATACGGCTAACGATTCTCCCATCCCGCAGAGTAGTGGTACTCGGCAATGCAATGATCGCAACCCCTTCTTTAGCGCGTGAAGCGCCGTAGATGAAATCTAACTGTCCACCAACCCCACTGTACAATTTCGGTCCGATACTATCCGCACATACCTGACCGGTTAGGTCGACCTCGATAGCCGAATTGATCGCCACCTGCCGATCATTTTTAGCAATCACAAAAGGATCATTGACATATTCGGTTGGGTGCAGTTCGATCAAGGGATTATCATCAACCCAATTGTACAGACGGTTACTTCCAATAACAAAACCAGCGATGATCTTGCCAGGATGAATGCTCTTGCGCGCGCCATTGATCACTCCCGCCTCAACCAATTCAATCACCCCATCCGAAAACAACTCAGTATGCACCCCAAGGTCTTTCCTACTATGCATATATTTCAAGACCGCATCTGGTATCGCTCCAATCCCCATTTGCATCGTGGCGCCATCCGGGATCAATTCAGCGACATTCTGAGCGATCTTATCCACGAGCGGATCACCTCCATCCTCATTCATCCTCAGCTCTGCCAGCGGATAATCCACCGGCACAATATAATCGAGACGACTGACATGGATGAAAGCATCCCCAAGGGCGCGCGGCATCTGTTGATTGACCTCTGCAATGATGATCTTCGCAGATTCAGCGGGGGATTTTGTTAGACCGGTTTCAATGCCAAAGCTGCAAAAGCCATGCTCATCAGGTGGAGAGATATGTGCTAAGGCGACATCTAGCGGCAGGACACCATTCTTGAATAATAAGGTAAATTCGGATAATAATACCGGTGTAAAATCAGCGCGCCCTTCGTGAACCGCTTTACGCACATTACTGCTCACAAACATTGTATTGACATGCAAATGCCCTTCCATCTCCGGTTCAACATAATCAGCTGGACCAACCGTTAACGCTTGACAAATCTCAACATTCCTCAAGTTTGGCGCATAATCCACCAGCGCAGCGAGTATTTTCTTTGGAACCGAACAATTCCCCGTCAGGAAAACCCTATCTCCATCCTTGATTTTTCTAACCGCTTCTTCTGCGCTGACAATCCGCGATTCTAGCAATTTTTCTAATTTCATAACTCACTCCCAATTCTCCAATAATCTTGGAAAGCGACTGATATGAAAAATATCTCCCTCGTGTGTCCCCACCCCACATTCAATAGCCGAATTATCTTTCATCGCTTTTTCAATCCCTTGATTCGTAATTTGCATGATATATGGAAAAGCAGCCGCCAAGTAAGCATAAGTTGCCGATCGCGCCACAATGCTGGACATATTCGGGACACAATAATGGATTACTCCCTCTTCAATAAAGGTAGAGTGTTCGTGGTTCGTTGGATGAGAAGTCTCGATACATCCACCTTCATCAATACTCATATCCATGACGACAGAGCGATGTTTCATATCACGGATAATGTCACGCGAAATGATCGTTGGAGGTGGTTCATTAGGGATCCAAATAGCGCCGATTAATAGATCCGCATAGCTCGCAACCCGAGCAATATTGATTGGATTGGATACCATCGTCACAATCCCAGGACATAAATAAAAAATATCCTGCAATGCATTTAACGAAGTATCTAGAACGGTTACATGAGCATGCATACCACAAAACGCCCGCGCCGCATATGCTCCAGCCGTCCCAGCGCCAATAATCACAACCTCCGCAGGCGGAACACCGGGTACACCTCCGATCAGGACCCCTTTACCGCCCGCGTTATTTTGTAATAAGCGCGCTCCAATTTGCGCCGCTAAGGTTCCGCCAATTTGACTAAGCGGTTGCCGAACCGGTACAGTTCCATCCGCTAAGCGGATTTGCTCATAAGCTACCGATGTGATCTTCTTCTCCAACATCAAATCGATCTTATCTTGCCTAGCCGATCCAAGATGTAAAAATCCTGCCACAATCGTCCCTGGGCGCAACCATTCGATCTCCTCTTTGAGCGGTCGGGCGACTTTGAGCAGTAGGTCTGTTCGTCCGACCAATTCACGCGCCGAATAGATGATCTTTGCGCCGGCATGTTCATAATCCAAATCCTGGAAACCTGCCCCGATCCCAGCATCGCGCTCCACATAGCATGTATGACCCTGTTTCGTCAGCATCTCCACACCTGCTGGCGAGAGACCGACACGATACTCGAAAGCCCTTCTTTCTTTTGGAATCCCAATGATCATTTTTCACCTTCTCTTACGTTTATTTGTTTTTCGTTTGATAATCACAATTAATTCATGGTCAAAACATCTCGAATGATCGGAACCGCCCAATCGATACTTTCTTTTTCAATAATCAGTGGTGGAGCGAAGCGGATCACATTCTCTCGCGTCTCTTTCGCCAAGATACCACCTACTTGTAAGGCTTCACAAAAACGACGCGCGCCTCCCGCTTGTTCATTTAATTCGATGCCTATCAACAAGCCGCTTCCACGCACTTCTTTCACATGCCGACTAGGTATTTCGACGAGATGCTCCACAAAATATTCGCCCATCTCTTTGGCGTTCTCGATCAACCCATCATTGACGATCACTTCCAGCGCCGCGATTCCAATCGCAGCCGCCAAAGGATTTCCGCCAAAGGTAGAACCATGTTCCCCAGGTTTGAATAAGCCCATGATCGGCTCATCGGCTAAGACTGCGGATACTGGATAGAATCCACCCGAGAGCGCCTTCCCCAGGATCATGATATCCGGTCGCACATCCTCGTGCTGACAAGCAAACAACTTACCCGTACGCCCTAAGCCGGTTTGGATTTCATCTGCAATCAAGAGTACATTCTTTTTTGTACAAACCTCTCTCACTTCTTTAAGATAACCTTCTGGTGGCATGATCACACCCGCTTCACCCTGGATCGGTTCAACCATCACGGCGGCTGTATACGGAGTGATCGCCTGCTTGACTGCTTCTGCATCGCCATAAGGCACACAAATAAAGCCTTGTGTGAATGGTCCGAATGAATCGCGGTACTTATCTTCGGTCGAAAAAGAGATGATCGTGATCGTTCTGCCATGAAAATTATTATCCACCACAATGATCTCGGCATTGTCTTTGGGGATCTTTTTCACCTCATAGCCCCATTTACGCGCCAATTTGATGGCTGTCTCGACCGCTTCTGCTCCGCTATTCATCGGTAGGGACATTTCATAGCCGCTGAGTTCCGATAGCATTTTATAGAATTTTCCCAACTGATCATTGCGGAAAGCGCGCGAGGTTAATGTCAATTTTTGTGCTTGCGTTTGCATGGCTTCTAAGATATGTGGATGGACATGCCCTTGATTGAGCGCCGAATAGGCGCTGAGGCAATCTAAATAGCGTTTCCCATCCACATCGTAAACCCAAACGCCTTCGCCGCGCTCAATAACCACATCCAAAGGCAAATAATTATGTGCGCCGTACTTTTCTTCAAGTGCAATATAATCTTGGCTTAGCATAGTTTTTTCCTTATCGTTTTTCCTGATAGAAGACCAATAATGTGCTGCCGTATTTACGTTGATCGAATTCACCTAGCGATAGGAATTCGATTTCTTCATATTCCACTGGATGAATTTGTACGATCACCCAGCCATCATCCGCCAACCAATCTAAATGTTGATCGAGTTTCTGAAGCGTGCGCTTCCAAATCTGCTTGTATTGAGGCGGCGCAATATAGATATAGTCAAACTGCATATCCGAATTCTGCCCTAATAGACTGAGCGCATCCATCCGCCAAACTTCCCCCTTCTCAGAAAGCTGCGTGCTCTTCAGGTTCTCACGCACAGTTTTCACCGCGTGTGCATTCTTATCAACAAAGCGTGCATAATTTGCGCCGCGGCTAAGCGCTTCTATTCCCACACTTCCCGTTCCCGCAAATAGATCCAGGAAACGCGCCTCGATGATATCCATCGAAATGATATTGAACAACGACTCCTTGGTGCGATCGGTGATCGGTCGCGTCGAATCGCCTGGAACTGATCGTAATTTACGACCGCGTGCTGTTCCAGAGATCACCCGCAACCCACTCATCCGCAATGACCTGTCTTGCTCAAGCTAGAATCCCACACTCTGACGAGCCGCTAAGAGATTACCATACGGGGCAACTGTGGGTACCACACAACCCGTACCCAAAATAAATCGCATACCATCCGTGGCTTCGATCGCTTGCAGCGCTTCTTCTCTCACGCTCTCGGGTGTCCCTAAGACGATCGTCTCTTGCCGCTGTAAACCACCACAAACAACCCCCTCAAAGAGCTGTTTCCCTTGACTAAGTGAGGGGCTTGTCTCGCGATCATGCCAATTGAAAATTTGGACTGGATATTCAGCAATCTGCTTAACCATCACATCTTTACCATGCAGGTGCACCATATTCAGCCATAAGTCTGAAGCCGCTTCAAGCGCTTGCAAATCATAATGACTTCCAAATGCTTCAAACTCGATCTCATTTAACAGTCCATATTGGGCATGCTGTACGGCGAAAAAAATTCCCGACACGCCAATCGCACTTACAGCCTGGATGTATTCATAGGTCGTCTCAGTAATCACTTTCAAGCCAGCATGCACTGCTTCAGGAAATGCTCGCATGTGCACGAGCAATTTTTCTTTCCCCACCAAATTCTTTGCCTGCGAGAGCGGGTTAAAAATTGTTTGGATGACCGGTGTATCAGGCTCCAATTCCTTAACCAAGATACGCAGGCAGTCCAGTTGGGCTCCCAAATGACCCTGATGTACATTCAGGACGGATAACTTCTCCCAATCCTCTGGCTCACGTATCACGGACTTCGTATAATCGCGTGTCCCCTCGCTATCCCCATTCCACTGATCTTCAACACCCCAATCTTTGATACAGAAGGAAGATGCTGGCGATACCTTTACCAAATCGAAATCAAACGCTTCTTGAAAGATCAGCGTAGCGCGTGCCAATCCATTGGGGGTTTGGTCATCGACCGGGAAATGACGCCATAACGCCACCGGTGTGCGATCTGGTCGCTGATTGGATAAGCATTTCTCTAATCTTTGACGGTGAGTTAGCATTTTAATCTACCTCCGATTAATCCATTTTCAATCACTGTTTCTTTTCTTCGACATTTTTTGTAAATCGTATTCGGATTTCATGGTCTTCTTCATCTTGCACTTTCAAAAATTCGCGCATAAATTTGGAGCGCCTTGCTCTCAATGCCATCAATGCAACCTGCTCCAAGTCATCTCGCTTGACTTCTTTGCGGTTATCCGCAGCAGCATAAGCTCGAGCTGCTTCAAACATGCTGATCTCGGCGCGCAGTGAATCAATGTCCAGGTCTCGGATGATCTCCAACCCAAGCTGAGCAATTTGATCCGGTATTTCCACTTCCCCAAGCAGCTTCCTTGCAGATTGGATCTCTTCCTTTAAATTGTCCGTCTCCTTCTCATACTCAGCTACTGTTTTGCGTGGATTGGTCAAATAAGCTTGCACGCGTCGATAAGCTTCCAATCGCTCATCCGTGTCATCTAAGCCGCGCACCATTACCCGTAACCCAAAACGATCCATGATCTGCGGTCTCAGTCTGCCCTCCTCTGGATTCATCGAACCGATCAACACAAAGCGCGATCGATAAGTCGCAGAAATCGGACCTCGCCTCACGGTATATTGACCTTGTGCAGCGGCATCCAATATCGCGTCTATAATTTCATCTTTGAGCAGATTGACCTCATCAATATACAAGATATTCCGGTCCGATTGCGCCAACAAACCACGTCGAATGCGAACGCGATCATGAACCGCGACGCGCTCATCCAACCCGCCAATGACATCCTCCATTTTCGCATTCAAGGGTAATTCAACCATTCGCGCTCGCTCTATTTTGGTCAGCGGTTCGCCATTGATATATTTCTGCGCACAAGTTGGACAGACAGCTTCGATCCCGCCACTTTCGATATCTTCCGGCATACAGCCATAATGGCATAAACTACGCGGTACATCCGGCAGTAAATTCACCAAGCTGCGTACCGAGGTCGTTTTACCCGTTCCACGTGGACCAACCAAGAGCGCCCCACCAATGGACGGATTGATCAACGCCAAAATCAGCGCTAATTTCATTTCCTGTTGACCAACCAAAGCCAAGAAGGGAAAGGGTAGCGCCTCCGCTAATCCAGCATCTTCGGCAGTGAATTTCGCCTGAAAATCTTTTCCAGAGACGCGTTCAATTAACTCTTGTAAAGAACGCGGCGCATCAGGCGGAAAATCCTGCTCAGCGTTACGATCTTCGAGCCATTCATTATTCATTTTTATCTCTGGATCGAATTCAGATTTATTCTCATCCATGATTTCTTAACCAAAGTACCAATATTGCTCTGCTCAGCGTTGATTGATAAGCACTTTGATGATGAGAGAAATGCAATTACTCCACATCGCTGTAGGTCCAGTATCGGTTGACAAAGAAATTCCAAAACATCACTATGATCACCGCAATCGCCAGGGTGAAATTATTGCTGATAAATATCGGCTCCAAGAAAGGCAACCGGAAAGGTAGCCATAGGACCATTCGCAACATAACCGGTTCCAATATAGCTAACACTGGTATGCGGATCGCCAAGCCAACTACATTCACGATCAAGAATTCAATGAGCTGTAGACTGATGGCTTTTGAGCGTGAATCCGGATAAGTCCAGTAACGATTCCAAGTAAAATTACTCAGAATAGCGGCGATAAATGAGATCGTTCCCGCTACGACCAATCGGAAAGATAGCAGATTCACCAACAGGTTCATCACCCCAAAATCCACCACCGCCCCAATGATCCCCACAAAGGCGAAGCGCAAAAAACGCGTTCTTTCGCGTTGGTTATGCAATAAGACCGTCATTAAGTTTCAACTGCTCCATGAAATAGGGGATCGTTTTTTGGATACCTTGTGTGAGTGATACTCTCGGTTCCCAGTCCAAGATCTGATGAGCGCGTGTGATATCTGGTTTACGCCGTTGAGGGTCGCTTTCGCCGCGATCACCAGGCACATATTTAAGTCCACTTGGATTCTCAGTCAGATGATTGATTGTCTCCGCAAATTCCAGAATGCTGATCTCCGATGGATTTCCAATATTAACTGGCTCATGTTCATCAGACATCAATAATCGATAGATCCCTTCAATCAGATCATCCACATAACAGAAACTGCGCGTCTGCTTGCCATCCCCATAGATGGTCAAGGGCTCGTGATGCAGCGCCTGTTTCAAGAAATTCGGCACCACTCTACCATCATCCAAGCGCATCTTCGGACCGTAGGTGTTAAAGATGCGTACAATGCGTGTGTCAATATCATGGAAGCGATGATACGCCATCGTCAGCGCTTCTGCGAAACGTTTTGCCTCATCATAGACCGAGCGCCTGCCGATCGGATCGACATGCCCCCAATAGGTTTCTTTCTGAGGATGCTCAAGAGGATCGCCATAGATCTCACTGGTTGAAGCCAACAGGAAGCGCGCTTGATTTGAACGCGCCACCCCCAAGCCATTATGCGTTCCCAATGCGCCCGCCTTCATCGTTTGAATGGGTAGATTGACATAACCGTAGGGAGACTTCTCATTTGGGCTGGCGGGTGAAGCGAAATGCAATACCGCATCCAATTTCCCAGGCACAAAGATAAAATTCGAGACATCATGACGGATGAAAGAGAAGGCTGGATGTCCTGATAGATGCGCCAGGTTTTTCGGGTTTCCGGTGATGAAATTATCCATTCCAACCACTTCGTGTCCCTTTTCGATCAAATAGTCACAGAGATGCGAGCCTAAAAAACCTGCCGCGCCAGTTATTAATATTCTCATTAGCTTTGTTTCTCAAATCCTTTCCATAGCAATGTCTACTTCCAATCTTTTCAAGTATTTCGTATGCTTCTTTCATCATTCCAATACTTCCGGTAACGCGCGCCAAAGGATGCGTGTTGTCAAGCCATCTCCAGTGACCTGAGTGGAACTACCACCTTCTACTTCTACGATCCATAAATTGCCTTGGTAGAGCGCTGCGATCGCGTATTGCTGGCTGTCTGGAAGCCTGTCAGGCGACCAAGCGCCCCAATTCTTAAGCGGGTCAATGCCCGCGTTATCTGTACTGGGGAAGATCTCCCTCCGGTTCGATCCATCTCGATCCATGACCGCTAAACGATAACGGCTGCTTAAGCTTTGCTGTGGATAGATCGCCTGCAGATAAGCAATCTGATAATCCAATTCCCCCGCTTGACTGATTTGCAGGGGTGAAGAAATTGGATAGGTAAACATACCACTCGTGTTTACCAAATGGATCGGATTGGGCGCCTCTAATGGCAAAGCTGATAGATCAAACAACGGAGATTCTTCTGGGGATGGCGCGCTTTCCTGATAGACATGATCGGTCGTATAGATCGTTTTCCCATCCGGTCCCCAGCTTGTGCCAGGCACCCATGCCCAATCCCCCTGCGGTTGCAAGGGAGTGATCTTCATTGTCGTTGTCATCGCGCCGGTGGCATAATCCACCAAGCCAATGCTATCCGGTCGCGCAAAGGCAAGATAATCGCTATTTGGCGACCAGGTGAATTCGGTACCCCACCAGCCATAGATACCGCCTGAATTCGCTTCCAGCACCTCCACCCATTTCGTCGTCCAACCGCTCGTGCTGAAGGTGAGCACCTGCAGATCATTATTGGCTTGCCAGCCGGGCGGTGAATTGCGCGGCTCGACGGTCGAAAAGATGACTTTCGTATTCGTACCGGGCACCCAATCGGCGAAATGGATCACATTGCGCACTTCCAAATCAATCAAGATACCCGCTTCGATCGCTTCCTCTTCGCTCATCGCTCCAATCTCAGCAATATTTGCGACCCATAATTCATTAATCCGCCCTTCGACATCTGCCAAGCGTGTGAAAAGCAGCCATTCTCCATCCTCTGAGACCGAAAAAACTCGCCCATCCAGATCTCCCAACGTCAATAATGCTTCACGTTGATGCGTAGACTCCTTGATCCGCCACACGTTGCTGTCACGCAGGTAGATGATCTCCCCACAGATCGCTAAGGGCGCGAATGGCGCCTGCACACCCACCATGCGGATTTCCGGCTGCGGTTCTTTCACGATAACAGATTTCACCGCAATCGGTTCACTCGAGACCTCGACGTCATCCTCGTACACTCTCCGATAAGTGATTTCTTTCAACCCATTGACCCCTTTTTGGATCAACATCTCACTTCCCGAAGCCATCGATTCATTGCGCACGGTCTGCTGCTCAAATGGCATCACGACTTCTTCGATCTCAAACTCCTCTTGTACCCGAACGATGCGCACTTTTGCATCCTCACCTAATACCGTCACCTCGGAAGGAATGGTACGATCCAAGCTTTCTAATTCTATCTCTGCTATTTCGAGTACTTTTTGAACGGTACTCCCCACAGGTACTTCCAATTCAATCGTTTCGCCATCCGCAGTGACATGAACAGGCATTAAAGTCTGTGTCTCTTGCCGCGAAGCACATCCTAAGAACAAACTGAACATCAAACCTATCAGTGCAATTAATAGGGTTCTTTTCATGGGAGAGTGGTATAATCGCATTTCGATATTATTTTTCTTTCATGGTCTCAATGACCAAGGTTCTATGACCATTAAGGAATATGACCTTTAATAACCAAGATTCCGTTTTCAATCGTTACATCATCGATATAGACATCACTACCGATCAGTTGATCGCCTATTCCGATTTCCAACTGCTGTGTCATCTCATTCAACATGCTCTCAGGGATCGGTAGTGGTCCAAACACAGCATGTACAACCTGATAGTCTAAACCACCTTTTCCATCTGTTTGCACAGCGATCACGATCTCAGCCGGTAGATTAAAAGCGCCCGATTGGGCTTTACCTGAGATCTGGATTTGACCGGCTTGCAAACCAATATGAATATCGGAGATAGAAACTTCGGAATACTTCTCCAATTCACTCGCTGCTAAGGTAGTTAATTGCGCTTCCGTGAATTCCATCTCGATCGCGCCACCACTCTGTACCGTTGCGATGACAGATTCGATCTCTTCCTCGACTTCTGCAACTGCCTGAGTAGCATCAAGCCCTTCAGTCGGGGTCACGGCTGCCTGTGTAGGTTCTGACAGTTTTGATGAAAATGGTAGATTACAAGCTAAAATAGATGCAAGTATGACAAGGATGATCAATATGAAAATGTGTAACTTCTTCATTAATACTATTACTCCTCTATGGCAAATATCGCTGTTGAATTTTATCATAGCATGATGAATGTTTCTAATCCAGAAAAAGAATTATCTAAACTTGCCCAGCTTGAGGCATTATTATTCGTTGCACCAGGCAGTGTGACGCTTGCGCAATTGGCAGCGGCTTTAGAAGTCACAACCGCTGAGGTCGAAGAAGCACTGCAATCCCTGGAAGCGCGCTACTTGGAAGCACCCCGGCAGTACGGCATACGATTACAACGATATCAAGGGCGCGTCATGCTCACCAGCGCGCCAGAAGCTGCACAGGTTATCGAGCGCTTCCTAGGATTAGAGTTGGGATCAAAAATAAGCCAAGCTGCGCTAGAAGCCCTCGCGATCATCATGTACAAACAACCCGTCACCAGACCACACGTTGATGCTATACGAGGGGTGAACAGCGACGGCGTCATACGCACGCTGCTTCAACGCGGTCTGATCCAAGAAGTCGGTCGCGCGGAAGCGCCAGGTAGACCGATCCTGTATAGCGCGACCGAAGAATGCATTCAATCTTTTGGTTTAAGTTCGCTAGCAGAACTACCACCCCTTGAAATCGAGAAACAATCAAAAAATGACTCTATCGATGAACTATTAAAGTGTTAATTCACATAACAAAAAAGACGCCTCAAATGCTTTTCCTGCGTTATAATTTGCGATGATAAGGTAGTATTTTACAAGGAAGACTATGGAAGAGAGAATTCAAAAAATCCTTGCCAGATCTGGACTAGGTTCCAGGCGCGCCTGTGAGAGCTTTATCGCTGCGGGTAGAGTGACCGTGAACAATCGTATCGCCAAGTTGGGCGACAAAGCCGACAGCGCTAAGGACCACATCTGCCTGGATGGCGAATCGATCTCAGCGCCAGAAGAGTTGGTCTATATCGCCCTGTATAAACCACGCGGCGTGCTCTCCGCAGCCGTCTCGCCCGAAGCGCTGCAAACCGTATGCGACCTGGTCGATATCCCCCAAAAAGTCTATCCAGTCGGCAGGCTGGATGTGGATAGCGAAGGTTTGATCCTGTTGACCAACGATGGCGAGCTCACCAACCACTTGACCCATCCACGGTTTGGACATGAAAAAGAATATCGCGTCTTGGTCGCTCGCCATCCCGATGAAATGCAATTGGAAACTTGGAGACATGGCGTTGTGCTCAGCGATGGCTACAAAACCGCGCCCGCGCAGGTATCTTATCAACGCTCAATGGGTAAAGGCAGTTGGCTGCGCGTTACGATGCGTGAAGGCAAGAAACGTCAAATCCGCGAAACTGGCTCTATCCTAGGCTTGCCGGTTGTTAAAATTATTCGTGTTCGCATCGGAACGCTGAATTTAGAAGGGCTAAAACCTAGACAATGGCGTTATCTCAACGCTGAAGAGATCAAAGCGTTAAAGACCAATCAACCCATAAAACCAAAACAAAGAAAGCAAAAAACCACTCGCAAACGATGACAGAGAATCGAATATTATCCATGGAAAATAACTCGCAAGCTGACGATGGTGTAGTCATCAATCCTCAGAAATCCGAGATGGTCACTTTTTCTGAGGCTGATCGCATCATCGTGTTTTCAGAAAACTAAAAAAACAAGAGGCTAATCTATGCAATTTACTGAGAATAGGAAAAACGTCTGGTTAGATCAACCGATCAGTGACTTTATCAAAATCGATTGGGAGACGGTCATCTTCATTCTGCTTATCTTCATAGCAATCTTTTCTCGCTTCTACGATTTGGAAGCACGCGTCATGAGCCATGATGAAAATTCGCACGTCTATTATTCCTGGCGTTTCTTTAAAGGAGAGGGCTTCTCGCACGATCCACTTATGCATGGACCGTTCTTATTCCACACCGTAGCGCTGTCCTATTTTATGTTCGGTGACAATGACTTCACCGCTCGCATCCCAGCCGTCGTCTTCAGCATCGCTACGGTTGGCTTTATGTGGTTCTATCGGCGCTATTTTGGCAAAGCCGGCGCACTGATCGCGGCAGCACTGATGATTATCTCGCCGTACATGCTCTATTACGGGCGTTATGTGCGCAACGAAGCCTATGTCGGGCTCTTTGGGGTCATTCTGATTTGGGCGCTGTTGCGATATCTGGAGACCGGTCAAGCGAAATTCTTGTATTGGATCACTGCCTCCTCTGCCTTACACTTCACCACTAAAGAAACCTCTTTTATTTATACCGCTCAGGCGCTCATCTTCTTGGCTTTTTATTTTCTCTTCAGAATCACACGCTTACGCTGGAACAGCGAAGCGCTGCGCAGACAATTTATCATCGCTATTATGTTAGCATTAATTTTTCTAAGCGCAGCCGGCGGCTATATCTTGATCAATCAACCCGCTGAACATCTCGAAGGCGAGATCACCGCCTCCCCCGTCACCCCAGGCAGTGAATTAGCCGAGCTTCCCATGCAGAGTCCGCATGCTATCGTGATCATTTTCGCGCTATTGGGGTTAATAGCTTTGACCGCAGCCGCAGTGTTCATCTTACGCGGCTATACCTGGGGTAGACTACGCGAAGATCGTTCCTTCAGCCTGCTGATCGTGCTCGGTACCATGGTCTTACCGCAGCTATCCGCTTTTCCGGTGCAGCTATTAGGTTGGAATATCCCCACCAATGCTTCTGAAGTGGTCGCGATGACCACCACCGACATCCTGCACTTCGCCCTTTTCCTGATCCCTTTGACTGCCATCGCTGTCGCGATCGGTCTCCTGTGGAACCGTCGCTTATGGTTGATTAACGCGGCTATCTTTTACGGCATTTTCACCATCTTCTACACCTCTATCTTTACCAACGGCGCTGGTTTCTTCACCGGCTTGGTGGGTTCGCTAGGCTACTGGCTCGAGCAGCAAGGCGTCGAACGCGGCAGCCAACCTTGGTATTACTACTGGCTCGTTCAAGTGCCCATGTACGAATACCT
>CAZJMV010000116.1:0-8909 GCA_964547225.1 uncultured Anaerolineaceae bacterium | reverse complement strand
GTCAGCGAGTGGATGACTAATTCCATAAAACACGCCTTTAATAACACACCACATCCAGAGATCAAGATAACCCTCAAAAAGCAACCCTCGGGAGAAATCCGCATTACTTATCAAGATAACGGAGAAGGGAAATTTGATGGTTCTGATCTCGATCAAGCCGACTCACTCGGTATGTTATTAATTCAGCAACTAGCGATACAGTTGGGCGCTACCCTAACAGAAGATAATCATCAAGGTCTGAAATATTCCCTAACCTTCGATCCGACACGCTTTAAGTAGATATTTTTTCACTGATTGTATTAGGCAAGGCTGATTGAACAGTCGAGGATACAATTCAGCGTAGTTATTACCTGTTTTTGTGGTTTCCCCTCTCTATCCATTCATGGTCGAAGCGCCATATCAAGAACCAAACATCCCCACTGATCAAATCTCAGTGGGGATGCTGGTTTATTTACTTATGAATACTATCTGATTCAACCTATGGTTTGGCTTCTAGGTTACATGTTAGTACCAGGTCTTTAGCGGCTTTGACTTCATCTAGTCTGCCGACGGGGGTCTTGTGGGGTGCTTCTTTGAGCAGCTCAGGTGTTTCGTGGGCTTCGTCGGCGATCTTCTTCATAACCTCCACAAAGTTATCCAGCGTCTGCATGGACTCGGTTTCGGTGGGTTCGATCATCAACGCTTCGTGGACAATCAAAGGGAAGTAGTTCGTGGGTGGATGCAGGTCGTAATCCATCATGCGTTTGGCGATATCCAAAGCATGGACATCGGGAGCATCGTCCCATTGACCTTCAAGCACAAATTCATGCATGCAGATACGATCATAGGGTAGATGATAAATATCCTTAAGCAGTTTCATCAGATAATTGGCGTTCAACACAGCATGTTCAGCAATTCTGCGCAGTCCTTCGGGTCCATTCATGCGAATATAGGTATAGGCACGCACCATGATCGCGAAGTGACCTTGGAAAGCCTTTACACGCCCAATCGTCTTCTCTGGGGTTACAAAACCGAACAAAGGCGGCATATCTTCATCGCCTTCCTCGATGATGTCAACGATTGGGGCAGGTAGGAAATCGACCAGGTCAGCGACCACACCAACAGGACCAGAACCAGGACCGCCACCACCATGCGGAGTCGAGAAGGTTTTATGCAGGTTGTAATGCAGGATATCAACTCCTAATTCACCTGGGCGCACGATACCAAGTAAAGCGTTCATATTGGCGCCATCGCCATAGATGAGACCGCCCGCTTCATGCACCATTTTTGTGACTTCTTTGACATGCTCGTCGAATAAACCCAAAGTATTGGGATTGGTGAGCATTAAACCAGCCAGTGTATCGTCGCATTCCGCTTTGAGCGCTTCCAAATCGACATTGCCATTCGGGTCTGATTTCAGCTCAACTACATCCAAACCACTCATTGCCGAGGTAGCTGGGTTTGTGCCATGGGCAGAATCAGGGATCAAGATCTTGGTGCGCTTAGTATCGCCCCGCGAAGCATGGAAAGCACGAATAATGAGGATACCGGTCAGTTCACCGTGCGCGCCAGCCGCTGGCTGCAAAGTCACACCCGCAAATCCACCGATCTCTTTGAGCATTTCCTGTAGATTGTACATGAGCATTAAAGCGCCCTGCACAGTTTCGATTGGTTGTAATGGATGGATCATTGAAAAACCAGGTAAACGCGAGACGGCTTCATTGATCTTTGGGTTATATTTCATCGTGCATGATCCGAGAGGATACATGCCTTTATCAATGGCATAGTTGTATTGAGATAAACGCGTGAAGTGACGTACAACATCGACTTCAGACATCTCAGGCCAAGCTAAATTATCACGCTTGAAACCTTTGGGGAGCGCGCTTTCGGGGACATCCGATTTAGGGAAACGCAACCCAGTGCGTCCAACTGAAGATAGTTCACACATCAAGGGCTCAGTCATGGCTCACCTCCGCAAGCGCTTCTACCAATAAATCGATATCATCTTTCGAATTCATTTCTGTGACAGCCAAAAGCATATGATCAGAACATTGCGGGTAATCCAAGCCTAGATCATAACCGCCAACGATGCCATACTCCAGCAGGCTTTCATTGAGCTCTGCAACGGGCATCGGGCAGCGAAGGGTGAACTCATTGAAAAACGGTTCTTCTGACCACAATTCGAAACCTTCTAATTCACTTAATTGCTTTGCGGCATAATGCGCCTTTTGGTAATTCAAATTGGCGACTTCCCTAAATCCATTTTTGCCCAGCAAGCTCATATAGACCGTTGTCGCTAAAGCGATCAGACCTTGATTGGTGCAGATATTCGAAGTTGCTCTTTCACGACGAATATGTTGTTCACGAGCGGTTAATGTGAGCACATAAGCGCGCTGCCCACGATCGTCAACCGTCTCTCCGACCAATCTACCTGCGATCTTACGTAGATAGTCTTTCTTGGTAGCAAAGAAACCCAAGTAAGGACCGCCAAAAGATAGCGGTATTCCTAGTGGCTGTCCTTCGCCAGTGACAATATCTACGTCAAACTCGCCTGGTGGCTTTAGCAACCCTAATGCCATTGGATTGGCGGAGACAGCTAATATAGCGCCTGCTGCGTGAGCTGCATCAGCCAGCTTCGATAAGTCATAAACGCGTCCAAAGAAATCTGGATATTGGACAATCACCAATGCGGTATCTTTATCGATCAAAGGGATCAGGGCATCTGGAGCAGCTTCCACGTCGATTCCCGAATTATCTCCGATAAAGTCCAACTCCGTACCTGGGTTATAAGTACGGATGGTTTGTCGGTATTGCGGGTTAAGGGCAGGAGAGAGGATAACTTTGCTGCGTTTACCACGGAAATGCGCATTGGCGAGGCTGACAGCTTCAGCCGCAGCCGTAGCGCCATCGTAATGCGAAGCGTTAGAGACATCCATTCCAGTAAGCGCAGCAATCAGGCTTTGATATTCAAAAATTGCCTGAAGGGTACCCTGTGATATTTCGGGTTGATAGGGGGTATAAGCCGTATAGAATTCTCCACGGCTAATCATTGCATCAACTGCTGATGGGACGTAATGGTTATAGGCTCCAGCGCCAAGGAAACAAACCAACTCACTGGTCGTCTCATCAGAAGCGGCAAGATCTTGTAACTCCGCCATGGCTTCCATTTCAGTCAAGGCGGGGTCTAGTCGTAGATCAGGAAAACGCTCGGCTGCGGGCACATCCCGGAACAGGTCTTGCATGGATTTTAGCCCAATCGTACTGAGCATCTTCTCACGTTCTGCCTCAGTGTGAGGAACGTACATAATTTCTCCTTTTTTATTTACTATTCTTTTTCTTCGATCGCTTTCTCGTAAGCGGCTGCATCCATGAGTTGGTCTAACTCACTTGAGTCGCTAACTTTAATTTTCACCATCCACGCAGCCCCATAAGGATCACTGTTAACCATTTCTGGGGTATCGACTAGGTCTTCATTAACTTCAATAACTTCACCACTCACGGAAACATAGACATCCGCGGCGGCTTTGACAGATTCCAACGTTGCGCATGCGTCCCCTTTCGAAACCGATTCACCTTCTGCAACTAAAAATTCGACATAAACGATATCAGATAGTTGATCTTGTGCAAAATCGCTAATGCCAATCGTGACAATATCACCTTCTAAACGCGCCCACTCATCTTGCTCAGTAAATTTCAAATCGCTTGGAATATTCATATTATTCTCCTTTAGTTTATTCGTCATAAGATTTGGTTCATCAATTAAAAAGGCGCACGCTAAGAATGCGTGCGCCTCTGTCTAAAACCTGAGAGATTCACACCAAGCAAGCTTGGCGCTTGCCCCGTCGGTGCCATTGGCATAACTCAATGGCTTTCCAGAGGGTTTCAGAAACCGAGTCCTTTTACCTGAGAGTTTCACCTGATATTGCCAAATACCAGACTTGCCCCTTCGGCGCCCGTTCATCGTTTCGGGTCTCTCCTCTATTTCTGTTTGTACTATAACCATCTATGGAATATCAATCATTCCACAGTGCTGATTTTATTGTGTAGGCTTACAAAAGTCAAGTAAATATGCGATGAATTCTTAGGTTAAACCAGTTTTCATTAATTTGAGAACTGGTTTAACCTAATTGGATGCTTATACCCAACCTTGATTCTTGATGAAATTTGTGACAACGGGTATTTCTACATATTTGCCCTGATATGCCTCCACGGCTGGCCATATCGTTACCAGCCATAAGAACGGAGCACAAATTGCGCCAACAACTGTTATGCCCAAGATAATCATAATAATGAAAAGAACTACATTGAGCGCGAGTGATTGGACTGCGTGGAACTTAATGAAGGGTCTATTCTTCTTCTCCTCCATCAGCAACACAATAATCGCAATAAGGGCTATAGGATAACCAAGCGCCGCCCATAGCTTATCATCACTGGTTATTTCGGTGGAACCAAATTGGTCGTTCATTTCGAATTACCTCCATTTCTGATGGTTTGATATTACACATTGTTCGATAAGGTTTAGTTAAATTTTACATTAGTTTTGATACAATGCAAGGGATATCGGTGATTTTTAATGTGCAAAATTAATAATCTACGCCTTACGAAAATATTAACCCAAATATTTTATGTAAGTTACGTAAAAAACAAGTATGTTTATTTCAAAACTTAGACTGAATTTTTCTAATCTGAAACCCACTGGTTAAAGTCCATTGGAGCGATATATTATCGCTCCAATGTAAAAGGATCGCACCCCTGACCTTAGAAGACTAGCCCCTCAAACCTTGATTAGTCCCACGCGACCGAAGGGTTCTTTGCATTGGGATTACTGTGTTATGAGAAGATTATGACCCAAAATACAAAAAAAATCAATCCGTATATCTACTGATTTTTTCAGAAATTTTCGGATTTCTTCAGTTATTCTATCGGGATGATTCCCTTACGGAGGGCGTAACGAACTAGTTCGGTGAAATTATCTAAAGACAATTTCTCCATTATCTTAGCTCGATGGGTTTCAACCGTACGAGAGCTGATTTTCAATCGTTTTGCAATCTCAGTGCTACTGCTGCCATGGGCAACCAAATGTAAAACCTGTCGTTCACGGTTGGTAAGCGTCTCATATGGATCGAAGGCTTGACTTTGAGACTTCTCAAGATAATCTTTGATCAACTGCTCAGAAAATGGTAGACTGAGGTAACGATTACCTGTCATAACCTGCCGTATCGCAGTAACCAACTCACAGGTATCAGATCCCTTTATGACATATCCCCTAGCTCCATTTTGAATCGCTTCCACAACATAAGCTACCTTGGCATGCATAGAAAGGACAATAATACATATTTCCGGATAGCGCAAATTTATCTGGCGTAATATTTCTAATCCTTTGATATCTGGTAGTTCCAAATCTAAAATAACTACATCTGGATGAAGTTGTTCAACCCATTCGAGAGCGCTTAACCCATCATTCGCTTCGGCTACAACTTCTAAATCCTTTTCCTTGGCGAATAAGGCTTGTAACCCTTCGCGAACGATGGCATGATCATCAGCCAGAACAATGGATATTGTCTTCTGCGCAATTACCATGTTTCTTCTCCCAGCAATAAATTTATCGGCAATTCTTCTGTTATACAAGTACCCTCGCCAGGCGCGGTTTCGATCTCAAAAAAACCTTGAACCATCTTCACCCGTTCCCGCATTCCAGATAATCCGCTCGTAAGATGAGAGAAATCTCTTTTTCCAAGTAGAAATCCTTTGCCTTCATCTTTGATCTGTATTTTAAGGATATCTTTTTCCAGCCAAGCGCGTACCGTGACACGATCCACATTGGCGTGTCTAGCTGTGTTTGTTAGCGCTTCTTGGATGGTGCGAAATGCAGTCGTTTCGATTTCTGATGGGAAACGTTTATTGATGCCATAATGTTTAAAGTCAACTGATATATTGGTATTTTGTTGATACTTTTCGATCAAAGAAATTAAAGCTGGTAAGAGTCCTAAATCATCAAGCAGGATTGGTCGTAAATTCAGAGAGAGTTCTCTAACCTCCTCAACTAATTTATCCGTTAAATTACGCGCCTGACCTAGGGCTTGACTTTGAGGTTGGTTTGTATCTAACGGAATCATGTCTAAGTTAATGCGAAGCGAGGTGAGCATACCACCAAGCTCATCGTGCAATTCACGCGCTAATTGACGGCGCTGCTCTTCTTGAACCTTAACCAACTTCTGGGAAATATTCTGTAAACGATTGCGAGCATTGGTTATGTCTTCAAATAAACGCGCATTGACGATTGCAGAAGTTGCTTGACTGGCGATCGCTTGAATCAAGGTGATCTCCCTCTCTTTAGGCAGATCATTTACCTTCTCAGATAATAATTCCAGAAATCCAATTAATTCACCATCATTCCACATACTCACATTGAGATAGGTGTGGATTGTATAATTTCCAGGGAGAGTTATTTCTGATATATTCTCTAAGTTATCTTTATCACTAACGAGGATCGTCAAGCCATATTGATTGATCCAACTTAAATAGATGTCTCGAGGGATAATAGGATAAAAATCGGGTGGATCTCCATAAAGGATATGATCAGCCGATTTGATAAAGGCATCCTGATCCTCATCATAGAGGTAAATATTACAATCTTTAACCAGCATGCTCACTAGAACCTGCGCAGCTTCGCGACAAATGATATTCAATAATGAATTTAGATCAAGCTGTGTGCTTAATCGTTGGGCTATACGAACTAACGCTTGGGCATAAGTTGCGCTTTCACGAGCCTGCTTTTCAGCTTCTTTACGAATAACGTTCTCACTTTCAAGACTTTGGATGACCCTAGATAGCTCCTTGGTTCGAGCAGTGATCCGGTTCTCCAATTCAAGATGAGCCTTTTCAATTTCCTGCTGACCAACTTTTAGATCAGTGATATCATTGCTGATAATCACAACCATTTCCACCTGTCCATCGTTCCCAAAAATTGGTTGAGCTTTAATAACCAACCAATTTTCTTCTCGAGAAGAAAATTGAGGATGACTATATTTGATAATCATCGGAGCAGGTACTTCCCCATTAAATGCTTTATGAACGGGAAAATCCTTCCAAGCAATTGGGGTTCCATCTTCCTTGTACGCAAAAAATTTTTCGACAACTCCCTTTCGATCTTTATAATATTCTTCAGCAGGGTATAGTATTTGATGCTTGGCAGCTTGATTTATAAAAAGCACGTCTCCATTGCGAGCGAGCACATAAACCCCATCAGCAATATTTTCGAAAGTGATTTCAAGCTGCCGTTTTGCCTGGATTAACTCGCTTTCTAGTGTTCTAAACTCGGTGATATCACGGGCAACAATAACGAGTTTATCGACTTCGCCTTGTTTATCCATAACAGGATAAATGATCGAGTCATAAATCATTGCTTCTGATGAAGATTTATCAATACTGGACTTATCTTCTACTCGTAAAGAACGCTTTGTTTTAACGACCTGGTCAACAAATTTCTTGCGAAATTTTGTCGTTTCGGGAGGAAAATAATCCCAAAGGCATTTCCCCAATAACTCTTCATTGGATATATTTAACATCTCAGCTAATCGATCACTAAAATATTCCAGTTTTCCATCAGGATCAATAACAGTGACGAAATTATCGGGAACTTGAAGCAAAGCATTTAGAATTTCATCTTGTTGTTGAAATTTTTTAATTTTATATTGCTGCTCACTGATATCTTGATAAGTGAAAAGAAATCCGGATAACTGATTATTTACGCTGTATAAAGGTTTCTTGATTGCTCGAATCCAACGAGTATCTCCTTTCAAGTGTCTTATCGGAAAGCATATTTCCACATCAATGGCTTTTTTAGGATTTTGCAAAAAGTTGATAATCTTATCTTGATCTTCTTCGAGTGTAATTCGAGATAATAATGAGTGATCATCCAAAAATTGCTGTGCGCTGTACCCGCTTATCAATTCACAATAAGGGGAAAGATAAAGGATTTCATTCTCTGGAGAACGAAATTCCTGCCAGAGTTGTGTATTTTCAAGGATCAGGTTGGATAAATCGAATTCTGTAATTACCCTTGATGGATCAGATATCATGACTTTCTAAATTCTCTCTTTTATTTTGCGTAACGAGCAATCCAATTAAAATTATACCAAGAAAATTGATTGAAAAACTAAGCATAAATAAAAGCAGCTTTTAATAGAAACAATAATGAATTGATGAATGCTGCTCAATTCAGCCATCATGAAATTGATATCGTTACACTTGGTACGGTGCGCTGCTTACGTTCAAAGAAGTAGCCCCATAATCCAATTCCCAAAGCGATCGCAATTAAGATGATCAAAAGAATAACCGTATCTTGTAAGCCAGCAACTTGCGCAGAGGCAGGCGCGGATGTAGCGCCTTCTTCGATCACACCACCAGCATAAAAGAACACACGGCTAGCCCAGACAGCTCCTAAAATGGCAATGCCGATTGTCTGACCAAGCGTGCGCGTTAATGCCAACATCCCTGAGACAATCCCTAAACGCTCTCTAGGCGCTTCACCCATGATAGCGCTGTTGTTAGGTGATTGGAAAACACCCATCCCAAGCCCAATTGGTAGAAAACGTAGGATATAACCAATGATATGCGTATTTTCATCCAAGCTTTGCACACAGATATATCCGAATAATAAAATAATTAAACCTATTACGGTGATTGGACGAGTGCCGAAACGATCCGAAAGGGAACCGGCGATCGGCGCGATCAGTCCCATGGTTACCGGAATGATCGCCATCAAGAAACCGACTTGATAAGTTTGATAGCCAAGCACATTTTCCAGAAAGAATGGGATAAGGATCGTCGTTCCAGCGATGGCGATGAAAGTCATCGCACCAATGATTAAATTAATCGAAAACAACAGATTTTTAAATATCTCCAAGTCGATCATCGGTTGTTTGACG
>CAZJMV010000115.1:0-5329 GCA_964547225.1 uncultured Anaerolineaceae bacterium | reverse complement strand
AATCAGCTTTTCCTATCATCGAGTATAGTTATGCCAATATGATTATAGCAGAAAATGGGTGTTGATGGAAATTTTATTTTATAATAACTTTTGAACGATCATCCAATTGCCAAATAAAAGTAATCACGGAGCATACGTTGGTCTTTACACAAGATTTCCCAATCCAATTCGAACCACACGCTCAACCACAAAGTTGTGTGCATGATCGCACCATTCGATTCACGATGCTGACTGAACGATTAATGCGCCTGGAATATGATCCGCGAAGTCAATTTGAAGACCGTCCCAGTCAAGTTTTTTGGTACCGAAAACAACCCATTCCAGAATTCGTCGTTAAGCAAACCGCAGAGAAAATTACGCTTGAGAATGACTTTCTTCATTTAATATACATACCCAAGCCAGGCGGTTTCAGCGCTGACTCACTCCAAATTAGGGTTAAGGCAAATGGGAAGACCTGGCGTTACGGGCAGCATGCGCGAGGCAATTTGCTTGGTACAACACGCACACTGGATCGCGTCGATGGAGCCACGCTGTTAGAACATGGTTTGCTGAACCGAGACGGTTGGACGCTGATCGATGATAGTCACAGCTTGGTCTTCAATCAGGACGGCTGGCTGGAAGCGCGCCACGCCCCATCTGAGGCGCTCGATTTGTATTTCTGCGCCTATGGCACGGATTATCAAGCCTGCCTGCGCGATTTCCGGCGTGTTGCTGGCTCGACACCCTTGCTGCCACGCTGGGCGTTAGGCAATTGGTGGAGCCGTTACTGGGAGTACTCCGCTGACGAATTGCTGGCATTGATGGATACCTTCAAGCAGCATCAAATCCCGCTGTCAGTTTGCGTCATCGATATGGACTGGCATCTGACCAAGACAAACAATAAGAGCAGCGGCTGGACCGGCTACACCTGGAACCACAACCTCTTTCCCGATCCGGTCGCTTTCCTGAGTGCGCTGCATGAGCGCGGCTTACGCACAGCCCTGAATTTGCATCCAGCCGAGGGCGTGCACAAACATGAAGCAGCGTATCAACCGATGGCGGAGCAGTTCGGTCTCGATCCACAGGCGCAGGAGCTGATCGCCTTCGATATCGCCAATCCCGATTATGTCAGAGCTTATTTCGAACACCTTCATCACCCGCTGGAAGAGGAAGGGATCGATTTTTGGTGGTTGGACTGGCAGCAAGGCAGCAAATCTGGCATAATGGGTCTCGATCCCTTGTGGTGGCTCAATCACCTGCATTATTATGATCTGGGGCGAGATGGCACGAAACGTCCGTTCATCTTCTCGCGTTGGGGAGGACTGGGTAATCACCGCTATCCGATCGGTTTCTCGGGCGACACATTTGTGAGCTGGGAGTCGCTCGCTTTCCAACCTTATTTCACCGCAGCAGCGGCTAATGTTGGCTACGGTTGGTGGAGTCATGATATCGGTGGGCATATGGGCGGCATCGAAGACTCCCAATTATTCCTGCGCTGGATGCAGTATGGCGTCTTTAGTCCGATCATGCGTTTACATACCACCAAGAATCCCTTCCACGAACGCTACCCCTGGCGCTATGATTCCGAGACCGCGCGCCTTGTGCAGCGCGCCATGCAGTTGCGCCATCAATTAATCCCCTATCTGTACAGTATGGTGTACCGCGACCATCAGCACGGCGAATGTTTGATCCGTCCCATGTACCATGAATATCCCCAACAGGAAGCAGCCTATCATTGTCCAGCACAATATCGCTACGGCTCGGAAATGATCGCCGCGCCTTATCTTGAACCGATCAACAAGAGCACGCGCCTGAGCCGGCAGGTGATTTGGCTTCCGCGCGGCGAATGGTACGGCTTCTTTGATGGCGCGCGCTATGGCAATCCGGAGACGGACACCTGGCGCGTTCTGCATGGCGAACTGCAGGATATTCCTGTTTTCGCCAAAGCAGGCGCAATCATTCCTCTTGCTCCAGTGGTTGCTTGGGGCGGCATTCAGAACCCGCAAGAGCTAGAGCTGCACTGCTTCCCGGGTGCAGAAAACCGGTTTGAACTCTTTGAGGATGATGGCGCCGATCAATTCAGCATCACTCCCATTGAATCAAGCTGGAATGTTGCGCGCTGGCAGATCAGGATCGGAGCGGTGGAAGGCGCGCTTCAGCACCTGCCGCCAATGCGCCGCTATGTGCTCTTTTTGCGCAGCATCGACCGACAAGCGCAGATCAATGTGCAGGTGGATGGAAGTGAGTTGTCTGTAGAGCCTACTTGGGATGATGAGCTGCAGGCGCTCAAACTTAGTGCGATCGAGATTGATCCCCATCAGCAGATTAGCATTTGTGTAACCATTTCAAATGGGCGCGCCTTGATACAGTCAGGCGACTATCGCATGTGGCAGTGCCGAAAACTGGCGCGCCATTTTAGCATGGAAAGCTGGGCGAAGGAAGCGCTCTATGATTTGCTGCCCGATCTATTCGAGCAGCCTGATCTGCTGGGTGAATTTGCGCTTGATTTGGACGAGGATCAAAAGCGGGCGCTGCTGGAGACGATTACACAAGCCGGCTATCATCGTTTCGATGATCCGCAAGGTAATGGCGAAACAGTCGTGATCTGGAACAACTCCCATGTGGAAGCGATCAGTTTTCGTTTTATCGCCCGTGATGTCGCCCATTGGATCTATCGTCAAGAAGGTGTGCTGCCGCGCAGCGCGCTGATCCATGACGACGGCGTTGGTCAGGTTCGCTATCTCGATATGACAGAAAAGCGTACAGCTTTCCCTGATCTCGAAAGCTGGTTGAAGACGATGCCAACTCATTTTC
The DNA here is from genome assembly GCA_964547225.1 of uncultured Anaerolineaceae bacterium. Classification (GTDB taxonomy): domain Bacteria; phylum Chloroflexota; class Anaerolineae; order Anaerolineales; family UBA4823; genus CAZJMV01. The sequence goes on along the minus strand of CAZJMV010000115.1, from coordinate 2,536 downwards.
AAGTTCAGGATGCAGAAATCGATGACATGATTGTGCAATTCGACTTATGCGGTAAGCACAGTCAGCAATTCTATTTTTTGGTCGAAGATGGACAAACAGCGCGCTGGAATGGATGGCACAGTACCGCAGACGTTATCCTACAGTGCGAAATGGAGGTCCTTCTAGCTGTGATCAACGGATCGTCAAGAGCGGATGATCTAATCGAAAATGGTTTCATAAATATCACCGGTAAGGTCGAGAGTGCGCTGGAATTTTGTCAGATCCTGAGCGAATATCCACGCGATCAATTTCCAACTGTTGATTGGCAGTTGGAAATTGACTTTCTGGATCGACTGCGTTGTGTGGTCAATTCAAAGGAAAGGTGAACGAATTGATATTCTAAAAGATGCCCAGGATATAACCCGCCAGACTATAATAGATGATTAAGCCGCTCACATCAACCAACGTGGAGAGCATTGGACCACTGACTACGGTTGGATCAATGCCCACTCGATCGGCGATCAAAGGCACCAGCGTGCCGATCGTGGTCGCCCAGATCACGACCACCAGCAGGGTTGAACCCACTGCAAAGGCGACTTGCCAACTGACATCCCAAATCAAGACACCCAAAACCATTCCCAGGATAGCCATCACCGATCCTAATAAGGCGCCGATCGAGACTTCCCGCCGCCAGGTGCTGAGAATGTCGCGGAAGCGCACCTCGCCAATCGTGATGGCGCGGATGACGGTGGCGATCGTCTGCGAGCCGCTGTTACCGCCGGTACCAATCACCAAGGGCACGAAGGTCGCTAAGATCAAGAATTGTCCCCAAACCGCTTCGAACTGATGGGTGACCGATCCAGTCATCATACCGCCGAAAAACAGCAAGAGCAGCCAACCGATGCGCTTCTGGAAAACGTTCCATATCGAAGCAGAAGAATAGGGTTGATCCAATGGTAGAGAACCACCCAAGCGAAGGATGTCTTCGGTGGCTTCTTCTTCGAGGACATCGATGATATCATCAACGGTAACTAACCCCAGCAGATGGTTGTCATCATCCACGATCGCGATATCGCCGACGTCATACTTTGCCATGATCTGCGCCAGCTCTTCCTGATCAGCATTCACATGCGCGCTGATCGCCCCAGGGGTCATGATCTTTTCGATTGGTTCTGAGGCTTGCTGCATCAATAAGTCAATCGCATGCACAACGCCAATCAAATGGTTTTGCACATCGACGACAAAGAAATGATCGACATTGCCGACTTCTTCGAGCATACGTAGATGGTGACGGGCTTCCTTGGCGGTCATGTTCAAGCGCAGCGTAGCGACCTCGGTGTTCATCAGACGTCCGGCGCTGTCCTTGCCGTAGGTCAAGCTATCGCGTACTTCCTGCGCTTCCTCGGGCTCCATCAGCTCGATGATTTGAGAAGAGATCTCTTCCGGTAGATCTTCCAGGATCTCGACCGCGTCATCGACAGGCAGTTCATCCAGAATATCGGCTAATTTTTCATCAGGGACTTCGCTGATCAATTCTTTGCGCATCAGACTGCCGGTCTCGTCGAGCACTTCACTCGCAACGACAACCGGTAGTCTGCCAAAGATCAACAGCGCTTCGCGATTGGGAAGGTCATCTAATAAGTCGGCAATATCCGCCGGGTGAGCGGTTTGTAAATCACGTGTAATTCGATCGATTTCCCCCATGCGAATCGATTCTAAGATCTGATCGCGGTTTAATTCTTTGATGTTTTCCATAGGTCACCTGTCTTATCCCTACGCGGATGAATACAGGGACCTTAAAATACGGTTTTTAGAATACGCCCGTCAATTCATCCATTGCTGGGATATTTATAGATTTTCATTTGAAAGTTAGAAAGAAAACCCTTTCTTTTCTATGGGATTAGCTACTAGCGAACAAGCTTCTTATATTATAGCACAAAGTTGATCAGGCGCTTCATTTAGCTTGAGGATGGTTTTCCCTCACCCCGGCGGCTCTCCACTAGAGTAGAGGGGAGGGCGCTATGCTCAAGCTTGCGTCCCCGTAAGCGGTTTTCCCTTGTCCTTGCGAAACCCATGTGCTCTCCATCTTCCCCTTGACCTTGCGAACCCCATGTGCTCTCTACCATCACCTTGTCATTGCGAGACCGGCATGCTCTTCGCCGGTCGAAGCAATCTCTTTAGACTCACACCTCAACATCCTGGATTGCTTCGTCGCTTTTCTCTAAGCAGTGTCAAGGTCATAGAACGAACCGCTCCTCGCAATGACAAGAGGTGTGTGGGTTTGTGGAGGATGAGATTGCTTCGTCGCTTTTCTCAAAACATTATCAAAGTCATAGAACGAATCGCTCCTCGCAATGACAAAGATGTGTGGGTATGTGGAGGAGGAGATTGCTTCGTCGCTTTTCTCTAAACATTATCAAGGTCGTAGAATGAACCGCTCCTCGCAATGACAAAGGTGTGTGGGTTTGTGGAGGAGGAGATTGCTTCGTCGCTTATTCCTAAGTAGTGTCAAGGTCGTAGAATGAACCGCTCCTCGCAATGACAAAGTGCTGTCATG
>CAZJMV010000114.1:0-3853 GCA_964547225.1 uncultured Anaerolineaceae bacterium | reverse complement strand
AATGATACGATGACGATTGTAGAGGTAAGCATTTAAGAGAGCAGATGATGGCGAAAATTAAGGTTTTAAGTACGGAGATCACGATTAAAACCCTCCAGGAAGAGGATTATATCAGCCTCACAGACATTGCTAGGCATAAAGATGCGAAGAGAACGGATTATATCATTTCGAACTGGCTGCGGAATCGGAATACGATTGAGTTCCTGGGGATCTGGGAACACCTGAATAATCCTGATTTTAATCCCATCGAATTCGATGGGATTAGAAAAGAAGCCGGGCTGAACAGCTTCATCCTAACAGCTAAAAGGTGGATAGAAGCTACTGGGGCGATAGGATTGGTTTCCAAGCCAGGTCGTTATGGCGGCACGTATGCCCATAAAGATATCGCCTTTGAATTCGCATCCTGGATATCAGTTGAATTCAAACTTTATCTCATCAAGGAATTTCAACGCCTCAAGGACGAAGAACGTAAACAGCTTGGGTGGGATATCCGACGCAATCTAGCTAAAATCAATTATCGAGTTCATACTGACGCAATTAAAGAGAATCTGATTCCACCAGAACTAACACAGAAACAGGTAAAACTGGTATATGCAACAGAAGCTGATGTCCTCAATATGGCTTTGTTTGGTATGACAGCTAAAGAATGGCGAGACAGTCATACAGGTGATAAGGGTAATATTAGAGATTATGCAAATATATCACAGCTTGTATGTTTATCAAATCTAGAGAACCTGAACGCCCTCTTCATCAAAGATGGGCTGTCGCAAACGGAGAGGCTGCGTAAATTGAATCAAATAGCTATCCATCAAATGAAACTGCTGATCGATGACCCGGGCATTGAGCAGCTTGAAGGAAAGGATATCAATAATGGCTTTGCATAAAGATTTTCCGGCATCCCCACATGCCATCCTTGATCCAAGTTTGCGATGGTTTCCAGCCGATGAAGCGCTGCGTGAGACGAGCATGGATAAACTCATGCCGCCGCTGGTGGCGATGCTGCGCAAAAAAGTAAAAGAATTTCGAGACAGCGGATACGTAGGCGCAACAGATACCAGCCGAAGCTTGCTGAATTGGTGGTTCAACACGCCGCACTTATTAGAGAAAGCAGATCAGACGATGGCGCAGTTTGAATATTACTTCGCTCAACGTGAAGCGCTCGAAACAATCGTATATCTTTATGATGTGGTTGGTGTAAAGGACAAGCACGATTTGATGCGCTTTGACTCCAGCGGTCTGGTGTCCGGGAGTATGTTCGACGAGACCTGGCGGCGCTTCGTGGTGAAGATGGCGACCGGCAGCGGCAAGACCAAAGTGTTAAGCCTTGTGCTGGCGTGGAGTTTCTATCACAAACTCTATGAGCTCGATTCGACGCTGGCGCGAAATTTCCTGCTGATCACCCCCAATATTATCGTATTGGATCGCATCTACAAGGATTTTCAAGGATTAAGGATTTTCTTTGCCGACCCAGTTATCCCCGATAATGGCTATGAAGGGCATAACTGGCGCGACGACTTTCAATTGACTCTGCATGTCCAGGACGAGGTACGAATCACTCGTCCCACGGGTAATATCTTTTTAACCAATATCCATCGAGTGTATTCCGGCGAGGACATACCTCCCTCGCCGGAAGACGAAAACACGATGGACTATTTCCTGGGCAAACGTCCCAGCGGAGCGACCACGGATTCCAAGATCGACCTGGGGATGATCGTGCGTGATATCGACGAATTGATGATCTTGAACGACGAGGCGCACCATATTCATGACCCGCGTATGGCGTGGTTCAAGTCCATCGAAGATATTCACAACCGCCTGCTTCAAAAAGACGGCGCGCTGGCTATGCAGGTGGACACGACCGCCACGCCCAAACATAATAACGGCGCCATCTTTGTGCAAACCGTAGCCGACTATCCACTAGTGGAGGCAATCGCCCAAAATGTGGTCAAGCATCCAGTACTGCCGGATGCCCCAAGCCGAGCGAAATTACAGGAGCGCCAAAGCGCGAAGTACACCGAAAAATATGCCGATTATCTAAACTTGGGTGTTATCGAATGGCGCAAAGCTTATGCCGAACATGAAAAAATGGGTAAGAAAGCGATCCTATTTGTGATGACCGATGATACCCGCAACTGCGACGAAGTGGCTGAATTTCTTGAAGGGCATTATCAAGATTTGAAGGATGCGGTACTTGTCATTCATACTAAAAATAATGGAGAAATTTCAGAAGCCTCTTCAGGGAAAGCAAAAGAAGTGCTTGAAAACCTTCGCAAGCAGGCAAATGAAATTGATGGATTGAAAAGCCCCTATAAAGCCATTGTTTCCGTAATGATGCTCAAGGAAGGTTGGGACGTGAAAAACGTCACTACCATCGTCGGGCTGCGAGCCTACTCAGCTAAGAGCAATATTTTGCCGGAACAAACCTTAGGACGCGGCTTGCGTAAAATGTATCCTGGAGATATAGAAGAGTATGTTAGCGTGGTAGGTACAGACGCCTTCATGGAATTTGTTGAATCGATCCAGGCTGAAGGTGTCGTCCTAGAACGCAAAGCAATGGGCGAGGGGAGCAGCGCCAAGACTCCGATTGTCATCGAAGTTGATAAAGAAAACCCGAAGAAAGACCTTGATAAATTGGATATAGAAATTCCGCTGCTTTCAGCGCGCATCTATCGTGAATATAAGAACCTGGCTGAATTGGACCTGACTAATTTTGGACATAAGAAAGTGGCTTACAAAAAATACAGCTTGGAGCAGCAGCGGGAGATCGTCTTTAAGGACATCACTAATGGCGAGGTGACCCATACGACGATCTTAGATTCAGCTGGGTTGGCAGATTACCGCAGTGTTGTAGGTTATTTTGCACGCACGATCATGAAAGATTTACGTCTGGTCAGTGGGTATGATGTCTTGTACAGCAAGGTTAAAAGGTTTATGAAATATGAACTTTTCGAACAGGAGGTAGACCTGGAAGACCCGAATACTTTGCGCAACCTTTCGGAACTGGAAGCTAGCAAGACATTGATCGAAAGCTTTAAGAAGGCGATCAACGAGCTGACCGTACATGATAAAGGCGACGCCGAAATTCGCGATACGATCAAACTGCGCCAAACGCGTCCCTTCGTAGCGAAGGAACAGGGTTACCTTGTACCGAAGAAGAGTATTTTCAACCGCATCATTGGCGACAGTCACTTTGAATTGGAATTTGCGAGCTTCTTGGATAACTGCACGGATGTCATTTCTTTCGCCAAGAACTATTTAGCCGTTCATTTCAAGCTGGATTACGTTAATGCTGATGGGGATATATCTAACTACTACCCCGATTTTATGGTCAAATTATCCGAAAAGCAGATTGTCATCGTAGAGACAAAGGGACAGGAAGATCTGGATGTACCGTTGAAAATGGAAAGGCTGAGGCAGTGGTGCGAAGACATCAATGCGAAGCAAGATGAAGTGCATTATGACTATATTTTCGTGGATGAAGCCAGTTTCGAAAAGTTTAAACCAACAACCTTCAAACAACTAATGGATAGCTTTCTTGAATACAAAGAGTAAAATTTAAGATGATGAAATTCATTAGGACTTTTTCTATGCTGGTATTCATATTGCTCGTCTTATACGGTTGTGCGGTAAACAAGCCGAGAGCTACGAACACTCCACAAGCATTTCAGGGATTCACAGATGATCACGGTGTGGCAATGGTGGTGATCCCGGGTGGGGCTTTTATGATGGGCAGCGCGGAGGGCTATGAGAACGAGGCGCCGGTGCATGAGGTCTGGCTGGATGAATATGCGATCGATGTATATGAAGTCACGAATGAACTGTATGCACGCTTTTTGAATGCGCAGGGCAACCG
>CAZJMV010000113.1:0-141744 GCA_964547225.1 uncultured Anaerolineaceae bacterium | reverse complement strand
CGTTTGACACTGATCTATTTCTTCGCCTAATAATTTATTAACAATATTTTCGTAAGCATCTTGAACGGATATGCCCATGAGGTTCAATGACAACAAACTTGTGACTACCAGCATAGCAAGGATCAAAGAATATTCAATTAATCCCTGACCTCTATTTGTTACAGCTTTTCTTCTCACGTTTTCCATCCTTATTCATATTTACCAGATTAATAATCATCGACGTCATCAAGATAATTTTACATACTTTTCTGGAAATATCAATGATATTTTGTTAATAATTAACAAAACTGCAAAGTATTCTTATTTATCGATTATCAATATTGGATTAATTCTTCAAAATTGAGTGGTATACTACATCGAACCATGAAATAAATGCTTTGTAAAATTCTTCGATGTTGAATTATTTGTAATACTTCACATTCAAAACAAACCTCAAAATACACTAGGCTTTATGATCATAGTTTCACTATGATCATACCACAAAATTTCATCAACAGAACTCTTGAATTGGAGTTGTTATGTATCAGAGTACAGAACTACCGGAAATAAAAATCCTCCCAACAGAAAAACTACTTCCACATGAGAATTGTGACCCTAGACGAGTAGAAAAACTAAGTCAACGATTACTGGAGGAAGGGTTACTAAAAAATCCACCTGTAATTGCCAATATTCCCAATAGCGATTTATTTGTAGTTTTAGATGGTGCAAATCGTGTTACAACGTTTAAAACCTTGGGGATTCCGCATATAGTTGCACAATTAGTTAATTATGGCAATCCTGGCGTATCATTAGATACCTGGTATCATGTTGTTTCTGGAATGGAAAGAGATTTTTTTTGGGATTCTATCCAAGAATTAGAGGGGATAAGAACCGAAGTAAGTACACTTGAAGAGGCTAGGGAAAAAATCAAAACCGGAGCTATTGAAATTTATTTCGTTGATGATAATGGGATCCATGTTGTAATCTCTGAAGAGGATTTACTGAAATTAGATAAGGTCAGTCTTTTGAATAGGATTGTGGATATATATCGTGGTAAGTCCGACATTTTTCGTGCTTCTAATGATATATGGGAAATTCAGAAACCTTTTTATCCTGAAATAACATCTTTAATAATTTTTCCTCGTTTAGAACCGGTGAATATCATGGAGGCTGCTAGGAGTACAGAGAAAATCCCAAGTGGAATTACACGACATATTATCCCAGCTAGAGCACTAAATATCAATATTCCGATTGGAATATTAATGGCAGATTGGTCTTTTGACAAAAAGAAATTATGGATGGATGAATGGATGATGGAGCGTATGTCTGCAAATGCTATTCGCTACTACGCTGAATCTACCTTCTCGTTTAATGAATAAAAATTTGCAAAAAAATTTTTTTCAACAAGGGAATACTATAAATGGATTATTCAAAACCTCATCGAAGATATAACCCATTGTCAGGAGAGTGGGTCTTAGTATCTCCGCATCGGGCAAGTAGACCATGGCAAGGACAAGTCGAAAAAAATACCCCAGAAATTCTTCCTGAATACGATGAAAAATGCTATTTATGCCCTGGAAACAGCAGAGCAGGTGGAAAAGTTAATCCAAAGTATATTTCTACTTTTGTTTTCGATAATGATTATCCAGCTCTTTTAACTCCTGATGAAACCAATAGTGATCAAAATGAGCAACGTGATCCCAAGATGTTTACAAACCAAGCTGAGCCTGTTAATGGAATTTGCAGGGTTGTCTGTTTTTCACCAAGACATGATTTGACTTTACCTGAATTATCCATTCCAGAAATTGAAGCTGTGCTTACTACCTGGACAAAACAAACATCTGAATTAGGGAATATGGAGTCTATCGATTATGTCCAGGTATTTGAGAATAAAGGCGCTATGATGGGATGCTCAAACCCACATCCTCATAGTCAAATTTGGGCTACAAGTTTTATCCCCAATGAGCCATTAAAAGAATTAGATTCAATAACAGCTTATGAAAAGAAGTATCATTCATGTTTAATCTGTGATTATCTGAAGGAAGAGATAGACTCTGGTGAAAGAATAGTAGCAATGAATGAATATTTTGTGGCTCTAGTTCCTTTTTGGGCGATTTGGCCATTTGAAATTATGATCATCCCTAAAAACCACCGATCCTATCTAAACGAGTTAAACCAAGACGAAGTTATTCTATTAGCGCATATCATGAAAGAAGTCACAACAAAATATGACAATCTCTTTGAAATATCTTTCCCATATTCGATGGGTTTTCACCAGGCGCCAACCAATAAACGCTTAGACTATTCAGCTTACCACATGCACATCCATTATTATCCACCATTATTACGTTCTGCAACAGTAAAAAAATTTATGGTCGGTTTTGAGATGTTAGCTATGCCACAACGCGATCTGACCCCTGAGACAGCAGCGAAAATGATCAGGGAATTACCTAATCTTCACTATAAAAAATCATTAGTGTCTACATGATAGAAATTATATTTGAGAAGATGAATGAACAACGGATTTCTATAATAAAATAGAAATGCGTTGTTCCATTTGACTTAAGGTGAAAAGTCTATGGTACTTGGACGTTCTTCAACCGTCACTTTGATTTCCTTTTCCTTATTTCCTCTTAGAACAGTTAGTGTTACTTCTTGACCAGGTTTAGTATTTAGAGTTGTATAAATAAGAAGATCTTCAAATGAATTTACTATAACATCATCAATGGCAATGATTACATCACCACCTACCTCAACTTGACGACCATTAATAACTACAAGCTTTTCTGCTCCTCGCAAATCTGTATTAGAGGACGGTCCGTTTTTAACCACACTCGAAATATATGCCCCTTTACGTATACTTAGCTTCATTGCGTCGATTAGCGTTGGATCTAATGTCCTTCCGGTAACACCCAACCAACTCCATTTATATTCACCGCTTTCGATCAATTCTGGAATAACTTTTTCCATGATACTAATTGGAATAGCAAATCCAATTCCGCTATTTACTCGACTTGATCCATCAGTTTCTATTTGAGCATTGACTCCAATTACTTCTCCTCTAAGATTGAGAAGAGGACCACCAGAGTTTCCCGGATTTATAGGAGCATCTGTTTGTATCGATTGAGGTATTGAGAATGCCGTAAGAGTAGGGATCGTGCGTCCAAGTGCACTGATGATCCCTTTGGTCAAAGTTCCCCCAAGTCCAAAAGGATTTCCTATCGCAACAACCGTTTGTCCGACAGATAAATCATCCATATCACCGAGAGGTAATGGATTAGCGTTCTCTGGTAAATAATCTACTTTTATTACAGCAAGGTCACTGTGTAAATCTTCGCCCAAGACTTTAGCATGTGAAGTGGAACTATCAGAAAAATAGACTTCAATATCATCCACTCCATGGATCACATGGGAATTTGTCACTATGTATCCATCCCCATCAAATACAAAACCAGAACCCTGACCGCTTTGGATGACGATATTATTTTGTTTTATATAAGTAGAAATATTGACCACTGAAGGATTTATTATTTTATATAAATTAACAATAATTTCTTCTTCGTTAGAGATAATCGATGTTTTGAGTAATTCTTGATCTGGTTTTTCTTCATTTACCACTTCGGTGCTTGTTTGTGTAATGATAGGTAGAGAGAAAATATTACACGCAACAACCACAATCAATGAAGAAATTAGAATGATCAAGTGAAAAATATGCTTCAGTTTCATAAAATATCCTAATGCTGAATTAGTATCATGATGTAAAAATCTTTACATTCTTTTCTCTCTTTAGTATATGCTTCAATGAGTATATTTACAATAGAAAAACTATGAGTCCTCAGAAAATATTAATCCAATATATGAATCAAATATCACTATTGTTTTGTAATTCTTAGAATTTGATGAATTTAAATTTATTTAACGTGGAAAACTCAATATTTGATTCTAGACAAAATCCTTTCGCCGCTGGTTCAGAGCAAATTTTAAATTTCCCATGACTAGCGCCATTAGACGTAATCACCTGACCTACACTTTCAGTGAATATAATTCATAGAAAGAATGATACACAAACTATCGCTAATTAAACCGACATTTGTTGTATTGTATAAATCAACATATTCACATAAAATAGGAGTAATACACGTTGACAAATGGTTTAAATTTAAAAAAAGGAGATGGATTATGAAACCAGATAATGCTGAGGAGCGTCTTGCATTAAAAGTTAGGTCGGGATTGAAAGCGGGAAGAGTAGTTTGCATGGATATACCTGATAGTCCCACCTATCCTGTTGTTCCTCCAACACCAAATTATCCAATGGGTCCTGGACCTTGGTTGAACTGCAAATCTTGTCGAGGAACAAAAGTGGCTGAGGGGAGATTACAAAATGCAAAATGTGAGCTTTGTACATTATAAAGGAGTGAGCAATTATGCGACAAAATAAAGAACTTCAGGGTATTAACCTTAGAAATCAAGCGCAAAATAATGTAATGAAAGACCAAAAATCAGTTGGTTTTATTATACGTAGTGGAATTAGGTCTGGGAATTGGTTATGTTCATCTTGTGAAGGAAAGACAGAAGGATCTAACCTATTTCAACCTAAATGCCAAGAGTGTGTAAAGATATAAACATTTAGGGAAATAAGGGCTTGCTACAACCTTTCCAGCAAGCTCTTTTTTTTCGAAACCTTTAAACCAGCCAATCACAGGATAATTCGGGATAGTATTAAATAGTGTTGTTCGCCTCTACATTAGCCAACAACTCATCAATAAGTTTTTTTGAAATTGCTTGATCTTGAGGGTTATATATATTTTTAATTTCCTCCGGATCATCTGCAAGATTGTATAATTCAAATAAATCTGAACCATTCGTTTCAGGATAACCCCTATATAAGGTCAATTTATAGTCTCCTTTTATCATAGCAAAAGATGCTTTGGTGAGAGGTTTATTCTTTGCATTTTGCTTCGCCTCTACAGCGTAAATATTTCGATCACGAATAAAATTCTCTTGTTCGGAGAGTGGAAGGGTCACTCCTTCACAATTCATAATTGTAGAATTGCCTACGATATCAAGGATCGTTGGTAGGATATCGACAGCGCTTGTATGATGATAGAAATCAACTCTTTGTTTTTGACCAGGTTGAAATATGAACAATGGAATATGAATTACAGGTTCAAAAAGCGTCGGTGTTAGATGATCGATGATCCCTCTTTCAAACATTTCTCCATGATCAGAAGTAATAAATATGTAGGTATTATCTAATAAGTTACTATCTTCCAAGTAATTAAAAAGCCGGTTAATTTCAGAATCAAGGAATTCGATATATTGATCATAAAAACGTCGTTTTCTGTTCAGATTGGTTTGTTCTTTTCCGAGACTGAAAATATGCTCGGGTTTCTTATTCGGTTTCCAATCGTCATCAAAATGGGAAACGTATGGATATGGAGGATTATAAGGAGCATGAGGAGGCATCAAATGCACATAACCGAAAAAAGGTTGTTGATTTGTGTTAAGCGTTTTTTGAAGCCAATCAATTGCGTCCTGTAAAAAGAAACAAGGCGAGTGAGGAACTCCCATTTGACAGCTTGTTATTCCTCTTGGGTAATCACCTGAAAAGGAATTGTAAATTCTATTTGTAAAAAACTTACGTAATTCAGTATCAAAGATCGAAAGAAATAGAGATGAGGGGGGACTGTGTTCACTCTTTATCGCGATCAATTCCGCTTCATTGGCAATAAAAAAATCTGGATTCAGAATGGATTGCGAAATTGAATCTGCATAAACCGCTAATTCGGGGATTTTAACAAGATGATCGATATGGTTATGAAATTGAAACAAAATGGAATAAGCAAGCGGGTTTTGCGTATAGGCGAACTTTTTATAATCTTTAGGAAATAAACTGAACAAATTGTGATCTTCATAAAATGGCGTTGTTTTTCCACGAATATGTAAAGCTCTATGTTTCCAAGGATAAACGCCTGTCAAAAGCGAAGATGTTCCTGGGGTCGTATAATTACCAGCTGCATGATGATTATGAAAAACGGTTGCCTTTTGAGAAAGTCGGGTCAAATTGGGTGTGGTGTCACGTGCATAGTTAGCTAAAGTTAGATGACGTGCACTAAAAGCATCAAATACTAGAATTAGAATATTCGGATTTCCTTTATTTGAAATACCTAAAAAATCAGAAGAATGGATTTTGCTCTCTAGAAATAATAATGATGAAAGCGCTGTTATTTTTAAGAAGTCACGTCGCTGCATTTTTTACAACCAGTTTATTTGAGTAACAATAATTCTGAAAATAATAAAAGTACAACATATTATCGAGATGATTAGATATAAAGAAGATAGTACAGTTAAATTTTCTAATAGTCCAATTAATAGAGTATCAAATCTTTTAAGATCTAGTTTTATTACATAGGGTAGAAAAATAATAAAAAAATATCCCAAAAGTATTAATAAGATGGTTATTATATTCATACCTTCTACCAGGAATAAAGTCCCAAAGCTATGATAAATGATGATTAATATCACAGTAAGAAAAAACAATAAGGAAATCTGTGAAGGGAAGTGATCCAAGAGCAGTTTATGAGGGAATATCAAGGCAATTAATAAAAAAACTAAAAATGTTAGCGTGCTTTCAAAAAGAGCCATGGCTTGAGTATAGGAAAATACACTAAAAATCTCGAACCAATCTAACCATAAAATATAACTTGGTATATCACGTAAGAATTGAATAATAGCCCATAGGTGAATTGGAAAAACACAAGCTGAAAAGAAAAGAAATATTTTTTTATTCTCTGGTAATCGTTTTCTAAGAAAATTCAATCTTTCACCTATTTTTTTGCAATATCTATTTTCTGTCAGATTATACATGAGAAATTTCGACCAACTGCGATATTGATATTAATAATAGATAATTAAAAGGATAAAGTAGAATGTATTTAATTAATCTTATGAATTGATATGTTATTACTTTCCTAAAGATAAAGTATAATTAGCAAGACATTGAGATATAGGAGAGAATTCATGAAATTAAAATGGTATCAATTATCAATTCTATTGTTAGTTTTTAGTATTCTATTGGTTGCCTGTAGTTCAATAAATCCTGAGCAAACCCCTGCTGGAGAATCAACAGAGATACCAATAGTTATTTCAGATATTGAGATTGTGTCTGAGGGTAGAATCGTTCCCAATGAAACCGCACAATTATCTTTTTTCACTAATGGACAAGTTGAAGTTGTATATGTTGAAGAGGGAGAGAGTGTAAAAAAAGGTGATATTGTTGCGAGTCTAGGAAATCGAGAAGAAATTGAAGCTGGGATTGCAGCAGCAGAAGCGGAATTACTTTCTGCACAACAGGCTCTACAGGATTTATATGATAACGCTGAGATATTAAGAGCCAATGCTTTAAGAAATATTGCTGAAGCCGAAAAAGTATTACGAGATGCTCAGTACACTGTAGATAATTTTACAGTCCCTCAAGATCAAATTAAATACACTGCAACCGAAGGCATTATCGTTACAAGAAAAAAATTAGACGAAGCACGGGTAGCATTTGAACCCTATAAATATTATCCATCTGGTGATTCGACGCGTGAGGATTTGAAAGAGGATTTAGATGATGCTCAATCAAACTTGAATACAGCTGTCAAACGTTTGGAATATGAAACAAATTTAGAAAATGCTGAAGCGAACTTACAAAATGCTAAAAATGAATATGAAAAAGTAAAGGAAGGTCCAAACCAAGACGATATTGATGCACTGCAGGCACGTATCACTGCTGCTGAAGCATCGGTGGAATCTGCAAAAGCCGCACTTGATCATTTAGACTTGGAATCTACCATTGATGGAATCGTAGTGAAACAAGATTTAATTATTGGTCAACTTGTGCAAGCAGGGCAACCAATGATGATAATTGCAGATTACTCAAAAATCTATGCGGAGACAGATGATCTCACTGAAATTGAAGTTGTTGATATATCCAATGGTCAGGATGTGACTGTTGTTGCAGATGCTTTACCAGATGTTGAGATGACTGGAATCGTAGAGAAAATCGATAATATTTTTGAAGAGAAACGAGGCGATATCACTTACACAGCTCGTATACTACTTAATAATGTTGATCCTCGAATAAAATGGGGGATGACTGTTGTAATAACCTTTCATGAGTAAAATTAACTCAATTAAAAAACAGCGCCACATGAATTGGCGCTGTTTTTTTATACCCAAATAAATATCCCCGAATTAATTTCGATTGTTCAAGTGATTACCAATAATCACCAAAGCGATTCCAAAAAGCAAAAATAACGCAACGAGAAAATACCAAATATTTTGCATAGAAAATATTACTTCCAATAATGATTCGTTATCCAAATTTTCTTGGTCTAATTCAGATGCGGGTGAAGGAGTTACCTTATTGGCTTCGGATTCGGTTATTGAAAATGCCTTTGAATTATCCACGGTAAATGTGGGTGTTGCTAATTCTTTATCACTGGTTTGAGTCTGAAGTGTAGCTGTTAATTTCCAGCTTGGAATAGCAGTACGATCTGGTGGTTTTATGATTATTTCGTATCCCGGTTGCAAAACATCTTGAGCGGTGAGTTTATTAATAACAAGAAGTTCTTCAACACTTAACCCATATGCTTCTGCAATACCAAGTGGACTGTCTCCTGGTTCTACAATATGAGAGATTGACCCATTAGGTTGTTCAGTCGAAGTTAAAATGATGTCTGCATGCTTGGTTGCGTCCTCAGGAGTTTCTATGATTGGTTCTTCCCAGTCATCCGTCCACAGATAAGCAACTCTAATCCAATCAAAAGAATCTTCAGCTAAACCAATATCTTTCGCCACATCCTTTGAGACTTCAATACCAGTCGGGAAAATGACTTTTCTACCATATTGATCATTTCCATCATTATAGTTATCGAAGTAAGCTGCTTGAGCTTCTGGCATTCCAACAGGAAGTTCTGTGAACATGCGACGAGGCGTAGGGTCAAATTCTGTTGCCCAATAATTATCGTCATTATTCCACGGACCCACATCACCTACTCTTACTGCCACACCTTGACCTTGATAGCTAACATACACATCATAGTTTTCACCAGCGACATAACCATATTGGTCGCAGGAAGGATCATTCTGATTGGAAGTTTTTACACAAATATCGGGTAGAGCTACGTAATAAGCGCCTCGTGAATCATAGACTCCAGCATAAATCCGATATTCACGAGGAAATTGATTTTGTGAGATTACACCATGAATTTCTTGTTCAATATTCCAGCGTGTGCTTCCCCAACTAACTAGCTTTTCATAATCGGAGTTGTTAAGTAATGATTTCAGTTGTTGATTATTAGAATTGATAATACTTAATACTTCCTGGTTGTATCCCATTTCAAGAAAAAAGGATTTCTTTTGCTCTAGAGAAAGGTCTGAATCGCTAGAGACATGATTAGACCAATTTTGGTATAAAATTAATTCTTTTTGCTGCGAATGAGCAATTTGATTGATGATTTGAATCTGAGTGTTGGAAAAACCTAGATCTGATGAAAAATCTTTGATAATGCTTGATGTTAGAACATAATAACTCAGGATTGGTTTTTCGCTCCAAATATTCTGATTAGAAATTTTATGTACACAGATTTGGTTAGATATGATTGTAATTAAAATCAATGCAATAAACAGAGATATTATCGTCATCCATGCGGTTAGTTTTGATATTATTGTCTGAATATCTAGAGGTAATACTTTATTAATGTGATTTTGATTAAGTAGGGCACGATTCATTTGAAATGCAATTTGATAATAATTTTCAGTTAGAGTAATTTTACATCATTTTAATGTATCGCACGCAATTCTACTTTTTACCAAGGTGCATTCACTAAAAAAGTATATGTCAAAACTGAACAAGAAATTATACAAGCTAGAATAACGATTGTGGTAGCAATAATCGCAATAATTGTAACGGATTTTGAATTTTTGTGATTGTGTCGATCAAATTCAGGTTGTTCTATAACCGGTCCTTCATTCATTTTCTACTCCTAATTAACTTCTTACATAATACATCGAAACATGGACAAAATGTTATTTTTATTAATTCTACTTCCAACTACTAACTTCTTTAATATTTATTACGTTATGTGATTAAAATAGTTTCGAGAGATTTTCATCACTTGTGCATTAATTTATCCTATCCGCTATTGATTCAATAAGAGTAAATAGTGAATGTGTATAATTTGTTCTTGAAAAGGAAGATAATTGCTGATGAGCAGTCGCTATAAATTCCTTTGCTTCTTGATGAGCAGATTGAATGGCGTTTGATTTATTGATTTTGTAGACTAATCGCTCAACGATATCAGCTTTATTTTTATGCCCATTCAAAAGAGAACGAAGATCTGGATCATCAGGGTTATCTTCGAAATAATAAATTGCTGGTAGTGTGAATAAACCTTGATTGAGATCTCCTCCACTAGGCTTTCCTAAAACATCGGGGGAACTTGTATAATCAAGGATATCATCAATAATTTGAAACGCCATCCCGCTAGATTTTCCAAATTCGATGAAACTTTGCTCTTTTTCAGAAGATATCCCACCCAAGACAGCAGAAGCTTGGGCAGAAAGAACAAAAACAGCAGCGGTTTTAGCATAAATGCGTTGGTAATATTCTTCTCGATCAATTATCCAACGTGTAGCTTGTTGAGCAATTTCACCATTTAAAATGATCATTAAAGTCTGTGCGAAAAGCTGCATGATCCTAATATTATCAGTCTTCGATACCAAATCGGCTGCTCTGGCAAATAAATAATCTCCCATCAAGATTGCTACTTCGTTTGACCAAGCTGAGGAGGTAGTCGTAATTCCTCGTCTAGTGTCTGCCTTATCAATGATATCATCATGAACAAGTGTGGCTGTGTGCAACATTTCAATACCCGCAGCGAGGGAAATTGATTTTTCTACATCATTAGAGAGCATTTCTGAAATGAGCAACGATATTGCTGGTCTTATCCGTTTACCCCCAGCATTAAAAAGTCGATATGATTCATCAATTAACCACTTTTGTTGATCGGGAGGTGGATTTCGCATCTTAGACTCGACCAATTTGATCTTATCCTGAATCAAAAAGAGAGGGTTTTCATAAACATTTGGTTTGAAGGATTCATCAAGTTGTAAAGTTTTGGTGAGCATATTTTCTCCGGTTGAAACCAATAAAGTAGCAGGTTGAGAAGAATTACTGTGTTAGATTGATTTTTTCGATAATATTCGCTTTATACACCAAGCTTTCTAAGACTTTCGAGAGACTTTTACCAATGTGCGCCATTTTTTTCAATGTTTCTGTAGGAAGCTGTTCCACTTGGTCAAATACAATAGAAGTGACTTCAAAGATATTTAGCATCTCGTAAAGTCTTTCTGAAACATATTCATCACGTTCTTCTTGGTTATTGAGATCCTGAATGCTTTGTCTAAGGATCTCTAAAGTTGGGTCAATTTCTCTGCATTTACGTTCCCTTAAGATTGCCCTGTACATCTCCCATACATCACTCATGGTTTCAAAATGATCTCTTCTGTCACCGAATACATGTACAACTCGAATCACACCCCAACTTTGTAATTCATGGAGACCAGTACTAACGGTTGATCTTGCAATAGAAAGGATGTCACTAATTTCTTCAGCAGTTAAGGGTGAAGGTGATATATATAAAGTAGCATAGATTTGGGCGACCGTTCGATTAATTCCCCAAGACGATCCCATTTCTCCCCAATGGAGAATAAAATTCCTCATTACAGGTGTAAATTCACTCATATTATGATCTCCAGTTATTTCGGATTATACCGAAATAATCGAAATTGGTCAAACAAATCGATTTTTATACAATAGTTACCAATTATTTTACTTATTATTTCAATTATCCGAGACTATAATTAGATAGAAAAAAATGAAACGATCTTATATATGGTAAACTCAAACATATTTATGGTAACTTGAATGGATGAAAAAATTTTAGGAACCCTTGAATATTATAAAGTCCTTAGGCAATTAGAAAAGTATTGCGTATTTTCTGCTTCTTCTGAGTTAGCTCAAGATTTGAAGCCAATCTCAGATTATGAAAACATTTGTTTATATCTGTCTGAAACCAGTGAAGCGAAGCGATTTTTACGGTTGCATCCAGATTTTTCAATCGGTGGCGCAAGAGATATTCGTAAGAATGTTATTCTTGCAGAGAGGGGGGGAATCCTAGAAACGAGTGAAATTCTTGATATTAAATATACACTGATAGCAGCTCGTAATTTATGTAGGCGATTCGATAAGCATCAAGAAGAATTCCATAATCTATTTAGCATTTTAAAGGAAATCCCTGGACCTACAGGCGTTGTTGCTAAAATCTCAAGTGTTATATCAGACGATGGAGAAATATTTGATTCCGCATCTATAAAATTATCTGGCATCCGTAGGGATTTAGTCATTAATCACGAGCGATTATTGTCAAAGCTGAAAAAGATAATTGGAGATAGTAAGAATTCAAAGTATTTACAAGAGCCAATCATCACACAAAGAGATGGACGATATGTCATACCGCTGAGATCTGAATATAAGGGTAGAATTAAATCGATCATTCATGATCAATCATCTTCTGGCGCCACGATTTTTATCGAGCCAGTTTCGGTTGTATCACTGAACAATAAATATCGGGAATTACATATTGAAGAAGATCAAGAGATTCGAAGAATCTTGGCAGAATTATCAGCTAATATTGGACAATTTTCATCAGAACTATGCCAGGTTGTGAATACTTTAGCTCGTTTTGATTTCACGTTTGCCAAAGCAAAGTATGCTGAAGAAATAATGGCTGAGGAACCACGGTTGTATGAAACGAGGCAAGTTCCTCAAAAAGAACAAATTCACTTTAAGCTTTTACAAGCTAGGCATCCATTATTAGATCAGAAAACTGTCGTTCCCATCGACGTTGAACTAGCTCCGGGAATATTGTCCTTAGTCATTACGGGACCCAACACTGGTGGAAAGACGGTCACATTAAAAACAATTGGACTACTAGTGCTTATGGCACAATCCGGATTACATATCCCTGCTCAATTAGGTTCCGAAATCAGTGTTTTTAGAAATATATTCGCTGATATTGGGGATGAACAATCCATTGAACAATCATTATCGACCTTTTCGAGTCATATCAAAAATATTATTCGTATTTTTTCTCTTGCAAATCAAAGTTCGCTGGTTTTATTGGATGAATTAGGAGCTGGTACTGATCCGCAAGAAGGAGCTGCATTGGCTAGAGCAATATTAGAAAAATTTGTTTCTGAAGAGATTACAACGATTGTAACCACTCATCATCCACAGTTGAAAATTTATGCACATTCTAAACAAGGTGTTTTGAATGCTAGCGTAGAATTTGATATCGATACACTAAAACCAACTTACCGTTTAATTATTGGTTTACCAGGTCGTTCTAATGCTTTGGCTATCGCAGAAAGACTTGGTTTGATGAAAGAGATTATTGATTTGGCGCGTTCGGATATCAATCCCGATGAATTGAAAGTGGATGATTTGTTGGATGAAATATTAGAGCAAAGAGAACTTGCAAAGATCTCAAGAAACGAGGCAGAATTTAAGCGAGTTGAAATCGAGAAAATGCGCTTCGAATTAATCAAACATCTTAATCAATTAGAAAAAGAACGTTTAGAAATTCTCACAAAAACAAAAAAAGATGCTGAAAATGAACTTGAACAATTAAGAGAGGAAATTAAAAGAGCTCGTTTAAGATTAAAAAGAGCAAGACAACCGCTAGAATTATTATCAGAAATCGAAGAAGATGTGAACCTTATCGAAGCCAATCTAGATCATTTTCCAGTAGATGAAGATGTTCTGATTGAAGACACAAAGGATTACTTATTTTCAGAAAACTGCCGTTCTTTAGATATCGGAACAAAAGTCTCGATTAAATCTTTAGGAAAAAAGGGTATCATAACATCTATTGTTGATGATGAGATTGAAGTACAAGTTGGTATTTTACGCATTCGAACCAAGGTGAAAGATTTATCTTTCTCTGAGGATGATATTGGTTTGACTGAAAATACAAACCAATATCAGAAAACCGAAGATAAGCAAATTAAAAAAGGGACATTTAAAAGAACTACTTCAGTTCTCGAAATGAAACCTACACCTGGCATTGAATTAGATCTACGTGGTTTAAGAGCAGATGAAGCCTTAGAACGATTAGAATCATATATTGATTCTGCATTCCTCTCGGGATTACCATTCGCACGTATTATTCATGGCAAGGGTACAGGTAAATTACGAAGTGTTGTTCGTTCTGAATTGTCATCCAATTCACAAATCGAATCATTTGAAGGAGGAAAAGGAAACGAAGGAGGCGATGGCGTTACAATTATCAGGTTAAAACAATAAATAAATACCATTATAAGCATGAGAAAATAAGTAAATATTTATCCTTGAGGTGGATCATGAAAGAAAATTTTTACAAAAAAATAAAATCAGGAGATTTATTGGTATCTGATGGCGCAACAGGCACAAATCTTCAAGCAAGAGGTTTGGAGAATGGGATGCCTTCGGAAGAATGGTTGTTCATCAATCCTGACGAAATCGTTAAATTACATCGCGATTTCATTGATGCAGGAGCAGATATCATCCTAACAAATACTTTTGGTGGAAGTGCGGTACGATTAAAGTCATCGAATGATGATCGTGTCGAAGAAGTGAATAAAACCGCTGTTGAACTAGCAAAAAAAGCGGCAGAAGGTTCTAATGTATATATCGCTGGCTCGATGGGACCATCGGGTGGATTAATCAAACCATATGGCAGTTTAGACATAGAAGAGGTTTTTGAAAGTTTCAGACGACAGGCGAAAGCTTTAACCGAGGCTGGAGTGGATTTAATCGTTGTGGAAACGCAATTTGATTTAGGAGAAGCTGGCGCGGCTATAAAAGCAGTACGAGCAGTAAGTGATTTACCTCTAGTATGTTCTTTTAGCTATGATCGAGGCACAAAAACCATGATGGGTGTTACAGCAGAACAAATGGTGAATCATCTCTCTAGCAAGGAATATCGTGATTTGGAAATCTTAATGTTTGGAGTCAATTGTGGAAAAAGCTTAGAAGACAATTTAGCTGTATTGGTTGATCTAAGAAAAGCAACACAACTACCTTTGTGGTTTAAACCAAATGCCGGTTTACCTGAAGTTAATCGAGATGGGACAACTTTTTACAAAGTGACCCCAGATGAAATGGCGACTAATGTTAAGAAATGGAGAGAGGTTGGCGCTCAGGTTATCGGAGGATGCTGTGGTACAACGCCAGAACATTTACGCGCAATCGCCAAGGCAGTTAAGAATTAAATTTTTGTTCAAATGATAAAAAAGCCAGGAGGTACTCTGGCTTTTTTAATTTTGACCATTATTGGGATTTTATTTCTTAATGATAACAGGATTTTTAGATTATTCTTCTTCGATAGCTTTCTCGATATATTCAAGTTCCATCATAGTCTTTGTGAGATTTCGAGAGCGTTCAATAATTTTGCGTGCTTGTTCGAATTCTTCTTCATAGGTCAATTTAATACGAGCAAGATTTTGTTCTTGAGCCTTCATGGCAACTGAAGCTGCTTCGCGTGGAAATACTTCCCAATCGTCCATTGTCGGTAGGATTTGTGTTGAAGATAGATTGTCCCCAACATGATTGGCTAATGCTTCGGCAGCAGCATAACACATTTCGTCTGTTATCGTTCGAGCACGTACATCAAGTGCACCTCTGAAAATACCTGGGAACCCTAGTGAGTTATTAACCTGGTTATCAAAATCAGACCTACCTGTAGCTACGATAGCTGCACCAGCTTCTTTCGCATCCCAAGGCCAAATCTCTGGAACTGGATTTGCACAAGCAAAGACAATCGAATCATCAGCCATCTGACTAATCCATTCGGGTTCAATCACTCCAGGTCCTGATCTTGAAAGGGCAATAACAACATCAGCACCTTTCATCGCTTCTGGAATATCACCTTCACGACCTTCTTCATTTGTAATTTGGCATAACCGCCATTTGTCCACAAATTGATCCTTTTTCGCCTCTAGGTCATCTCTATGCTTTCCTAATATCCCTTTGCTGTCAACCATAAGACTACGTCCAGGATCTGCACCCCACCCGAAGATCAATCGAGAAATAGCAACATTTGAAGCCCCTGATCCAATAAAGGCAATTTTTACATCTTCTATTTTCTTGCCAACTACTTTCAATGCGTTTATAAGACCAGCCAATGTTACGGTAGCAGTACCTTGTTGATCATCATGCCAAACTGGAATTTCAGCTTTTTCTCTTAATGTATCAAGGATTTCAAAACATTTAGGTTGAGATATATCTTCGAGATTTACTCCACCAAACCCGGGTTGCAGCATTAATACCGTATCGATAATGGCTTTTGGGTCTTTGGTATCTAGCATAATCGGGACACCATCAACACCCCCAAGATACTTGTACAATAACGCCTTACCCTCCATCACTGGAAGCCCAGCTTTTGGTCCGATATCTCCAAGACCAAGAACTCTAGTTCCATCACTGACTACAGCAACCGTGTTCCATTTATTCGTATATTCATAAACTAGTTCAGGATCTGCATTAATTGCTTTGCATGGGGCAGCAACACCAGGTGTATACCAAATAGCGAAATCCTCAAAACTTCTCACAGTGCATTTTAATGCTGTTTCTATTTTGCCTCGATAGAATGGGTGAAGTCTCATTGCATCAGCAGATGGTTTTTCTGCTTTCGCAATAAGCTTCTCAATATCGATTTTCGAATTACCGGTCATATTTTTGCCTCCAGACATGAATATTATTTATTTGCCAATCAAACAGGAACTAATAAAATGCTGTTTCCAGCTTTACTATATTAGAACATTAGATATGATATTCACTTAAAAAACATATTACCTTATACCTTCTGTCCTAACTTTAACAATAAGAAGAAACCCCAAATACACAAAACCTACTTAGAATATTCATATATTAGCCACAAGATTTATTAATGTCATGTAACAAAAATCTATGTTTTTCGAGAACGATTGTCATAAAGGTTAATAAATACTTATCAAAAAGAATTCAATTGGTGTATATTAATACTGAAATATGTTGATGACACATAGTTTTTTTTATTCTAATGAAGGTATAATTAAAAAAATACCTTACTGTCAAAATAACGCCTCAAAAATTCAGAATATTGCCCTTGGAATTGATAAAAAATGACTATCGATCGAAAAACCCTTGAACGCTATCGAGATATCATGGGGGACGAGTATATTGAATTTGTAATTGACATCATTCAAACATTTCTTGATTCTAGCCCTAAAACGATCACCGAATTACACAAGGCTTTTCAAGAAAATGATGTGAAGGCATTTGAAAGAGCAGCTCACTCTATTAAATCCAATGCGAAAGTTTTTGGCGCAGATAGATTTGCAGAGATAGCTCTTGATTTAGAAAAACTTGGAAAATCTGGATATATCGATAAAGCGCAAAAGAGAATCGAGGAATTACTTAATGAGTATGCTCAAGTAGTTAAAGAATTAAATGACTTTAAAGGTAAAATTCAATAAACATATTCAATTATCAGATTAATTAAATAATTCATTTATATACTATGAGGGTTCATATTCAAAATAATTGTTGCAATGATGATTATTATTATGGCAATTATTTGTATCATACTGAGCTTTTCTGCATAAGCAAAGTATCCAATAATCATAATAGCTGCAGTTCCCACACCAGATGAAATTGCATACGCAATACCTATCGGTATTCCTTTTAAGCTATGAGAAAAGAGTAAAAAAGAAACACCGTATCCGACAATAACAATGATGCCAGGAATGAGTTTAGTGAATCCATCACAGGCTTTTAACGATGCTGTTCCAATCACCTCACCTGCAATAGCCAAAAATAAAAAAATCATTGAATTAGATCTCATAAGTAGTAATACTCCTTTGGTGACAAGTCAAAAAATGTAATTTCAATCGGGTTTCCACTTTCCCATTAGTGATTACATTTAAAATTTTTCGAAGAAAAAAAATTATACTTGTGCATACGTAATTTTAACTCAAAAAGATAAAGAAAATTAGAAGATTGTGGTAAAAAAAAATTAATAATATGGAATGATATATCGTAATTCTAACCGAATAATTACAACTTCTATCTCTAGCTCAGTAGGGTATATATTTGATAATATTTATGCTATAATCTTGGTATGTAATTAGATATGAAAAATGAAAGGTAAATAAAATGAAAATTAGACACATACTACCTATTTTGACTATCTTATCAATTCTTCTTATAGCTGCCGCACCTCTAGTTAATTCGAACGATTTTTTAGAAAATAGTGATACTGAAAATTTCTCTGCATTAGAGAGTAAAGTACCCCCTTGTTTTCCAAATTGTAAAGTTAAAATTAAACAAGGCGAACCAGGTATGGAAAAAATTTCCTATTATTATTATGTTAACGAAACAACATTAGCGAGTTGGGCTTATTTCAATAAATTCGATGGTTACTATTATATGGGGTGCGTGAAATGGTATTATTGGATTGATACCTATAAATTACCGATGGGATGTAATTTTAAATACCAATACTAAATTTTTTATAGAAGAGTTATTTGAGAAAAAAGCCTGAGTAGAGTGAAAAAACAACTCAGGCTTTTTTCTTCATCAAGCAGTTGTTATAAATTAAAAACACAATTTTATTATTTAAGCACAAGAAATGAATTCATCGATGGTCGCTCTACCCTCGATAATATTTGAAATATTTCCATCTTCAATCTGAATAATCTTATCTACATATTTACACATTCTCAAATCATGTGTAACCATGATACCCGCTTTGCCATTTTCATGAATCAGATCTGCGTATATTTTTGTTACTTGAAAAGCTCGTTCTGTGTCCAAACTCGCTGTTGGTTCATCAGCAAGAACAACGCTTGGATCATGGATTAATGAGCGTGCGATTGACACTCTTTGCCTTTGACCACCGGATATCTGGCTAGGTAAATTGCGCATACGATCATCTAGCCCTAAGCGAGTGATGAGATTAACAACTTTCTTACGACCATCAGCATTGAGCTGATTATTAATTCTCAACATCATTTCAATGTTTTCTTGAACAGTTAAATATGGAACAAGGTTATTGGATTGGAATGTAAAACCTATGTTTTTTCTACGAAACTGTACCCGTTTTGCTTCTTTCATCTGTGATAAGTCTTGACCATCAATGATCACCTGTCCTTCAGATGGCGTTAACAAAGCCGCCAACATCGCAAGCATGGTTGTTTTTCCTGACCCGCTTGGACCGACAAGTGCCACAAATTCTCCTGGAAGAATGGATATAGTTGCGTTGTCAACAGCTTTTACATTAAGATTTCCGCTTTGATAAATTTTCGACAAGTTGGCGGTTTCTATAATTGGTTTGTTTTCTTTTTTCATGAGACCCTCCTATGAGGATAAACCTAAAGCAATGAGTGGTTCAACAGAGATAGCAAGACGTACAGATACCAATCCTCCAATTGGACCAATCAACAACAAAGTTACAATTGCAATCGTAACCGAGTTGCCTGTGAAAACGATTGGGATACCCGGTGGGAAGGCTGCACTTAATCCAAAGGATACTAATGCACCTAAAAAAACGCCAAACGTCGTGACGATTATAATTTGATAGACAACTGCAATGGCTACGGTAGGATTAGCGACTCCAATTGCTTTTAAAACCCCAATTTGTGGGATTTTTTGGAGCATTTGAATTTGGAAAAATCCACCAATAACAAGAATACCAATCAATAAAGTAAAGTACCTTTGAGTGTTCAATGTACTTTGTTGTGCTTGAAATCCAGGTAATGACTCATATGCTGTTTTTACATCAGCAACATCAATTCTATCGACTTGTTCAATTATTTTCTCCTGAATCAGACCTTGATCTTGGTTTTCTTCCAATTTGATAGCTAGCACATTCGATGTTGTCTCAATGAGTGAGGATGAAATATTTGCTTGTGGACGGATTTGTTCCCAAGTTCGATAGGGAATAAATATCGAAGGCTGATACAAATATTGCCTACCATCAGTTATTCCAATCACATCGAACTCATTATACACTTCATCAGTTCCTTGAAGTGTCTTTAGAATAATCCTATCATTAATTTTTATTCCTGTTTGATTGACAATATTTTTATCGACAATGATTTCATTCCCTCGATCTGTCTGAAATGAGTTCCCAGAAATAACGGGTGGTGAACCCGGTTTGTTAGCTTCAATGCCAATCAAGGACACATTGAGATCATCACGTCCATCAAAAAAAACAATCGTACCATTACTAAATCCAATCGGTCCAACTTTATCGATCCCATCCAACCTTTGAATATCATTGATTTTTGATTTAGCAATACGACTAGAACTAGCGATATAATCTACATTTTCTTGAAAAATGAGTAATTCAGCATCTAACTTTTCTAAGAATTCCTTGTTCGCTAAAGCCAGCCCTTCAGATAGCGCGGCAATGAACAAAACTAATGTGGTTATTAGAGCGATCACAAGAGAGAAAAGGAAAAAACGTCCTTTATTTCGCCAAACTTCTTTAAAGGCAAGATAAAATGCCATAAATATGAGCCTCCAATTAGATTTTCAAAGTAAACAATTCAAATTTTACTGCGATGTATAATATTTGTCAAGGTTATGTATAGTTAATTAATTGAATAATACTAAGGTTGTAGAATATGAGATAATACTAATACCCGAAATATATTCTTGTCATTGGTTTGAAAATCGTTTATTATCAATACTTATCAATACTAATTAGGGATTATTCTCCCCTTTGATGAAGTGAGGTATTTCTTTAATGAAGGAAGCTATTATAAAAATAATCCGCCTTTTATTGGCTGGATACATGCTATTTCTAATGAGCTGTAAACCTACCAATAGTTCGGAAATTACAGAGCTTACTCAAACATTAGCACCAGTTGATGTACGCACAACTAGTGTTCCGGTTGCTGAGAAAACTGCAGAACGATTCTTAAATCACTGGAAAGAAGAAAATTATGAAGCAATGTATCGATTGATATCATCAACTAGCCAGGGTGAAGCCTCTAAAGATTTATTCAAACAGTTGTATGAGGATGTAGCGAATGAGTTCGCTTTAAAGAACATCTCATTTCAAATATTGTCAACATCTTATAGTACGAAAACTTCCGACATCATCATACAAGTAATCATGGAATCAGAGATCTATTCCCCGCTTGTTCGAGAAAACGAAATGAAGTTAAATTATCAAAATGGGGAATGGAAAATTGAATGGCATGAAGGGTTGATCCTACCTGAATTAGCGGGTGGCAATACCATTAAAACCGATCCAATTATCCCACTCAGAGCAACCATTTTTGATACGAACGGAGCTCCAATCGCTCAACAAACCGAAGCAGTGGCTATCGGAGTCTACCCGGATTATGTAGATTTAAATGATTCAGAAGGACTGATTGGATTATTATCGGTACTGACGAATACGAAGAATTATAAAATAATTGGTTGGATTGAAGAGGCAGAACCAGGCGCCTATCTACCTTTGGGTGAGATACCTGCCAATGAAGATCCTAAAAGAATAGAGATTTTATCGACTTATGGCGCTGCTGTAACCTCAAGATATACCTCGCGTTATTATTATCGTGGCGGAGTTGCACCACATGTGGTCGGCTATGTAAGCGCTATTCAAGAAGAAGAACTAGAGACCTATCGTAGATTAGGGTATCGTGCAGATGAAAAAGTCGGTCGAAAAGGATTAGAGGCGTGGGGAGAGGAAATTCTAGGAGGCGAACGGGGTGGAAGTTTATATCTCTTTAATCCAGAAGGGAAACCAATTAACCTGATTTCTGAGGCTTCAAGTGTACCCGGTGAAGATATTCACACAACAATAATCAGTAATTTTCAGTACGAAGCCCAAAAAGCATTGTCCGTATTCAGCGGTGCTATCGTCGTACTAGAACGGGATACAGGTAAAGTATTGGCAATGGTTTCTTCTCCAGGTTTCGACCCAAATGCGTTTGAAACTGAAAATTTTAACTGGAATATATTATTAAATGAGATCATAAATAACCCAAACTCTCCACAATTCAATCGTGCAACTGAAGGACAATATCCTTTAGGGTCAGTGTTTAAACTAATCACCATGGCAGCCGCTCTTGAAAGTGCAAGATATACCTCTGAATCGACTTATGATTGTGGTTATGTTTTTGAGGAATTACCAAATTTCCCTCGATATGACTGGACTTGGGATCATTACCAAGAAGATGGTACAACAAAACCAAGTGGTTTATTAACCCTACCAGAAGGGCTTATTCGATCCTGTAATCCATATTTTTGGCATATAGGATTGGATTTATATCGTGTTGGTTTAACCAAAGCGATTTCTGATATGTCTAAAGGATTTGGACTGGGAGAAAAAACAGGGATTGTTGGTGTTGTTGAAGAGACAGGAAATATTCCTGAGCCACAAAATGACGTAGACGCAATTAATTTAGCAATTGGACAAGGGGATATGTCTGTCACACCACTTCAAGTTGCTCAATTTATTGCTGCCATTGGAAATGGTGGAAATATTAATCGACCACAACTAATCCAAGCCATATCCAAACCCGGTTCAGGCATCACATCCACATTTGAAGTCGATACAGTTGGACAACTACCAATATCCCCAATAAACCTTCGAATAATCCAGGAAGCGATGAAAGGTGTTGTGAATTCCACAAATCCCGAAGGAACAGCATTTATTCCATTTAGAGGATTGGACATTAAGGTTGCAGGAAAAACGGGTACAGCGACCTCCAATCAAATAGAACCACATGCGTGGTTTGCGGGTTATACGTATGAAGAAAGGTCTGATTTACCTGATATCGCTGTAGTAGTAATTGCTGAGAATTCAGGGGAGGGGAGTGAAATTGCTGCTCCGATTTTCAGACGAATTGTAGAATTATACTTTTATGAATCACCACGAAAATTGTATGAATGGGAAGCTAATTTTGATGTGACACGTTCACCAACTCCCATTCTAACCGATACACCAACCGCTCAACCTGAAATAAACCCATGATAAACTACCAAATAAGACAAAAAACCAGCACAATGTGCTGGTTTTTTGTTTGGATAAAATTTTTCCTTCGCTTGAATTAGGTACGGGGAATTAGTAGAACACAAGAAAGAGACAATTAGAAAAGAGAGGTAACTCCCGTGATCGATATTCCAATCAAACCTAAAACCAGTGAGGAAAGAACGGTGACAATTAGACCTGCTATCCAACCAAGTACAATTGTGATGATGGTTTTCAACCAATCAAGATCGAGCGCCTCTTTGACTGCGAGTAACCACGCGACTAAACCTAATATAGCTGCGGCGAAGGTTACAGGTGCAAAAACACAAGATAAGGCGACTGATACTGATGCTAAGATACCGATGAAACCAATGATTCTCCAAATATAGGCTAAGCCTAACACTCGTACCATTTCATTGAAATCTACCTTCGCATTGAATACTGTTTTTCCAACCCAACTAATAATGAATGCAGAAACAGCAAAACCTAAAATGCCAAATATTGCATTCACTAAAGATGCGATAATCCAGGAAAAGAAACCTTCGGTATGAACGACTCCCGCAACATAACCTAGAGAATTTAATAATGCAACAACGATTACAATTATCCATGCAGATTGATAGAAAGATTTATCCTTTTCTACTTCAGCATATACTCCTTTACGGAAAGTTAGTGCTCCTATAATTCGATCTAACATTTTTCTCTCCTTTTATTTGACTGAATATTATTACTTGGATTACAAATATAACACAGAATTCATAAAAAAGTTTTGATTAAATAATCAAAAAAGATGAAAAAAATTAATAATAAATGAAAAAAAAGGTATTATTAAATTTAGCACTGACAATCATTTTTACCCTTGATGACTATCAACTCCATCGTTATACTAGTTGATAGAGATTGTGAGAATGGAAATCGAAACATTATTAACCAATTTACCAAAATCATATTCACCTGCTGATAAGGAGTTAGTTGAGCGCGCTTATAATTTTGCAAACCTCGCACATGCAGATCAAACGCGTGCTTCCGGTGAACCCTATATCAATCATTGTCTTTCTGTTGCCAAGATTTTAGCAGAAATGCGGGTTCCACCACAAGTCGTAGCAGCAGGCTTACTTCATGATGTTGTTGAAGATACTAATATTGAACTAGATGATATACAAAAAGATTTTGGTGAAGAAGTTTCTAAATTAGTCGATGGAGTAACCAAACTTACACAATTGCCTCGAGTTTCTCGTGGTGATCAGCAAAAAAAAATACTTTTAAAAGAACAAAAAGATAGAGAAATTGCAGAAAGAAAAGGAGAAATAGCGCCTGAGGAGGAGGAAGAAAGACGATTAAAAAGCCGAAAACATGATCTCTCTTCGGAGACTCTGCGTAAAACATTCCTCGCGATGGGTGAGGATGTTCGTGTAGTATTAATAAAATTGGCAGATAGACTCCACAATATGCGTACTTTAAGCCATTTACCTTCTGAAAAGCAACAACGAATTTCACAACAAACCTTGGATATTTTTGCTCCATTAGCGAATCGACTTGGAATTTGGCAAATGAAATGGGAGTTGGAAGACCTTGCATTTCGATACGTCAACCCTAATCGTTATCGGGAGATCGCGGAAAATTTAGCGAAAAGAAGAATAGATCGTGAAAGAGAAGTAAATAATATTAAGATAAAACTTGAGTCTGTCTTAGAGAAATCCGGGATCAATGCCGAAATCTCAGCACGTCCAAAACATATCTATTCCATCTATAACAAAATGCTCCGAAAAGGGGTCCCTTTTGATATGGTGCATGATGTTCGTGGCGTTCGAATTATTGTACCCGATGAACCCGCCTGTTATGCTACATTAGGTATTATTCATTCAAATTGGAGACCAATACCAGGAGAATTTGATGATTATTTAGCAGCTCCGAAAGATAACTTCTATCGATCTTTACACACTGCTGTTAATTATGATGATGGAAAAACACTAGAAATACAAATCCGAACACCTCAAATGAATCAAAATGCAGAATACGGTATTGCTGCACATTGGAGATATAAAGAGGGCGCTTCTAGGGATGAGGATTACGAACGGCGAATTTTATGGTTACGATCATTGATGGAATGGAGACAAGATGTAGAAGATGCCCATGAATTCGTCGATAGTATGAAAAGTGACGTTTTCGAGGATCGTGTATATGTTTTTACGCCAAGGGGAGACATTATCGATTTACCAAATGGTTCAACCCCAATTGACTTCGCATATCAAGTGCATACGGATGTGGGACATCGCTGTAGAGGCGCAAAAGTAAATGGAAAACTTATCTCCCTAGACAAGAAACTGATCACAGGTGATAAGGTAGAAATTCTAGCTGCAAAACGAGGTGGTCCGAGTTTAGATTGGTTAAACCCCAATTTAGGGATGGTTAAAACACAAAGAGCTAGAGGTAAAATCAGACAATGGTTTAAGCGACAAGCACGCGAGAAAAATATGTCTCAAGGGAAAACCATGTTGGATAAAGAACTCAGGCGCTTGGGAATGATCGATACAAATTTAGATCATCTATCGCATGAGTATGACCTAAAGAATGTCGAAGAATTATATGTTTCGATAGGAACTGGAGATTTACCCGTCGCTAGAATTGTGCGTCATCTAACGCTAGGAGAAAAGGAAGAAGAAAAAGAGTATCTCGCACCAATAATCACCAAACCAGAAACAGCCGTAGATAGCTCTTCGGTATCCGTATTGGGATTAAAAGGATTACTAACTAATATGGCGAAATGTTGTAATCCTGTTCCTGGGGATGAAATTGTTGGATACATAACACGCGGAAGAGGCGCAACAATACATCGTAAGGATTGCCCAAATATATTACAGGTAAAAGATCGTGAAAGGTTAATCTCTGTAAGTTGGGGGGAACCGAAAACAACTTATCCCATTCCTGTAAGGATTAAAGCATATGATCGGGATGGATTAATGAAAGATGTCTCTACACTCATTGCTGATGAAAATGTAAATATGCCCAAAGTGAAAGCTGAAACTTCAAAGAATGTAGCTGTCTTTGACCTAGTTCTGGAAGTTAGAGATATTGTTCAATTAAGTCGATTGTTAGATAGATTGGAAAATTTACCAAATGTGCTTGAAGCAAGACGAGTAAAACCTGGATAAACAACGATTCATGCACTATGAGTTTTATGTTAAGTAGTGTAGAATAATTCATAATATGGCTTGAAGAAAAAAGCCATCATACTCAAAAAATTGAAGGAGGTTTAGTTATGCCTCATGTTCGTTGTCATTATGTAGATTGTGTATTTCTAGATGATGGTTATTGTAGTTGTCGCAAAATTGAAATTGACCCTGATCTAGGATGTACTACATATTCAAGAATGGATGATCTTGAATTGGACGATGATGATTGGGAGGATATAGAAGAAGAATTTGATGGATACGAAGATGTTGATTTAGACGATGAAGAACCTGACCTTTGGTTAGATGAAGATTAAAAAAGCTTTTCATGCCATGAAAACTAAGGAAAAGATATCTCTTTTTTTAGTTATAGTTCCGTTATTGTTAGTTTCAGCTACCATTCAGGAAGGTAATCCTAGATATTTATTTCAAGCTGGCACTCCTATCGCAATCGGAAATTTCTTATACCCAGATAAAGGTTGTAATTGGTTAGGGATAGTCGGACAAGTGTTTGATGGATATGAACCAGTAGAAAATATCATTGTGAAATTAGAAGGTGAATTCGACGGAGAACCAATTCTGATTTATGCAATTACTGGTGGAACGCCAGGTCTTGGAAAGGGAGGTTATGAATTATACTTATCTAGTTCATTGGTAGCCTCTGATAATACCTTGAATATTCAGTTGATTAATATGATTGGTATTCCTGTATCACCAGAGTATTCAATTAGCACATACGCAGATTGTAGCAGTAATACAATCTTAGTCAATTTTCTCAACTATGATAGAGAAAATGATATATTTTTACCACAAATTTATAAAAGGTAATTCAAATAATTATGCCAATTTTAGATCATTTTAGTATACTTGCCCCTTTTTATGAAAAATTCATTAGACTCCGCGATCCAGAGATGATTATTGAGGCTGCAAAAATGCCGGTTGATGGTATTTTGCTAGATGCAGGTGGGGGAACAGGGAGAGTAACACAAGCATTTGTTGGATTAGCAAGAAAATTATTTGTAGCTGACGAATCGCGGAAAATGTTGATGCAAGCTTTTGAAAAAGATAGCTTGATACCAGTGTGTTCTTACACCGAAAACTTACCATTCCCTGATCAATATTTTGATCGCATAATTATGGTGGACGCACTACACCATGTTGAAGACCAAGCAAAAACTGTCCGCGAAATGTGTCGTGTTTTAAAAACTGGCGGTAGGTTAGTCATTGAGGAACCTGACATCGAAGAATTTGCAGTTAAGTTAGTTGCTATCGGAGAGAAATTAGCATTAATGCGCAGTCGATTCCTGTCACCTGAGACAATTGAACGGTTTTTCGATGGACACAAAGCAATTACTGAAATTGTTAGAAACGGTCACAATGCATGGATTATTGTGGATAAAGTATAAAAAATGATCTATTAGGGGATAAAGGATCCTTATTCAGGCGGATATAATTCATTTGCGGATACGATTTCTCGAAGGAGACTTAATGTTTCCTGAGCTTCTTCTTCGCTTATCACATTCAAGGCAAATCCAACATGGATAAGCACATACTCATCTATTTCCGCTTCTGGCACATAGGCTAGACACACTTCGCGTATTACACCACCAAAATCAACTTTCCCCATTTTTATATCGTTTTGCTCATATATTTCAATTATTTTACCTGGAACACCAAGACACATTGGATTGATCTCCTAAGATTATTCAATATCAATTGATTCTAATGAGAATTCATTTCCTTGAACCAATTTTACTTTATTACTCTTACAATAAGGACAAGTGAATTCAGATTTACCCGGTTTGAACTCCTTGTCACATTCAAGACAAAGGAATTTCGCAGGGATACGATTGAAATTCAGAATTGCACCTTCAGCAATGGTATCTTTAGATATGATATCCCAATAGAATTGAATAGAATCGTCAATGATTGACGAGTATTCTCCAATTTTTATATTGATGAATTTTATATTTGATGCATCAGCTTTTTTAGCATGGCGTAATGCAATTTCCAAAACACTTTCTGTAACAGGTAATTCATGCATAATAATGATAATTTTTTTCAGTCAAGAAACTCAGATTCAGCAATGATGTAACTTGCTTCAAAACCACTCTCATTCATTTCTAAGGCTATCTTCGCTGGTTCAGTTGCTCCAAGTAAGATGATTGTCATGATGATCGCTGAAGCTAGACACCAAGCACATGTCGCGCCAATTACAAAAGGTTCTAAAAAGGTTAGGTAAATTGAAAACAAAACACCAAACCATGCCATAGCCCAAACGCCAAGCGTGCAAACTTTCCTTAATGACTGTGGACCATAATATTGCAATATCCATGCAATATTAATAGCAATATAACCGATTACTCCCAAAACCCCAATGGGAAAAATCCCAAATAATTTAGCATATGGGCTTTCTTGTACAGTGTTACAGTCACCAACTGGTCCACAAACAGCGGTTGATTGTGTTACTTCAACATAAGATAAATAGGATGCAACAAAAAGACCAATTATAGAAACTAGTGGGATGATCCATTTTGACCAATTGAGTATTTCAGATTTTCCACCTTTGATCGAGGTATAAGCAACACCGATAACACTCAATACCATTCCGAATAAAACAACGATCGAAAACGAATTACCTACAGGATCTTGATTAAAACGGTTGATGAATGTAGGTTTATCTGATGATGTCACAGTAGGTGACTCTGCGCTAGTATTTGGATTTTGTGTGCTTGTGTTTGAAGCTTCGGTTGCTTCACCAGTTTGATGAGCCATGACTTCTTGAAAACCAGGAATTTCAGGCCAATCAACTCCACCCGCTTCTAAACCCTCTTCAATCAAGCCAGGTAGTTTTTCTGGAATTTCCAATGAACCGACTAAAACTGTTTCTCCTATGATTAACGTAGGAACTCCAAGGCGATTATCGGGAATCTGAAAATGTTCTACCGTTGACATGTATAATTCATTTCCAACTTCATGCCCAACATCAACACCAACAATAAACAAACTTTCACCATATTTTTCGGTAAGAGGAGGTAAGACTTCTGTGATCACCATATGACAATGACCACATGATTGAGAATAAAATAGTACAGCTCGCACTTGATTCTGTTGCGCTAAACCAAGATTTGTAATAACGGTTAACGCGATGAACAAGGATAATAAAACAGATAGTACAAAAAGGTAACGCTTCATGTTTATCTCCACATTATTTGGTCCAAATTCCATTAGAATATTATTTGATTGATGATAGTTTCATAACACCACATTTTTTAATAAATGGGATAATATCAATCAGAAGTTTTCGAGTATATCATATACTCAACGGACCATGTTATTGATAATAATAGAAATAATATGTTTTTGCTTACTCTGATTTCGTTTCTTCTGTTTTTTGGTCGTCTGTTTTATCTTGCTCTTCATCGCTCTTAATGCCATCTTTAAAAGCGCGAATTCCACTACCAAGTTCACCAGCTATCTTGCTTATTCTACCGACCCCAAATAGAATTATCACAATTACCAAAATGATGATCAATTCAGTTGGCCCAAAATTCATTTCTTTTACTCCATAAAAAATATTTGCATTTACGGTGCTACAATAGATATCTCGTATTTAACAATTGCCAAGGTACGATTATACTACTGTTTTATCGTATTCCAAAAATAATTCACATATCTCTAGTGCAACTATAAAATCGGATTATTTAGCAAAATGGAGAAAAATGAACAAAAAATATGAAAATCGAATAAATAATGATGTGATGCAAACAACAATACGTGTACTGATTTGTGTAATTACAATAATTACTTTATCTTCATGTTCCTTAAAAACCAATGAGATCGATAATCACTTTTCTCCATCGCTTGCGTTTGACCACATCCAAAACCAAATGAAACATGGATCTCGTATACCTGGTAGCTTGGCACATGATTATACAATTGAGTATATCGAAAATGTCCTATCCGATCATCAATGGTCAACTACTATATCCACTTCAACCATCCACAATAAAAAAGTCAAAAATATCATAGGAAGCATAGGTACCGGATATCCATGGATCATTTTAGGCGCCCATTATGATTCTAGAATTTTTGCAGATCGAGATCCTGACTTCGAAAATCGACAATTACCTGTCCCAGGCGCTAATGATGGGGCTTCCGGTGTAGCAGTATTATTAGAGCTCTCTAGAGTTCTTCCTGAATATATTGATAAAATCAAATACAAACAGATTTGGCTTGTTTTTTTTGATGCAGAAGACAATGGCAATATTGAAGGATGGGATTGGATTCTCGGATCACAAGTTTTTGTCAACGAACTAGATGAGTTTCCTGATACAACCATTATCGTAGATATGGTTGGAGATAAAGATTTAAATATTTACATGGAAAAGAATTCAGATCCAGAGCTCTCTCAAGAAATATGGGAAGTTGCTCATGATCTGGGATATTCACAATACTTCATTCCATACACAAAATATAGAATTCTAGATGATCATATTCCTTTTAAGGATGTTGGTGTAGAAGTTGTGGATATCATCGATTTTGATTATAAATATTGGCATACAATTGAAGATACAACCGACAAGGTAAGTCCTCAAAGTCTAGAGATTGTTGGAAATACATTGATCAAATGGTTAATAATCGACTAAAAACGGAATAAAAAGATATAATTTTTATTCAAATGGAAAGAAGGATTAAATAACACAATACATAAGTATGCGATATAAAATACCAGAACCTACAACACAACCTAGAGAACGAGCGTTTATCATAGGTGTGGATTTTTACAGACAAGATAACTTACTATCTGTTTCAGACTCTCTTGATGAGCTAGAGTTACTGGCTGAAACTGCTGGACTAAATGTTGTTGGTCAGTCCACTCAAAAACTAGACCACCCAAATCCGAAGACATATATTGGTTCAGGAAAAGTTGAAGAGATAAAATATTTAATTGAAGAAGTCCAAGCAGATATCCTATTATTTGATGACGAATTATCTCCTAGACATCTACGTGAGCTAGAAACTATCTTTTCGAATAATGTGAGAATTCTAGATCGCACAGCGCTAATTTTAGATATTTTCGCACAACATGCAAACACAAGAGAAGGTTCCTTACAAGTAGAACTTGCACAATACGAGTACCGATTACCCCGATTAACACGTGCCTGGACACATCTGGCGAGACAAGCTGGCGGGGGAGGTGGGCGCGCTGGAAGTGTTGGTGGTGTAGGCTTACGTGGCCCTGGAGAAACACAATTAGAGGTTGACCGACGTATTATATGGCGCAAGATTTCTCACCTCAAGGAACAACTTGAAAAAGTTAGAACACATCGCCAACAATATCGTCAACGAAGAAAACGTTCACGTGTACCTGTAGTGACACTAGTGGGCTATACCAATGCCGGTAAATCTACATTACTAAATCAAATCTCAGATGCTGATGTTTATGTGGCTGACCAATTGTTCGCTACACTAGATCCAACAACCCGAAGGGTAGAATTACCCGGTGGAAATCTAGCTCTATTCACAGACACAGTTGGCTTTATTCAGAAATTACCAACACAATTGATTGCTGCTTTTAGAGCTACTCTTGAAGAAATCGCTGATGCTGACCTCCTACTCCATGTTATCGACGTTACACATCCAAACGCACAAGCGCAAGCCGAAGCTGTCCATTTGACTTTATTAGAACTTGAAGCTGATCAAAATCCGATTATCACCGTTTTAAATAAAATTGACAAACTTGAAAAACCTTCTGAGGCTCAAAAAATTCTGAGGAATTTTCCAAATTCTGTTGCCGTATCCGCTTTAAATAATATAGGGATCAACGACTTGTTATCACTCGTAAGTATACAACTATTTGAGTCCATGAAAACAATAACCGTTGAAATACCATATCAAAAAGGAGATTTAATTTCGTTATTTCATGAATTTGGGCAAGTAGATAAATTGGATCATACGAAAAGAGGAGTGAAAATCATCGGTAGATTGCCGAATCGCTTTTTTCACCGCTTTACAAATTACATCAAAAAATAAGACAACAGGATTGTCAAAAGCGCCTTTTTCGCGTAAAAGTAAATTAGTCATGAAAAAAATTTTATGAACCTAAAAGAGCTAGCTCATTAACTATAAGCTGACTTCAGCAATTTCAGATACATTCCAAATCATATGTCCCCTAGATTTTTGGACCAGAATTAATTACTTCTTTAGAACAATCATCAGCAAACTTCTTGAAATTGTCGATAAATCGAGCGGCTAAAGAACGATACTTCTTCATATATTCACCTTTATCAGCCCACGAAGAAGAAGGGTCTAGTACTTTAGATGGGACATTTGGACATTCCCTTGGAACTCTAAACCCAAAGATGGGATCAATATCAAATTCCACATTCTCCAGATCTCCACTCAAGGCTGCATCCAGCAAAGCCCGTGTATAATGAATGCTAATTCGCTTACCAATCCCATATGATCCTCCTACCCAACCAGTGTTAATTAACCAAGTATTTACATCATAGCGCAGGATTTTTCGTTTTAATAAATCCGCATAATAGGATGGTTTGTGAACCATAAATGGTCCACCGAAACAGGTGCTGAAAGTAATTTCTGGCTCTTCTCCAAGTCCAATTTCGGTTCCACCAACTTTTGAAGTATAGCCAGAGATAAAATGATATAGCGCTTGATCTGGAGATAGCTTAGCTATTGGAGGCATCACTCCTGAAGCATCACATGTCAGAAAGATTATATTTTTGGGATGCCCACCGATTTTTTCCGGGATTGCATTGTCGATAAATTCAATTGGGTAGGATGCTCTTGTATTTTCTGTATATTCATCATCATCCAAATCGATCAGCCTTGTTATTGGATCAAAAACAACGTTCTCCAGAATAGTACCGAATTTTCTTGTACAAGCATAGATTTGGGGTTCTGCTGAGGAAGAAAGGGCAATCACCTTTGCATAACAGCCACCTTCAAAATTAAAAACTCCTTCATCACTCCATCCATGCTCATCATCTCCAATCAAACCTCGAGATGGATCAGCGGATAAGGTAGTTTTCCCTGTACCTGATAATCCAAAGAAGAGCGCAACATCACCTTTCTCATCCATATTGGCAGAACAATGCATAGTCATTACGCCTTGTAATGGCAATAGGTAATTCATTATTGTGAATATGGATTTTTTGATTTCACCACCATAACCGGTATTACCAATTATGCACAACCTTTGATCAAAATTGATCGCAATAATTGTACTTTTCGAAGTTCCATCAATTTGTGGGAATGCTTTAAATTCCGGTATAGTTATGACGGTGAAATCTGGTACATGACGACGATATTCATCCTGTGAACCAGGAAGGATAAACATATTCCGAGAAAACATGCTATGCCAAGCCAATTCAGTTATACTGCGAATCGGGAGATGGTATTCAGGATCTGCACCAGCATAACAATCTTGGATAAAAATATCTTTGCCTTGAAGATAACCTTGTACTCGGCTCAGCAATTCATCAAATTTTTCTGTGCTATATGGTATATTATATTCTCCCCACCAAATATGGTCTTTTGTACTGCTTTCAAAAACTATGACTTTATCAGAAGCGGCGCGGGCAGTATGTTTTCCTGTATTCACGATAAATGATCCTTGAAAAGTAATACTGCCTTCTTTTCTAAATATTGCCTCTTCATATAAAGCTTCCATTGGAAGATTCCAATATACTTTTCTTAGATTTGAAAGACCGTGATTCTCAATCCCATAATCGCTTTTAAGAACATCTGCTATATCTTCAGCAGGGGTTTTAATATTTAGAATATTATTCATAGCCAGTCCCTAATTATTTTTCTATCTCCGATATAAATTTCATTGGGTGACTGAGGATCCAATGCCCACTTAATGCGTTCGACTGCTTCCTTGATTTCCTTTATACCACCTGCATAAGATAATCGGATATATCCTTCCATTCCAAATTCTTTTCCCGGCACAGTTACAACGAGGGCTCTTCTCAGTAGAAACTTAGCTAGTTCCGTTGAATCAGCTGAGTAAGCTCTGAAATCCGGTAAGATATAGAAGGTTCCATCAGGTTTATTGACTTTTATGTCATTAAATGACCTCAACTCTTGAAGGATAATATCACGATTATTTTGAAATTTTAGTCGCAAGTTTTCTACTATACTTTGCATGCCCAATAAAGCGCCTTCTGCTGCAGCTTGTAAAACAACGGATGCACAAGAAGTCATTTGACTCTGAACATTATTCATCACTTCTACTAGTTTCCGATTTGCGACAACCCAGCCAATTCTAAACCCAGTCATTCCATAAAGTTTCGAGACAC
The DNA here is from genome assembly GCA_964547225.1 of uncultured Anaerolineaceae bacterium. Lineage (GTDB taxonomy): Bacteria > Chloroflexota > Anaerolineae > Anaerolineales > UBA4823 > CAZJMV01. The sequence continues at coordinate 107,151 of CAZJMV010000113.1, read as the reverse complement.
CATTGACTACAATGATCGGAGTAGATTCAATATCCTTATTACTAAATTGGTAAGCTGGAATAGCTTTTGTATCATCAAAAACAAGCTTATGATAAATATCATCCATTATCAGATAGAAATTTTTTCGCTCGCAAAGTTCAACGATTTCACCTATTAATTGGGATGGATATACAGCACCCGATGGGTTATTTGGTGAATTGATGATGATCGCTTTTGTATAAGAGCTAACAGCCTGTTCAATCTCCGATATTCTTGGAGTAAAAGAACCATCTTCTGGCTTCACGATCACAGGTATTCCATAAACCATTTTGATCATTTCGGGATAGCTTACCCAATAAGGCGCGATAATAATTACCTCATCTTGAGGGTTGATGATACTAAAAAGGATGTTAAAGAGCGATTGTTTAGCGCCTGATGAAATGATAATATTTTCCGGAGCAACGATACGATCATAATTTTCCTCCGTATAACGAATGATCGCTTGTTTTAAGGAAAGTGTTCCATCAGGAGGTGTATATTTGACATCCCCACCACTAATTTTTGAAGCTGAACTTAATATCGCAGTAATTGGTGTTTTATTCTTTGGTTCCCCAATCCCCAAATTTAGAACGGGTTCCCCCTTCATTTTTAATAGCCGTGCTTCTTCATTCAAGGCTAGGGTAGGGGATGTAGCAACAGATCTCGCTAAGCGACTAATGTTCATGAAATAAATTTATCTCCTCAACTATACTTTTACAACCAAAATTTTTGTAAAGTAACATTACGGATCATAGCTTTCAATTGAGTCTATCTCTTAAGAAGTTAAGCGTCAATAGATATTGTTTAATAAAAATTTATAAAAAAAAGTTCCTTTTTTGCGTGTAGTATTAATATCAGCCACCTGACACTAAATAAAGTAGATTGCTCCTAATATTATTAGACAGGGGAACAAAGTTCATCCAATCACACCAGATACAATTGCTAATAACACACCTCCAGCCATAACACTTCCCAGTTGTCCGGCTGTATTTGCTCCCATTGCATGCATCAATAGATAATTATCAAAATCTTCGTCTTGTGCTAATTGAGATACCAAGCGTCCTGCCATAGGAAAGGCACTGATCCCAGCTGCTCCCAGAAGGGGATTAATCTTTCCTTTGCTTACAAATGCCATAATTTTGCCGAAAAATAGTCCTGCAACAGTATCCAGTGCAAAAGCGATCAATCCAAGCAAAAGTATACTCATCGTAGTAATATTGAGAAAGCTTTCCGCTGACATTGTCGATCCAATAGTTGTCCCCAGAAATAAGGTAGCAATATTAGCAATTTCATTCTGCGCAGCTTTATTCAGTCTATCAACCACACCACTTTCTCGGAGTAAATTACCAAGCATCAACATACTGATCAATGGGGTTGCATCTGGAACCAGAATACCGACAACGAGAGTCACAACTATCGGGAATAGGATTCTAGCGCGTCTTGAAACAGGGCGAGGTGCATAATCCATTCGTATCCTTCGTTCGGCTTTAGTAGTCATCAACCGCATGATCGGTGGTTGAATAATTGGAACAAGACTCATATAGGAATAAGCAGCAACTGCAATGGGTGCCATCAATTCAGGAGCCAACTTACTGGCGACAAAAATCGATGTCGGACCATCAATCGCACCAATCACTCCTATCGAAGCAGCTTGGTTGAGCGGAAATCCGATTAGAACTGCTAAAATTAGGGTACCAAATATTCCGAACTGACCAGCAGCTCCCAAAAGCACCAACTGAGGTTGAGACAATAAAGGACTAAAATCGATCATCGCGCCAACACCAATAAATATCAGTAGTGGAAATAACTCTGTACTTATACCTGCGCGATAGAGGACTCCAAATAATCCCGAACCATCTGTCATTCCTGTGAGAGGAATATTCGCCAAGATACAACCAAATCCAATCGGTAATAACAAAACAGGTTCATATTCTTTTAAGATGGCTAGAGCAATTAGGACACCACCAATTACGATCATAAGTGCATTCCCCCATGAAAAATTTAATAATCCTTTGGTCAATTCTTCGAATAGTAAGGATAATTCCATCAAAACCTCACTCGTAGAATTCTATTAGACCGTCATTATGGTTGACAGTTTGTCCTGGTAGAACATGCACATCTTTAATTTTTCCAGACCTGGGTGAACGAATGGCATTTCGCATTTTCATTGCCTCGATGATGCATAATTCTTGACCTATCTCTACCTGATCTTCTTTTTTAACTAGAATAGACACTACAACTCCAGGAATTGGGGCAGTTATGCGTTTACCTCCATTTTGTTGCATTATAGGTTGTTTTATCGTTGAAGTTTCATTTACTTTTTTATCAAGGTGTTTGATCGTTTTTCGCCCCGCAACTGGAGCATCTTCTGTCCACACTTCAATTTCGACACCATCTACATTCGCAATGATCGGAGAGCTTTGTAAATCATCAATTCTTACGTTATAAAATCGATCATCTATCCTTACTGTGTATTTCATCGAACCTGTCCTCTCTTATTGAGCATTTTTGTTCGCATAACCGATTGCCAAGGACTAACCATAGCTGTAGGAGGTAGAGGAAATTCATGCGGCTCAATATAACTTTCTTGTCTAGCTAAAGCAATTACAACAGCAGCAATAGCTGCTCTTTTCCTATTCAAGTCTTCACTTTCAAGAGTCTCTTCAATATCAAATATATCTGACTCTTCGCTTGAGGTTATCTTTACAAGGATTGCCATAACACCCCATAACAATATGATAGCAAAAAAAACCAATCCCATACCCATTAAAGTTATCCAAAGTGCAATGCTGATCGTTTCCATAATAATAATCCACCTTTATACCGGGATATTTCCATGTTTTCTGGGTGGGGCGGATGTATATTTATCTCGTAGAGCTGCCAAAGAAGCAATGATTTTTGGTCTTGTTTCCCGCGGTTCAATAATATCGTCTACATAACCTGCTCGAGCTGCAAAATATGGATTGTTAAACTTTTCTCGATATTCCGAAATAAGTTTTTCTCGTTCTTCCTCCGAATTTTCAGCAGATTCAATTTGACGCTTATATAAAATATCTACTGCTCCCTCTGCTCCCATCACAGCAATTTCAGCACTTGGCCAGGCATAGGTAACATCTGTTCCGAGATATTTACTACTCATGACCACGTATGCACCACCATATGCTTTTCGTGTCACTACTGTAATCTTTGGCACAGTAGCTTCGGAAAATGCATAGAGAACTTTTGCTCCATGACGGATGATCCCATTATGTTCTTGCAGCTTTCCAGGTAAGAATCCGGGGGAATCAACAAATGTCACCAAAGGTATATTGAAACAATCACACATACGAACAAATCGTGCTATTTTATCGGCTGCATTAATATCTATTACACCAGCCATGACACTTGGTTCCTGAGCTATGATACCTACACTATGACCACCCATGCGAGCTAATCCAACAATAGCATTACATGCCCAATCAGGAAGAATTTCAACGAATGAATCGACATCCACAACATGGCTAATCACTTCATGCATACTATAAGGATTATATGGTTCTATGGGTACAATCGTGTTCAATTCCGGGTCCATACGAAGCGGATCATCATCTGGTGATATATAGGGAGGATTTTCTACGTTATTTGAAGGAAAATAACTTAATATCTTTCTAGTGATTTTTAATGCTTCTTGTTCAGTATCAGAAACCAAATGAGCTGTACCTGAAAGAGCTGAATGAACATGAGCGCCACCCAAGGTTTCAGCATCAATAGTCTCTCCTGTGATTCCTTGGATAACCGCAGGTCCGGTTAAAAACATGAAGGAATGGTCTTTAACCATAATGATAATATCCGTCAAAGCAGGTGAATAGGCTGCACCACCAGCACATGGACCTAACATAACACTGATTTGAGGGATTACTCCCGAGTATTGAGCATTGCGTCTAAATATCTCTGCATATCCACCTAAACTTTTTACTCCTTCTTGAATCCTGGCGCCACCAGAGTCGATCAAACCAATAATCGGGACACCATTACGTATCGCTAAGTCCATGACATGGCAAATTTTATGCGCTTGCATCTCGCTTAGCGTACCACCATAAATCGTGAAGTCTTGAGCATAAACGTATACCGTTCGTCCTTCGATCTGTCCATATCCGGTTACTACACCGTCTCCAAGGTACTTTTCAGATGCAATACCCATCTCATCACCAGGATGGGTGATATAAGGTTCTAATTCATTGAATGTTCCAAAATCCAATAATATATCTAGGCGCTCTCTGGCTGTAAGTTTACCTTTCTGATGTTGAACATCAATCCTTTTTTCACCACCACCTTGAAATGTCTTCATGCGCATCTTTCGTAATTCTACAATGCGCGGGTCTTCTGATAATTGATTTTCTTGCATTGATTCTGGTTTATCTTCCATTCCTAAAACCTTCTTTGGATAATTTCCACTCACACTGCGAGCAAAGAATAACAAAATTTTAAAAAATAATAGTCTTTTCTATTCGAATGACATAGTGACAATTATCCTATTATAAATGAATATCTTCTAGTTATTTCTAATTCTGATCAAAAATTTCCCAATAACCTCGATCTAATTCATCATCGGATAAGTGAGCATAACGTTGCGTAATAGCAATATTCTTATGCCTAGCAAGTTCCTGGGCAAGTTTAATATTTCCTTGAGTTGCGTGTAGTATTGTAGTGACAAAGTAATGACGAAAAGAATGAGGAGTGATCTCTTCCGCGACTTGAGAACCAATCCCTTCTTTAACACGCTGTGAAATGATATTACGACCAGTAGTGGTAGTTATGTTTTTAATTTTCTTTCCGGCGCCTCGATCATGTCTCGCAAAAACAGGCAAGGATGCTAACGGCTTTCCTGTTTTACCGTCTAGCTCTTTTCTGGTATTCAGATAGGATCTCAATGCTTTCAAGGATCGATTAGAAAACCGAACAATTGCTTGACGGTTTCCCTTTCCAATCACTATTGCTCTTCCTTCATTCCAATCGATATCCCCTCTTCGTAACTCAACAGCTTCATGTACTCTTAGACCTGTATCCGCTAAAGTTAGAATGAAAGCTTTATCTCTAAGAAATCTGAGATGCTCGTTTTGATCTTCGCAAGTAAAAGTATCAAGTTTTATTGCGTATTCAATCACTTCTTCAATTTTTTCTCTAGGGAATTGAGGTAACCGCTGACCGGGTTTACGAGCACGTTTTCGCAATAACAGACGAACGCGTGGTAAATTAGGGTCAGCCAATTTTTCAGCCGCTAAATACTCATAAAAACCAGACACAGCAGTCAGATATAATTGTTCTGTGGCAGGCGAATAATTTTTTAGAAAATTAGCGAACCAAGTTACTGCATCTTCAGTAAGATCATGGATTGCATCAGTTTCTAATGGATAACCATTTTCTGCTAATACAGTAGAAAATGCATTCATTGCAATGCGATAGCTCCTTGCTGTATTTTGACTGCGAGCTAATTTGACGCTTTCCAAATATTCTTTAATAGCTTGAGATATGCTTATCATGGTAGTTTCCATGCTTGCGATAATGATACTTATCGAAAGCATAAATTATTTTATACCCTAACTCCTTACCTGTCAATAGTCTCTACAGCCATTCAAATAACAAATAGTTTTTTTATTACCCACAATTCGATTTAAAAGATAATAACGCGCGATAATATTAATTACAAAAATCAATCCCCTACTGCGATTAAGCATTGTCAAAATTTTTCTTGATTCAATATGCGATAGAAAAAAAGTCATATATCTATTGACTAAATAAAACAATTGTTCTATAATTTATATATCTATGGATCATCAAATGCATTCATTGTCACTATTATCTGGTTTCATGGATTTAGAACCATCAGGAGATCTAAATACAAAATTAGATCAGAAACAAATGAACGCGGTCTCGATCACAAATGCGCAACTGCCTAATGGAAAACAGATCAGCCTTCTAAAAACCATGATTACTTCGGTATGCGAAAAGAATTGTAATTACTGCCCTTTTCACTCCAATCGCAACTATCACAGAACCACACTGACATCAGAAGAAATGGCAAAAACATTTATTGCTCTTCATCGTTCTGGAGTGGTAAAAGGATTGTTTCTTAGCTCTGGTATCGCTGGTGGAGGAATTAGATCAATGGACAGATTGATCGATTGTGCAGATTTACTAAGAAATAAATATCAATTTAGAGGTTATCTTCACCTCAAGATACTTCCCGGTTGTGAAAAAGCACAAGTTGAGCGTATCATGGAACTAGCTGATAGAGTATCCATAAATCTAGAAGCACCAAATGCGAATTATCTAAGACTCCTCGCACCAGAAAAGAGTTTCAGCAATGAGCTAATTCCCCCACTACAATGGGTAAATCAGATTAGGAATGAAAGACCAATAACCAATTACAGGAACAAAAAGCAACCATCTTTAGTAACGCAATTTGTCGTCGGTGCAGTTAAAGATTCCGACATCGATGTTCTAAAAACAACAGCACAATTACACACTGACTTTAAGATCAGTCGCGCCTATTTCTCCATTTTTACTCCAATACCAGATACACCTTTTGAAAACCATCCACCTGTACCAAGATCTCGGAAATATCGCTTATATCAAGCTTCATTCTTAATCAGAGATTATGGTTTCGATATAACAGACCTGCATTTTGATAATAAAGGGAATTTAGATACAGAGTTAGATCCTAAGATGTATTGGGCTAATTCCCATCTTCAAAATAATCCAATTGAAATAAACACCGCACAAAAAGAAGAATTATTACGTGTTCCTGGAATCGGTCAAAAAGCGGTTCAATCGATTCTAATACATCGAAGGACAATCAGATTTCAATCAATTCAAGATTTATACAAAATTGGGATCAAAACTACAAAGCCACTTCCCTATATTATGCTAAACGGGAAACGTCCTATCTATCAACAAAAATTATTTTAAATTCCTTTTGTGAAATTCTTTATAAGCTCCTTTCCAAGGCGTTCCCAAATTATGCCTTTTAGGTAAATCAATATCATTCAATTTTTCAGTCAAATTAGCAACATTGATCGCCACATCTGCCCAATTATCCGAAAGAATTGCTACACTCATATTTTGAGAAATTTTGCGTGTCCACTCCCATTGTAAACGGAACTTGTCTGCTTTCAACCAATAGCCCCTTTTCTCCCAAGGTTCAACCGTCGCATCGATTGAGTCTGCAATTGTCTCCAATCCAATCACTATATACGCTGAGAGGTCTTTTACTTCGTCTGTGATTCCGGTTTGTATCATTAGTTCACGAATCGCTAACACAATACTACGAGTGATTTGTTTTCTTTGTTTCCCAATATTTTCTGTATTAATAACTCTTCCCAAATCAATTTCTCCTAACTGATCAATATTTTTCAGTGCAAGATTATATCTGATTTATTGACGAGTAAGCCACTATGACGTATAATTTGCGCAAGAATTTTAAATTCCTCGGGGAAGTGCTGGAATTGGCAGACAGGCGTGACTTAGGATCACGTGCCGTAAGGCGTGAGGGTTCAAGTCCCTCCTTCCCCACTTGATATTAAGATGCCCGTTTTCTTAACAGGCATTTTTATTTGTAAGCGATTTATGATTTCATATAATAATCTTACATAACAGAATTTTTCACATGTTATAATTCGATCTCAAATCATCCTCAAAAATTTATATTAGAAAAGGTAACCATCTTGAAAATCGATAAACAACTACTTGATGACCATCAAGCAAAACTGACAGTTGAAATTGAAGAAGAAAAAATGGATGAAATGAAACATCGGGCAGCTAAAAAAATTGCTCGTTCGATAAAAATACCAGGATTTCGTCCAGGTAAAGCTCCCTATTCGGTTATTGCTCGACAAGTCGGTGAACCAGCCATCATGGACGAAGCGATGGAAATACTTATCAAAGAAGTTTACCCAGATATCATTAAAGAAGCAGATATTAAACCATATGGCATGGGGCAACTGGAAAATATATTAAGCCTTGATCCAGTCGCTCTTGAATTTCTCATCCCCTTAGACGTTGAAGTAACACTTGGTGATTATAAATCAATTAGAAATGAATATCAACCTCCTCAAATCAGCGATGAAGATATCGATGTTGTCATCACAAATTTACAGGAGGAACATGCTATCGTTGAACCTGTTGATCGACCTGTAGAATTAGGAAACATCGTTACTGCGAAGATACTAGCAGAAGAATTGCAGGAAAATGATAATGGTGAATCTATCTACATAAAAATCGACGAAAAAACAACACAAATTTTAGTACAATCGATAACAGAAGATAAAAATGAAGGAAACGACCTAGATCAAATTGAATATCCATTTCCAGGTTTTTCTGAGAAATTAATTGGTTCAGAAGCCGGTGATGAACTTGTTTTTGAGTTTGATTACCCCGAAGATAAAGTCGATGATAAATACAGTGGTAAGCATATTAAATTCACCATTATTATTGAGAATATTAAAAAGAAAACACTTCCAGAATTAGATCAGGAATTTCTCTCGACACTTGGCGATTTTGAAGATTATGATGCTTTACGAGAAAGAATTCGTGTAAACAGTGAAACACAATCTAAACAAAAATATGATCAGGAATATGATCGAGAAATCATCGAAGAAGCGATCTCTCAATCCGAATTTAATTATCCCCCACAAATGCTTGAAGAAGAGATCGATAAAATTATCTCAAATTATGAATATCATCTAAATAATAAAAACTTAGATTTTGATCTATATTTAAAAACACGAAACCTTGACAAAGACGCATTTAGGAAAGAAATCACCCCCGATGCAGAATTTCAATTAAAAAAATCCCTATTTCTCTATGAATTAGCAAAAGCAGAAGGTTTAGAAGTCGATGAAAAAGTACTCGACCAACAGACTTCAATAACCTATGATTATTTCACGAATTCACTTTCCAAAAATGAATCACGCAAGATTAACCATGGTGGGTTAAAACAAAATATATCAACGAAATTCATGGCTGATATGCTTGCCAATGATGCAATGGAATTTTTTAGAAACAGCGCAAAAGGGATCCAATCAGAGACAATTGACGAAACTGTTTCCGAAGAGAACGATGAAAGCCCATCAACTACTGAGATCATCGAAGGATCTAACAAAAACGATGATCAAGATTTGATTACAAAAGATTAACCAAAATCAGTGAATTAAAAATTTAACAATGAAACAATTGAGTCAAATCAATAAAAAACACAAACTAATAAATAACAGGAGAGACAACTAATGTTAAATCCCAAGTCTCTTATTCCAATGGTGATAGAGACCACAGGTCGTGGTGAGCGAGCATATGATATTTATTCCCTATTATTAAAGAACCGGATCGTATTCTTAGGTTCACCCATAAACGACCAAATCGCGAATCTAATTGTTGCACAATTACTTTACCTTAGTAGTGAAGACCCTGAATCACCCATTCAGATGTATATCAATTCCCCAGGTGGTCAAGTATATGCCGGCATGGCTATTTACGACACCATGCAGATGATTCCAAATCCAATCAGTACACTTGCTATTGGAATGACTGCTTCTTTTGGAACGGTTCTACTCACTGCTGGTTCGAAGGATCAAAGATATGCTCTACCTAACGCCACTATCCATATGCATCAACCGTTAGGAGGAGCCCAAGGACAAGCCTCTGATATTGAGATCCAAGCAAAGGAAATTCTCAGACTTAAAGATCACTTAAATCAAATCCTTTCTAATCATACGGGTAAACCGATAAAGACTATCGAGGAAGATACCAACCGAGATTTCTATCTCGATGCAGGTGGTGCAGTAAAATATGGTCTTGTTGATCATGTTATGGAAATCCCAGAAATGAAACAAGCTCTAAGACCAGAAAAATCCTAATCTTTCTAGCGAAAATCTCAAATCTTGAAATTTCCTGAAATGGGTAAAATCCTTTCAGGATTTTTTTATTACCTTTGATTTTTAGAATTATATTCTAATGTATAGCATTATAATTCACGAACAAAAGTATCATTTCTTGGAGTAATTAATGCAGCATATAGCCATAGAATCGAATCAGATTAAGAAAGACATTCAATCACTCATCATCGACATGGATGGCGTTCTTTGGAAAGGTGAACAACCGATCGGTAATTTAGCTAAGATTTTCGACAGCATCCGAAAACTAAATTATAGTTTTATTCTAGCAACCAACAATGCCATGCTATCAGTGGAACAATACCAGGAAAAACTATCCAAATTCAATGTAATCCTTGAAGCCTGGCAAATTATCAACTCTTCTCAAGCCACTGCCCAATATCTTAAGAGAAAATATGCTCAAGGAGGACCAGTTTTCATCATTGGTGAGAATGGAATACAAAGTATGCTACGTGAATATGGATTCTATCATTCAGAAAACAATCCTGTTGCTGTGGTAGTTGGATTAGATCGAGAACTCACTTATGATAAACTGCGTAAGGCGACACTATTCATCCGAAAAGGTTCGGTTTTTATTGGGACAAATCCTGATGTAACCTTTCCAATGCCAGAGGGTTTAATTCCTGGAGCAGGTTCAATATTAGCAGCGTTATCTGTAGCTAGCGGTACAACTCCAAAGATTATAGGCAAACCTTCACCTTATATGTATACTTTCGCTCTCGAGAGACTTAACACTGAACCTAAACATACGTTAGTAATAGGAGACCGTCTAGAAACTGATATTGCAGGTGCTCAAGATATCGGTTGTCTAACTGGATTAGTTTTATCAGGTGTAACAAACCGAGAATTAGCGCTGGATTGGAAACCTATGCCCAACTTTATTTCTGAAGACTTGAGTAGTTTAATCAATGAACTTGAATAATAAGCATGTTGAAAAGAGATTAATATTAGACCTATCTCTTGAAGAATTATCACAAATCCTCCATAGTTGGGGAGAACCTTCATATCGTGCAAAACAAATATGGATAGGTTTATATAAAAATTATTGGAAAAATGCATCTGAATTTACTAATTTACCGAAATCTCTGCGTGATCGATTAAGTGATAACTTTAGATTCCGTTCTTTAAACCCAGGTGATCATCTAGAATCCAAGGATAAATTTACACGCAAGACTTTATTCCATTTGGATAATCATAATGCCATTGAGGTTGTCTTAATGCGCTATAAGAAACGCCGAACTTTATGTATTTCAACACAAGTTGGCTGTGCGATGGGATGCACTTTCTGTGCTACAGGTCAAATGGGTTTTAAGAAAAACCTTTCAAATGGGCAAATTACTGAACAGGTCATATATTATGCTGATCAATTAAATCAAACTGATGAAAGATTAACTAATATTGTAATTATGGGTATGGGTGAACCCTTCCTGAATTTTGATGAGACGATCAAATCTCTTGATAACCTATCGCATCCAGATGGTTTTAACATGGGATCAAGAAAGTTTACGATTTCAACCGTTGGAATTCTACCGGGTATAAAAAGGTTTATGAATTTAAAAAAACAATACAACCTTGCAATCTCTTTGCATTCAATCCAAAATAATACAAGATCAACATTATTGCCTATTAATAAAAAATATCCCGTAAATGTTCTTCTAGAAGCATGCAAAGAGTATGCGAAAGTGAGTCATAGACGAATTACTTTCGAATGGGCATTAATTCAAGGCATCAATGACTCAATTGAACAGGCTAGAGAATTAGCCAGACAATTACAGATGTTTAAATTTGATGGTTCGATGCTTTGTCATGTAAATATTATCCTGCTGAATCCTACAAAAGGATCCGATAAATCACCTTCAACAATCAATAAAGCAAATTCTTTCAAACAAGAGTTAGAAAAATTTGGTATCCCCTGTACATTTCGTCTCGATCGTGGTTCTGATATTCAAGCTGGTTGTGGTCAACTGGTTACAAAAAAAATAACTCGGTAAGATATACACGAAAATACGACGGATCAACGCGCAATCATCAAGTAAAATATTGTCTATGGAATTAGAAATCCAAATTGGAGTAGCAAAAACAAAAAAATACGCCACATCATACAGTGGGGATACAGTTGAAGTAATCGAAAGACCTATAGGAGGAGTATCTGTTGTGTTGGCGGATGGACAAAGTTCAGGACATGGCGCCAAATGGATCTCCACCTTTGTTGTTAGAAAAGTAATTACCTTACTTGCAGAAGGCGTTCGGGATGGTGCTGCTGCCCGTGCAGCGTCTGATAATCTATTCACCGAGCGTGGAGGAAAGGTCTCGTCCACGCTAAATATTTTATCCATAGATCAACAAACAAAGACACTTGTTTTAACAAGAAATAATCCCGCCCCAGCAATCCTATGCATCCATAATGAAATACAAACTCTCAACGAACCCAGCCTTCCCATTGGGATTTATCGTGGTACTAGACCTGTGATAAATGAAGTCCCACTTGAAGAAGGATTAGTTGCGATTGTATTCTCAGATGGCATCGTTCACGCAGGCAAGCGTTACGGTAAGAAATTGGTAATTGAAGATTATCTCCCCACTGTACTGGGAAGTTGTTCAAAGGATCCAGAAAAGATCGCTGATCAACTTGTATTACATGCATTGCAATTAGACCAACAAAGACCATCAGATGATATCAGCGTTGTTGTATTAAGTGTTCTTCCATTTTCGGGCGACGAAATCCGAAGGATGAATGTACGTCTACCCTTACTTACATGGAAATAAGTAAGATTACTATAGGTCTAGTCGGACCATGTGCATCTGGAAAAACAACCTTAAAAAATGGACTCATTCCATATGGATTAGTGGTAAAACATATAGCCCAGGAACATTCCTATGTACAAAATATGTGGAAACGTCTTTCCAATCCAGATTTCTTGATATATCTTGATGTATCCTATGAAATATCAAAAATCAGGAAGAGCTTGAATTGGACTTACGAAGAATATCATAATCAGACCGAACGACTAACCCATGCCAGAAATCATGCTGATCTATATATTCACACCGATGAACTTTCAATTGATCAAGTTTTAGAGGTGGTATTAAATTTTTTGCAAGAGAAAGGATATAAATACGGATAATCGAAAAAATTTATTCCCAGTTAATTGGACAGAAGATAGAATAAGGTGTATAATCACCTTTCGCCAGCCTTTGGCTGGTATTTGTTTGATATGGAGGAACCGACCCTAATGTCAAAACGCTCTCAACGATTATTGATACTCATAGTTATCATCATTGGATTTGCTGTTTATATAGATTTGCCAAACACACCAGGCATTCATATCGGCGGATTCAATAAGGATTTTGAAACCCGGTTAGGACTTGATCTTGTAGGTGGAGTTCAAGCTTTATTAGAAGCAGATGTTTCTGCAGAGACCGTTGTGGCTTCAGAATCAATGCGCGCTGCCACGAACATCGTAGAAAACCGTGTGAATGGTTTAGGTGTTAGTGAAGCAGTTGTTCAACAAGCAGGAGATAGAAGAATTGTAGTTGAACTTCCTGGAGAAACTGATCCAGAAAGGGCTCTCGAAACTCTTCAACAAACTGGTTTGCTGGAATTTGTTGATTTCTCAACTTTATCGGATGCAGAAGTCATGGCTCTTGAAAATAATGCAACGATCAAAACAGATTTCGGACTAGCTGAAGTAATTACAGATACAAGTACAATCACCTCAACCGACTCCGTAACAGCAACAAATGCTATCAGCCCAACCTTTCATACGGTTATGACTGGTGCCGATCTAAAGAATGTTTTTGTTGATACAAATCCTCAGATGGGTACTTTTCAAATCGGATTTGAATTAACCAGCGAAGGAGCTAAAATATTCAGAGATTATACATCAGAACATGTTGGTGATATTTTAGCCATAGTGCTTGATAAACAAATCATTTCGGCGCCGAGAATTCAATCAGCCATTACGGATGGCAAAGGGGTGATATCTGGTGATTTCACTGCTGAATCAGCAAATGATCTTGTTGTACAACTTCGCTATGGATCACTTCCAATTCCATTGAAGGTTGTAGAAATTCGAACTGTAGGTCCGACACTTGGTCAAGATTCACTTACCAAAAGCCTTCGAGCAGGTATGATTGGTTTCACGATCGTGATGCTGTTTATGGCGCTATACTACCGACTTCCCGGTATTTTAGCTGATTTAGCTATTATTATATTCGCCCTGATAACCTTCGCAATTTTTAGGTTTATACCTGTCACAATGACACTCGCCGGGATAGCTGGCTTTCTATTGAGCACAGGTAGCGCGCTTGATGCAAATATTCTGATCTTTGAACGTATGAAAGAAGAATTTCGAGCGGGGAAAACCTTAAGACAAGCGATTGATCTAGGATGGACAAGAGCTTGGCCATCGATAAGAGATTCAAATATTGCTACATTGATTACAAGTAGCATTCTCTTCTGGTTTGGTAGCACATTTGGCGCTACGATCGTAAAAGGATTCTCATTGACACTCGCATTAGGTGTGATGGTTAGTGTATTTACCGCACTTGTCGTAACACGAGTATTAATGGAACTTCTTATACTAATTTTTAAATCAAAGAACTACGAAAAGTGGTTTGGTATTTAAGGATAAAAAAATGATTGATATCATTGGAAAACGTTACTATTTTTTTGCTCTCTCATTACTGATCATCATACCAGGATTGACGCTTCTCGGTATTATGATAGTCAATGGTAATCTTCCATTAGCAATAGATTTCACGGGTGGAAGTCTATTAGAAGTAAAATTTGAAACTACTAGCCCTCTACCTGGTGATATGATTGAATTCTACAATCAATTGGGAATTGAGGATGTAAAAGTCCAAACCACAGGCGAAGGTAGCTATGTTATTCGTACAAAAGTATTGGATGATGAAATCCGTTCACAGATCATTGGATCACTAGAAACAGAATTTAATGATAAAGTCACATTGTTAAGATTCGAGAGTGTTGGACCAACTGTTGGTAGAGAAGTGACACAAAGAGCTGCATTGGCTGTCGGTGTCGCTGCTTTAATTGTAGCAATCTATATGACTTTCGCATTCCGTGGAGTTCCAAATTCCATTCGTCTCGGTACATGTGCTATCATCGCTATGCTACATGATGTCGCAATTGTGTTTAGTCTTACAGCCATTGGTAGTTATTTATGGGGATGGCAAATAGACGCCCTTTTCTTAACTGCCCTGTTAACTGTAATCGGTTTTTCTGTGCAGGATAAAATTGTAGTATTCGATCGTATCAGAGAGAATTCAAATATCTATCGAAGATTACCGTTCGAAGTATTGGTAAATCACTCAATTGTACAAACCTTACAACGTTCGATCAATACACAGCTGATGACCGTCGAATTTATGCTCCTAGCACTTGCTCTATTTGGTGGTGTTACATTACGTGAATTTGCAGTAATTCTACTTGTTGGTCTATTTAGCGGTACCTATTCTTCGATATTTGTCGCCTCCCCAATATTGGTTGTATGGCAGAATAAAGAATGGAAAACCTGGTTTAAGAAAAACAGTGAAGCAGTAGCTGCATAATTTTTTTTGTATTGCCAGCTAGCATAAAACAGGCTCAATGAATTTTGAGCTTGTTTTTTTTAATCCTTCAAATAATACTATTAACAAAATCCTTACAAAACAATAATAAAAAAGCACTAATGACCAAGAAAGGTCCATAAGGTAGAGCAGAATTTGGGTGATATTTTTTAATGATTATCAATAATAATAAATATACCAAGCTTACCAATCCCCCCAAGAGAATGGCTAAGAAGAGTCCAATAACAATACCAGGGTAACCTAATATCAATCCAATAATTCCACCTAAAATAACATCACCGAAACCTAAAGCATCGGCATCGATCACTTGTTTTCTAATATTAGAAGATATTTTCGAAAATAATCTTCCAAAAAAAAATAGAAAAAGCATCAATAGAAAACCTGTGATACCTCCGGTTATCGTTGGTATAACATTGTGAATTTTAATCCCTATCAAGATCCCCAATATTAAACCAAAAATACTGGTAATATGTAAGATCAAGTGATGTTCAATATCAATGATGATAATTATTGAAAAATAAGAAAGTAAAAGAGTACTTAAGACCAACCCGATGGCTTCAGGATAATTGTTCCAAAGCCATATATTAACAAAAGGAAAAATAATTTCAAATAACCAAGTACGTTTTCTTCGATAGGTTCCACAAACCTCGCATTTCCTAGGAGAGAATAGATAATTAATGATTGAGTAAATTGCACCACATGCTTGACAAAAAGGAGGTACTAATTTTCTTTTATATGGCAAACAATCAGAAAGATAATTTAATATGACAGCTAATATCCAACCAAGTATGGCAGGAAAGAACCAATCGATAAGAATAATATTCATTTCCGTCTCACGAATTTACTTGTCATTGATATCACCTAGAGGTATTATAGCAATTTAGGAACCTAATTTTATCGTAAAAATCAAAACGATAGGAGTATTTTATGGAAAAATTTATCATCCATGGCGGTTTTCCCTTATCAGGAGAAGTAACACCATCAGGTAATAAAAACGCTGCGCTTCCCATGTTAGCTGCTTGTCTATTAACTGAACACCCTGTTGTACTTTACAATGTCCCAGCAATCCGTGATGTCCAATCAATGAGGGAGCTTATTGAAAGCCTTGGAGTAAATATCGATAACATTGATGACCATACCTTAAGAATACAAGCTTCTCATATCCGTCCAGCTGATTTAGACCCTGATCTCTGCAAACAGATAAGAGCTTCTATCTTACTTGCCGGTCCGATGATTGCAAGAAGTGGTGAATTAATACTCCCCCCACCTGGCGGCGATGTAATCGGTAGAAGACGAGTGGATACCCATATCTTAGCTTTATCAGCACTTGGCGCTGAGGTAGTTTTTGATAGAACACAACATACATTCAAATTCACCGCAAAACAACTAAACGGTGCAGATATTACACTAGATGAGGCGAGTGTGACAGCCACCGAAAATGCGATTATGGCAGCCGTTCTGGCAAAAGGCTATACGACTATACGCAACGCAGCCTCTGAACCCCATATCCAGGAATTATGTCACTTTCTCAATGTCCTCGGTGCTGATATTGATAATATTGGTTCTAATACCCTTATTATTAATGGTGTTTCATCACTTAAAGGTGGAGAGTTTACGATTGGTCCGGATTACCTCGAAGTTGTTAGTTATGTCGGAGCAGCTGTATCAACAAAAGGTACTATCCGGATTCATAACGCTGGTTTAGAATATCTCAATCTAATAGAAATCGTTTTTAATCGATTAGGTATTTCCTGGTATAGTGAAGGCAGTGACCTGATCGTCCCAGCCGAACAAGAAATGGTCATACAATCTGATCTTGGAGATGCAATTCCAGAAATTTCTGTGATGCCTTGGCCTTCATTTCCTACCGATTTAATGAGCATCGCAATTGTATTGGCAACTCACTCTAAAGGCAGTATCCTCTTTCACGATTGGATGTATCCAAGTCGAATGTTCTTTATTGATAAATTAGTCAATATGGGAGCTCAAATTGTATTATGCGACCCTCACCGTTGTATCGTTCAAGGACCTACGTCCTTAGTTGGAGAGGAGTTGGAAAGTCCAGATATTCGAGCTGGTATGTCTTTGGTTATCGCTGCATTGGGAGCAAAGGGTAAATCTGTGATCAGGAATATATCCCAAATTGATCGTGGCTATGAAAAAGTTGAAGAAAAATTACAAGCTCTTGGCGCTCAAATTCTAAGAGTGAAGGATTAGAAATACATAGAGGCAATCGGAAGATGATTGCCTCTACAAGAATAATAATAACAAAATTAATTTTCTTTCTGTTTTTCTTTATTTGAAGCTAGATTCAAAAATTGATTGACAACTTCTCGTAACATTGGCTCTGGTAATGCCCCTACTTGACGATGGATAACTTTTCCATCTAAGAAGAAAAGCATTGTAGGAATTCCCTGTATACCAAATTTTCCAGCCCAAGAAGGATTCTCGTCTGTATTTACTTTTGAAACCAATAATTTTCCAGCTTCTTCTTTGGCAAGTTTTTCTAAGGCTGGTGCAACCATTTTACAAGGACCACACCATGGCGCCCAAAAATCGACTACAACAGGAAGATCAGACTGCAATACAGTTTTTTCGAAGGCATCATCAGTGACATGAACAGGTTCTGAAATCATTTTCTACTCCAAAATTAAAAATTTTACATTATGTAAGATGTTATATTTTTCAAAAAGTTACAAAATTCTGAAAAAGTTCCCAATAATCGGGAGATTCACAACCCAATGTTTTGATTTATTTCATTGAATGGTGTAAGATCTAAGATAAAATTTTACTATAAGAATATAAGAAAAATGCAAGAATTACCTATTTCTAATGCTGATCAACAAAAAAATATAGAATATCTGGTCAATATACCTTTATTCGAAGGTCCTCTAGATTTATTATTGCAGCTCATTGAAAAGGCTGAGCTTGATATCACGAAGTTATCACTATCAGCTATCACTGATCAATATTTAAGCTATATAAATGAGATCATCAATATTTCAAGTCAAAATGTAAGTGAGTTTATTGTTATCGCATCAAAGTTAATTCAAATAAAATCCGAGGCTTTATTACCAAGCCCACCTATCCGAGAAGTGGGTGAAGAAGATCCAGGTGAAGCTCTTGCTCAACAATTAAAAGAATATAAGCAATTTAAAGAAATATCGAAGTATTTACAAAACCAACAACAAAAAAACTTACGCAACTATTTTCGTTTAGCTTCTACCCCGAAGATCGAAAAAGACCTTGACATGATAGGTTTAAACTTATCCGACTTAATTGACGCTGCTAAAAGTGTCTTCTCTAGAAAAATTGAGGAATCTGAAAGTACTAAATATTTGCGTAAACCAAGAATCACGATAAGAGAGAAAATCATTTTCATCCGAGACTTTCTTTTCCAAAATCATAAAGGGTCGTTATTCCGAATTCTTCCAACACAAACGACAAGGATTGATATCGTAGTTACTTTTCTAGCCATCCTTGAGCTCGTTAAATTAAGATTGGTATTCACAAAACAAGAACAATTATTTGAAGATATTGAATTCGAGAAATCACCTGATTGGCAAAACAATCTCGAAATTGATCTAGAGTTTGGAGAATAATAATAATCTCAATCTTCCAGAATTAAAGTCACTGGACAATGATCTGATCCATATATATCTGTATGAATGATAATATCAATTACCCTTTCCTCAAGTTTTTCGGAGATTAGAAAATAGTCTAAGCGCCAACCTATATTTCTCTCACGTGCTTTGGCTCTATATGTCCACCAAGTATATTCTTCCTTTTCAGGGTATCTTTTTCGATAAATGTCTATTAAATTTTCCTGTAGCAAAGCATCAATATAGTCTCGTTCAATTCTAAGAAAACCAGATGTATTCATATTTTGTTTCGGATTTTTCAAATCAATCTCCTGGTGAGCTGTATTAAAATCACCACAAAGAATTACATTTTCTCCTACACTATGTAACGATTTTACAAAAGCTATCACCTTTTCATAAAAGTCGATCTTAAATTCAACTCGACTATGGTCACGTCGTCCATTTGGAAAGTAAACATTGATAATGGAAAATCCGTCCAATAAAGTCCTGATAAACCTCCCCTCTTTATCAATAATTTCAACCCCTAATCCATTAGATACTTCAACTGGTTTTGTTTTCAAAAATGTTAAAACACCACTATAGCCCATCTTCACCGCAGAATTCCAATATGCATGATATTCACTGAGATCTTCTACATAATTCAAATCAATCTGTGTTTGATCAGCTTTAATCTCTTGAAGACAAAAAATATCTGGATCGATTTTTTGAATCCAATTAAATCCATTTCTAGATATAATTGCGCGCATTCCATTTACATTCCATGTTGTTATTTTCATAATCCTAATCCTAATAAATCTATTGTAAACAAACTGATATAATATACCTTATTGTCGTGTCTATTATCAAAAAAGGTAGAGAGCGTTTGTATGCAAGAGAAAAATGAATTTCCTGAACAATATTCTGAGTTCCAAAACAAAGATCCTAAACCTACTAATCAGAACCCTTCTCCTAAAGGTATCTTTGCAAATATTCGTGGGTTAACACGTCTTCTAATCGGTGGCTTAGTGATTGGAAGTGATAAATTATCTGAAGGTGTGAATGAATGGGATCCATTAGATAAACCAAATGTTGAATCGCATTCATCTGCTATCTTGGTACCTGATGATATCAAAGAGAGAAATAATATTCAAGATCATAAACCTATCATCATAGACCAAGAACAGGATAGTAATGCCGACCAAATCCGCTATATGCTAGTAGGACTTCTTTTTAGGTCTCAAGATAAATTAGAAGATAGTATTAATAGAATTGATAAAACAACAAGGAATATTAGTAAAGTATCCAACACTATTCTTTCTCCAATTACTAACTCATTTATTGGAAAACCATTCAAAAAAGGATTTGAGTATCTAGTAAGTCGCGGTGAAGATCAAGTAAATGACTGGATTATGTTAGGAAAAACCGAAGAAATCCAGAGTAAAAAGATGATCGAGAATGCTGCGTTAGACCAGGTCGATTCTGCTTTTTATTATCTCTCAGAAAATGAAGATGTTCAGGAAATGATCCAAGGCCAAAGCATGACCTTGGCTGGAGAAATAATTGAAGAAATACGTGAGCGCGCAGTAAGCGCTGATAATCTCATCGAAGGAACTTTACGAACCATGTTAAGAATGAAGAGTCGCGCTGAATTGCCAGGACCTCCTCCAGAGGTCATGGAAAGAGTAAAACACCCTCACAAAGGAAAAATTGGATAATGGAAAAACAAATTATTCATAAAGGGAAAAAGTTCAATCTGGTCGGACAATATGCTGGATTCGTAAGCCGCTTAGTAGCTTTCTTCATCGATATCTTCATCATCAGTATGATATTGATCACAATATCCTGGTTTATTTCAACATCAATAAACCTTTTTCAACTCAACAACTTAGTCCATTCGTTTAGTAAATCTTTTCCGATAATCATCACAATAGAGGAAATACTTTTTAATCCTATAACGGCAAGCCTTTTTTCTCTTTTCATCATTTTTACCTATAACATTTTCTTTTGGTCATTTTCTGGATCTTCACCTGGAAAATCTATTATGGGAATCCGTATTGTTCCTTTAAACGGCAACAAGATATCAATCCTACGAGGTTTAATAAGATACATTGGTTATTACATATCTGCGATACCATTTGGACTTGGCTTTCTGTGGGCAATAATTGATGACCGCAGAATGGGATGGCACGATAAAATTTCTCACACTTGTGTAGTTTACACTTGGAATGCTTGCCCGGATGAGGTTTTCCTAAAGTCGCATCTGGATAAATTAGCCTTGAGAAGAGAAAATCTCGATAAGTACCTCAAACGCCGAAGAAATCGATCTAAATCTAATAAAAACGATCTACAAAAAACTTAGTCAAACTTGAACTCACCTTTTTTCTTCCCCCAACTAAGAATTGAAATTATTGAGTGTTGATAGTATTTGACAGAAATTTCATCGATAATTGCACTTATCGATAGAGGAACACCTTATGCAAGAGATAGTAATTATTGGCATTGGACAAACGAAAGTTAAAGAGAGTTGGGATAAATCTATACGCGAGATAGCAGGCGAAGCGATCTTTTCTGCGATGCTAGATGCTGGGATATCTACAGCTGATGGTCTATTCATAGGAAATATGATGTCAGCAATGACTAGCCACCAAGAAAATTTAGGTACACTTATTGCTGATTGGATCGGACTACAGGGTAAGGAAGCTTTCAAAATCGAAGCTGCATGTGGTTCAGGCGGCGCAGCATTACGAATGGCAATCTTTGCAGTTAGCTCAGGGGAAATGGATATCGCTATCGCATCGGGTGTAGAAAAAATGTCGGAAGTACCAGTAAGTGAGATTACAGCAGCTTTAGCCTCTGCTGCCGATGCTGATTACGAAGCTATTCATGGGTTATCTTTTGTAGCCTTGAATGCGCTAATCATGAAACGATATATTCATCACTACCAATGGAAACACGAAGACTTCGCCCAATTTTCAGTCAATGCTCACACTAATGCACTAAGTAATCCGTATGCGCGTCTACATAATAAAGTTTCCATTGAACAATATCAAAAAGCGCGCATGGTTTCAGATCCCATAAACCTTCTAGATGCTTCACCAACTGGAGATGGAGCCGCGGCGGTAATAATAACTTCAAAAAGCAAACTTTCGAAATTGAACATATCCAGGAATCCAATCATCAAAATCATCGGTTCAGCTTCAGCGACAGATTATCTCGCTGTCCACGATCGTATTAATCCAATATGGTTGGGAGCTGCTCAAAAATCAGCCAAAAGGGCTTATGCTCAAGCTGGGGTGACTCCAAATGAAATTGATTTCTTTGAACTTCACGACGCGTTTTCCATTATGGCTGCTTTATCTTTAGAAGCATGTGGTTTTGCAGATCAAGGTGAGGCACCAAGAATCGCATTAAATGAGGATATCACCCCAACTGGTAGAATTCCAATTGCAACAATGGGTGGATTGAAAGCGCGCGGTCACCCTGTAGGCGCCACTGGTATCTATCAAATTGTTGAGACTGTTCAACAATTACGCGGCAATGCAGGTGTAACCCAAGTTGAGAATGCAAAAATTGGTATGTCACAAAATATTGGTGGAAGTGGGGCAACAATTATCACCCATATACTTAAAGCAAATTAATATAATATCTATTTTGAAATTGCATTATTGAGGTACAATTATTTTCAGTAAAACACCATATCATCAATGCTACACATTATTATGTAATCATTATGAAATATAATCTATTATTAACGTTTATTACACCTCTTTTTGTGTTCACTGTAATTTCTAACCATTATTTGTATCTACATAATAAAGGAGATATAAATATTCAAGAGAGTTTCGACACGAAAGAGTATTTATTTCTTGATGAAAATATTGAATCAAAAGAATTCCTAAATCATAATTATTCAAACACCAAAATAGATACCATTCAATCTCTTAATGAAAAAAAACCAACTAAAACTCCGAAGCGAACACCTCCCCCCTTGATCATCCCACCTCCTGCTGATCCAAAAATTTTAAATATTATTACATTTTTAGGTGTTCTATTGGTCGTAATCATTTTATTTGGTGTGTGGATAAATCGAAAGAAGCTTGATTAGATCAAAATAAAAACAAAAATGAGGAATAAAAATGAAATTAGCAATAACAGGAAAAGGTGGCGTCGGTAAAACAACTTTGACAGCGTTAATAGCGCAAGGATTTGCTGATATGGGTAGAGATGTGCTTGCGGTGGATGCAGATCCTTCACCTTGTTTAGCAGGAGCGCTAGGTTTTCCAGAAAAACTCAGAACAAAACTACACCCTATTGCAGAGATGGACCAATTGATAGAAGAACGAACAGGTGCAAAACCAGGTACGATTGGTGGTTTTTTTACAATCAATCCTCGTGTAGATGACATTCCAGAACGATTCAGTATTGTCCATAGAGATGTTCGCTTACTAGAGATGGGATCTGTTGATCTGGGCGGTTCTGGATGTATATGTCCCGAAAGCGCTATGCTAAAGACTCTTTTTACGCATCTCCTTTTCCGCAAGGATGATATTCTATTACTTGACATGTATGCTGGAGTCGAACATTTGGGTAGAGCTACAGTGGATTTTGTCGATGCGATGATCATTGTTGTAGAACCTACAAAACGAAGCATTGGCACCGCTGCACAGATAAAGAAACTTGCCAACGATATTGGGTTAGAAAGATTGTGGCTTGTTGGAAATAAAATTCGCAATGAAGAAGAAGAAGATTTTTTATATAAGGAAACTCCTGGTATTCCAGTTATGGGGATATTATCCGCCACCTTAGAAGTACAAGTTGCCGATCGATTAGGTATTGCAGTCTACGATCATATTCCTGAATTAAAGGAACAAGCATCAATCATTATGCACAAATTAATAGAACTAGAAAACGAGAGTTAATTTATTAGTATCATAAAGGAATAAAGAACAATTATGACAACAACAATCGCATTAGCTGGTAAAGGTGGCGTCGGAAAAACAACCATTGCAGGTTTAATGATCAGGTATCTCACAGAAATTCAAAAAAAACCAATCCTAGCCATTGACGCTGATCCAAGTAGTAACCTAAATATTGTTTTAGGTATGGATATTGAATGGACGGTTGGAGATATACGAGAGGATATGCTTAAAGAAGTTTCAAAGTCTTTACAGACTTCTGGAGCAGCGATTGGTTCTCTGCCTGGGGGAATAACCAAGCATGATTATCTAGACATGCAAATTCGTTCAACTGTTGAAGAAGGAGATTATGTAGATTTAATCGCAATGGGGCGTTCTGAAGGACCCGGTTGCTACTGTGCTGTCAACCATAATCTAAGAGGTGTGATTGATACAATTAGCAAAAATTATCGCTATATCGTCATTGATAACGAAGCTGGAATGGAACATCTCAGTCGAAGGACTACTCGTGATGTACAACACCTTGTAATTGTCACGGATCCATCTTTACGTGGAATTATAGCAGCGGAAAGAATTGCAGAAATCGCTAAAGATCTTGAAATCAATATTGAGAATTTTTACCTCATCCTAAATCGAATACCAAACGAATTACCAGAAACAATTCAGAGTAGGATTGATCAAACAGGAATACCACTCATTGGGACTATTCCTAACAACCAGGATTTAACCGAACTTGAATTTACCGGAGAATCTATTTTCAATCTAAACAACGATTCTGTTGTGTATCGTTCTATTAATGAGATCATGAAAAAAATTCTTACTTAGGTCAAACTTCATTTAGTCAATCAGAAGAAACCCAAATTACTTGATACGGCAGTAGTTTAACACTCAGGGTTTCTTTTTTTATTTTCAATTTCCCACTTGATAATAAATCTCGAGGATAAGGAAACAGGTTGACCATTTCCTTCGACAGGTTGAGCTCTAAATCGATAATATTTTCAGTGACATTTACAATTGAAATAATTGATTGCTCATTATCCGGTGAAATTCGAAATAAGGCAAATATTGAAGTTGGGGTTGATAATACTTCTTGTCTTCCTTTTGGATGAAATGCTTTATTCTTCCTACGGAGTTTCAATAATAAATGATAACCCTTAAACACTTTACTTTCTCGTGATTTTGGATCAGAGAGATACTCATTAATTTTATTCACGTAATATTTCTGACGATTGATCGAACGAGGTCGATTTGATTCATTGACACACGAATAACAATTACGAAATCCAAATAGACTACTTAAATAAATACCAGGAACTCCTGCTAATGAAAGCATTATCGCCTGAGAAGCTAAATACCGAGAGATTTCAAGATCTTCTTGTGATTCGTTTATATTATTCGGATCATTCAACGCATCATAAAGTGTAATATTTAATTCATAGACGCTTTTTGAGCCATCACTATTCTTTTTATAAGAAATTACCCCATTATGAGATATGGTCTTCTCAATCAGTGTATTTATTTCTTTTTGATCAAGCAACCCCTTGGCAGGCATAATTCCAATACCATCGTGAGAAGCGATAAAGTTAAAGAAAATTCCATCTGCTTTCAACTCTCTACACCACTTACATAAAATACTTGCATCCCCAGAAAAAAAAGTATGCAAGATCAGCGGAGCTAATGGAAATTGATATACCATTTGGGCTTCGTCAGTTCGTTCAGTGCCTGGGATTATCCGTCCAAAATAGCTAATATTTTCTTTGTGCGGAACATTTGTTTCTGAGATCAGATATACCTCAGGTGCAACTTCGTCCAGAACTGCCCTGAATATTCTTATAATGGAGTGAGTTTCTGGTAAGTGTATACAAGAAGTCCCAAATTTCTTCCATAGATATGCAATCGCATCAAGTCGAATAATACTCGCACCTTTTTCTACATAAAAGAGAAGTAAATTAATGATTTCAAGCAGAACTTCTGGATTTGAGAAATCTAGGTCAATTTGATCACTGCTAAACGTTGTCCAAACATATTCTTCACCTTGAACAGTTTTCACAGGAGTCAGTAATGGTAATGTCCGCGGTCTTACAACCTCTGAAATATCTAAGGATGGCTCTACTTTAATAAAGAAATCACGATATGGACTTTCACCTTTAAGAAAAGCTTGAAACCAGTTACTATCTCTGGATATATGGTTGATCACAGCATCGAACATCAAATTGAAATTTCGACCAATTTTTTTTATATCATCCCAATCACCAAGTTTTGGGTTTACTTTAAAATAATCAATGATCGAAAAACCATCATCACTTGAATATGGAAAAAAGGGCAATATATGAACAATTCCAATTATATCCTTTAGGTAATCAAGTAGAAATTGATTTAACGCTTGTAAAGGACTGTAATTACGATTAATTACATGATCAGCATAGGTAATTAGAACCACATCACTTTGGTTTATCTGTCCCAATCTGATAATTTTGTCGCTTTCTAATGAGATTCTCTTCTTATATAGGTCGATTAAATCACTGATCTTTTTTTCAGTTTTTACAGCAATGCTAGGATCATAAAGCTTTTTTAATTCATCTTTAATTCTACCTTTTGCTGCCATAATAAATCTATTCATTTATTCTTCGTTGAATTATTACAATATTGATCAGCAAACAACAAAACACCTTACCCCTTAATAAACCTAATAATCAAATCAATTGAAGTTATTGATGATCTCGCGTAGTTTTTTTTCAAGAACTTCAAGAGAAAAATATTCCAAGCCAATATCATAATTATGCTCAGCCATTTCTTTCATAGCCTCTTTATTTCCCAACAAGCTGCGTGTTTTTGATACAGCATGATCATCAACAAACCCGTCGAGCTCTATGAATTTTAATCCTTTGGGGCGAATATCAGCGTTATACACAGGGTAACGGTTTACAACCAAGAGTTTCCGAAAATAGATTGCTTCTAATAAGGCATTTCCAAAACCTTCATAATAGCTAGGATAGGTTACTAAATCAGCGTGAGTATAGGCATCCCACAGAGAATACTTTTTGTTACCATTTGTATTCTCACGGTAATTAGAGATAATATGGTCAATCAGCGACAGCTTGACAGACATTTTCTTGGCTTCTCTATTCAGCCAATGCCAATAAACTTCACCTTCATCGCTGGCACAATGTGTAATAAACAGGTGAATATTATCCATGCCCATTCTATTAACAAGCTCTAACGCCATTTCAATTCCTTTTCTCTGAATGACCCTGGTCGGTTGTAAAAAGAGAAAATCATCATCATTAAGTCCGATATATGATCTAAAACCACTATTGTATTCTTTGATTTCAGATGAGGTCGAGGCAAAATCATAAACATTTGGTATCACTATTGAATCTATCCCTCTTCTAGCTTCTAATCGATGCTTTGCGATACTGTTAATAGTGACATGTTGAATCGTTGGAAGCCTAGCTGGAAAGGTTGTATCCAATAAATCCATAATGACATTTGTTTGGTAGCGTTGGCGTTCCCAATAAAAATCATGATGATGAGCGATTGTGTTGATACCCAACTCAGCAATCAATCCAGTCAAACATACACCGAGAGGAAGATTCATCGGGATTGTAAGAGCATTTTGAACAACGATTAAGTCTAGTTTATTTGATCGAATAAAATGACGGATCGACGCTCGAATTTCATCTGCAATTGCGTATATCTCATCACATAATTTATCTCCATCTCTCTCAAAATCATTACCGAAGGCTCTTTGGCTAATTTTCACAATCGATTGATGAGCAAAATGTAGTTTTGGAATAAGCGTCCCGTCCTTAGCATAACCTCCGAGTTCACCAGCACAGAAAAAGACTTCATGTCCCATTCTTCTAAGAACCTTGGTCCACTTATCTACTTCCAATGAAACACCATCAGTCCCTTTTAACCGAGTAGAAATAAAACCTATGCGCATTAGATAATCCTCTTATAATTTATTCGATGAGTATACTATATCCAGTGTATAAATGAAAATCAAAATTGGTGGATTGATTTTGATTATCCAATCTTCAATAAACCCATTTGTGTTGATTATCTAATTCTTTTCTAACCTTTGACACCTCCTGCTGAGAGTCCTTCCTCCAAAAATTTTTCTAACGATAAGAATAGGAATACAACCGGTATAGTCATAATGGTGGATGCAGCCATCACTACATGAGGTCGTGGGCTTGGGTCGTTATAAATTGTATTAATTTTTATGGGCATTGTAAAAAGTGTTCGATCGTTTAAGAAAACGAAGGCATATAAAAATTCATTCCACGCGATCATAAATGTATAAATCGCTACGGATATCAGAGCAGGAATCGCCAGAGGAAGAGTGATCCTCCATATTACGCCTAATCGATTACAGCCATCAATAAGCCCAGCTTGCTCAATTTCTTCTGGAATGGTACGAAAATAATTCGCCAACATATATAAAGCAACTGGAAGCGTCTGAGCCAAATATGTAATGATTAACACGGGTAAATTATCTTGTACTTCAAAACCTATCCTGTCCCCAATTTGTGCCAACATTGCAAATAATGGAATGATTAATAATACACCTGGAAAAAGATAGATCATCAAGATACTATTAAGAAGCGCTTCTTTTCCAGGAAAGGATAATCGAGCAATCGCATAGGCGCCCAGAGTCGATAAAAAAACAGCAATGAATGCGGTTGGTACCGAAACAAGGATCGTGTTAATGATATTCGTTCCAAAATCCCAATATGCAAATAATTCCTGATAAGCCTCCCAGCGAAGCGCGCTTGGGATATAAACGGGAGTTCGACTTCCAATTTCAGCATAGGTCTTAAATGACGAACTTACCATCCAGTAAAATGGAAAAAGTATTCCAGTAAGGAAAAATGTCAATAATGCAAAAAATAAAAATCGAGGTAATGTTATCCATTCAGCCATATGTTCAATAATATTCTTAGGTCGCTGATCATTTATAGTCATCCTTGCACTCCTTATATCAATAACCAAATCCAATTATTCTTCATCGACATTTCTCATCACAATTCCAATATAAATTGACATGAAAATGACCAACATGATTAAAAGGATCATTGCAGTCGCAGCTCCTCGTCCAAAATCAAACAATCGAAAACTAAATTCATAGGTAAGTACAGGAAGCACTTTCGTTCCAAATCCCCCGCCTGTTAAAAGAAATATGTCATCGAATTTATTAAATGTCCACATTAATCTTAGCAAGAATATCGCACCGAGAACATACCTCAATTCTGGAATTGTGATATACCAAAACTTCGCCAATCCCCCTGCTCCATCAACTTCTGATGCTTCATAAAGAGTTTTATCAATAGCTTGTAAACGAGCGAGAATCATCAACATAGCAAATGGAAAGTATCGCCATGCTTCAAAAATAATGATCAGGATCAATGACAAACCTCTAGTAGCCAAATACGCAATTGGAAGTTCAATAATTCCCAACCGCATGAGGATATCATTGATTACACCAGATGGTCTCGGGTCAAGAATCCAGCGCCACACAAAAGCAACACTGACAATAGGAGCAACATAAGGAATTAAGAATATCGCTCTTGATAATCCTCTGCCACGAAAAGGACGGTTCAATAACAAAGCTGCAATTAAACCCACCAGAATAGTGAGAATAGTAGCCGTAAATGAATAGATAACACTAGTAACAGCTGCCCCCCAGCTTTTAAGCCCCTGAAATTTAAAGGCGTAATCTTCAAAAACTTTACGGTAATTATCTAAACCAACAAATGGACTATTAAATACATCGTTTAGATTGCCTAGACCTACCTTATGAAAACTAATCCAAATGCTAAATATTGCAGGAAAAATTACTAATCCAAATACAATTAAAGCTGTAGGGAATACTAATAAATATGCTAATCTTGCTTCACGAACTTTGAGAGAATTTGAAGGTTTTTTTTTTGTTTGCTTTTGAATTGTAGTTTCCATAATGCATCTCCCTTTACTAAGATAACATGTATTGAAACATAAAGTAAAAGAGGGATACCTTCTTATGTATCCCTCTTCGTTAAAGTAAATTACTCTGTTTGACGCTCTGCTAGCAACGCTTCTACTTGTTCTTGCAACCATTCTGCGGCAGTTTCTGGTGTCATTGAACCTTCAAGTGCAATATTACTTACAGCTTGCGGTATCAACAGACGACCTTCAATATCGCCGATGACTGCTCGTTCTACAGAACCATAATCTGGTCTAAACAACCAACGCTGCATTGTTTCATAACCATTGGTTATTTGGTCAAGTGTATCTTCAGAATAATAATCGAAGAATTCACTTAAACCTTTCCAGTCATCCACAGCGCTCTTAAGAACAGGTACCTTTCCCATTGGCGCTAATGCGAGTACATCTTGGTAACCTTCTTTTAGGAAATATTCAACAACCATTTGTGCTTCAGGAGCTGCACCCTTCATAATCCCAAGCGTAACTAGCTGTCCATAAGAGGCTGAACCATTCGGTCCTTTCATTTCAGGAGCAAATCCTGTTTTTAGAGCCAAATCTTCAACCGCAATTTGAATATTACCACCACCATCTATGTCAGAACCTTCAACTAAATCATCCATGATATACGTACTATAGAACAACATTCCTGATTGATCTAACTCATATGCTTCTCGAGAACCACGCCAGTATTGTGGTCCTGGAAGTGCACATCTTTGAAGATCTGTATAGAATTTCAAAGCCTCAATCATTTCAGGGGTATTCATGGTCACATTGCCATCAACATCGAATGGCCAGGCATCATTCGACATGGCTACCTGTTCAAAAATCTGATGTCCATAGTTTTGACCTGGATCAGTTCCAAGACCTATGGCATAGAGTAGATTCCCGGTTCCGGGAAGCGCATCACAAGCGGTATTAATCGTGTCCCAAGTTGTTGGAGACTCAAGTCCTGAATCTCCGAAGACATCTGATCGATACCAAATCGCTTGGATCCAGCCATCATATGGTACCGCTGCATAATTCCCTGTTGCAGGATTAGTCACCATAGCGAGCGGGCCTGAACGGAAATCGTCCTCTCCAACAGAAGAAATGACCGCGTTGGCAGCATCCTCATCCAAGATTCCATCTGCTGCAAAAGCAGCTACACGTTCAACTCCCATACGGACTATATCGGGAAGTCGATTAGCAGCAAGAGATGTAGCGATTCTTTGAGATACCCCCGCCTCTTCAATGGGTACTATCCTTACTTCGATCTCTGGATGTTCTTCCATGAAGCGAGCTGCTACTTCTTCGTAGATAATCACGCGAGCTTCTTCATTATCGGTCGTCCAGAATTCAACAACGGTTTTATCGACAGGCTCAGCAGGCACTTCAACTTCTACAACTTCGGTTACAACGACCTCAACTTCTTGAGTAACTACAACTTCTTTCTCGACCTCAACAGTTTCAATGATCTTTTCCGGAGTAGGCACTGGTGCAGGAGCACATTGAGCAAGAAGCAACGCAAGAACTACTAAGAACACGAAAATAATCGGCGAACGTTTCATTAGATTTATCCTCCTAACAAAATAGATTAAATCACAATTTGAATTTTATTGTACTTACCTTTTATTATTCGAAATCATCAAATATCTATGTCACCTCCTTCCAATCTCACTTAATTCAAAGTTTCGGTCCGCTTGATCCTCTAACTATTAATGTGGGAGATAATATGACTTGAGGATGATCAATATTTTCACCTGTTATGCTGTGAACAAGAATCTCACAGAGTTGTCGACCAATGGAATAAATCGGTTGATTAATCGTTGTCAATGATGGATGGGAATGTTCTGCCATAGGTATATCATCAAAACCAGTGATGGAAATATCTTTTCCTACCATTAAACCCCGTTCTTGTGCGGCACTCATTGCTCCAAATGCCATTAAATCATTCCCTGCAATAATAGCTGTTGGTTTTTCTCTATTATCCAATAAATAATTCGCTTTTTGGTAACCTCCCCTTTGTGTTAAATCACCGCTCACAATAATTGAATGATCGAAAATAATTCCAGCTTTATTGAAAGCTGTGTGCAATCCTTTCATTCTATATTTTGTGAAGGTGAATTCAGATGGAGAAGAGATGATTCCAATTCTTCTATGACCTAGGGTTACTAAATGCTCAACGATCAATCGCATACCCATTTCACCATCTTCGTCCACGAAAGGAAATTTATTTTCATTATCCATCCGACCAAAAGCAACAAAAGGGAATTTCTCATCGAGAAGATAATGAATTCTTTTATCATTCAAACGGGTTCGCACCACAATAAAACCATCAACCCGTTTCGCTTGAACATACTCACGATAAGCATCGATCTCATGATCTCCTGGTGTTCTTGTTGATACTAGAAGATCAATCCCTAATTCAGAAAGTTGGTTTCCTACACCAGCGATGAATTCACTAAAAAACGGATCAGAAAACCTTGGACCAAAAGTCGGCAAGATAAAACCAATCGTACCAGCGACTCTTCTTTGCAATCTTTGAGCAGCTGCATTAGGCGAATAACCCAATTCTTTTGCAGTTTTTCGGACTAAAGCTTTAGTTTCTTCACTAATATCATCATAATCATTCAATGCGCGTGAAACAGTCGCTATTGATTTACCAACCTCTTTTGCAATATCTTTTATCGTTACAGTCATACAATTCCTATGAAATTGAAGCCTTCGGATAACCAAGAAATATCGCACAACTTAAACGTTTCAGTACTCTAATACTATACACTTAAACGATTTCGTTGTCAATAGGATTATATGAGAAGATTATAAATTTTTTATCAGGTCTTTTTTCTAACCAAAAAAATTTGTCATGATAATTTCAAGTATAAAATATACCTATAATTGATTTAAGAATGCGGTTGTGTTTTTTTATTTTAGGAATATCATGAGTGAGACATCTCTACACTATTCTCTAAAGAACTATTATGCAGGTAATGATGGTACCAATGAAGTTATTGTTGATGGATATATGGTTGATGTTATCAAGGGAAATTTGTTATATGAAATACAGACCAAGCATTTTTATTCACTCAAACCTAAATTAGAACACCTAATCACCCACAACTCCGTTAGGGTGATATACCCAGTTGCTTTGAAGAGATGGATCATCGTTTATCCGGAAAATGGAAATCAACCAATTAGAAAAAGAAAATCTCCAAAAAAAGGTCGGCTTGAGCTGATATTTAACGAATTAATTTTTATTCCTGAACTTCTTTCACACCCTAACCTCAGCATAGAAATCATTTTTATTACTGATGAAGAGATCCGAAAGGATGATGGAAAAGGAAGTTGGAGAAGAAATCGCGTGAGTATCGTGGACAGAAAATTAGTATCAATAGAATCCACAAAGAAACTTCAATACCCATCTGACTACTTGAATATTGTTCCTTATGATCTATCTTATGAATTCTCAAATAAGGAGCTAGCCAAATCTCTTTCGATACCCATACCACTTGCCAGGAAGATCACTTATTGCCTTCGTTCAATGAATTTAATAAGTATTACGAATAAATCAGGCAATACTTTGCTATATAAAAAAGGATTGTTTTGATTCTTGAATGCATAAAAATGATCCAAATAACAATCTTGAAGAAATATTATGGAACGTCGCATAATCCATATTGATTTAGATGCTTTCTTCTGTGCAGTTGAAGAAAATAAAAATCCTGCACTAGTTGGTTTACCTTTTGCAGTCGGCGGCAAACCCAATGAAAGAGGCGTTGTCTCTTCTTGTTCTTATGCTGCTAGATTTTACGGTGTTCATTCAGGAATGCCAATGGCTCGCGCTATACGATTGTGCCCATCTCTAAAGATCGTTCCTCCCAAACATTCGGATTATAGGGCAATCTCAAAGGATGTCATGGATTTATTGACTAAATGGTCTAATTCTATCGAACAAATCTCCATTGATGAAGCATTTCTAGATATCAGTCAATACGAAATAGAAAGCCATGTCATCGGGAAAGAGATTATGATGGCTATAAAAAATGAACTGCATCTCCCCTGCTCTATCGGGATCGCCTCAAATAAACTAGTTGCTAAAACAGCTAATGATTTTGGAAAAACATCTTCAAAAAACAAAGATTATCCAAAGGTATTAACCATTGTACCTTTAGGGCAGGAAGCGCAATTCTTAAGAGATCTTCCAGTGGAAGCATTATGGGGTGTTGGACCAAAAACTGCAGAAAAGCTTGCTGAATTAAATATCTTTACAATCGGGCAATTGGCTGAAATGCCAGTAAAACGATTAGAAATACTATTCGGTAAAATTGGAAATCAATTACACACGCGCTCAAAAGGAATCGATAATAGAGAAATTGTAACTTTACACGAACCCAAATCTTTTAGTAATGAAGTTACTTTTTCAAAAGATATTTCTGACTATAAGACTCTATTATCAGCAATTGAAAGGTTATCAGAGAGAACTTGTACAAGACTTATTGTAGGTAAATATACATGCTATACCATCAAAATAAAAATACGTTGGTCAGACTTTTCAACGATTTCCAGACAAAAAACGCTTTTATCACCAACAAATTCAAACCAAGTAATATTTGAACAGGCGAGATATCTATTTGATAAATATTGGACAAAGGATAAAGCTGTTCGTCTGATTGGCATCGGATTAAGTAATCTAGTTAACCAAACCTATCAACTTAATCTCTTTAATAATGCAACAATAACTAAAAAATCTAAACCTGAACTATTATCTGCAGTAAAGACACTGCAAGAGCAATTTGGAAAGGACATAATTCATTTTGGAAATGAAGATGGTTTAAGCGAGGAAGAATAAAATTGGAATTTATTCTGAATTATCAAAACTGGTCAATCAATATCCCAGATATTGATGTTTCCTTCAAAATCAAATACCGCGATTTGGGAACCATCAGATGAGAAAGTAATATTTTGAATGCTTGATTTTTGAACTATCTCTTTATGAACACTTCCATCTGAAATATTCCAAATCAAAACTGTAGGTTTTAATTCCCCATTAGTCTCCGATATTGAGCTGCTAGAGATATACTTCCCGTTTGGTGACCATACAGTAACAGAAACAAAATCTTCATGGATCATTAATGAACCAATATCTTCTGTATCCATATCCATTATTTGTATCTCATTTTTACTAACCCAAGCAATATTTCTCCAGGTTGGTGAAATATACACACCATACAAATTAGAATATATAGAATCTCTATATTCAATAGTCCTATTGATTTCTCCAGTATCCGAATTAAAAAGATATAACGTAAAATTTGAAAGTGAAGCGGCGGCGATTTCGGAGCCATCAGGGGAGTATGTAATATTCGTCATCCATTCCGGTACACTCCATTGTCGAATTTTGGATCGACCGTTTATATCGTAAACTTGTATATCCTTAGCTGTAGATGAAAACGCTAAATGATTACCACTAGAAGAATAGGTCAAGCTTGTAATTGCATCACCCCCATCAATAATGATTGGAGCAATTCCTTTGGTTGATAAATCCATAATATTAATATTGGTAGAATCACTGATCCAAGCAATGGATTCTTTCTGGGGAGAAATCACAATATCACGTGGATTTTCAATTAATATTTGTTGTGAAGTCAAGTCATCCATGGATTCAAATAAAAAAATCCCAAACTCAGAAGCCCCGATGACGGTCTCGAAATCAGGTGATACAGTGAGGCTGCTTATCTCACCCAAATTTTGAGAATAAACTGGCAACTCATATTCTACTCCTTGAGGTGTAGAATATACATCTGGTTGAGGTGTAGTGACATCCTCGGAGTTGAACCATGTAGAGAATTCATCCCAGAAGGAATCCATCAGACTAGAACTATTACAGGCAGATAACATACTCAATACTATCAACCACCCCAACCAAAAAAAACTACGTAATTTGACTAATTGTTTGTTCTCCAATTTTGTCTTATGTGGACCTTGTAAATCCGATTTCCTTTTCATATTCATATCTTACACCAATTTTTGATTTTTCTGCTAGATTCTTATGCAAATGAGATATCAATTAATGAGCATAAGAATAGTAATAAAATTCTACAAAATGCTATAATCAATTATTTCCTTGAAGAAAGGATTTAGCATATGTACATTCTGGAACCTCGACAAGATGAGATAAAGAAAACCGAAAGAATTCAATTAATAAGACTAAAAGACACTCTCATTAAATTCGGTGCTGATGAAGAACACCTTGCAAATTTAGAATACTCGATCAGACAACTGGATGAATTCTTTCTCCTTGTTGTTGTAGGAGAATTTAATTCTGGTAAAAGTGCATTTATTAATGCATTGCTAGGACAGCCTTTGCTTGAAGAAGGTGTTACACCAACAACAAAAAAAATAAATCTCATTCACTATGGAGATAAAAAAGACCAAAATTTTATTAATGATGTTCAACAAGAGATCTTGCTGCCAATCGAATGGTTGAAAGAGATTAGTATTGTTGACACTCCTGGAACAAACGCGATTATTCGCTCTCATGAAGAGATAACATCGAAATTCATCCCTCGCTCAGATTTAGTATTATTTATCACATCCTCAGATCGACCTTTTACACAAAGTGAGCAACAATTTCTTGCGAAGATCCATCACTGGGGCAAGAAAATTATTTTCATCATTAATAAAATAGACATACTTCAAGACGAGAATCAACTTAATCAGATCTATGATTTTATACTTGATAATGCTGAAAAGTTATTGGAAACAGAACCAGAAATTTTTCCTATTAGCGCAAAAATGGCTCTCAATGCCAAACAAGGAAATCCATCCGTTTGGGAAAAAAGCAATTTTGAAAAACTGGAAAACTACATCAAAGTTACATTAGACGAACGTGAGCGTGTTAAGCTTAAGTTCCTAAATCCTATAGGTGTGGGTATCCATCTCTCTCAGCATTATAAGAAAATCGCATCCGATAGATTAGATATTATGAAACACGATATTTCGATGTTAAATGATATCGAAGAACAAATGCATGTTTATAAAAAAGACATGCAACGCGATTTTAGCCTTTGGTTAGCATCCTTAGAAAATATCATCTATGAGATGGAGAAACGAGGAATTGATTATTTTGATGAAACATTTCGTCTCGAACGAGTGTTCGATCTCATCAATAAAGATCGCATTGCTAGAGAATTTGAATCAAATGTTGTTGGAGAACTTCCCAAGCAAATAGAAGAAGAAGTGATTGAAATCATCGACTGGATGGTTGAATCTGATCTAAGGCAATGGCAAATTATTAATGAATTTATCATCAATCGCCAGCAATCTAACCGAACGGGATCCAAGTACAGAATCGGTATTGGATCATTTCAGTATGATCGAGAGCGACTATTGAACGCAATCAGTCGAGAAACGCAGAATATCATTGAGATGTATGACAAGAAACAAGAGGCTAGCTCAATTGCAGAAAGCGCAA
Source organism: uncultured Anaerolineaceae bacterium (assembly GCA_964547225.1). GTDB lineage: Bacteria > Chloroflexota > Anaerolineae > Anaerolineales > UBA4823 > CAZJMV01. Next base: position 69,695 of record CAZJMV010000113.1, on the reverse strand, counting down.
AAATCGCTGTCGCAGCTTCTGCTGCAATAGAAATTGGGGCGGTTGGTCTTGGGACTGCGGTAGCCTTTTTAGCAAGCACTGCTTCCGCAGATGTGACAGGGATACTACTGGCAAGTGTTGTGGCAGCATTAGGGCTTTTCGTGATACCTTCCAGAAAGAAATTGGCAAAAGAAAAGTTCCAAAACAAAATTATTGAGCTAAGGGAAAGTATAATTGAAACGCTAAGCAAACAATTTGGCAATGAACTAGATAAAAGTATTCTCAGAATAAGTTCGGCTTTAAAACCATTTACTAGATTCATAAGAGCAGAAAATGAAAAAATGTCTCAAACGAAGGAACAGCTATCAGAACTCTATTCTGAGTTGATGAAATTACGGGAGGTTGTAGAGAAGACCTAGAAATTATGAAAATTTTTCTTGACAATAATAATTTTTTAATGGTAAACTTAACTCATCTGATTAAATAAGGAACAAGCGCACTATGACCAGAATTAGCAATGATGTCACTATCACACTTATGCACGTTGCCAACTTTGATGGCAGCATGTATATGCCTTTTAAGAGTGCGCCTATTACTTGTTAGATATAAACTTAATGACATTCCAGCCACGGTGCTCTCTGCATCGTGGCTTTTTTTTTCTAAAATTTTTCCGATATCTCATAATAATTTTCATAATGCGGAAAGTGAGAAGTTAAATGACAACGAAATATGAATACTACGACCTACAGAAAACCATTAGTAAGCACAAAATAATTGGGTTTTGGCGGTTAATGCATGGATTTCATCTCCCTTATATTGGTGCAAATATTAGTTTAGCTCTAGCTGCAATATTTAAAACTTCTATGTTCCTATTGTTGCGTCATTTCGTTGACAACGTATTAGGGAATACAGAGATAAAAAGTCTTTTACCTCTATACGCATTAATATTTATAGCTATCGCAATATTAGAAGGTGTTTTTACCTATTTAAGTGGTCGCCTGGCTGCCTTCACCGCGGAAAATGTTGTTCTCCGTCTTAGAGAATATTTATATGATCACTTACAGAAACTCACCTTTACTTATCATTCGAAGAATAAAACTGGTGAAATCATTCAGCGCGTCTCGTCTGACGTTGACACAATCAGACGATTTTATACAGAGCAATCAATCGGTATTGGAAGGATTTTATTACTTTTCATTGTAATATTTATCGCGATCTTTCATCTAAATCACATTATTGCACTCGTATCGATTGCAGTGATTCCCTTTGTATTTGTCTTATCCATATTCTTCTTCCGAAAAATTGAGAAAACCTACGAAGAATACCAAACTCAAGAGGCAGTTCTCTCTACAACCCTTCAAGAGAACTTATCTGGTATCCGAGTTGTAAAAGCTTTTGCCCGCCAAAAATACGAAATAGACAAGTTCGATAACGATAATTGGCAAAAGTATATCAAAGGAAGAGATCTAGTCCTTCTATACTCCCTATTCTGGCCGATCACAGACGTGCTTTGTGGATTGCAGATGTTGATCGGTTATTTAGTGGGAGCGATACTGGTCATCAACGGAACAATCACGATCGGGACATATTTAGCCTATGCTGGATTGGTGATTTGGTTAATATTTCCAATGCGTAATTTGGGAAGATTAATCGTTCAAACTTCAGAAGGATTAGTATCTTATAGTCGTGTTATGGAGATCATAAAAGAGAACAAAGAACCACTCGATGAAGGCGATTATATCCCTAATCATTCGATCAAAGGAGAAATAACCTTTAGAGACGTCCATTTTGAATATGATGATAGCGAATCCGATGTATTGAGAAATATTTCCTTTGAATGCAAAGCTGGACAAGTAATTGCATTACTAGGATACACGGGGTCGGGAAAAACAAGTTTGGTTAACTTGCTACCCAGGTTTTACGAATATACTTCAGGGAATATTTTATTAGATGGAATTGAATTAAAAAAATACCCACGCACCTTCTTACGCAATCAAATTGGCATAGTTGAACAAGAACCATTTTTATTTTCCCGGACTATTCGAGAGAATATTATCTATGGAACAAAGAGGAAAACTAATCAAGAAGAAATCGAGCAGGTTGCAAGAGCAGCAGCGTTACATGATGTGATCATGTCATTTCCAAAGGGTTACGGGACAATGATTGGGGAGAGAGGCGTTACCCTCTCTGGTGGACAAAAACAAAGATTAGCTATCGCACGTACCTTATTAAAGGATCCGCGAATTCTAATATTGGACGATTCAACCTCTTCAATCGATGCAGAAACTGAGTATGAGATAAAATTAGCGTTACACAGATTGATGAAGAGAAGAACTACATTTATCATTGCTCATCGTATCGAAACAGTTATGAATGCTGATCTAATCCTAGTGATGGATTCGGGAAAAATTATCCAAAAAGGTAAACATGATGATCTTATTAATCAGGAAGGAATTTATTCCGAAATCAATGAAATCCAGAACAAGCTCAGTATTCAATTACAAAATGAACTGGATGGATTACATCATAGTTTTCAAATCTAAATTTGAACCCTTAATGATTAATTAGCTTTTAGAAAGCTAATATGAGGAATGAAAAAAAATGTCTGAATATTATTATGAAGAAGAAGAATTTTCAACACAATTCAATAAGAATACACTTGCACGTATACTAAAATTGATCAAACCTCATTGGATTTGGGTAGCTGGTTTTCTTGTTTTCACGTTACTAGTATCTTTTTGGGACAGTTATTTTACCTTTCTTAGCAAGAGAATCATCGATGAAGGAATTCTTCAAAAGAATATGACTGCTCTGATGAATATTGTTTATCTTTATGGTTTCCTTATACTTATTCAATCGATTGCAGTATTTGGTTTCATCTACCTTGCTGGGGTGCTGGGTGAAAGAGTACATTACGATCTACGAAAGATGTTATTTAACAAATTACAGGATCTTTCCCTTTCCTATTACAGTAAGACTCCCGTTGGCTGGATTATGTCTCGTGTGACGTCGGATACAGAAAGAGTATCTGAGCTAGTAACTTGGGGTTTGTTAGACGTGACATGGGCTATGGCGAACTTCCTAACCGCAGCCTATTTCATGTTTCGAATCAATAGAGGACTAGCAGCAATCGTATTTACCATAATCCCAATCATCGTTTGGGTAGCTATAGAATTTCGAAAAAAAATACTCAAGGAATATCGCGAGGCAAGAAAACAGAATTCGAAAATCACAGCTGCTTATAATGAAAATATTTCTGGTATCAGAGTCGTAAAAGCGCTTGGTCGTGAAAAAGAGAATCTCGAAGAATTTAGTAAATTGACTGGAAAAATGTATCGATCCAGTTATCGTGCTGCTTGGTTGTCAGCTCTATTCTTACCTGCAGTACAAATTATCAGTGCCTTCGCGTTAGGTAGTATAGTATGGTATGGAGGTTGGCAAGCTCAAATCGGAGGAATGACAATAGGTGGCATACAAGCTTTTATTTCCTATATCAGTTTTATGATGTGGCCTATCCAAGACATTGCCAGGGTCTATGCAGAAATGCAACAATCTATTGCCTCTGGAGAAAGGATCTTTTCACTACTTGATGCGGATATCAAAATAAAAAACCATCCGAATGCAATGTCTATCGAGTCAGTATCAGGCAATATCGAATTTGATCAAGTAAACTTTCATTATGAGGATGATGAAGAAGTGATCAAGGATTTCAGTCTAAATATAAACCAAGGTGAAACAATCGCTCTGGTTGGACCAACCGGAGGCGGAAAAACAACCATCGTGAATCTTCTTTGTCGGTTTTATGAACCAACTAGTGGCACAATCCGCATCAATGGGATTGAATATTCAAAGATCAACCTATCATCACTTCAGTCTCGAATCGGTTTGGTTTTACAAACCCCACATCTTTTTTCAGGATCGATCAGGGAGAATATCAGATATGGTAAATTAGACGCAACTCAAGACGAGATTGAGACTGCCTGTAAGCTAGCTGGTGCAGATGAGTTCATCATGAAATTAGATAATAAATACGAAACAGATGTAGGAGAAGGTGGTAACCTTTTATCGACTGGACAAAAACAATTAATTAGCATTGCTAGAGCAATTCTAGCTGATCCTGATATATTTATTTTAGACGAAGCGACAAGTTCAGTAGATACTCTAACAGAATCTCTGATCCAAAGAGGTTTAGAAGCATTGATGAAAAACCGCACAAGCATCATTATTGCTCATCGATTGTCAACCATTAGACGGGTTAATCGAATCATTGTTATTAAAAATGGAAGAATCGAAGAAATGGGTTCTCACGATGAACTATTGAGAAATAAAAAACACTACTATAGATTATATTCAAGGCAATTCCAATACCAAATGGATGAAAAGATCGGTGAGTATAGCCTTCAATCTGGTAATTTCAGTTAAAAACCTGCAAGGAGTACCTTTGAAAATTGCTGTCATTTCCGATATTCATGCGAATTTTGAAGCACTGAAAACTGTGGTTAATGAAATCGACCATTGGCATCCAGATTTTGTAGTAGTATGCGGGGACATTATTAATAGAGGTCCAAGACCACGTGAATGTTTGGAATACATCATGGAAAAAGAAGAGATAGATAACTGGTTAGTTCTAAAAGGAAATCATGAGAATTATGTCATTGATCAAAGTCTTCTTGATGCGCCAAGGGATCAAGCATCGCTTGACGTTCATAGAGCTTCTATTTGGACTTTAGAGAAAATCGGGAGCGTAGCGAACATTAAATCTCTTCCTTTTCAACAAAGTATTTATGATCCAAATGGAGATGAGCTGCGTTTCATCCATGCATCCATGAGAGGTATCCGAGATGGTATATATCCCGAAACAAGTATTTCCGAGTTAAAAGAAAAACTGGAAATCACAGAAGATGATCTCCATAACCATCTCCCGAAAGTATATTGTGTTGGACATACACATCGAACAATGTACAAAGAAATTAGTACATCCAAGATCATCAATGTTGGCTCTGTAGGACTTCCATTTGATCAAGATTATCGTGCAGCGTATGTAAAACTTGAATTCAAAGATGGTATTTGGAGACATCAAATTAATCGGGTAGAATATGATATAGGAAGATCAGAAAAGGATTTCTTTTCCACCGGATATATTGAAGACGCAGGTCCTTTAATAAAAATCGTCTTAAAAGAATTAAAAGACAGCCGTTCTTATTTATATACATGGTCTGAGAGATACCAAAAGAAAGTCCTTAATAGTGAAATCACCATTGAAGATTCCGTTATGGAATATTTAGCATCTATCTATTAAAAATAGTATTCAGGAAAATGATATGAAGAAAACCAATTTCATTTTATTAGTGATATCTTTTATATTATTTTCATCCTGTAATATGCCAAGAAAATCTGAAGCGGATGATATTTCTGTATTCTTAAACCAAACACAAACCTCCATCGCCATTGAACAGCTTCTCAAATATTCAGCTACTTCACCAGTAGAATCTACACCTGTTATTCAAAATACTGTAACCAATGAGGCGCCTTCCCCAACACAACCCATCTCATCTCCAACTCAACCAGTATTAACCCAAACCACACCCTCCGATACCGATTGTACAAATCTAGCTAAATTCATCAATGAGACTTATCCGGACAATAGTAAATTCCCACCCAATCAAGCCTTCATCAAGAGTTGGGTTTTCCAGAATTCCGGTACATGTACATGGACACCAGAATATGAAATTGTTTTTCAAGAAGGAGACCAACTTGGAGGTACTAGTCCATCCCCAATTGGTCAAACGGTCTCACCGGGCAATACAATTGAGATAAATTTACCTCAAACTGCCCCAGAAGTGGCTGGACAATATCAAGGCTATTGGAAATTACGAAGTACAGAAGGCTTGATATTTGGATTAGGTGATGATGGTAGTGTTCCTTTTTGGGTGAAAATTATAGTTGAAGGTCAAGTAGAAACAATCACTCCACAGAATTTCACTTTCGATTCGCCCACATGGTCTCAGAGCTTTAATCAAGGCACCAGTATCTTTCCTCTAGGGAGCGATTCGACAACCAAGTTTGAAGTAAAAAACAATCGTCTAAAGATAACTGCTTTTTCCCCCTCAGGAGATCAATGGAGAGTAGCGAATGGTTATATCGACAATTTCGCTTTAGAGATCATTTTCAACACGATAAATCCTTGTAAAGGGAAAGATAGTTATGGAATGATAGTTAGAGCCCCCGACCAACCTGATGGGATTATTGATACTGGTTATATATTCACCATCTCTTGTGATGGAAATTATCGCATTTATCGTATGGATAATGGTAATTACAATAGTATCGTTGATTGGACACCCCATCAGAATATCAAAAAAGGAGAAGGTCAAACAAATGCAATGGGCGTATTGGCAAGAGGGGATCTATTTCAACTATACATAAACGGAATGTTAATCTACGAATTTCTTGACAACGCTTATCCTAGTGGTTTATATGGACCTACGATACGAACAACTATAGAACAAGACTTTTCAGTTAATCTACAACAAATTTCTTATTGGAAATTGGACAATTAACTAACCATAGTGAATGAAATTGAGTGCCTATTACTTATCCAAGACACTGTTGATAGAATAAACTCAGATATCAATAAAAGAAAAAGGTTTAATGTTTGATACTCATATAAAATCAGAATTTATCGATGTGAACGGGCATGATTTTAAATCCATTAAAACTGAAATCATAAGAGAAGCCGCCGTTTCTTTATCCATTAATGGCAACGTCTGGCTGACATTTATGTGTACACCGATAGATTTAGATGCTCTTGCAGTGGGGTTTTTATTTAACGAAGGACTTATAAAAAACTTTGATGAAATTGCTTCGGTAAGGGTTTGTAAACATGGACAAAATATAGATGTATGGTTGCATCATGAGATCAAGGAACCTGGTGAATGGCGAAGAGCCTCTGGTTGTACTGGTGGAATTTCACCAATTAGAGAGAAATCCGAACAATTTGATCTTGTTTCAAAGAAAATACCCAATAATAACAGATTAACTCCTGACCAAATCATCAAATTAAACCATTTACTCATTGATTATCAATCTCTTTATAAGAAATCAGGTGGTGTGCATACATCTGCGCTAACAAACAGTAATGATATTATCCTCATTACCGAAGATATTGGACGTAATAATACACTTGACAAAATAGCTGGTCGAATGTTAATGGAAAATATTCAAGAAGAAAGCATGTTAATCGTAACTACGGGCAGGGTTAGTTCCGACATGTTACAAAAAGCAGCACAAATGCAAGTACCAATTATCATATCCCGCTCTTCACCAACTTCGTTATCTATCAAACTTGCTGAATCAGCAGGTATTACGATTGTTGGTTACGCAAGACGTCCGGGCTTTAGAATTTATACTCATCCAGAACGGATTTCCTTAGATAGCCAAATCGATTGGCAAATAAACAAATCATAAAGGAGAATTATGACAAAGCATTATAAGACAACTAGAACCGTAGACCCTAGCATTACTGAACTAGCTAGCAAGTATGAAAAAGATCATGAAGCGCTTTTAGAGATCTTGAAGGAAATTAATCTTGCGGATGGATATTTAAAAAACGAAAAGGTATCAGATGTTGCCAAGGCATTAAAGATACCTGAACATCATGCTTATGGGGTAGCTTCTTTTTATTCAATGCTTTCATTAGAACCAATTGAAAAGAAGACCATTCGAATATGTGATGGGCCGGTTTGCAGACTTCATGGTTCAGCGGAGATCGAGGCAAAAATCAATGACGTTCTAAAAGACCACCCTGAATGGAAAGTAGAACGCAGCAGTTGCTTAGGTTTATGCGATCGTGCTCCTGCTGTTTTAGTTGGCGATAAACAAGCTGGTCCAGTGAATTTCGATCATATTCACACACCTCCCTCGGAATGGATTGGTGAAAATCCCAACTACTCAAAACCACGCTATGGTGAACTTCGGGTCATGCTGGAAAACACAGGAAAAATTGATCCCGAATCAATTCAATCAGCGTTCGAGCATGGAGCATATCTAGGTCTAGAGAAAGCCCTTAAAATAAAACCTTCCGATATTATCGATCAAGTTGAAGCATCCGGCTTAGCAGGAAGAGGAGGTGCAGGATTTCCTGTCGGAAGAAAATGGCGTTTTGTTGCAGAGTCAAAAGGTAAACAGAAATATATTATCTGTAACGCAGATGAATCCGAACCATTAATTTTCAAAGATCGTGTATTGATGGAAACAAATCCACACTTGATATTAGAGGGAATGGCAATCGCAGGATATGCCACAGGCGCAAGTGAAGCATATATTTATATCCGCGGGGAGTATGAATTACAAGCACAGAGATTAGAAAAAGCCATTCAACAAGCAATAGAAATGGGATGGTTAGGGGAGAGAATCCAAGATTCAACCTTTTCCTTCCATATTCATGTTCATCGAGGAGCAGGCGCTTATATTTGTGGAGAGGAGACAGCGCTGATTGAGTCTCTAGAAGGAAAAAGGGGAGAACCCAGAATTAGACCTCCCTATCCCCCCAGTAAAGGATTTCGGAATTCACCTACAGATGTGAATAACGTTGAATCATTTGCCACAATTCCTGCTATTTTGCGTAATGGCGCAGATTGGTACCAATCCTTGAGTGGAAAAGAAACCCCTGGGACGAAACTATATATGGTGCTAGGGCATGTAAACAATCCCGGTCTATTTGAAGCTCCCTTTGACCTCACACTAAGACAATTCTTAGATCAGTATGCCGGAGGAATGAGATCAGGATCAAATTTCAAATTTGCTCTAACCGGAGGAGCCGCGGGGACAATAGTCCCAGAATCGTTATTAGATATCCCCATTAATTATCAATCTGCTGCAAAGGGAGTATCCCTAGGTGCAGGAGCGTTTTTATTCATGGATCAATCCATCTCTGTAGTAGAATTTTTACACCAATTACTTTATTTCTTCAAAGTAGAATCTTGTGGAAAATGCACTCCTTGTCGAGTTGGTACACACCGCCTACATCAAATCTTAGGAGAGTTCATAAACAAGAATGGAAAGTCGGGGGATATTGAGGAGATCTCACAACTATCAAATTATATGTTTGAGTCTTCATTTTGTGGTTTAGGTCAATCTGTATCAATTCCAGTGAATTCTGCGCTGAAGCACTTTTACTCAGAATTTAATGCCGGTTTAAAATAATCGCTTTATTACTTAGAGCTTGGAGACAGTATTATGATCACGATATATATTAACGATAAAGAGTTGAAAGCTGATGAAAACCAGACCATCCTTACAGCTGCGAGAGAAAATGGCATGAATATTCCAACTCTCTGTTATCACAAAGACCTAACTCCGACCGGAAATTGTCGTATTTGCGTTGTCGAAGTTGAAGGTTCACAAACATTACAAGCAGCTTGTGTGACAAATGTCTGGGATGGAATGAAGATATGGACAGACAATGAACATGTAAGACAATCTCGAAAACAGACTCTCGAATTGATGTTAGCTAATCATCCTCAAGACTGTCTAACTTGCGAAGCGAATGGTTCATGTGAACTTCAGGATCTAGCATACGACTACAAAGTCGAAGTACCAAGTTGGGGAAGCCAAGGAACCCGTTATGAAGTCGATAGCGATCCAAATCCATTTATTGTCGTAGATAAGAACAAATGTATATTATGCCGTCGCTGTATTCAAGCTTGTGAGGAAATACAAGGCAGGTTTGTTTGGGGAATCGCATTCCGAGGCTTCGAGGAGGAAATCGTGGCTGGCGCTGGAACGACCCTGCTCGATGCTCGTTGTGAATCATGTGGTCAGTGTGTTGCCTATTGTCCAACAGGCGCATTAACTAATCGAATGTCTCAAGGTATGGGGCGACCTCACCAAATCACTAAAGTGACTACAACCTGTAATTATTGTGGTGTTGGTTGTCAATTCGATCTGAATGTTAAAGATGGTAAAGTTGTAGGAGTAACCTCAAATCCAGAAGCGCCCGTCAATGGAATGGCATTATGTGTGAAAGGGCGTTATGGATATGACTTTATCCATCATCCAGAAAGGTTAGAACATCCTCTCGTGAGGAAATATTTATTAGAAGGTAAGCCTCGACCAAAAGTCGGTGCTAGAGAAGGTGATAGCCGAGGGGAATGGGTTGAAGTCGATTGGGATACCGCTTTAGATATCGCAGCAAATAAACTGAGAGATACAAGGGACAAATACGGTTCCGATAGCATAGGTATCTTGACCTCTGCAAAATGCACAAATGAAGAAAATTACTTAATGAATAAGTTTGCCAGACAAGTTATTGGGACGAATAGTATCGATCATTGTGCTCGTCTTTGTCACGCCAGCACCGTAGCCGGTCTAGCTGAATCATATGGTTCTGGCGCTATGTCAAACTCAATGGATGATATTGTCGAATATGCCAAAGCAATGTTGATCATCGGCTCTAACACTACCGAACAACACCCGGTGTTTGGAACAAAAATACGACAAGCGGTCCGTAAACGAGGAGTAAAGTTGGTTGTCGCCGATCCCCGAAAAATTGATATCACAGAATTTGCTACACTACATATTCGACATCGTTCAGGTACAGATATTCCATTAATAAATGGACTGATGAAAATCATCTTAGATAATGAATGGGAAGATAAAGAATTTATCGCTTCTAGAACAGAGGGTTTCGATGAATTCAAAGAGACTGTGGATAAATATTCCCCAGAAATCGTTTCGGATATTACTGGAGTCCCAATTCCTACTCTTTTCGAAGCTGCAGAAATATTAGCTACCAATAGACCGATGGCTGTGATATGGGCAATGGGTATTACTCAACATATTGTTGGCGTCCGAAACGTAATGAGTCTGGCAAATCTACAAATGTTACTCGGGAATATGGGTATCCCCGGAGGAGGGGTCAATCCTCTAAGAGGACAGAATAATGTCCAAGGTGCATGCGACTTGGGAGGACTACCAGATGTGTACCCAGGTTATCAGAAAGTAACTCAAAAAGAATTTCAAGTAAAATTCGAACAGGCATGGGGAGCTCCTATGTCGGACAAACTCGGGCTGACCGTTACAACAATGATCCCATCAATAAAAGAAGACAAGATCAAAGCTCTATATATAATGGCGGAAAATCCAGTGATGAGTGATCCGGATAGTTCGCATATCCGTGAATGTCTAAACGAATGTGATCTGATCATTTTACAAGAGATATTCCCTTCCGAAACATCCCATTACGCCGATATCCTATTACCAGGGGTTTCATTTGCAGAAAAAAATGGCACTATTACTAATACAGAAAGACGCGTACAAATGGTCAACAAAGCTATAGAACCGCTAGGAGAAGCCAAACCAGATTGGCAGATCACTACCGAGTTAGCCAAGCGGATCATGTCGAAGGGAAAACGAAAATTCTCTGAGGCTCCTTTCTTAGCTTGGGATTATGAAAATACATCACAAATCATGGATGAAATGGCAAGTTTAACACCAAGCTATGCTGGCATAAATCATGAACGATTAATTGCTGGTGAACGTTTACAGTGGCCAGTAAAATCAAAAGATGATCCAGGAACTCCAATACTACATGTTGGGAAATTTGCCAGAGGCTTAGGAAAATTCTTTGCCATCGATCACGTGCCTCCAGCAGAGCTACCAGATGAAGAATATCCAATTCTGCTTAGTACTGGACGAGTTCTATATCACTGGCACGGTGGTGAAATGACACGACGTTCAAGAGGGTTATCAGAAATATATGATGAACCTTTAGTAGAAATTAATCCAATCGATGCCAATGATATTGGTATCAATGGAAAAGACCGAGTGCGTATCACCTCTCGTCGTGGTCAAATTGAATCTAAAGTATGGGTAACGGATAGAGTACCGGAAGGAATGATTTTTGCGAATTTCCATTTCCCGAGTGCCTCTGCAAACGAATTAACCATCGCAGCGCTAGATCCAATAGCAAAAATCCCTGAATATAAAGTATGTGCTGTTAAAATAGAGCTCGTATAAAAAAAAGAACTTTTTCATTGAATTTCTGGCATATAAAATGCACAAAAGACGGTAAGGATTTTTTCGATATTAATAGGTACAGCATTCATGGTAAGGAGAAATTTATGGTACCCAAAAAAGTACGAATAAGCCTTATCGTCTTATTATTAATTATTACAATCTTCTTTAGTTCTTGTGTCTCAAAAAATGAGCCTTTAAAAAATCAAGTCTCAATCCCAGGACTGGAAATTACCTTAGCTGTCCAGACAATGGTCGCACGTCCAGAACTTATGCATATCTTGATTTCAGCAACACCGACCACAATCCCAACAACAACTCCTGTCATGCAAGAACAAGATTCACAATCATCTGATATCGTTGAACAATCTCAAGGAAATAATATCCCGATTTCCTCATTGACTCCCATCCCAACGGAAGACCTCTGTAAGAATTCTGCGAAATTCATTCAGGATATTACCATTCCTGATTATTCCATGATCAAACCAAGAGAAACGTTTGTTAAAACTTGGCGATTTGAGAATAATGGTACCTGCCCATGGACAGCTGATTATGCAATTGTTTTTTTGTCCGGGGAACAAATGGGAGGTGAATCCCCCACTCCGATTGGACAGTTGGTCTTACCTGGAGAACAAGTCGATATTTCAATTAATCTAACAGCTCCCTATTCTTCAAGTGCATATAAAGGTAATTGGATTTTTATTACATCTGATGGAAATTCCTTTGGAACTGGTTTTGAAGCTAGCAATCCGTTTTGGGTGGCTATCGATGTAAAAACAGAAAAAGGGAAAAGTGATTATATTGAGCAGGCGAAGGGGGGATGTGGTCCGAAAGGTTGAGGGAGATAAACATCTAGCGTGTATCGCTAGAATTAATGAAAATATTCACAAAATTCTTGAATTTGGTATACAATAACTCCTGTTGGATTTAAAATAATCTAATTTAGGAGATCTTGTGGAATGTCTGGTTTTCATAAAGTTTTATTATTAGCCATTTTAATTATTGCGATTAGTAGCTGCTCTACTAATACTCCTCAGGCAACTGTAGAACCAAATTTACAAAAAGATCACAATGAAACTACTGCACAATCATTTCAGATATTAGAATTAGATATATATACACCTACCGTAACAATAATCTATCCATCTCTTACACCCACCCTAGCTCCCACTGCGACCGCGATCGAAAACAATCAAGAAGGGTCTACCAATTTGGCTGCTAGTCAAACCCCAATTGAAGAAAAGGATACGCCTACTCCATCATGTACTAACCAAGCTGAATTTATGAAAATTCTAAATCTTGGAGAATATACACAATTAAAAACGGGAGAAGCATTTGCAAGAATTTGGAGGATAAAAAATTCGGGCACTTGTACTTGGTCTACCAGTTACCAATTGATATTGATCGAAGGGGATCCGATGGGTAGCCCTGAACGAATTGCGATACCCATCGAGGTTAAGCCCGGAGATGTGATCGACTTACGCATAGACGGATTTGCTCCAATCGTACCCGATGATTATTTTAGCAAATGGCTCTTTCAAGACACACAAGGTAAACAATTTGGATTAGGAACTAATTCAGATGAACCATTAATCATTAACCTCATCGTCAATCAATACACTGAATTATACGATCCTGATCCTCCACCAACCTGACCTCATTGTAAAGATAACTGATTAGTTTAATCAGGAAACTGAACCTCGACGAATGCTTGCAGTCGAGGTTTTTTTTGTCTATACTTATAGTAGTTATTATTATATGGAGTAAATGTTGGTATGAACAAGAATCATCAAGAAATATCTGCAATCATTTTGCTGTTATTAATTTTATCGCTTTCGTGCAATTTGACTTCAACTTCGGATGTCAATATTCCTCCAGAAACCTTGGCAGCAATGACATGGGCGGCTATAGAAACCGACGCAGCTAACATGCCAACCCACACTTCAACCTCAGCAACATCGACAAATACGATCACACCATCTTATACTCCCCTAAAAATCACAAACACATCAACGATAACTTATACTCCTATCACCCCAATCACGGCTAGACCAACTAGTACACCTAACCCAACATTTACACCGACTTCGATCTTTCCGACAATTACGAACCCGGGTGGAGGAGGTGGTGGAGGAGGTGGATATACTGTTGTACCACCACCTTGTAATGCAGCAGCTTTTATCGAACATGTGAGTATTCCAAATGGGACAATACTTCCACCTTCCATAAATTTCACCAAAGTGTGGAAAATTAAAAATGTTGGCTCTTGCGTTTGGACAAAAAATTATAAATTTATCTTTTACGATGGTGAAAAATTTTCAAGCTCAAATATCTTTTTATCAAAGAAAGTATATCCAGGTGAAAACATTGATATCGAGATTGATATGACATCCCCTAGCTCTGATGGAGACTATACAGGTTATTGGTATATAGAGGATGAAGTCGGTTATATTTTCGGGTATGGAAATCAACATGATAATCCATTTATTGTAGACATAAGCGTCGAAGCTAATACACGAGGTGTTATTGCTAACTTACAAAATGGTTATTGTTCTGCAGAATGGACTGGTGATAATAAATCACTTCCATGTCCTGGAATTGTTGGTAGCAAATATGGATTTGTTGTGAAATATAAACAACCAATCTTAGAGAATGGAAAAGTGAGTGACTCAGCTCTCTGGACCCACCCTCCACTGAATAAAGGATCAACCATAAAAGGAAAATTTCCTGCGATATATATCCAATCGGGTGATCAATTTCACGCTGAAATCGGATGTCTAAACGGGTATCCAAAATGTGATGTCACTTTCAAGTTATATTTCAAAGAAGGCGATCAAGAAAAACAATTAATCGGACAATGGCACCAAATCCTAGATGGATCCCCACAGAAGTTAGATATCGATCTAAGTTCATTAGGAGAAAAATTTATCTCTTTCACCCTCGCGGTAATCGGGAATGGTAATCCAGAGCAAAATGCAGCATATTGGTATCATCCTGAAATCTATCGACCGTAAGATATTCAATAACTTTTGAGGGAAAATACTAGACAAGTATTTTAATGCATATTAAAAAAGTCAAACCCTATATCCGCAAATGGTTCCCCTATCCCTTTGCATATGATATTCCCCATCTCATAACTAGCGAAATTATTGATCTTACGAATCCTGATGTATACCAATGGTATTTTGATACCGATAAAACCATTTTTGATATTGGCGTAGCTGTTATAAAACCAGATTATGGAGAAACAACTCCAGAAGATACAATTGTTGATAATGGTGAATCTGGTCGGAAATTCCAATATTTGGGCGCGAAGACACAATCCTGACTTTAAGATCGATTGTACAACATAGCGGTGAATTGAAAGAAAAAGCGATGATTGAAGAAGTATGGATTTTTGGGGAAATTAAATGAATATTATAAAGACGATAATTTAAATTATAATATCTTCTAACTAATAAATCAAAACAAGTAAAGAGTGATCATATGCAACCATCAAATCAAGTGATTTACAATGAACATCTCGACGGAAGCGCCTTCTTTTGGGAGGCGGGAAAGACAGCAATCATGCTCATCCATGGTTTCACTGCTACAACTGCAGAGGTGCGCCCTTTAGCAAAAGTATTATTTGAAAAAGGTTATACCGTAGCAGGACCGCTTTTACCAGGGCACTATACAAAACCTGAAGACCTCAACCAGATCAAGTGGCAAGATTGGGTAAATTTTGTTAGAAGCCAATATGAAGAATTAAATAACTCATACGACCACGTAATTGTTGGGGGTGAATCAATGGGAGGATTGTTAACGTTATATTTAGCCAGTGTTTACCCCGAAATCAAAGCATTACTTACTTATGCACCTGCATTAAAGGTCAATATGACAAGATTCCAACAATGGCTCGTTCCGATTCTAGCGCGTTTAAGAATGAGTATCCAAAAAAAAGATCTCGGGGAGGATAAACTATGGCAAGGGTATTATTCATATCCACTGCGAGGTACTGAACAATTACTCATTCTCCAATCTGAAGTTTATCAAAGATTACCAAAAATCAATCAGCCGATACTGATCATGCAAGGTCGCCTGGATCCCACAGTCCATCCTGACGTTCCAAATATGATTTATAATACAATAAATTCGAGTATCAAAGAAGTGGTTTGGATGGAGAACACGGAACATTGTGTCATCATTGATAAAGAAATGCACCTCGCAGCTCAGATTACATTGGATTTTCTATCATCGATTTAGAAATATTAATCAAATCAAGTATTTCATCAATCGTTATTCGTTAATTAAAAAATCTGATTACGAACCATAATTTCGTAATTTTTAACAAACTAAAACAATTTATGATTAATTATATGGTTTAATATCTTCAATCAAGATTTTAATACTACATCAGTTAATAATTATAGAATACAAAATCATATCCAGTATGTTTAAGAAAGGAGACACTCTGATGGTGAAATATGTTGCTGCCATTGATCAAGGTACTACAAGCACACGTTGTATGATATTCAATCATGAAGGAAGTGTTATAAGCATCGCTCAAAAAGAACATAAACAAATCACACCTCAACCTGGTTGGGTTGAACACAACCCTCTTGAAATTTGGGAGCGTACGCAAGTGGTTATCCAAGATTCAATAAAAAAGGCAAGCATTCAAAAAGGCGAAATAGCAGCAATTGGTATTACAAACCAACGAGAAACAACTGTAATTTGGGATCGAAATACTGGAAAACCATATTACAACGCGATTGTTTGGCAAGATACACGCACAAAAAAGATATGCGATCAGTTATCTTCAAATGGGGGACAAGATCGTTTTCGAGAAAAAACTGGCTTACCTTTAGCAACATACTTTTCAGGACCAAAAATAAAATGGGTTTTGGATAATGTGGAAGGCGTTCGTGAAGCAGCGCAGAAAGGCGATGCAATATTTGGAAATATCGACAGTTGGGTCATTTGGTGGCTCACGGGAGGTCCAAACAGCGGGAGCCATGTCACCGATGTAACTAATGCATCTAGGACCATGTTGATGAATCTAAATATACTTGATTGGGATGAAGAAATCTTATCCATATTTGGCATCCCCAAGCAAATGCTTCCTAAAATTGTACCTTCGAGCGATCCCAATACTTGGGGAGTTACACAACTTTCAGGACCTTTTGAAGAAGAAATCCCTGTGGCTGGTGATCTTGGTGATCAACAAGCTGCACTTGTTGGGCAAACTTGTTTCACACCAGGCGAAGCAAAAAATACCTATGGAACAGGTTGTTTTATGCTACTGAATACGGGTAAAGAGATCGTTCAATCAGAGAGTGGTCTATTGACAACTTTAGGATATAAATTTGGTAAAAAGGAAGCAATTTACGCCCTAGAAGGCTCAATTGCATTTACTGGTGCTTTAGTACAATGGCTGCGTGATAATTTGGAATTTATTGAAAAATCTCCCGAAGTGGAAGAACTCGCAAAATCTGTAGAAGATAATGGAGGAATTTACTTTGTACCAGCATTTTCTGGTCTTTTTGCGCCTTATTGGAGATCCGATGCGCGCGGCGTTATAGTAGGTTTGACCAGTTATATCAATAAAGGTCATATTGCGCGGGCAACGCTTGAAGCAACTGCATTCCAGACAAGAGAGGTCTTAGACGCAATGGAGAAAGACTCAGGGGTTAAACTTACCTCATTAAAAGTAGATGGTGGTATGGTATATAATGAGTTATTAATGCAATTCCAAGCAGATATCCTCGGTGTTCCCGTTGTACGTCCAAGCATCTCAGAAACTACTGCCCTAGGCGCTGCTTACGCAGCAGGATTAGCCGTTGGTTTTTGGGAGAATGAAGATGATTTACGCGCGAATTGGCATATTGACAAAACATGGAATCCGGAAATGGAGCCCTTAAAAAGAAAGCTAGAATTCAATTCCTGGCAAAAAGCTGTCCAACGCACCCTCGATTGGATTGAAGCATAACCCAGGGGTACAACCTTTCTATTCTTTTTGAGTAGAAATAACAGTAGATGTCTTGGTCATTTAAGCTTCCTCAATATTTGCTCATACTGAATGCACTGCTTTCATTCAGCATGGCATATTTCGTATGGCGAAGACACCATGCTACAGGGAACAAACCTCTTTTTTTATTATTATTAGCTACAGGATTTTGGTCACTTTTAGCTGCGTTAGAAAATGCAGTAATCGGAATCCAAGATAAAATTCTTTTTGCCCAGCTAGAGTATTTATCGATCCCAATTGTCTCCCCGCTATACTTTCTTTTCGCAATATATTATTGCAACCTTGAAAAACACCTAAATTTCAAGAGGATTATTTTCCTCTGGATTATTCCAATTATCACAATAATTGCAGCTTTTACAAATCCATACCACAATTTGTTGTGGTATGGATTTAAACCTGTCCCAGAATATAATGAGCTAGAATTTCTCCATGGATTCTGGTTTTGGATACACTCAGCGTATAGTTATTTATTACTATTAACTGGGACTGTTCTGATTCTTTGGACAATTTTTCAAAATCAATATCTTCAGCAATTGCACATAGCCTGGATATTAACTGCAGCGGTCATGCCTTGGTTGGGAAATGCAATTTATTTAACTGGCTTAGTACCTATACCTGGTTTTGATATCACTCCTTTTGCTTTCTTTCTTACCGGTTCACTGCTAGCTATTGCGATCAATAAACTAAAATTTCTCGATTTACTCCCCGTTGCTAGAAGCAAAATTATTGAGACGTTATATGATGCGATATTTGTTTTAGATGATAAATATCGCATCGTTGATATTAATGCAGCAGCAAAGAAGATTATCGGGAAGTCAAAACAAGATATTATTGGCAAACAAGGTCAAGCAATTCTTGAAAAATGTTTTATCACGGATACTGGATTTTCTTTCATCACTACACATGATGTTCAAAAAGTACAAGCTAAAGGAAATGATAACCGATGGTATAAAATAAATCTGTCAAAAATTAGAACCCCTTCGGATCGAATATTATTTTCAATCATCACTGTCTCAGATATTACAGCTGATAAACTATACGAAGATAAATTACAAAATCAAGCTGATGCATTAAAAGCCATAGCAGAAATTAGTCTTACTATCTCAAAGATTTTTGACATCGATCAAATTTTCAAAGAGGTGCTTAGATTCGCATACTTCAAATTCGATCTTTATCATGCTTCGATTTTACTTATCGATCAAGCAAAAAAGACAATTAGGATGCATGGATCATATGATCAACATGGATGGAAAAATTTAACTAAACATAATTTACCACCTATTATACAAAAATCTGTGATTGACGAAGCATCAAATTTGAAGCATGGGATTATCATCAATAATATTGCAAATAATTTATCAACATTTCCTATTATTAAATTATCTGAGACAAAATCAGTCATGATTTTGCCCTTAATTTCAAGTGATAAATTCATTGGCATAATGGAATTACATTGTCAAAAAATAGATCGGTTTAACGATCAAGACTTGAATATTGCCACTATGCTAGCCTCTCAAGTTTCCTCATCAGAACAAAATTGTGAATATATTGAAGAGCATAAAAGATATCTTGAACTAATTCAAGCTCGTCAAGAACAACTCGGAATTGCCATGAAATTAGCAAAGCTTGGTAATTTCGAATACAATCATAATAATCAAACCATATTTATTAGTAAAGAATTTATTGAATTAACTCCTAAATTAAAGAATAAATCATGCCAAAAACAAATCTATAATGTGATTGAATTCTTGAACTTGATTTTACCTCCTGAAGACATTACCGATTTATGGGATTCAATCACTTCAATAGTAAATTCTAAAAAACAAGATTATTTTGAATACGAATATCGATATAAAAAAGGGTCAGGAGATCGATTTTTTATCATTCGGTCAACAATCTATAGAGATTTAAAAGGAAAATTAGAATCTATTAAGGGAACTATTCAAGATATTACAGCCACGAAAGAATCTCAAGCCGAACTAGAAACACTGGTGGCAATTATTGAACAAGCTTCAGAGACCATCATGCTTACAGATCTTAATGGGAATATCGTTTATGTGAATCAGCATTTTGAATCATCAACAGGATATTCAAGAGATGAGGTTATAGGAAAAAATCCACGCTTCTTACAAAGTGGATATCAAGATAAAGAATTTTATGCACAATTCTGGGAAAAAATCTCATATGGATCAACTTGGAATGGCTCAATTATCAACAGAAGGAAGAATGGTCAATTATTCCATGAATCTGCGACAATATTTCCAATTAGAAATCTGAATGGAGAAATAGTATATTATGGTGCTGTAAAAAGAGACATCACTGAGCAAGTCAAATCCCAAAATGCTTTAAACGAACAAACAAAAACTCTTCAAAAAAGAGAAATATTTTTAAGCTTGTTAAATGATATCACTTCAGCAGCGATAGAAATTTCAAATTTTCATGAACTATCCAATGTGTTAGTTAAAAAAATGGGGGAATTAACTAACGCTGACAATTGCTATTTCTTCTTTTTTGATGAAACAAACAGGAAACTTCGATATACATCATCTTACAATTCAAGATTAGGGAAACATCACGAACAAACAGAGAATATCGATCCATTAATTACTCAAATTCTCCACTCAGGAAAAACCAAGATCATCAGGAATGAAGAAAACGAACCATATAAGGAATTAGCAAAAAACCTTAAAGGGAATACCATTTTAGGACTCCCATTAATAGCTAACATGCAAGAGTTAGGTGTGATTTTTGCTGTTTTCGATGAAGCTCACTTTTTTCCAGTAGAAGAAATTAATAATGGGGAACAAGCAGCCAGACAAATTGCGCTAGCGATAGCGAATTCAAGAACTATAGATAGCGCTCAAAAACGAGCTAGAGAAGCAGAGACACTCCGCCTAGCTGGATCAGCTGTAGCCACAACATTGCGACAAGATGAAACTATCAAGAGAATACTAGAACAATTAAATAATGTCGTTCCCTATGATAGCGCCTCAGTACAACTATTGCACGATGATGTTCTTGAAATCGTAGGTGGGAGAGGGTTTGATAATCTATCGGAAATTATCGGATTAAAATTTCCAATCAGTGGAGAAAACCCATCCGCGATTGTTTTTGAGACAGAAGAACCCTTCATTTTGGATAATGCTCCTGAAGCCTATCCAGTATTTCTCAAAGAACCACATAAAGGAATATTAGCTTGGATGGGCATTCCTCTCGTTGCTCAGGATCGAATTATTGGCATAATCTCACTTGATAGTACAAAACCGAATGCATTTACGCAAGAGCATTCACGATTAGCTTTGAGTTTTGCTGATCAAGTAGCGGTTTTATTAGAGAATACATTATTATATGAAGAAGTTCATCAATTAGCGATCACTGACCCATTGACTGAACTTCATAATCGCAGAAACTTTTTAGATCTTGCTGAAAAAGAAATCATACGTTCTAGAAGATATCATCATTCATTATCAGTCATGATGTTGGATATTGATCATTTCAAAATCGTCAATGATGAGTATGGACATAAAGTCGGTGATTTAGTTCTTAAAAAGCTAGCCGAGATATGTCAAGACGCTATGCGAAATAACGATATTATCGGTAGGTATGGAGGCGAAGAGTTTATCATCATATTACCTGAAACAGATAAAGAACACGCTTTTCAAGCGGCAGAGAGACTTCGTCAAACGATTTTTACCACAACAATTAAAGAAAAATCGATTAAACTGAATATTACAGTTAGCATTGGAGTTTATTCTATCGACTATTTCGAGGGTTCACATTCGAGAGTAAAAAAGGATCTAGATATTCTGATATCTAAAGCTGACCAAGCTCTTTATAAAGCAAAACAAGCCGGTAGAAATCGAGTCGTTCAAATTAGCGATCAAGAACCATAAACTTTTCCAAGCTTTCTTTTTTTAATGGAGCATATATGCATAAATACGAAACTCAAGTCTTAGTAATCGGTGGAGGTGCAACGGGTACAGGGATCATCCGAGATGTAGCCATGAGAGGATTTGACGCAATTTTGGTTGAAAAAAGCGATTTATCAACTGGAACAAGTGGACGCTACCATGGACTATTACATAGTGGAGGCAGGTATGTCATTCGAGACCTTGAAACCGCAAAAGAATGCATCGAAGAAAATATTATTCTCCGTCGGATCATGCCGAATTGTATAGAAGACACAGGTGGTTTTTTTGTACAAACACCTGAAGATGATCCAGCATATGCAGATTCATTCATAGAAGGATGTAAAAAAGCCAATATCCCTATCGAAGAAATTAAAATAAATGAAATGCTCAGAGAAGAGCCTCTACTAAATCCAAATATCCAGAGATGTTTTCGAGTTCCAGATGGATCTGCTGATTCATTTCTCGCAGCTAAGGTAAATATTCAATCAGCGATTCAGCATGGTGCGAAAATTTTAAAATATCACGAAGTCAGTGAAATGATCATCGAGAATCATCAAGTTAAAGGAATTAAATGCCATGATATTCTCAATGATCAAATAATTGAAATTTATGCTGAAATCGTTGTAAACGCGTCTGGCGCTTGGGCTGGAAAAATTGCAAAATTAGCTGGGATAGATGTGCATGTCATTTCTGGCAAAGGCACAATGATAGCGATGAATCATCGGATTGTGAATACCGTAATTAACCGTTGTAAAAAACCTTCTGATGGAGATATCCTTGTTCCTGCCCATACGGTTTCAATCATGGGTACAACCGATGTACAAGTACCTGATCCCGATCATTTCTCTATTGAACCTTGGGAAGTCAATTTATTGCTCAATGAAGGAAATGTTTTAATTCCAGGATTCAAAGATATGAGAATTTTAAGGGCTTGGGCGGGTGTTCGTCCTTTATATCAAGAAACGAATGTCGATGACACAAGAGAAGTAACAAGATCCTTTGTTCTTCTTGATCATGCACAACAAGGTGGCATTGATGGGTTTATTACAATCACCAGTGGAAAATGGACGACTTACCGCAGAATGGCTGAGGTTACTGTTGATTTAGTTTGCGACAAATTGGGAATCAAGCGTGAATGTCGAACTCATCTCGAAATCCTTCCGGAATCAGAAGAAAAGAAATATCATCATTTGGGGTCAAGATTATCTCATATTGAGAAGAACAAGCTTGCCAGTCGTTTAATTTGTGAATGCGAATTAGTTACTTATGACGATGTTAAAACAGCTATCTTTGAAGACAATGCAAAATCAATCGATGACATCCGACGCAGCACCCGCGTTGGTATGGGGCCCTGTCAAGGAGGTTACTGTTCTCTGAGAATTGCTGGTATCTTACACAGACTACGCCAACCATCAATAGATCAAACAAATGTGATGCTTTACGATTTCTTACAAGAACGGTGGAAGGGGTTACTTCCCATCTTGTGGGGACAGCAACTGCGCCAAGAAAGATTGGATGAACTAATTTACTTAAGCGTCCTTAACGCTGACCATCTCCCTGGAGAAAGAAAATCACCTATTAGTCCAACTCTCTATCAAGAACCAAACAAAGTTATTGAAGAAATTCAAATTGAAATAAAAGATGAAAAACAAAGGGACATAAAACATAATATCCAAGAAACCTCTTTAGGAGGGTCGACAGATACTCTGGTGATCGGATCTGGATTAGCAGGACTAACCGCAGCCTTAATATCTGCAAAAAATAAAAAGAAAACAAACCTAATCAGTAAGGGTATGGGGACTTTATATTGGCATGCTGGATGTATAGATCTAATTGGCTACTCAATCCAGGATAGTCACGAATTAATCCATGAGCCAATCCGTGCATTAGAGACGATTGTAAATGAATTTCCCAACCATCCTTATGCCTTAATTGGCATTCACGGTATTGAAAAGGCAATCAATGAACTAAAGGAACTAAGCCAAAAGAAAAATTATCCATTGATCGGCTCATTAGAATCAAACTGGATTCTACCCAGTTCATTAGGTGCGAAAAGACCAACCTGCCTTGCTCCCACGACTATGATATCAGGAGATTTATCTATCAAAGAGCCTATGTTGATTATTGGCTTTAATGGATATTTCGATTTCTATCCGGAATTGATCGCTGATAATATCAGTAGTCAAGGAATTCGTGCAAAAGGAATCATGTTAGAAATTGAGTCTTTAAAAGATGTCAAGAATATCAATACCATTACAATGGCAAAGAAATTCGAAGACCCATCTTTCCGTCATGAAGTAATTCAAGCGATTAAAGAAAAAATGACTATTATGTCCGATTTTTCGCCCAAGAGAATTGGTTTTCCTGCCATTTTTGGTATCGAAAATTCAATCACTATTCTGGAAGACCTACGTGACAAATTGGATCTTCCCATCTTTGAAATTCCGACCTTGCCACCATCTGTACCAGGCATCCGTTTAAGTAACTTGCTTCAAGCAACCATTATTTCTTTGGGAGGAAAAGTCAATATAGGATTAGAAGCAATTGGATCAGAAACAAGTACTGATCCGACTAGTAACAATCAAAAGATCGATGCCGTATGGACTGAGGCAGCAGCCCGGAAAGTAGCCCATCATGCCAAAGCTTATATTCTAGCAACAGGAGGAATACTTGGTGGTGGTTTGTTCGCAGACTACAGTGGAAGAATAATCGAAAATATCTTTGATTTAGCGATAAATAATCCAAACCATCAAACAAAGTGGTTCCAAAGAGAATTCTTATCCAAACATGGTCATCCCATTTTCAAGACTGGTATTCAAATTAATTACAATTTTCAACCTATAGACCTGGAAGGGAAACCCTTCTTTGAAAATCTCTTTATCGCAGGAACGACGATTGATGGTTTTGATTTTCTAAGAGAAAGATCTTATGATGGCGTTGCCTTAGTTACTGGTTACACCTTAGGAAGTAAACTATAAGAAAGCGAAAATAATATAATCATGGATATCAAACATCTTCCAGTTGAATTAACACTCGATCAATGCATAAAATGCAATATATGTACCACAGCTTGTCCAGTATCAGCAGTCACTGACCTATTTCCAGGACCAAAATACGAAGCACCACAGGCACAAAGGTTCCGAAAATCTAACCAAGATACACCCGATATGTCTGTAGATTATTGCACAGGATGCCGTGTCTGTAATATGGTATGTCCTACAGGGGTTAAGATTGCAGAAATTAATGCAAAAGCAAGAGCAGATCTGGTCAATCAAGGAAAAGTGCCACCAATCCAGCGTTTGAGAAATAATTTAGTCGCACGTGCAGAATTGCTCGGAAAAGTAGCTCAACCAATCGCCCCTATCGCCAATCTTGCACTCAATCTGCCCACAGCGAGAATAATCACCGAAAAAACCTTAGGCATAGCGCGACATGCACCATTACCGAAATTCTCTTCTGAAAAATTTACAAATTGGTTTAAGAAACATAATCGAGATCCAAGATATCCAGCAACAAGAAAAATCGCCTATTTTCACGGATGCTCAACACAATATTATGAACCAAGAGTGGGACGAGCAGCTGTTCGGGTCTTAGAAGCAAATGGATTTGAGGTAATCGTGCCGCCACAAAACTGTTGTGGATTACCTTTACTATCGAATGGAGAATTCAACGCTGCCCGTCGTTATCATCAGAGCAATGTTCGTAAATTGATCAGCTATGCACGTGAAGGGTATGCGATTGTTGGTACTTCAACTAGCTGTACACTAACCTTGAAAGAAGAGGCGCCAGAATTACTGGATATGTATGATGAAGAAACTCAACTTGTTTCTAGTCAAACATTCGATTTTAATGAATATCTCTTAAACTTATTAGATCAGAACACTTTGAATCGGAATTTTCGATCGATGCCAATCAAACTCCCTTACCATGTGCCTTGTCAATACCGAGCTCACCGACTAGGTAAACCAGGTATTGAAATACTATCCCTTATCCCAGATTTAGAGATTGTTGATAGCGAAGCTGATTGCTGTGGAATCGCTGGGACGTACGGTTATAAGGTTGAGAAATATGAGATCTCTCAAAAAATTGGTAAACCCTTATTTGATTTCATCCATGAAATGAATGCACCTGTTGTCATCTGTGATAGTGAGACATGTAGATGGCAAATAACAAAATTAACGGGGTTTCCCACAGTTCATCCCGTTGAGATCTTAGCCATTGCATATGGATATAAACCTGAAGGAGTACTTGCAGATATTTTTCCTGAATAATTTTAAGAAATCAATTCGATATTTCGCATCATTAATATGATAAACTAAACAATGATCAAAATATTATGGTTCGCTGTTGCTTATGAGAGAAGAGAATTATGACAAAGAGAAAAAAAATAATCCAGTCAATTTTTCAATTCCCGTTATCTTTGCTGGGAAAAACACGCCTTCCCAAACTGCAGGGACAAGTGAAAATCAGTGGATTACAATCTGAAGTAGATATCTATAGAGACAATCTAGGGATTCCATATATCTTTGCTCAAAATCAAACCGACCTTTTTTTTACTCAGGGATTTGTCCATGCTCAAGATCGGTTGTGGCAATTGGAATTCAATCGCAGATTTGTCTCAGGCAGAATGTCAGAGATTATTGGTAATGCAACCGTTCCTTTAGATCGGTGGCTCAGAACATTACGTATGTATGATACAGCCACAAAAGAAGTACCCATGATAAAGGGGAATTCTCTCAAGCTCCTTGAGGCATACGCGGCTGGAATAAATTACTTTATTTCACATTTTAAGCTCCCGATTGAATTTCTACTACTTCGATATAAACCTGAACCTTGGCAGATTGCTGATACCCTCGCGTGGGTAAAAATGATGTCATGGAGTTTATCAGTAAATTGGGAATCAGAGCTTCTAAGAGCAAATTTGGTAGAAGTTTTTGGGAAAGATCTCGCATCTGAACTTGAACCCCCTCATTTGATACGATGGCCTTATATCATTCCACCTGGTACGGATTTTTCAAAATTGAACACACTAATAAAAAATCCTGGTGAAACAAATGGTGTCGCGAACTATGGTTCACCAAGGGTCGGTGTTGGTAGTAATTCGTGGGTAATATCAGGAAATATGACAGAAGATGGTCTTCCAATTCTCGCCAATGACATGCACTTGATGTTGAGCATCCCTTCGATTTGGTATGAAAACCAACTCATTACTGAGGATAACCACATAACAGGCATCACATTTCCAGGTATACCAGGGATCATTTCAGGGCATAATGGCAATGTAGCTTGGGGATTTACAAATGGGTTTGCAGATGTTCAAGACTTGTATATTGAACACCTCAAGGAAGATCAAGATGGTTCTATTTTAGTTGAATACAATGGAAAATGGGAAAAAGCCTCTGTTATTAAAGAAGAAATCAAAATTAAAGGACATAAATCAGAATGTGAAGAAGTTATCCTTACTCGACATGGACCAATCATTAATTCTCTATCTCCAGATTTGATCACCAAAGACCACCTCGCATTAAAATGGACTTCACTTGATCCAAATCCATCCATTATTGATGGATTGTTTGAAATGATTTATTCGCGTGATAGCTTAGAATTTCACAACGCTCTTAAAAAATGGACTTCTCCAGTTCAAAATGTGGTTTATGCAGATACACAGGGCAATATTGGGTATACCTTAGCTGGAAATATCCCCGTAAGAGCAAAGGGAAATGGACGGATACCCGTTCCTGGTTGGATCGATGATTATGAGTGGGTTGGATATATACCTTTTGAAGGATTACCACATTTATATAATCCTCCACAAGGTTACATTATTACAGCAAATAATGATCCAATTCCTGACAATTATCCGATCCGTATAGATATTGAAGCTATTTCAGGTGACCGAGCTCAACGTATCGCAGAATTGATCGTTGATTTGCAAAATAGAATTGAAGAGGACAATACAGAAAAAATTACGATTTCTGATATCAGAAAGATGCAATATGATCAACATTCAACTTCAGCACGCCATTTTTCTCGCTATATAGGCGCTCTCCCAATAGAGAAAAAAGATATCGATTCAAAATATGAAAAAGTGATCAAGATGTTTAAAGATTGGGATGGAGAACTTTCCACAGAAAAACCTCAAGCTCTTATTTATAAATACCTCACTCAAAAAATGGTGACGATCATTTTAGAAAGCAAGATTAAAAATTCACACTCATTTGAAAAGGATCAAAAGGATCGTATTAACCTTACTGAGAGAATTATGGGAAAAGGACCAACACCATTTGTTGCAGAAGTTGGTTTATTCGGAGAACATTGGTTGCCTTGGTTAATCAATCAACTAGAGCATCCAAAATCACATTGGTTTAATCTTGGAAATAATGAGTCCCGAGATGATATCCTTTCACAATCTTTGCGAAAAACAATACAAGAACTTGAGGAGAAATTCGGAGAGGAAATTCAGACTTGGTCTTGGGGGAAAGTACATCGTTTACATCTCAAACATAATCTGGCTGCATCAAATTATTTAGAAAGCTATTTCAATTGTGGTCCTTATCCTATTGGAGGTGATCATACAACTATTTGGGCTTCAGGTAATTCATATCACACAATTCAGGATGCTCCGATGATCGGGCCTCCCTTTAAAATGATTATCAATCTCTCCAATCTCAATTCATCAAAAGGGTTATTAATGCCAGGTCAATCTGGACATCCATCTAGCAAATTCTATAGCAATCAAATTAATGACTGGTTTACAGGAACTTACCATACGCTGCTTTTCGATATTGATGAAATAAAGAACAAATCGGAAAATCACTTAAAACTGAAGCCAGTGGAGTAATTTAAGTTCGTATGCAAAAACAATACCTTAGTAATAAAAGCAATTTTCTAAGAATTACTTTGAAGGTGATCTTTAATGACTAATCACGCTTTAAGGATCTTCTCTGGATCTGCGCATCCAGCTCTTGCACGAGAAGTTGCTAATTTACTTGACACACCTCTTGGATTATCAACCACAAGAAGAATGCCAGATAGTGAAGTTTACGTCATGCTTGATGAAGTAGTCCGTGGTCAAGATATATTCTTTATACAGCCTTGCTCTGTTCCAGTAAATGATAATCTCATGGAGGTACTTCTTTACATTGATGCCTTTCGTCGAGCGAGTGCGCATTGTATAAATATTGTCATACCCTACTTCCCATATGCACGACAAGATCGAATGGCAAGAGGAAGAGAAGCGATCAGCGCAAGAGTTGTTGCCAATCTATTAGAAACATTAGGCGCATCGCGGGTTATCTTTATCGATATTCATAATCGAGCGATTCAAGGTTTCTTCAATATACCTGTCGATCCATTAACCGCTCTTCCTTTGTTGGCTAATTATTTTCGAAAACCAGAGTTCGAAAATGCAGCTATTGTTAGTCCAGATGTAGGTAGAGCAGGGATGGCTGGAAGATATGCTGAATTATTACAATTACCTCTAGTTGTAATGCATAAAAGAAGGAAGGGAATTACACAAGTCGAAACAACGCATGTCGTTGGCAATATCTCCGGACATAGACCGATTGTCATCGATGATTTAATGGCAGGTGGAAGTGTACTACGCCAAATAAATACATTATATGATCGTGGCGCTGAAGGAAAAGCTTATTTTGCTGTCACACATCCCGTTCTTCTACCCACTGCTTTGGAGATACTGGATAAAGATGAGCATATCGAAAAATTGATCACAACCAATACCATCCCACTTCCCTTAGAAAAACCTCATCCAAAAATTGAAATCCTATCTGTAGCTCCAATGCTTGCTGAAATCATAAGTCGCATTCATCGAGGTATTAGTATTTCTGAAAAGTTAATCCTATCATAGTCCTTTATTTGATTTTACAAACCATATTTTTTTTGGAATAGATAATGGAAAACAGTAACATACCAAATCAAACAAAATATCAAAAGACATCCAAAGATAGTGCATGTCTAAATGGTTTTATCTTCTTGGCTGTCATTACATGGATGATCATTTTTTCATTTATTCGTCACATCGTTGTATATTTTTCTACCATAAACCCAACTCCAGCCATTCGAATAACTGCCTTTTTCTCTACTATCACACAATTATTATTCATTGGAATTCCACTCATACTTCTAGTTGTTCTTTATCCATCCAGGAACTTTCGAATCGCTTATCAATCATTATTATTTGCTTGGGGAACGATCATAAGCTTTCTTCCAGGATTACTTTTAGACCCAAGTTCAGCACAAATGATCACCCTTTTCCACATCATATTAGCATTGATCTATATCCTATTCCTTCAATTCATAACAGGAAGGAAACAACCAAGTTCTATACTTAACGAGAAAAACTATGCGCAACCCGAATCGGTGTTTAATCTAGAAAAAAACCGATGGCTCATTTTAATTTTTCTATCTGTACTCTTGTTTATCCCTTGGCTGATCTATGGATCACTGGGTTCTGTATCGGATACAATTTTGCAGGTAATATTTGCATTTGAGTTGGGTATCATTTCACTGATCATTATGAATAATTACCTATCTCAAATCGATATTCAGAATAATCTTAGTACATATTTCTTAAATAGCTTAGTATTTGGTGGTATTTTACTCATGATCTCTAGTGCGATCAACTACGGTTACAGCGGTATTCAATTAATACTTCTTCTCATTCTTCCAACCTCTGGATGGTTAATAGCCACAATTGAGTACCTTGGAATAATTAAACCTAATCGGGAAAGCCAGGAGCAGTTTTCAACGTTGAGAATCAAGAATAATCTACCCATAATCATGTTTCTCGGATCATTATTCCTTGCTCCCTTAGCTTTTATTGACCCTGATGAACTCGTTTTAGTGCTCAGTATGGCAGAAGGAGAAATACTATCCAGTACGTATAAGGCTGTGGGTATGTCTGTATTTGGAATCATCGCCCTAACAACTTTTTTAATCATCCTTTCTTTGATCTTTAAGGCAATCAAGACTAATCTATTCTCAGATAAATTGACCACTTTTTCGTTAGCTACTATTTCAATTTTCTCAATTGGTTTAGCAATCCTTAGTTATACTCAAAATGGTCGTCCTGGTTTTTATGGTGAATATATATTCATTATCCTAAAGCAACAAGCATCATTTGATGATCTACCCAGCGATGCAACATACGAACAACGAAAAGAATATGTTTACAATACTCTTGTAAAAAATGCGGAAAATTCACAGAAAAATATTCGCTCTGTATTTGAGTCATTAAAAATTCCTTATACACCATATTATTTGGTCAATGCTATTGAAGCCCCTGATAACCCAATTATTAGAATATGGTTATCCATTAATCCAAATGTAGACCGAATACTACACAGCCCTCACCTTCGTCCTTTGATCAACGAATTACCTACCGAGGAAGGATCTTTGACCCAGCCTTCTGAATCAGATTGGAATATCTCATTAATTGAAGCTGATCGTGTCTGGGAGGAATTTGGAGTTAAAGGAGAGGGGATTATTATTGGACAATCCGACAGTGGCGTTCAAGGAGATCATCCTGAGCTAAGAAACTCTTATCGAGGAAAGACAATGGGAGATGATTATAATTGGTTCGATCCATGGAATCATTCCAGATCTCCCATAGATCAAGGAGGTCATGGAACCCACACACTGGGATCGATTGTTGGTGAAAATGTCGGCTTGGCACCAGAAGCATCTTGGTACGCGTGTGTAAATCTTGCACGAAATCTTGGAAATCCTGCTCGGTACTTAGATTGCATGCAGTTCATGCTTGCTCCTTTCCCTCAAAACGGCGACCCATTCACAGATGGCGCTCCATTGCTTGGCGCTGATATTATCAATAATTCGTGGGGATGCCCCGAAATAGAAGGATGTGATGCGTTAGTCTTTTTACCCGCGGTAAAGGCATTAAGATCTGCAGGAGTATTTGTTGTTGCGAGCGCTGGAAACGATGGACCCAAATGTGGTACATTGAATTATCCTCTTCCAATTTACGATGAGGTTTTTTCCGTTGGCGCAATCGACCGAATGGGAGACTTAGCAGATTTCAGTAGTATAGGTCCTGTATCTTCCGACGGTAGTCAGAGGATCAAACCAGATATTATTGCTCCAGGGGTGGATATTATCTCTTCAACTCCAGGCAATACCTATGAAGCTTATAGTGGTACATCCATGGCAGGTCCACATATCGCTGGCGTTGTCGCATTGATCTGGGCAGCGAACCCTGCTCTGATTGGTGAAATCGATCTTACGGAAGAGATCATCAAAAATTCGGCTACTCCATATAATGGATATCTCCCCGAATGTCCTGGTGTTGATCAAGTTCCCAGTACTGCTTATGGCTTTGGCATAGTAAATGCGTACGAAGCAGTTAAAACTGCCTTAGAGTACAAGAAATAAAAAAAATCTAATTTGAAAGTATTATTAATTAGGGATATCTACGAATTTTTTTTCATACCAATAAAAAAGGACATAATCATGGTAAATATTCTCACAGACACTACTTCTTGCCTTTCTCAGGATATTGCTTATAAATACAACATTCCTGTCATTCCACAAGTAATCATTTTCGGAGAAGATTCATATTACGAAGGATTGGATATCGACACTGATACCTTTATGCAGAAACTCCAATCATCTCATCAATTACCAAAAACAGCTGCGCCTCCCCCCGAATTGTTCGCGAAGGAATTCGAAAGACTAGCTTCTGACAAGGAACCTATTCTATGTATTCATCCATCTTCGGAAGTCAGCGGTACAGTTCGATCTGCGAGTGTTGCAGCCAAAGATTTTCCAGATCTGGATATTCGCGTAATCGATACGCGTGTAATTGCCAGTCCACTTGGCAGTATCGTCGAGCTAGCCGCTCAATGGGCAGCATCAGGTGAGTCGGCTGACGATATCGAACAGAAAATCAATGATTTAATCAAAAGGGTAAAGGTCTATTTTTTAGTTAGTACATTAGAATATTTAGCCAAAGGAGGGCGTATAGGTGGAGCTGCGTCTTTACTAGGAAGTGTTTTACAAATAAAGCCAATCCTTTCGATCAAGGATGGCAAAATAGATGTCTATGAAAAAGAACGCACACACAAAAGAGCTATAGCTCACCTTGAAAAAACGATACTCAAACAAATATCATTCAATGGTGATGCCTATTTATCAGTCATGCACGCAGGAAATGCTGAAGAAGCAGAAATATTTGCTCAAAGACTTGGGGAAAAAATCGGTCAAGAAAATATCCCCATCACCTATGTACCGCCGGCTATCATAACACACGCAGGTCCAGGAGTATTAGCCGCGGGATTCTTTAGAACAAGCTGACCATACCATGAGTACCAGAATAAGAAAACAAACGGTTGATCATTTTTCAATGATCAACCGTTTTATGATGATAAAGCGATATTGTTGGTAAGATCATTTTCATTAAGAATAATCGTAGAAACCTCTACCCGTTTTCCTTCCTAGATGACCCGCGTTAACCATTTTTTTTAATAAATACGCTGGACGGTATTTATCATCACCTAAGTCACGTTGTAAGATCTCCAGAATATTTAAAACAACATCTAATCCAATTAAATCTCCTAACTCCAATGGGCCCATCGGATGATTCATTCCTAATTTCATGATCCCATCAATATCAGTTGTAGATCCAATTCCCTCTTGTAAAGCAAAAACCGCCTCATTAATCATAGGACATAGTATTCGATTAGAGATAAAACCAGGTGCATCTTTAGCACTGATTGGGGTTTTTCCCATTGTCTTACATAGGACTTGGATAACATTCAATGTAGATTCACTCGTATCCATTCCAGGAATGACCTCCACTAGAGACATCAAAGGAACTGGATTCATAAAATGCATCCCAATTACCTTCTCAGGACGAGAAGTGATTGCTCCCAATTTTGTTATACTTATTGATGATGTGTTTGAAGCCAGAATTGCATCCGGAGAAGCCAATTTGTCGACGTCAGCAAATATACCCAATTTTATTTTTTCTTGCTCTATCGCCGCTTCGATCACTAGATCAACCGAAGGTATCAATTCGTAAGAGTTTACATAGGTAATATTCTGTGCACTTTCATATTGTTGGGACGTAATTCTTTGTTTAGATAATAATTTCTCTAAGGATTTCTGTACTTGAATTTTTGCTGAATCTAATTGCTCATTATCAATATCCATTAATGTTACAGTGAAGTTCGCAGTAGCAGCTACTTGAGCAATACCGCGTCCCATCGTACCTGCCCCTAATACAAATATTGATTTCATATTACGTCCTTTTTTTTCACAGTGACCTACTCAAGCTCTACAGCCATGGCAACAGCTTCTGCTCCACCTAAGCACAATGCAGCAACACCGCGTTTGCCACCAGTCTCTTTCAAAGCATACAGAAGTGTAGTTAATACTCTCGCCCCACTAGCTCCGATAGGGTGACCTAAAGCAACAGCTCCTCCATGGATATTGACTTTATCCCAGTTCCAGCCTTTAT
This sequence comes from uncultured Anaerolineaceae bacterium, assembly GCA_964547225.1. GTDB lineage: Bacteria > Chloroflexota > Anaerolineae > Anaerolineales > UBA4823 > CAZJMV01. The sequence continues at coordinate 35,287 of CAZJMV010000113.1, read as the reverse complement.
CCTTTAAAGCTTTACCGTTCGCTAAGGTCTGAGCTGCAAAAGCTTCATTAATTTCAATAAGGTCAACATCTTTCAAATTCCAACCGATACGATCTAATAGTTTTGGGATCGCCTTTGAGGGAGCGTCAAATATATATTTAGGCTCTACAGCAGCCTGATCGTAACCAACAATCCTTGCAATTGGTTTAATTCCATTTTGCTCTGCATAATACCTACTTGATACGACCACTGCAGCCGCGCCATCGTTCAACCCTGGAGAATTTCCTGCTGTTACTTTTCCATCCTTTTGAAATGCAGGTTTTAATTTTGTTAATACTTCTAATGAAGTATCTGCGCGTGGAGTTTCATCAATTGCAAATAAATTGACATTTCCCTTCCTATCTTTCAGTTCAACAGGGACAATCTCCGCTTCAAATTTATTATTTTCAATGGCTTGAATTGCCTTCCTATGGCTATTTAGCGAGAATTCATCCATTTCTTCGCGAGAGATATCGTATACTTCAGCGATAAATTCCGCAGCCCTCCCCATACTCCAATCCTCAAAAGGATCCCACAAACCATCATGTAACAATGCATCACGCAATTCAGTATGTCCAAATCTAGGTGGATTTGATCGATGCTCTATGAGAAAAGGAGCTCGGCTCATGTTTTCCATACCACCACATACGAACAACTGTTTTTCTCCTGCATGAATTGCTTGAGCGCCAAACATAACCGATTTAAGTCCAGAGCCACACACCTTATTGATGGTAGTAGCTCCAACAGTGACAGGCAGACCGGAATAAATTGCCGCTTGGCGAGCTGGTGCCTGTCCTAAACCACAAGAAACAACATTACCCATAATCACTTCATCAACTAATGTCAAGTCAGGTAGATTAGCACGCTTCACTGCTTCTTTGATAACAACTGCACCAAGTTCTGGAGCAGACATTCCTTGTAAACTCCCTTGAAACCTCCCTGAGGGAGTGCGAGCTGCACTTAAAATGACAGCTTCCTTATTTGATTCCTTTTTGTCCATAATTACCTCCAATTAATGGTATGTTTGTCCTTGTTTAAGGTTATTCTAATCGGATCACGAGAATAATTTCTGCCACTCAGACTTTATATTTGAATAAGAGTCTTCCAATGTTTCTGGCAAGACCCTTACATTTCCCAGAATCGATACAAAATTAGTATCCCCGCTCCATCGAGGTACGATATGCAAATGTACATGCTCCAGAATTCCTGCTCCAGCTGCCTCGCCAACATTAACCCCAATATTAAACCCTTGCGGAGAATACACTATCCTTAAAACCTTCATGACTTTAACGGTAACCTGCATGATCTCAGCAAGCGTTTCATCTAATAGATCTTCAAGAGTGGCTTTATGTTCAAAAGGTACGACCATCATATGTCCACTCGTATATGGGAATCTATTCAAAATTGCACAAGAGTGATTAAAACGTTCTACAATCAGATTATCGGGACCATCAGTTTTATTTAACTCATTGCAAAAAACACACCCATCTTTTTGTTTATCACTTTGTATATATTTCATTCGCCAAGGTGACCAAATATATTCCAATGATTGCTCCACTTCATTTTTACATTGTATCTTAATCTTTCATATTTTAACAAAGAATCTTACCATGGTGAATAGTTGACAAGCTTTCTGTATGAGAGTATCCTCAACCTATTACAATACTTGTTTATGAACGAGATAAAAATGAATACTCATAATCTTTTCCAAGAGAAATATTGGAGTGTAACAGAATTAACACGTCATATAAAGAAAATCCTTGAAAATGACAATGCGATCCAAGTTATTTGGGTAAGCGGTGAGATTTCGAACATTGCCCATCCTAATTCTGGGCATTTGTATTTTACATTAAAAGACCGTAATTGCAGTTTGCGCTGTGTGATGTGGCGTTCGGATGTTAATCGACTTTCCCGATTGCCAAACGATGGTGAGGCAATCGATATTCATGGAAAAGTTAGTGTTTATGAAGCTGGTGGGCAATATCAATTCTATGTCGATAAAATCCAATCAGCTGGTGAAGGTGAATTATATAAAGAGTTTTTGATCCTAAAACAGAAGTTAGAAAATGAAGGACTTTTTTCTGAGGAAATCAAACGATCCATTCCAAAATGGCCTCATTCAATTGGTGTAGTAACATCTCCGACTGGTGCAGCTTTCCGAGATATCATCAATACAATTTCACGCAGATATCCACTCGCTGAAGTAATGATATCTCCATCGCAAGTACAAGGAATAGAAGCGCCTCAATCGATCGTTGAGGCAATTCATAAACTCAATTATCATGCAAAAACAGATGTGATCATAGTAGCTCGTGGTGGAGGTTCTATCGAGGATCTATGGGCGTTTAATTCTGAGATTGTTGCCCGTGCGATTGCAAATTCGACAATCCCCATCATTTGTGGTATTGGACATGAGACTGATTTTACTATTGCAGATTTTGTATGCGATTTACGCGCCCCAACCCCAACGGCTGCTGCCGAATTAGCCACTCCAAATCGCGAAGAACAAATTGAATACTTATTCGATCTGAGAGAAAACCTTAATGGTGAAATCAAGAAAATCATGTCAATTGAAAAACAAAGTTTAAATTTGAATTGTCAGAGTTTGCGGTCTCAAAATCCATTAATGATGGTCCAATCAAATTCTCAGAAGATTGATACATTAATCCAAAATATGGAAAAACAAACAAACCATAATATCGTAATCAAAAAAACCTATCTATACGGAGTCAATCAAAAACTAATTAGCCTCAGTCCAGAAAAAATTTTACAAAGAGGCTATACAATCGTTACAAAAGAAGATGGAAAAATTGCTCGAAGTATTAATCAGGTTAAAGATCACGATCACTTGAATATAATATTTATTGACGGCAAAGCAAAAGTACAAGTAGGTGAGACTACCCAAAACAATGATCTCACATTATCCAAACAAAAAATAGGATAAGCAGTTATCAGTTTGTAAATGAGGAACTATGAATGATGAAGAATAATGAATTAGATCTATCAAATATTAATCTCACATATGAAGAAGCTCTTGAAAAACTCGAAGAAACAATCAATTCCCTAGAGACGAATGAACACTCACTAGACGAAGCTTTGAATAAATTCGAACAAGGGCAAATTCTTGCCACCTATTGTTTAAAACTGCTCACCGAGGCTGAGATAAAAATTAAATCAATCTTGGAAGAACACAAAATTTCCTCACCTGAAGAAAAATATTCTTAAGATCAATAACTAAAAGGGTATTAAATATGGTTTCTAATAATTTTTTAGATAATGACATTCTTATTTGCGCACTTATTGCTTGGATCATTGCTCAGGTTGTAAAAGTTCCATTTGAATATATGCAAACAAAAAAGTTAAATTGGGTTTTATTATTACGTCCTGGAGGTATGCCAAGTTCGCATTCTGCTCTGATAACGGGACTCGCTCATTCCTCTGGTTTATTTTATGGTTTCGGTTCACCTTATTTTGGGATCTCACTTGTCATGGCGATGATCGTGATCTATGATGCCACTGGAATACGAAGGCAAGCTGGAAAACATGCCGAAATTATTAACAAAATCATCAACAACCTAGCAAGCGGTCATCCCTTAAAAAAAGATGAGAAATTATGGGAAGTCCTAGGTCATACACCTAAAGAAGCTTTCGCGGGTACAATCTTAGGGATAATTACTGCACATATTTACTGGCTTATTGTTCGATAATACTTAGGAGAAAAAAGTATTATGGATATTAAAGTTAGCTGATATAAAAAAATTTTTTTTATGAAATCATCCTATTCCAATATTGGCACATCTTCCACATCAATCACGATGACATAATCCCCTGAAACCCAACCATATTCTTGTTGTGAATTCAGGATCTTAATCGCCCACCAGCGATTATCAGAAGAAATACCTACAATAAAAGCCGTCTTTCCATACTCTAATCTAGTTAATACATCATATGTTTCGCCAGGTCCACTACGTACATTCACGTTTACACTTGTGGATAAGCTTGGCTGATTTAAATCTGGCGTTGGGATATTAATTTTTTGATTATCTTCTTCAACATTAATAACCGGCACATCTCCAAGACTATTGCTAACAACATAATCTATCGATATCCAGCCTTTTTCAGCGCTTTCCGGTACTTCCACAAACCACCACAATTCATCAGCGCTCTTTCCTAATATTGTTGTTGATTGTCCATTTTCAAGCAAAGCAATTATCCTAAAATCTAAACCAGGCCCACTTCGAATATTTACATTCATCACTGCTGTAACGACTGGAATTTCTTCCACAGGTACTGAATCTACATATTCTGCAATAACTTCCTCAGCAGATATATAACCAATACCTTGATCTAAATAAGGTACTTTAATTACCCACCATTGCTCATCCTGACTTTTTCCAACCACTTCTGCACTTTTACCAACTTCTAAAATAGCTAGCTCATCATAAGTAGAACCTGGTCCAGACAAAATGCTTGCTTTCATTAACGCAGTGACAGATGGAACTAGTGGAGTAGGTGTACTTATTGAGATAACTTCCCCAGAACTACTAAGGACGGGTAATAATGCAATATTTTCCACTTGGAGAGATTCCTTCTTAAACCATCCGATAATATTATCTTCCTTGTCTATTCTAATTGCTAACCAATTCCCATCTTGAGAAGTTCCCTCAATTTGAACATTTACCCCTTTCTCTATTACTCCCAACAAATCATAATCATCACCAGGTCCATTAAAAACACCCATCTCAAATTCCAAGATAATATTCGCCTTTCCCTGCTCTGGCAAAGGTACCTCAAGCGAATTAACTTCCTTTGAACTCGTTATCCAGTCAACGATTGACATATTTATGTTTTGCTGACGAACTCTAAGGAAGATCATTAAAATAAAACAATAAAGAATGACAATGAAAAGAACGAATAAAATTTTAGTTTTTAACGGAATATCTTCCCAAAATCTCATCTTTTGATATTAATCCAGATCTACCTCTGATCGTTAATCGATCATTATCTATTTCAATATAAACAATCTAGATATACGTGAAAATCCAAATTTCATCATTAGATCAACTTCTTCTAAACGAAGAATAATCGTCACAAATAAGAATATCATACCTCCAATAACAATACCACCTATCGAAATCAACCAGATAGAGTTATATTCTGTCCAATGCATCCAAATAATCAAACCTAATCCCATAATCAAAGAAGCAATCATGGTTTTATAGACTCCATTGGAAATAAATTTTGCATTAATACCTTGTATACGACGATGCATAAGAAAAACTAGGATTAATGCTTCAATAGAAGTAGCTATGGTATTAGCGAGGGCTAATCCCCCATGAGCCATCCATCCTATCTTCAAGAAGAATGAAGATATCGCATAGTTGAGGATTATATTGAAACTCATCGCAATAATCCCAACAAATACTGGCGTCTTTGTATCATGCAAAGAATAAAAAGCCCTAGATAAGATTTCCACTAAAGCATGACCAAAAAGTCCAAGAGCATACCAAAGCAGCGCCCATGCAACTAATTCAGTTGAGTGAATATCAAATTCACCACGCTGGTAGAGCAAAGTAATAATTGGTTTGCGTAATAATATCAATCCAACCGATGCAGGAATTGACAAGATTAACACTCCCCTTAAACTTGAGGCGAGCGAACTCCGCATTTCATCTTGCTTGCCCAATGCAATCAGTCTAGAGAAAGTCGGCATAGCCGCGATGGCAATGGATTGGGCAATTGCAACTTGGGGCATTAGCATTAGAGTAAATGCTAAAACTAAACTAGTCACACTTCCTTCTGCAAATTGTGATGCAAGTCGAGTGTTAACCCAAAAATTAATTTGAACGACCCCAACCCCTAATAATCTTGGCGCCATCAATCTAGCTACTTCATGTACATAATCAAATCGTAATCCAAGTGTTGGATAGTATTTCCCGTTTAATCTGAATAATACCGGCACCTGAATCAAGAGGTGCAAAGAAGCTCCAATAATAACACCAAAAGCTAATCCATAAATTCCTAATCGGGGAGATAACAGCAATACTCCAAAGATCAATCCCAACTGATACATTGATGGAGCTAGAGCTGGGTACAGGAAGATTTGATTGGAATTCAAAACCCCCATAACCAACCCACTTAAACTAAACAATAAAGCTGATGGTAACATTAGTCTTAATAATTGGATTGTTAATAACTCTTTCTCTGGATCAACAACGAATCCAGGAGCTAATAAATTTCTCACAATCCAGGGTGCAAAGATGGCAGTTAATATTGAAATGATCATCACTATCAGAAAGATTAGATTAGCAATCGAAGAAGCTAATCGCCAAGCTTTAGACTGTTTACCTTTTGATAACAAACCTGTGAAGGTAGGAATAAAGGCTGAAGCAAGCGCTCCACCAGCCATCAAATTGAACAATGTCTCTGAAACACGATTAGCAGCATTAAAAGCTTCAATTTCGGCTTGGGTGCCAAACGCATTTGCAACTAGGATTTGACGAACCAATCCTACTAGGTTACCAAGCACAAAAGCAAACATCACAGTTCCTGCTGCGCGTGCAATTTGGCGATTATTCTCTGAGATAGTCATTTTTATAATTATATCTGAGAAGATGTTATTTCCGAATAACAAATACGAATATGGAAAATAAAGGAGCGATTAAAAATAATTATTGTATAATTCTGGAAAGAGCTAGAAAAATGGTTAAAGAAAATCCACCTCAGGATTGGAAAAAGGAATATTATCAAAAGGTATGGGATATTGTTCGCCGAGTACCTGTTGGAAAAGTCATCACATATGGAGGTATCGCTGCCATGATTTCTTCACCCTCTAATATTAATCCAAGTAGTTATTTTTTCCTTGCCCCCCTATGGGTTGGAAAAGCTTTATCAGAGTGCCCAAATGATGTGCCGTGGCATCGAGTGATCAATTCCAAAGGTGAAATCAGTTATCGAAAAGGTGATAGTTTTACAATCCAGAAGGAATTACTCATAAAAGAAGGCGTGAAATTTGAATCGAATGGAAAAATTAACCAAAATATCTTTGGTTGGAAGTATGATCAATCAATAAGAATTAAATGAGATAAAAAGCTAACGAAAATAGACTAATAATTCAAAGTACTAAAAAAGGTTTACAAACCAATCGATCAGGACATTAAACTAACGAGAGCCGGGTACGCCGCTCCCGGCTCTCTCTAAGGAGGAGAAGAAGAGAAATCGCATTTCGCCTATTATGATACTCAATATCGAACATTCATGCTTGACGGTTTATATACGTTTACCCTACGATTCCCCTACGATAACCTAACAATTTTGATTAATTGGATTTTTTTTCTAAAAATTTCACATTCTTGATAACCATTTATAAATATCAAATGAGCATTCTATTCAAGATCATTTCAAGAGGTAGAATCAGTTTTGTACTATAATTTGAACCATTATTTACCGAGCTTATACGACAGATATCAAAGTAATAATATTAAAAAAATGTCTCGAAACCATATCTTTATAGGTCAAAAACAGTCCTGGAATCTGGTTAATAAAATAGGAGCAGGTGATGCTGGTGAAGTGTTCCTTGTTGAATCGCTTACAGACTCAACAATAGGAGTGCTTAAGAAGCCTTCTTATAGCTCATTTGCTGGTGATATTGTAAGACAAGCTTCCCAAATTGAGCAAGAAGGAAAGATCCTAGAAACTATCGTACAACTTAACTCAAATAATAATCAGATTCGTACTCCAAAAATTTTAGACAGAAGCCGATCTGGTACTGGATTAACCGACCAATTTTTTATAGTCATATCCGTAGCTAGTGGATTCGATCTTAGTTTCATTGTTAAATCAATACACTTTGGTCATCTTAATCATCAACCAAATAATCAATTTCCAAGGGAGAAATTGGATAATACAAATCAATTGATGCTTGACCGTATCATACAGGAAAGAAAAATCCCTACCTTAATCCTGTTGCGTATCATTGACAATATCATCGAGTTTCTAGAAACAATTCACGTTAATCCAATTACTTATAAAAATCAACGGATGAATGGAATCATCTGGAATGATATTAAGTTAGATCACATTTTTTGGAACCCTAGATTTAACACGATCACACTAATCGATTTTGGTAATGCAAAATTCGTGGATAAAAATGGGAGAAGTTTTGATCAGCAATTCACAATCCTCAATGATTATCAACAATTTCTAGATGAATTTAGTGAATTGCTATCTGGATATTCCAACAATTTACATGAAGAACTTAATTGGCAAAACGATCTTCCAATAGAAAAAGTATATACATCTGGAATACTTGATCTGAAAGAAATTATCACGGAAAAAAAAATTTCACTAGAAGCTGAACTGAAGGAATTCAAAGAGCAAGAAACCAAATTTCGTGCTTCCGAACCGGCAATCATCAAAGACTTTATAGAACTTCAAAATATCCAAGAAAACCTCCTTCTTAACGGTGAAATACCAGATCTTATTCTTACCAGTGATTATTTCAATGCCCTTGCGAAGAACTACTTGGAAAATAATGACCTGGAATCAATCTCTCAATTAATAAATCTACCTACAAAAATTCCTTTTTTGAATCATGATGTTTTATCCATCATGAAAGATATTATTTCACTAGAGTTATCTAATAGCATAATCATCCAATATCTGATATACACGATAAATGAAGACTGGGTTTCTCTTATTTGGGAATTAAAAAAACAAAGCTTATATCAAAATCTATCTTCAATCATTGATCAGATCATTCCAGAAGTAAGAAAACTGGCAGTAGGCAATAAAAAAAGAAGACCAAAAATAGAATTAAACCGGGTGATATTTGCCTTAAAATCGATCAATCATTCAGACAAGATCGATGGTCAATTACTCAAAGAACTAATAGAGAAATTTGACAAAATCAGCCAACGATGGGTAGAACTCGAACCAGATCCACCACTTGCTGACATTCGCTATGATGAGTTAAAAGACAATATCCATCTTCTAGAAAATTATATTCCAAATTCCTTAAGTGAGTTGTCCAATGCAATTTCAAACACAATCTTACAAGTTGATTTTATTTTAGAGAAGTGGGACAAGAAAGAGTTTGGATCAGCCCGTCTTGGTTTACGAGAATTACTTCTTCTTGATCCGGAAAGAATTAGAGTATTCAGTGCAGATAGAGCTATGCAGAGTGCACAAGAATGGGTTGACATCGTAAAAAGAGGACCAGCAAAAGATGAATCTTTAATTGAATTCATTACTCGGTGTGAAATTGAAGGTCGCGAAATTAGAATTAGAACCGGACCAGCGAGTTGGTTGGATACTAACCTGTCAATACTCCGAGAACTTCGGAATAATATTGATCCAACAGAAGCTCTGATGAAAAATAAAGAAGGATTCCAAGATTTTAATTGGTTGACAAAATTGGATCCGAATAGACCGATCATTTCATCTTCCAGCAAGAAGATACATCTAAATAGAATTAGTAGAAACGAGAAAATCCAACCAACGCTTTTTGGAATATCCTATGGGTTTTTAGGAGAAAATAAAGATATCTCTCTAAAAACTCCGCTTGATACCTGGGCTCCTGAAGCCAAAGGCTCTTCCGCCCGTGTTTACCAGGGTGAGATAAAAGGCATGAATAATAGGTCCAATCAAGTAGCGATAAAAATAATGAGACCAGATCAAATCGAATATGCCTTACCTTTATTCATTGAAGAAATCCAAGTATTATCCTTATTAAACAATATCCCAGGTATCATCAATCTCTATGAAAGTGGTTTTATTAGATCTGATGATTTAAATGATCAATTTGACGATAGCATTGCGCCCATATCCCATGAAATTAATGGTGAAGTTGTTCGTTATGGGCGTGACTCAGTTCATCACTTTTTGTGGGACATCGAAAAATATACCAATGATGGTTATATTCCTTACCTAGCGCTAGAGGAATTTACCCATGAAGACAACCTCATCAAGTCCTACGATATCGGGTATAACAAAGGTCGTTTTCAACCCATCATTAATGGTTTAGTGATCGCTATACAAATATGTGATATCTTATCTGAAATACACAGTCGCAATATTGTGTACAGAGATCATAAAATCCTACATTATTATTGGAGCGAGGAACATAATGGTGTCCACATTATCGATTGGAATATCGCCAAACGTCATCCAGAAGGTCTAACACGAGAAGATATTCAATTCGATTTAGTCCAATTTGGCGCCAGAGGACTCCACCACATTTTCACAGGGAGATCAGCAGCTGGCGCATTACCCCTTGGTCCTAACCTATCCACCGAAGTAGAAAATGCAGCCAAACGATATCATCCAAATTGGACATACGATGATCAAAGACTTCCTGATTATATTAAAGACCTATTAGAGAAAGTGCTTTCCAACGAATATCAAAATGCAAAAAATCTTCGCAATGATTTATTCGACATATTTTCTAATCTCATGGAATTAATTAATCACCGATGAGAAATATTTGGTATCATCATCTAATAAATTCTTATCAAAGGAATAAAATTGACTGATTTAGATACACTGCTTTCAAATGCCGAAAACGATATCACTCAAAACAATACTTCAATTGTTGACCTTAGAAGGAATCTACTTGAAATCAGCGATTTCATTGAATCCGATCAGTATCTTTTAATTGACCAATCATTAAAGGATTTATTACAAGAACTTAGACGTAAATATCGGTCGAAGATCAACGAAATGGATTCTGACCAAGTACCCGCATCTGACAACAAAAATTCATTAGAACAGATTCAACCCAAAGAAAGTTCACCGGACCATCAAAACACCAAAAGTGAAAAAGAAACGAATAAACCAAGAGATCCTCTAGCAATTGAGTATATGGAAGAAGCTGAAAAATATTTTTATAGTGGGAGATATGCAGAGGCTCTTAAAAACTATGACAAAGCGCTTTACCGTGAACCAAGTTGGGAAAGAGCAAAACAACATCGTGAAGAGGCAGAGAATTATTTAAGAACAGGATACATTCCACCAATAGCGCTTCCATCCGAAGCAGCTTCAGCTTTCGGAAAAGCGCAATCTGCTGCAAGAGCAGGTCGTTTTGAAGATGCCATGAAACATATTGAGACTTCCAAAGAAGCGCTGAGTAAATATGGAATTCATCGGTGGCAAGAAGGATTGGAATTCGAGAAAAAATTACAGGAAAATATCGATGCAGAAAAAACTTATCTAGAAGGTTTATCGCTGTTTGAAAATGGCAACCTTGATGATGCAATCGAACGCATTGAAACTGCAGCAAGGATGACGGGTTTACCTAAATATTCTGAAAAAGCTCAAAAACTATACGAATTGAAAAATAAGTACCGGTCTATTTTGGATTCCATAAGCGGTTTTGATATTGAACCTGAAATGATCGCTGCTGCAAAAACTGAGTTCGATACGTTGATTGCAGAGTACGGTGAAAATCCTGCAATCCTTCGTATCAAACCTCAATTATCCGCTGCTATACCACGCGCCATTTCACCATTGAAGGATCTAGCAGATTCTCTTTATTCTCAGGCAAAAAGAGCTACGACAATCGATGATGGTCTTTTACTTGCAAAAAAGGCGAAAAAAAATGTGATGCAGATCCTTACGCTTGACAAGAACGTGGAAGGTATTGATCCATTAACAAAGTCAATTGATAAGCTTATTTCTGAATTTGAACAGTATCAAGATGAAATCAATCAAGCATTTATCTCTTTTGAGAATAACAAGAACTTTCCTAGAAAGGCTGCCAAGATCAGTCAAGAAGTGCGTCAACGTTTTCCTGATGACACTCAAATTATGCGACTTAAGAAGACACTGAGCCCATTTTTTCTTTCAATGAATCTGATAAAAATAATTGGTATTCTGCTAATGATCGGGATAACGATCATGATCGGTTTTTGGTTGAAAGGACAATTTGATTCATATGTTCTGTCTTTAACTCCTACTTCTACACCTACAGCGACCGCAACCTATACCCTAACACCCTTACCAACCCTCACAGCAACGCTGACTCCTAGTCCTTCACCCACAATAACCTACACTCCTACGACTACCCCAACCGTTGGAATAACAATCCGGGATGTATGGGCGAGAAATGGTTGTTATGAAGGGTATACAGCTACTGGGAGAATACCAGCGGGTAGTTCGATAGAATTTCTCCCCATGGAGAGAAGGTTTGATAATTTCAATCGGGAATGTGTGCTTGTTGAATATCAGAATCAAGACAGTCCAATCATTGGATGGATTCTCTTACTAGATATCGACAATAATCCTGAAGAAAATCCCTAAAAAACTTATTGATCTCCTTAGAAATAATTACGAATAAAACTATTTTCATTTTCTATTGCTTGATAAAAAAACACATCTTTAGGAAAATTTAACATGGATAATCAAAAAACCTTAGAAAATCACCTTGAGAACAAATTAGATGAGTACTTGAAAATCCTTCAGGAAATGGTTTCGATTAATACGTTTAGTGAAAATCAAAGTGGAGTTAATAAACTAGGTAGATATACTCAAGATGTTTTTTCTTTATTGGGTTTTTCAGCAGAATTTTTCCCATCCACAAATAAAAAATTGGGAAATCACCTTTTCATGAAGTCTAATGCTCTACATAGATTTTCCAGGAAGCCCTTTACCCCTACTATTGCGATGATTTCACACCTAGATACAGTTTTTCCACTCGAAGAAGAAAAAGAAAATGACTTCAAATGGTTAGAAATTGGAGATCTGATCTATGGACCTGGTACCGTCGATATCAAAGGCGGAACCATTATGATTTATTTGGTCTTAGATAGCATCAAAAGGTTTTATCCAGAGATTTTTTCCAGAGTCAATTGGGAGGTATCGTTGAATGCTTCTGAGGAAATTCTTTCTGATGATTTCGGTGAAATTTGTGTGCGTAGGTTCCCAGAAAAAGAAACCATCGCTTGCTTGGTCTTTGAGGGTGGAAATTTACAGCCTCCCAATTTTCCATTAGTCATATCTAGAAAAGGACGCGCCACCTTTAAGATTATCGCCGAAGGAAAATCTGCTCATGCTGGTAATAATCATCAAAAAGGGATAAATGCAATTCATCAAATTGCGCGAACGATTGAAGCTGTCACTAAACTCACCAATTACGAACATGATATTACTTTCAATGTTGGAACTGTCGAAGGTGGGACTTTAATAAATCGCGTACCGCATTATGCTGAAGCAGAATGCGAGATGCGTGCATTTTCACCTGATGTATTTGATCATGGGATTAAGAATATCATCGCTTTACAAGAAAATGCTACAGTAAAAAATTATGATGGGATCCTTAGTAAGGTTACGATTAAGGTATTGGACAAAACCAGCCCATGGCCTGTAAACCCAAAAACGGAATACTTGTTTTCGATCTGGGAAAATGCTGCCTTATCTCTGAATATTAACGTCATGAGAGAATCTCGTGGTGGATTAAGTGATGGGAACCTATTGTGGGAAAAATTCCCCACTCTAGATGGACTTGGACCTTCAGGAGGAAACTCTCATTGTTCACAAAAGGATCCTGAAAGAGGTATTGATCAGGAATATATCCTGAAATCATCCATCATACCGAAAGCACTATTAAATATCAAAGGGATATTAGACATAATCAACTCTTTCTAACCCAAACGGATTAAAATCGAAATCCATCGACAATTAAATTATTGATCAATGGGCTGAATTTTATCCAGAAGAGTGTAGAATTAATTTAGGATAAACTAAATTATTATTTCATCTATTGACATATTCTGTCAAATCAACTAAGATTCAATATTGAAAAATCTTATTTAACGATTATATGGAGAGATTTCTTTATGATAAATCCCTTATTTGCTTTAATGATTGGATCTTTGATGATTAGCAGCCTAGCTCTATTATTTTTCCCAAAAGGTGGCTTGGTAGGATACATCCAAAGATCTCAGCGACTCACCAACCAAGTCCTACAAGAAGATGCATTGAAGCAAATGCACAAATGTGAGAGGCATGGTAATCCTACAACAATAGATAGTCTAGCTGGCGCTTTAAATATATCTCAATCCCATGCTACAAAATTGCTCTCTGATATACAATCTAAAGATTTGGTAATACTTACAGGGGAGCGGTTTTCACTTACAAAAAAGGGGAACGAATATGCTTTGAGAATAATTCGCGCGCACCGATTATTAGAAAGATACCTTGCCGAAGAGACTGGATATCAAGAATCTCACTGGCACGATCTAGCTGAACAAAAGGAACATTCAATAACAGTTGAAGAGATTAACGCATTATCTTCACACCTTGGATATCCCTCTCATGACCCACATGGTGATCCAATCCCAACAGCTTCCTTAGAATTCGTTGTTCATGGTGGAGAACCATTAACAAATATGGAAATTGATCAGCCTTTGCAAATCGTTCATCTAGAAGATGAACCAAAAGAAATATACTCACAATTAATTGCAGAAGGTTTTTATCCAGGAATGCATATAAGAATTCTAGATAAAACTGCACAGAGAATAATCGTATGGGGAAATGAAGATGAACATATCCTTGCCCCAATTGTCGCTGCTAATGTATCTGTTATACCTGTTTCCGAAAAAGAGATGCAAAAAGAATGTCGTGGTACTCCGCTAAGTGCTCTAAAACCCGGTCAATTTGGAAAGGTAATCACTATATCCCCCCGAATGAGAGGTGTGGAGCGTCGGCGAATGATGGACTTAGGTATATTACCAGGAACAATCATCAAAACTGAAATGAATAGTCCGGGAGGTGACCCAACTGCTTATTTCATCAGAGATACATTGATCGCCTTGAGAAATGAACAAGCAGCTCAAATTTGTGTAGAAACATCAAAGGAGTAAAAAAATCCTAATGGCTATACCAACCAAGAAAGAAGATCAATTTGGGAGTACCAATTTAGTAAAACTTACTGGGGGAAACTGCCAGAACTGCCCAATCCATAATAAATCCAATCTATTAAAACTTGGTGTTGATATGCAGGACTGGGATTTTGTAGTTGCACTAGCCGGAAATCCCAATGTCGGAAAAAGCACTGTCTTCAATGCGCTTACTGGTTTAAAACAACATACCGGAAATTGGCCCGGAAAGACGGTTACGCGTGCAGAAGGTGGATATGAATATGGTGATTATCGTTATAAAATCGTTGATCTCCCAGGAACGTATTCCTTATTAGCCACTAGTCTTGATGAAGAAATCGCTCGTGATTTTATATTATTTGGGCACCCGGATGTTTGTGTTGTCGTAGTGGATGCAACCCGATTAGAACTCAATTTAAATTTGGTGTTACAAGTCCTAGAAATTACAGATAGAGTAGTTGTTTGCCTGAATCTACTCGATGAAGCTAAACGCCATGGACTGATCATCGATGAGCGCAGGTTGGCGAGAGACTTAGGTGTTCCAGTTGTGCCTACCATTGCTCGAATGAAAAAAGGGTTGGATAGGCTACTAGAAGAAGTAAACAATGTAGCTACTGGAAAAACGATTTGCAAACCCTATCGAATCGAACATGATTCACCACAATTAAAGGAAGCAATCTACAAATTGTCTGATGAAATCACTGAACTTTATCCTGAATTACCTAATGTACATTGGGTTGCAACAAGATTACTAGATGGTGATGAACGAATTGCTGAAGCATTCTTAAACGGAGAAATTGGAATTTTGGAATCAGTTATCTCTGAAGAGGATAAAACACAAGTTGTTGAAACCCAAGTTGAGGCAGTCAAATGAATACTATGGAGAAAAAAAAGCCCGAGGATGTGATCAAACTTGCTCAATCGC
Organism: uncultured Anaerolineaceae bacterium; assembly: GCA_964547225.1. GTDB lineage: Bacteria > Chloroflexota > Anaerolineae > Anaerolineales > UBA4823 > CAZJMV01. Next base: position 19,471 of record CAZJMV010000113.1, on the reverse strand, counting down.
TACGCTGGCAATTAGGCGATTTTCACGAGCGTGTTATGGAATCCACATTCACCCATGCTACTCAGATTGCGGACCGTGCCACAACTCGACCCGGACAAAAACCTAGATTTGATTTTGACAGAACAGTAGATCATATTGTAACCAGCCGTATGTGGGGGTTTCCGATCATGTTATTACTATTTGCATTCATCTTCTGGTTAACTATTATCGGAGCAAATTATCCTTCAGCTTTACTTTCGGATCTCCTAATAGGCAAACTATATCCAGCTTTACATCATGTAGCGAAAATGATCCATAGTCCCTTTTGGTTATCCGGACTGTTCATTGATGGTATATATTTAGCAACTGCCTGGGTGGTTAGCGTGATGTTACCTCCTATGGCAATTTTTTTTCCGCTATTCACATTGCTTGAAGACTTGGGATATCTTCCCCGCGTTGCCTTCAATCTAGATAATATCTTCAAAAAATGTGGAGCGCATGGGAAACAATCCTTGAGCATGATGATGGGTTTCGGGTGCAATGCAGCCGGGATTATTGCTACCAGGATCATTGATAGTCCTCGTGAACGACTTATTGCCATGATTACAAATAATTTTGCCCTCTGCAATGGAAGATGGCCAACTCAGATCCTGATTGCCTCCCTTTTTATCGGGGTCTTGGTTCCAGCACATCTTGCAGGTTTCATATCCGCACTGGCAGTGATCAGTATTGCATTATTGGGGATTCTCTTGACATTTCTCATCTCCTGGGGGTTATCTAAAACCATTCTACGAGGAGAGGTTTCTACCTTTAGTTTAGAGCTTCCTCCCTATCGACCACCTAGAATTCTTCAAACAATCTATACATCGATCATTGATCGTACTCTTTTTGTTCTTTGGCGCGCGATTGTATTTGCAGCACCTGCCGGCGCAGTAATTTGGTTAGTTTCAAATATTTATATCCAAAATTTCACGCTTGCAGAACATATTATCAATTTCCTCAATCCTTTTGGAATTCTAATTGGATTGAATGGCATAATCCTGCTGGCTTATATCATCGCAATACCAGCCAATGAGATTGTTATCCCCACAATTTTAATGTTAACGATATTAGTTACTGGAATGTCGAGTTATGGAAGTGGCGCAGGAGTAATGTTTGAAACTGGAGAAAACAATACTGTTACTATCCTGCAAGCTGGAAATTGGACATTATTAACCGCCGTCAACCTTATGCTCTTTAGCTTGATTCACAACCCTTGTAGCACAACCATTTACACGATCTATAAAGAATCTGGTAGCATAAAATGGACACTAATAGCTTCTTTGCTGCCTTTATTCTTAGGCTTTTTGGTTACTTTCTTTGTGGCGCAAATATGGAGAATAGTAACAGGGATTTATTAATCAGATCATCACAATAAACTTAGGAAATAGTATGACCTATAAATTAACCCAAACCATCGAAGATTATCTAAAAGTGATCTATGAAATTACCTTAACATCTGAACGCGCCAGTACAAACCAAATCGCAGAAGCCATGAATATTACGCCCGCTTCTGTTACTGGAATGGTCAAGCGGTTGTCCAGTACCAATCCACCTTTAGTTAGTTATCAGAGTCATCACGGCGTTATTCTCACAGATACTGGTCGTTCAAGAGCATTAGAAGTCATTCGTCATCATAGACTTATTGAAATGTTCCTTCACCAGATTCTTGGTTATAAATGGGATGAGGTTCATGCCGAAGCTGATATCCTCGAACATTCAATTTCAGAAGAATTAGAGGAAAGAATAGCTATTGTTCTTGGAGATCCCACCCATGACCCACATGGAGATCCAATCCCCACCAGAGATTTAAAGCTACCCTCCACCAAATGGATACAGTTATCTACAATCACTTCAAAGCAAAAAGTAATTATTCAAAGAGTAAACGATAATAGCCCAGAACTCTTACGTTATCTTAGCGAAATAGGATTAACTCCAAACACAAACATAACGGTGATGAACTATTCCCCCTTCGATAAGAATTTAGAATTACAAGTTTCAGAGAGGGAAAAGACTATTGTAATTGGACCAGATATTTCTCGGCAGATATATGTAAAGAACCTGGAATAATTTTCCAAATCGCTCTAAAATAACGCTCAAAGTAAAGATCATTTCATAAATAATCAACCGTGAGAACCTCAATTCTTACAATTTATGGTCGAAAACCATGACCACAATGGTAAAATAGTAAATCATCGTTGATAAAAACAAAGGAGACTATTATGCAAGAAGCTGTTATAATTGATGCCATTAGAACCCCAATTGGATCATTAGGCGGAGAACTCGCTGATGTCAGAGCTGACGACTTAGCAGCTATTGTATTAAAAGCAATCATAGAACGAACAAAAATAGATCCGTCTGAAATTGAAGAAGTATATATGGGTTGCGCGAATCAAGCAGGAGAAGACAACCGTAATGTCGCTCGTATGGCATCCTTGATCGCTGGATTCCCACCCACAATACCTGCGGTAACTTTCAATCGTCTTTGTGCATCTGGACTAAATGCCATCAACCAAGCTGTTAGAGCAATTCGAGTAGGTGAGGGAGATCTTTTTATTGCTGGTGGTGTGGAGAATATGAGCAGAGCCCCTTATTCATTACCCAAACAATCCAAGGCTTATGCTTGGGGTAATATTACAGCTTGGGATACTGCACTCGGTTGGCGCTACCCAAATCCAATAATCGAAGCCACCTATGGAATAGAAGCAATGGGCGAAACCGCTGAGAATATCTACGAAATGTCTCCTAATATTACTCGTGAACTTCAGGACGAATTTGCCTATCAAAGCCATCAACGGGCGATTGCAGCAATCGATTCTGGTAAATTCGCAGAGGAAATCATTCCCGTGAGCATTCCTCAACGAAAAGGTGATCCCATTATCATCGATACAGATGAGAGACCACGACGTGATACAACACCAGATGTCTTGGGTAAATTACGACCCGCATTTAGAAAAAATGGAAGCGTAACTGCTGGTAATTCATCAGGGTTAAATGATGGCGCTGCTGCTGTATTGATTACTAGCCATGAAAAAGCTAAGCAACTCGGTCTAAAACCTATGGCAAGGGTATTATCATCCGCTGCTGCAGGTGTTGAACCACGCATTATGGGAACTGGTCCGATCGAAGCCACAAGGAAAGCTCTCAAACGCGCCAAATTATCGATAGATCAAATCGGATTAATAGAGATTAATGAAGCGTTTGCAGTTCAGGCACTTTACGTAATGCAAGAGCTTGGTATTTCCCAAGAAAATACCAATGTAAATGGCGGCGCTATCGCTCTTGGTCATCCATTAGGTTGTTCAGGCGCTCGCATCCTAACAACCCTGATTCATGAGATGAAAAGACGCGCGCCTGAGGAAAAGGACCCATATTACGGGATTGCAACTTTATGTGTTGGCGTTGGACAAGGAGAAGCAACGATCATCGAATGGATGACATAAATCAGCGTACTACCTAATATTTATTAAATTAATCAGATGATTGGATAAAATTTGACAGGTTCATTATTCAATGATATATTGTGACAAGTCATTGGTGGAATCGAACGGAATAATTTTATTCATTATTTCAAATCACCTACACATAAACCATTAAGGAGACGAATATAAATCATTAAGTATGGATCAGAATAACGAAAAACAACCACAATGGTACGAAAATTTTCTCAACGAATACGATTACCATAACCCTAAAACAGGAGATATTATCGAAGGAACAATCCTGAGTATCGAAGATGAAGGGTTCCTCGTTGATGTTGGGTTAAAAAGAGATGCTCTTATCCAAACAAAAGACCTAAGCAGATTAGATGAAGACTATGTTTCATCATTAAAAGTTGGCGATGTAGTGACGGTTTTTGTACTAGGTCAAGCAGAGGGAGATAGAGAATTACAGGTATCGATTAGCAAAGGTATCGAATACGCTAGCTGGAAAAAAGCAGAAAAAATCATGGAAGAAGGTTTAATGGTTGACCTAGAGGTGGTTGGACATAATCGTGGTGGTCTGCTTCTGAAATTTGATAATTTGCGAGGTTTCCTACCGTTCTCGCTTGTTCCTGAGATACAAAGCATTAAAAATCCCAAACATGCTGAACAAGTGAAAAAGAGTCTAATGGGTTCAACTATTGAAGTAAAAGTAATTGAAGTAGCTCAATATCGAAATCGACTAATTTTCTCGGCATTAGCAGCACAAGAAGAAAAAAGAAGCGAAAGACTTAAAGAACTTAAAAAAGGTCAAATCATAAAGGGACGCGTTTCAAGTATTGTAGATTTTGGTGTTTTTGTCGATTTAGATGGTGTCGATGGTCTAGTTCATATATCTCAAATCGACTGGAAGAAAGTAAAACATCCAACTGAGATCTTAAAAGTTGGTGATGAAATCGATGTGAAGATTATTAGCATAGACTTGGAAAAACAACGTGTAAGTCTAAGCCGTAAAGCCGTCCTGCCTAGCCCATGGGATACAATTGGAGAAACCTTGGAAGCTGGTGATTATATTGAAGGAAAAGTCACTAGACAGGTTGACTTTGGAGCATTTGTCCGTCTACCATACGGAATTGAAGGATTGATTCATATCAGTCAGGTTGGTTATTCATCATCACAAGACCCAAAAACTGCTATCAAATCAGGTGAGACTGTGTTATTAAAAGTGCTCGAAGTAAATCCAGAAAAAAAGAGGATTGCACTTAGTATGAGACAGGTACCATTGGAAAAGCAAATCGCCTGGGCGATGGAAGATGTTAGTAATGAATACGATAACTTCAGCCAAAAAGAAATTCAAGATGATGCAGATTTAACCGAAACAAGTATTACTGAATTAGAAACAGAATCAGAAGAGTTAAATAACATCTCTTCTGACAACCAGAATTCATAAATCAACACTTTATTCAACATCATCATTTTTTCACAGCATTAATAAAATCAGCTAAAAGTCCGTATGCTGTAGTGTGTGGGCTTGGATCCTTTTCAAAAATTGAAAGATTTCCCAGAACATCCGTTTGAAATTCAACCATACTTGTGGTACCGTTAACTTGATAGAGTGGAGAGTCAATTCCAACCAATTCGGGACGCACCCAAGTATTAAAACCATCAGACACTTTCTCAGCAGAACATAATAATTTCCAGCGCATATTCCTTTCTTTGGCAGAAAAAATATCCTCTGAGCTAACTTTGCGAATCCCCTCTCGCTCCACATCAGCGGGTTTAATCGACCCACCCATCAAGACATTCACCAAGGCAGAGACTTTCACAGCTGCATCCCAACCATCGACATCCCCCGAGGGATCAGTTTCAGCGATGCCAATTTTCTGGCAGTATGCAACCGCTTCATCAAAACTATCACCTTCTTCCATGCGGGTCAGGATCATATTGGTGGTCGAGTTCAGGATTCCTTTGAAAGAGGTCAGATTAGCGGCGGGCAGTGTCTCCCGGAACAAGGAGAAGATTGGCGCGCCATCCATCACCGCGGCTTCAAAATAGAACTGCTTTCCCTTTTGATGTGCTAGTTTGGTTAACGCTCGATAACCGTGCACGACTGGACCTTTGTTTGCGGTAATGATATGCATGCCATTTTCCAGCCCTGCACGAATATAATCCATCGCCGGCTGCCCAGTCTGATAATTGACTGGCGTGGTTTCAAATAAAACGTCAGCCTGTGATTTGCGAATGAAATCAAAAGAATCGATAATATGTGATACTTTACTCTGGTCCTGCAAAGCAGCCCCATCTTTTAGGATTAGCTCAAGATCCAATCCATCAGGATTGATCGCTGTGCCATGACTTGAAGTGGCGATTCCAGTTACCAAAAAGTCTAGTGAATAATCAATAATAAGCTGAGCTCTTTTCTTTAACAATAATTTCGCCAGGGCTTTTCCAACGTTTCCAAATCCAAGAAAGGCAATATTTTTTTTCATAATTTCTCCTATTAATGTTTATTATAGTCGCAGCAAAGGATAAAATCGACATTCTTCGTTAGGATGTAGAAAATTCCCCTTTTACCTCTATTTTTCATTCAAGAGGAGTTTGTTAATAACATTTTTTAGATAGGGTATTTTTATGTGTCTTATCACAAAGCTTGTGTGACGATAAGTCTTATCCTTATAAGATACCTAGTGCTTATGACCATTCTTTTTTGGACAAAAATGTCCTTCCGGAGACATAGGTTCACCACACTGAGGACAGATTGGTCTCCCCCGCGAAGCTACTTCCAATCCCCATTGACATAATGCTGCCATTTGAGAACGAGTACACCAGTACTTGACTATCCGACGTTGATCTTCCTCAAAATCTCCAATAATTAACTCTTTCGCTTCTAAAATGACTAAGTCCTTTTTCGCATCATAGCCTAAACCTATTTCTCCCACCCTGAATAATGGATCTACTGGAGGAAGAATCCGCATTTCATCTTCATCATACTTTGATTTTGCATCTTGAATGTCAGAAATTTTCTTTTTGACCTCTTTCAAGAATTGTTCATAACCAACAGCTAAAGACTGCACTTGTATCTTTTCAAGGATTAAGGTAATGGACCTTTGATCTTGCCAGGCTTGAATATAAAAAACTCTTTTACCTGGTTCTCCGATCGCATCTGTCGTGATATGAGTTATCCTTGTTAATTCAATTACCTCTGTCAAAATTATTTCTCCAAAAAAGTTTATAGCTAGATCTCTATTTGTAGTATACCAGGATTATTTATTCGGAAATTTGGAGAACGGTTAATAATTTAGTAAATTCAATCGACAGAAATTTGCTTTACTAAACTATGAATTCACCTATGTTCATTAATAAATGAAATCACTTGCTATGTTTTCGCATGATTTCCTTTCGTTTTTCCTCAGACAAATACGGTAAATTGGTTACATGTGTTATTCCCAATGCTTGACGTTGAGCTTCACGCCATTTCTCTAATCGTTCTTTTATTACACTCTCGAATCCTTGTTGTGTTGGTTCATAGAAATAAGTCCCGAGTAATGGTTTTGGTAGATATTGTTGAGGTGTAAAATGCTCATTCGATTCGTGTGGATAGATATATCCTTTACCATGACCTAAAGCTGTCCTATCTCTATTTCCATTTTGTAAATGTTGTGGAACGCTCACATTCCCTTCCCTTTCAATATTCTCAAACGCTTTAAAATATGCTCCTGCAGAATTTGATTTAGGAGAAGTGGTTAAGTAGAGTGTTGCTTCTACAATGGGATAGACACCTTCTGGTAAACCGACATAATCAAACGCTTGCGCAGCAGAACTGGCAATCACCAAACCAATTGGATCGGCTAATCCGATATCCTCAGAAGCTAAAATGATCAATCTGCGAAGGATAAATCTGGGGTCTTCACCAGCATATAACATCTTCGCCAACCAAAACAGCGCCGCATCCGGATCTGATCCCCGCACCGACTTAATAAAAGCTGAGATGGTGTCGTAATGAACATCACCATCTTTATCATAGAGAATAGCTCTTCTCTGAATGGATTCCTGCGCAATTTCTAGATTAATGATTATCGAACCAACAGGATTTTTCGGTGTGCTTTCAATTGCCAGTTCTAATGCATTGAGGGCATTACGCGCATCTCCACCCGCCACTCGAATAAAATGTTGCAGAGCCTCCTCCTCAACAACGATGTCCCTAGTCCCATAACCGCGCTCTTTATCTTCTATCGCTGATAAAAGGATTTTGCGAATATCAGATTCTCTTAATGGATAGAGTTGAAAAATTCGTGAGCGAGAGACCAATGCGCCAATCACCTCAAAATAAGGATTCTCCGTTGTCGCACCAATGAAAATGATTATTCCATTTTCAATATGAGGTAGCAAGGCATCTTGTTGGACTTTGTTCCATCGATGGACTTCATCAACGAATAAAATCGTCTGCTTCTGATAATACTTCCTACGCTCTAAGGCATCACTAATCACCTGCCTCAAATCAGCTTTCCCAGCCAAAACCGCTGAAAGTGATTCAAAATGGCTTTTGGTTTGATTGGCAATCACCATCGCTAAAGTCGTCTTTCCTGAACCCGGTGGTCCCCAAAGAATTAATGAGGAAAAAAGTCGATCAGCCTCTATAGATCTACGAAGTAATTTTCCCGTGCCTAAAATATGCTCTTGACCAATAAATTCAGATGTCTGACGAGGGCGCATTCTTGCAGCTAAAGGCGCTTCTTCTTTCATTCTCTCTTGCATCGAATGCATAAAAAGATCCATCTTGATCTTAAGCCTCCAATCCAATAACTAACAATACTAAAACTTTTATTTTATGCGCTCTCGATAAAGCTTAGGTTCAACTACGCGCATCATCGCTTCTTTATCCAAATCCATTCCCAAAAAGATATCAATTTTTTCCACATGAGATTCGGGTTCTTTAAGGATGTCATTATAATGTATTCTAAGAACTTGAATATTCTTCTGTGTTTTTAACCATTCACTTACATCATCTAAATGCTGATGAAATAAATTAGCCATTATTTGATCATCGACATCATCCCCTGATTTTCCATCTCTTTCTAGCATCCTGCGCTGTGACTTCAAGACTTCATTTATATTACGAGACATAAAGATGATCTTATAGGAATAGTGTTCTGGAAGATATTTTATCAGGGCGGAAATAATTTTTACTGTTTTTCCACTTGCCGCTTCTAGCCACTGATTATCGCCGTCTTTCAATTTCTTTACTCGCTCAAGTTCAAAATAACCCTTTGGGTTATTTTCATCAGCTATACGCAAATTATCTGTAACCACTTCAAGCCCCCCCGCATTTAACATTGACATCATCATTGAGGTACCAGATCTCGGTAATCCAGAAACAACGATAATTGGATCTCTTTTTTTATTGGTAAACACATTTTTCAAGAAATTCATCTTTTTTCCTTTTTAGTGAGAGATAGAGTTATTAAAAAAATCACCTTCAGCATTATCAAAACTTGCTTTCATTACACAGAATATCTCATGAAATGGATTAGTCGAGTTTATTTATTAATATTATCGGTTAGAATTATACTTAGAATTACCGATGAAAATAAGCTATGAAATAATTCATTGATTATCAGTTACATTTGTTACCGGAACTTAATGAAAATACCATATAAAATATCTAATCGATTCAGAAAAAAAGGTTTATAAAAAATGATAAAAGCTAAAACACATGCCTATGATCCAGCTCATGACGTACTTCATTACAAGCATATCGCATTAAATTCAATTTTCTCTCCTAAAAATGTTGCAGTTATCGGTGCATCCGAAACTCCAAACTCGGTCGGTCGAACGATTATGTGGAATCTAGTCAGAAACCCTTTCGGAGGCGCTGTATTTCCTGTAAATCCAAAAAGAGCTAGTGTATTAGGTGTCAAAGCTTATCCACATATCAGTGACTTACCAGAACCTGTCGATCTTGCTGTCATAGTAACCCCTGCTAAAACAGTGCCCGGCATCATCTCGGATTGTGTCGAGAATGGGGTTAGAGGTGCAATCATTATTTCAGCCGGCTTCAAAGAGACAGGACCTGAAGGAGTCGAATTAGAAAATCAAATCTTAGAGCATGCAGAACGTGGCAAAATGCGCATTATCGGACCTAACTGCCTAGGGGTTATGAGCCCGGTCAGCGGGATGAATGCAACATTTGCTGCTTCCATGGCACACAAAGGATCTGTAGGTTTTATCAGTCAAAGTGGCGCACTATGTACAGCAGTCCTAGATTGGAGTTTACGTGAGAATGTTGGTTTTAGTCATTTCGTTTCGGTAGGTTCTATGCTTGATGTTGGTTGGGGTGACCTTATTTATTATCTTGGAGATGATCCCAATACAGAAAGCATTGTAATTTATATGGAAACGATTGGTGATGCACGCGCTTTCCTCTCTGCAGCTAGAGAAGTTGCCAATGTTAAACCGATCATCGTGATCAAACCAGGGCGAACTGCCGGGGCAGCAAAAGCAGCTGCTTCCCATACCGGTTCGCTGACAGGAAGTGATGAAGTTCTAGAAGTTGCTTTTCGTCGTAGTGGAGTCTTACGAGTTGTCGGGATTTCAGATTTATTCTACTTAGCTGAAGTGCTCTCAAAACAACCCAAACCTCAAGGTAATCGTTTAACAATACTCACAAATGCTGGTGGACCTGGTGTATTAGCAACCGACGCATTGATCACACACGGAGGTGAATTAGCGGTCTTATCTGATGAGACCATGAAAGCGTTTGATGAAATTCTTCCTGACGCATGGAGTCACAATAACCCAGTGGATATCCTTGGAGATGCTAGCCCAGAGAGATATGCCAAATCAATCGAAATCGCTGCAAAAGATCCAAATAGTGACGGATTGATGGTCATTCTAACCCCACAGGATATGACCGATCCGACCAAAACAGCACAGGAAATTGTTCCCTTCGCGAATTCACTCGAAAAACCAATTATCTGTAGTTGGATGGGGGGGGATGGTGTCTCATCAGGAGAAAATATTCTAAATCAAGCCAATATCCCCGCCTTCCCTTATCCCGATACGGCAGCACAGATGTTTGATTATATGGCTAACTACACGGCAATCCTTCAACGGCTTTACGAGACACCAATTATTGCAATCGATGAGAAGAATCCACCGCAAACAGAAAAAGCCAAAAAAATAATTGAAGATGCGCGCAAAGATGGACGTACGATTTTAACTGAGTTCGAATCTAAAGAACTTCTTTCAGCCTATGGTATTCCAACAGTCGAAACAAGGATAGCAAAAACCTCTGATGCAGCCATTGAAGCGGCAGAAGAAATCGGTTACCCGGTTGTACTAAAACTCCATTCAGAAACAATCACTCATAAATCGGATGTCGGTGGCGTTCAACTCAATCTTAATGATGCTGAGGAAGTTAAGAAAGCTTTTACATCAATAAAAAAGACCTTGACTGAGCATGTTGGAAAAGTGGATGAATCTGGCAAATCCCATTTCTTAGGTGTAACTGTTCAACCAATGGCGAGTCTCAAAGGATACGAATTAATCTTAGGCAGTAGCATAGACTCTCAATTCGGACCTGTCATTTTATTTGGGATGGGTGGTACCCTTGTAGAAGTCTTCAAAGATAGTTCACTTGGTATCCCGCCTCTCAACACTACCCTAGCAAGACGTATGATGGAACATACGAAGATATATAATGCTCTTAAAGGAGTACGAGGAGAGAAATCAGTAAATCTTCAAGACCTAGAACGCATTTTAGTCAGATTCAGCAATTTGATATCAGAACAACGATGGATTAAAGAATTGGATATTAATCCACTAATCGCCTCTTCTGAGCAAATCTTATCCTTGGATGCCCGTGTTCTTCTTTTTGGAAAAGAAGTCAAGGAAAGTGAATTACCACAGCTCGCTATCCGACCTTATCCTGTTCAATACATCAGCTACTGGAAAACAAAAGACGGAAAAAATATTACTATTCGCCCTATCCGAGCAGAAGACGAGCCATTAATTGTACAATTTCATGCAACGCTTTCAGATAGGAGCGTTTACTTACGGTACCTTCACCCAATGCTGCTAAGCGATCGAGCAGCGCATGAACGCCTTTCCCGAATTTGTCACTGCGATTATGAACGTGAAATTACAATTATTGCTGATCATGAAGATGCAAAAGAAGGTGAACTGCGCATAATGGGGGCTCTTCGTATGACAAAGCTACATGGGACTGATCGAGCTCGATTTAGCTTATTAATTAGCGATCTATGTCAAGGAATGGGAATTGGAAGCGAGTTGATGGAAAAATTAATTCCTATCGCAAGAGAAGAGAAAATCAAATGCCTAGAAGCAATAATGACTTCTGATAATGAATCAATGCAAGCATTAGGGAAAAGATTTGGTTTTACCTTCTCAGAAACCGATGAAGGCATGACGAAGATGGAGTTAGCGTTATAAAAGTAAATTGGCTGAATAGAGAAAGGTCGGGTTTTTTCAGACCTTTCTCTATAAATATTATTGACTGAAACACTAAAATCAATAATAATTAGATATACCGTCTTTAGGAGGTTCCCGATGAAGTTAATAATAAGGTGGTTAATTGTAGCGGTATCAATTTTTTTAACCGCTTGGTTAATACCAGGTATCCGCGTTGAAGGAGATAATGGTTTTATCACGATAGCAATCGTAGCAATAATTTTAGGCTTTATGAATGCAGTCATTCGACCCATATTGACATTCTTTTCATGCGGTTGCGTAGTCCTCACGCTAGGTTTATTCATGCTTGTCATTAACGCAATGACATTAAGTTTGACCGCTTGGGTCTCTCAACAATTCGGACTTCAATTTTATGTGGATGGTTTTTTCCCAGCGCTATTCGGTTCTATCGTAATTAGTATCATCTCCTTTGTCCTATCCATTCTCTTAGTTGATGAAAAGGAACGGTGATTTTTCTTAAGAATATTTCTCAAGTTTCCATAACCCGAGGCGAATTTCTCGGGTTTTATTGTGTAGTTCTTACAACAAATCACAACAACTTCTTGCAGGAGAGCAACTTTTTCATAGACAGAATTTCCGTTATCCTGGTAAACTTTTTAATATGGAAAACAAAACACTTCCGCTGCTTTCTAAACTATTATTCTCCCCGATCGACAATCGCTTCCGTTCTGGATGGCGAATATTAATTCAAAGTAGTTTATTATTATTTTTTTTATTCGTTGCAAGTATACCTTTTGTGATTATGTCCATTTTTGGATGGTCTATTGAGGAGCTGGACCTAATTTTTGGTATTGGGGTTAGCTTAGTGGCTATTACAAGTAGCATTTATTTATCCAGAAGATTTCTCGATAAACGTCCCTTTACCACACTTGGGATAAAGCTCAACCCTTCAACCATCCCTGACTTGATAATTGGTTTTCTGATCCCAGCTTTAATGATGGGATTAATTTTTTTCATTGAGTGGTATTTTGGCTGGCTAACCATTGATGACTTCTCATGGAATAAACATACAAGCCAAGAGATCATTAAAGGATTAGGTTTAGATTTACTTCTCTACATCGCAGTTGCATGGCAAGAAGAATTGCTAAGTCGAGGATATCACCTTCAAAACTTGATCGAAGGAAGTTCCATATTAATGGGGGTATTAACATCATCGTTCTTATTTTCAGCCCTTCATTTCCTCAACCCACATGCTTCTTGGAAATCATTGATCGGGATCACGATAGCTGGGATATTCCTTTCCTACTCCTATTTAGTGACTCATCAACTCTGGTTACCGATTGGACTTCATCTAGGATGGAATTTCTTTCAAGGTTCAATATTTGGATTTCCAGTAAGTGGAACAGAAAGCTTCGTGTTGATTTATCAAAAACCGATAGGTCCCGAAATAATCACCGGCGGGAACTTTGGTCCAGAAGCAGGTTTAGTATTAATTCCAGCATTACTATTGAGTATCCTACTCATTCAACTATATAGCAAATATAGAAAAACCAAATTTACTTAAAGGACATAATATATGCACTTCATCTTAGCACTCACACCAATCGTGTTGATTCTTCTGTTGATGGTCGGTTATCGTTGGGGAGCAGCACGGGCTGGAGCTGCAGGTTATCTGTGTGCTATGATCGTGTCAATCTTTTTTTTTGGAGCAAACCTCGACCTCCTCGCATATGCCCATGCAAAAGCCTTCTTTCTTGCAATGGACGTACTTCTAATCATCTGGGCAGCATTTCTAATGTATCGAGTAGCGGATGAAGCTGGTGCTGTACAAACAATTGGGAAAGCATTACCACACCTTACCCCTGATCGTGGTATGCAAGCATTACTCATCGGATGGGTATTTGCTTCTTTTCTACAAGGCGTTGGCGGCTTCGGTGTACCGGTTGCAGTCATCGCACCAATTCTGGTTGGTTTGGGCTTCACTCCACTCTCGGGTGTCGTCATCCCTTCTATCGGTCACGGTTGGGCTGTCACTTTTGGCTCTATGGGGTCATCGTTCAATGCATTATTAGCAGCAACCGATGTATCTGAAGAATTATTAGCTGCACCCTCAGCTTTCTTTTTGGGAAGCGCTTGTCTATTGACAGGGTATTTGGTTGTCCACGCCGCAGAAGGATGGCTAGCCATAAGACGATTATGGTTTCATATTCTTGTTCTAGGTTTAACCATGGCAATTACGCAATTCTTCGTCACGATATCAGGTCCTTGGAATATTGGTTCATTTATTGCAGGTATGACCGGTCTGTTAGTTGGTTTCCCTTTAGCAATCCAAACACGCCGAAAAGTAAAAAACAACAACGGAATGTTAGATTATAAGTTGTTGTTCATCGCTGTTTCTGGTTATTTAATTTTGATCCTGCTTACACTGATCTTTCAGCTAATTCCCTCTGTAAAGAATTGGCTTGGTAATTATTATATACAAACTGACTTTCCAGAAATCATCTCCAATCTTGGTTATACCACATCTGCAGAACCAGGGAGAAAACTCTTGACGATTGGACATACAGGAATGATACTGGTTTACTCTTCCATTTTTGCTTATTTTGTCTATCAATTGGCTGGTCTTTATCAACCAGGCGCAGTTGGAAGGATCATTAGCGGGACTGTTCAAAAGGTGATGTCATCTAGTGTGAGTATTGCTTCTATGGTCACCATGGCTGTTGTCATGCAACATGTTGGAATGACCGAAAACATAGCACATGGATTAGCGGAAGGAGTGGGTAGTTTATTTCCACTTGTTTCACCTTGGATCGGAGCTCTGGGTGCATTTATGACTGGAAGCAATACAAATTCTAATGTCGTATTTGGGGTTTTACAAATGCGTACAGCAGAAATATTGGGATACGCTATACCGATCATCTTAGCCGCTCAAACCTCTGGCGCGGCACTTGCTTCAGTTCTCGCTCCCACCAAAGTGGTTGTTGGAGCCAGTACAGCTGGAATGGCTGGTCATGAAGGTGATGTAATGCGGAAATTATTGATCTATGTTGGTTCATTATTAATCCTAATCAGCCTCATTACCGTGGGTACTATTTTGATCAATAATCTGTATTCAATTTAAAGAGGAGCGCGTACTTGACCGAAAAACACAACCAAAGCAATCTGTCCAAAATACGACGTAAAGATCGGGCGGTACTCGATGATGATTGGATTCGCTCCTTCCTTGAAAATTCTCCTAGTGGTGTTCTTTGCACCGTTGATAAAGATCAACCTTTTGTACAAACAAATTTTTTTGTGTATGATTCAGATAACCATGCTCTCTATCTTCATAATGCGGAAATCGGTCGTACCCCAAGTAATATACAATCGAATAACAAAATTTGCTTCACAACCTCTATAATGGGACGATTATTACCTGGAAAGCAAGCATGTAATTTCAGTGCAGAATATGCCAGTGTTGTGATCTTTGGACACGCAGAAATATTATGTGATCTGAGCGAAAGAATCCACGGTTTAACGTTACTAATACAAAAATATTTTCCCAATCACAAGTCTGGAAAAGACTATCCAGAGATCACGTCTGAAGAAATTAATGGCACGGCTGTGATTAAAATAATAATTAATGAATGGAGCGCGAAAAGCAACCAGGCTAGCGAAAATTTCGAAGGTGCTTTTACCTTTGACCAAAGAAAGTAGAGATTTTTTCAAGTTTGAGAATAAGGATAGGATTTATTTACAAGTTTTTTGCATCTTATCAAAACAAATCAAAATAGGAAATCATGATGAAATCTTCATTCAAATGGTTACAAACTCACAAATTTGAAGCAAACCTTTTTGTATTTTTAATAATAACTATCCCATCGATTTTTTTATTTTTCGCTGCGCAAAAGGGAAATAATATCATTATCGTAGTATTATTAGTTTTAATTATAGCCGGCAACCTATTTGAATTAGTGATTAAATGAAAAGAGAAGAATTAGTATCATTATTTGGAAAAAAATTTCATCACGATCCAGAAATGATCGTTCAAGCTCCAGGTCGTGTGAATCTACTTGGAGAACATGTTGATTACAATGATGGGATCGTTTTACCTGCCGCGATAAATCGTTCCGTTTTTATAGCAAGTAGTCCTCAAGAAAATGATTGTGTTACCCTATATGCGATTGATTTGGATGATTCAACGAGTTTTCATCTTTCAGATCTCGAAAGAAAAACAGACATTACAGGAAATTCATTACCGAACTGGGCTCTTTATCCCGCTGGTGTAGCTTGGGCGCTAAAAAATGCCGGATTGAGTGTTTCTGGTGTCAAAGCAATCATCACTTCCAATATTCCCATCGGTGCGGGACTTTCTTCTTCAGCAGCACTAGAAGTGGCTTTTGGAACTCTATGGCAGGCAATAGAAAAATGGGATTTAGATAGCTTATCTTTGGCAAGAATATGCCAGAAAGCTGAAAATGATTATGTAGGCTTATCTTGTGGATTAATGGATCAATTTGCGAGCGCTTGTGGTGTCGAAGGACACGCCCTTTATTTTGATATTCGCAGTTTGGATTGGGAAGCAGCACCATTACCCCATGGAACAGCGCTCATCATAGCTGATTCCGGACAACGAAGGGCTTTAACCAATTCCGCCTATAATGATAGGCGCGCTTCCTGTGAAGAAGCTGTAAAATATTTACAAGAATATTTACCCAATATACAATCCTTGCGAGATGTAACACCAACCGAATTTGCTGCCCTTAGCGCTTTTATCCCTGAAATTCCCCGTAAAAGGGCAGAGCATATCGTCAAGGAAATCGCACGTGTAGAATCGGCATTAAGTGCATTGCAAAGAAACGATAAAAAAGCTTTTGGGGCTTTAATGTATTCAGGTCATAATAGTTTGCGAGATTTATACGAAGTTAGCACCCCAGAATTGGATTTATTAGTCGAGCTTACACGGAAAATACCTGGTTGTATTGGGGCAAGGTTAACAGGCGCTGGTTTTGGTGGTTGTACGATTAACCTTGTAGAAGAGCAAAATGCTGAAGAATTCATCAAAAAATTGAAAGCAGAATATCAAAAAGCAACCGGAAATGGAATTCAAGTTTATCTATGCAAAGCTAGTCAAGGCGCATCCGACTTAGACAAGTATGAGAATTCACTTAACGTTGACAATCAGAATTCATTGATGTAGAATAAGCAAGCTTTCAAATAAAACACGATTAGCATAAGATTATCTCGGGCGCGTAGCTCAGCTGGTTAGAGTGCACGGTTCACATCCGTGAGGTCGAGGGTTCGAGTCCCCCCGCGCCCATTTTATTTAAGAATAATAACGCACCGATTTTATTTCCGTAGGTGTGTTTTTTTATTAATTTTATGATTATTCCATAACTTGGATGAATCAATTAGAATGACTGTATATAGAAAGACACTATATCTAAGCATTAGAACAAAAATTTTCAGGTTCAATTCCACAATATCATGGTATATAATTTTACATACCAAAAGAACTACTCTTTATATACTCATTTAATATCAGGGAAAATAGAAGCAGGCGCATAAGCTACGCCAACCATACTCGGACCTGTATGCGCGCCCAAGACAAGCGACATGGGACCCATCGGTAACCAAGTGCATTTAAAAGTCTTATCAATAACATCTCGAAGCATATTCCCGCCATCGGGATTGAAAGAATACATTACTTGAGTCAACAATTCGGATCCCGCAGGATGTTGCTTCTTCATTAACTCAACTAATCCATCGACAGCTTTCTTGAAAGTCCGTGCTTGCCCCATCTGCACGTAGGTGCCTTTCTCTTTTTCTACACCTATTTGTGGTTTAATGTTTAATATAGAAGCTAATAAACCCTTCATATGGCTAATACGTCCCCCATGAATGAGATACTTCAAATCATTTAAGGTGAAAATACTATCACTTGCTTCACTTATCTGGTGAACAAGTTTCTTAATATTTTCAATCGATAAGCCAGCTTTTGCAGCTTTAGCAGCAGCTCGCACTTGCCAACCCGCAGCGACGGATAATGTCTTCGTATCAAGAATGGTAATATTTCCATCCAATATTTGCTTCGCAGCTGCTTTTGCGGAATTGATCGTTCCACTTAAACCTGAGCTCATTTGTATTGAGATAATATCGCGATCTTTTGAAATTAACTTTCGATAAAGTTCTGCAAAATCACCCATAGAAGGCTGAGAAGTCACTGGAAGCTTTTCTGTTTTTTCGAGTAAATCATAAAAATCTGTCGGTTCTATATCAATCCCTTCACGATAAGAAGCATCATCTAAGGTCACTATCAATGGTAGAACATGGACATTAAGTTCTTCTCTTTCTTTTATCGACAATTGAATATCTGTTCCGCTATCAGTTACTATTTGCATCTTATCTCCTCGGCAATCCGAATAAATTCTCCATTTTTATCCAAATGAGCTCATTTTTTTTCCTCACCAAATGTTCTTCGTTCATAAAAATCTTAACTCATCTGAAAATTAATTTTGTGAATCTATTTTATCATTAAGATTTATAGAAAATTTATTTCTCATTCATTTTTTATCTTTGGTGAAATGGCGCACCAAGATTAATAAATATATCTCCATTTTCCAGAAAATTTCAACATGGATGGTTCTCCGGATGGAACATTTCTTTGATCACACTCTACAAAGACCAATTTCATATTTCGAATAGCATAATATTTTTTCGATGAACTTCCACAAGAATATCCATAAACCGGATCCCATAATTCTATATAGTAAGCTGTCATCGTATACTGACCTTGGAAAATCGTAAATGTTTTCTCTGTTGGAGAGATACGATCCCCTTCTGGCACTCTTAAATAATAAAAAAGGTCAATCTCCTCATCTAAACTGACTCCCTCCAATTTATATTCCATCGGCAATCCAGATTTATTAATAATGGTCAAACGAATCTTTTTTAAAGGTAAAGGTGTAGCGTTAAGTAACAACAATGAAAGCAAAATTGTAAATCGCCAGATTTTATTATTCATCAGATCTCTCTAAGTATTTTATTGGTAACTTCATTTTCTGAGGTTGGAAGACAAATAATGCATTCACTCCCCTTTCCTTTTCCTTCGCTATGAATTTTAATAATGCCTCCATGAGCTTTAATAAATGCTTGTGCAATGGCTAAACCTAAACCAGTACCGGTTTGATTTCTGTTTCGACTAGTGTCCGCGCGGTAGAAACGATCAAATACATAATCAATTTGATCGGACGGTATCCCAATACCAGAATCTTTCACACTGATCTCAATATCAAGAGAGGCTCGAGTGATCCCAACCATGATCTTTCCATCTTTCGGTGTGTAACGAATTGCGTTCAATAACAGGTTCTGCAATGCTTGCCGAACCCGATCTGGATCGCAGGTATACAGTATCCCATCTTCTGTGATTTTACTCTCAATGCTTATCCCGTCTTCTAACGCTAAAGACTGATACATCTCAATGGTATCTGAGACTAATTTTGTCAAATCAGCCTCGGTCTTAATCAAATCTAATTCTTGAGCCTCTGCCAAAGCTAACTCGTGTAGATCATCGACCAACTTTTGCAGATGTTTTGTTTGACTGAATAAGCGAGCAATCTCTC
>CAZJMV010000112.1:0-15762 GCA_964547225.1 uncultured Anaerolineaceae bacterium | reverse complement strand
AAAGCGTGTAATCGCTTCAATTCCCTTATAAAAGGTTGGGATATGAATCTTTTCATTTGGACCATGCAGGTTATCATCTGGCAATCCAAACCCAGTCATTACTGATTCAATGCCTAGGATTTCCTGCATCTGTGCTACAACAGGCACACTCCCGCCTTCACGACGGAAGAGCGGTTTCTTGCCCCATGTTCGTTCTAGGGCTTCATCAATCGCTTTTACTGCCGAGATATTTCTATCTGTAATGGAAGCAGGGCTACCGGTCATTTCCTCTACTTCCCATTTAATCGTATCGGGCGCATTTTCTTCAAGATATCTGAGAAGCTGGTTATGAACTTCCTTAGGGTCTTGATCGGGAACCAATCGCATTGAGATTTTTGCCATAGCCTTCATAGGCAAAACGGTTTTTGAACCTTGACCTGTAAACCCTGAAAGCAAACCGTTGACATCTAGCGTTGGGCGAGCGCCTACTCGTTCAACTGGCGTATATCCAGATTCCCCGTATAATTTTGGGGCGCCTGTATTCCTCAAATAAAAATCATCATCCATCGGCAGGAGATTAAATTGCTTACGTTCATCTTCATCGAGTGTACGCACCTTATCATAAAAACCGGGTAATGTAATGCGACCTTCGTCATCATGCATACCGGCAATTAATTCACACAATGCTATAGCAGGATTATGAATAACACCGCCATAAATACCGGAATGCAGATCATGGTCAGGACCCCAAACTCGTAATTCAAAATATGCAAGACCGCGCAAACCATATGTGATCGTAGGAATGTCAGCGCCTATCATGCCGGTATCAGGGTTTAATGCGAAATCACATTTTAGAAGGTCTTTATGCTCAGAAATAAACTCAGGTAAGTTGGGAGAGCCGATTTCCTCTTCACCCTCTAAGAGAAATTTCACATTGATAGGTAACCCACCGGTACTCATCAATGCTTCAACTGCTTTCAAGGTTACAATAACCTGTCCTTTCATATCTGAAGTACCGCGACCATAAAGGTTTTCGCCGCGCACGGTAGGTTCAAAGGCAGGACTTTCCCATAATTCAAGAGGTTCAGGTGGTTGGACATCATAATGCCCATAAATTAAGAGGGTCGGTTTATCCACTCCTGCATCTAGGTTTTCTCCATAGACGACTGGATGACGATCAGTTGGATAGATTTTCACATCTTGCAGCCCAAGGGTTAATAATTGTTGTTCTGTCCACTGGGCAGCCCGATTGACATCATCTTTTGACGAAGGGTCTGTAGAAATGGAAGGGATGCGGATATAATCTTTCAACTCATTCAGAAATCGATCCTTATGAAATTCTGCAAAATCCACAGCAGCGTTTTCTCTCTTTTGCATATTATTACTCCTTATATTTTGATGATCTCAGACTAATTATAATCCCCCATCCTGATAATAATATCATTATCGAGATGACTCTTCAAATGGCTTTATTGACACAAACATTATATAACAAATAAAGAGGAAGAAGGTAAAAAGAAGCGTAAAACCAAAAAAGCCAAGATTACTCCAAGGATCAATAACCTGAACAGCGATGTCTTTTAAAATGCTCTTTGGATGGGACAACAAATCCCAACTGTTCCAACGTTCAAAACGACCCAAGTAGATACCTAAGCCACCTAAACTCAAAGCTACTGCCACGAAAAACCAGCTGATAAACAATCCAAAATATATCTTTACCAGCGCTTGCATAGTCCTAAGAGAAGCAATAGCTAGAAAAACCCCTGTCCATGCAAATGTTGTAAGCATCAGAATATCATACCAGAGTGGAATATTAGGATGGTCTGATAAATGAAAGAAATCAGTAACAATATAAGGCGCATTCGGAAAAAACACCAACCAAATACCGCCAGGAAGAATAAGCAACCACCATTGTCTAGGGAAAAGATGATATAGAGCTGCTGCTTTTATTGCAAAAAGATAGGGTATCCAAGCAAGGAAAAGATTCCAAACCAGATTAGAATAAATTCTGAATGAGCCGCTAGTATATACGCGAACCACAAAAATCGCCATTGCCAACATACTTGAAAGTATTATAGGGTACAAGGATTGGCTCATTAGAAATCTATTTAAGCGTGATAGTAAGTTAACCATATTATCCTCAATGGCTGATTATATTCATATTTGGCAGAAAAGGAATATCAATTTCAGCGATTATTATGAAAACTTAATAAGGATCTAATCAATTCATAATGAAAAAGCGCCATCTTCAGATGGCAAAGATGATATTTCGTGTTAAAATAAGGTACTTGGATTGGTGGTCGTAGAGCTAGATGGTTTCTACGGCGTCAGGTAGGATGATATCCTTTCCCGTCGAAAAGTGCCTCCGTTCTAAAATTTTAAAGGGAAAAACTTCACCGATCCATGAAAAAACGGAAGAATAATATCACGATTAATAATTATTGGATGGAGTTGCGTAAGAACACGCGATTCATTGTGGTAAGCATTTGGTCTTCGGGTGGACAAGATGAAAGATAACTATTTACCTCGTTGGCTTGAATGGGCACGCGAGATTCAAGCTATTTCACAAACAGGGTATCATTATGCAGAAAATGATTTTCAACGAGAGCGAAATTTGCGTTTGAGCGAAATATCTGCTGAAATCATCCATCAACATTCCAATTTAGAACTTCGAGAGATAAAAGATATATTTTTAAACCAGTCAGGTTATGCAACACCAAAAGTGGATGTACGAGGGGTAATATTTAAAGAGAATAAAATTCTGCTGGTACGTGAATTATCCGACAATGGATGGACCTTCCCTGGGGGATGGGCAGATGTTGGAGAGACTCCATCAGAGGCAATTGAGCGAGAAGTATGGGAAGAATCTGGATTTGTGGTTAGGGCAACACGTATCATTGGTATCTATGATGCAAATCGTGTTCATCCTTACAAATTATTTCACGCTTATAAGATCATATTTTTATGCGAGATCGTTTCGGGGGAAGCTAAGACCAGTAATGAAACCAGTCAGATCGAATTTTTCAATCAAGATGAAATTCCCGAAATTCTCTCCGCAGAGAGAACAAATAGTAGACATATCCATGATGCTTTCTTAGCTAAGAACGGTCCAAATCATACCGTTTTCGATTAATAGAGGTAAAGATGTTAATTACAAATGCAACAATAATTACCTGGGAAAAGCCCAACCGTATTTTAGAAGATCATGCGATTTATATTGATCAAGGTGTAATCCAAGAAATTGGACCGACTAATCCATTAATATCAAAGTATTCGGACTCAGATCATTTAGATGCGGATGGGCAATATGTTATGCCTGGGAATATCTGCGCACATACCCATTTTTATGGTGCGTTTGCACGTGGTATGGCGATTCCAGGACCAGCCCCGAAGGATTTCCCAGAAATCTTACAGAAATTATGGTGGCAACTCGATAAAGCTTTAGATTTAGAAGCAGTGCGATTATCTGCCTTAGTTTTGATCATTGACGCCATAAAACATGGCACAACCACTCTAATCGATCATCACGCTTCTCCAAACGCGATTGCGGGATCACTGGATGTCATCGCAGATGCAGTCGACCAATCTGGTGTAAGAGCAGTGCTTTGTTATGAAGTAACGGATCGAGATGGTGAAGAAAAAGCCCAAGCTGGAATTGAGGAAAACGTACGTTTTATTGAACGTGTAAAAAAAGAAAAGGTAGCAGACGGTAGAGTTGCGGCAACATTCGGTTTACATGCAAGTATGACTTTGTCTGATTCCACGTTAGAAAAATGCCAATCCGCCTTGCCGGAAAATTCTGGATTTCATATTCACGTTGCCGAACACGAGTCAGATGAATACGATAGTATCGCAAAATCTGGTACTAGAATCGTCGATCGCTTGGATCAATTTGGTATCCTTGGACCGCACACAATCGTTGCACATGCTGTACATATTGACGCTAAGGAAGCCAGATTGTTAGCTGATAGTGAAACTTGGGTGACCCATCAACCGCGTTCTAATATGAATAATGGGGTTGGTGTAGCAGAAATCGAGAGTCTGATGCGGAATGGCAGCCGGGTTTGTTTAGGTACAGATGGTTTTTCACATACGATGTGGGATGAATGGAAGACTGCCTACCTACTCCACAAAGTATGGCTTCGAGATCCACGTCGAATGTCGGCGATGGATGTCGTCGAGATGGGTATTTATAATAATGCTGGGTTAGCGAACGTCTTTTTTCCAAACGCAGCCTTAGGGATGATCAAACCTGGCGCAAGCGCTGATCTGATTTTCGTGGACTATCACCCAATTACACCTCTCAATACAGGAAATTTACCCTGGCAAATAGTCTTCGGTTTCAATGAAAGCATGGTGACAACGACAATAGTAGCTGGTAAGGTTCTAATGCGTGACAGGAAACTGTTGACGCTAAATGAAAAAGAGATCACAGAAGCTGCTCGTAAGAAAGCAGCATCCGTATGGGAAACATATAACGAATTGTTTTAGACATATAAGAAGAATCAAAAATGTCGAACAATATTAACCATTTTCCTACTATCGCTATCTTAGGCGGAACTGGCAAAGAAGGTCCTGGGCTTGCTTTGCGCTGGGCATACGCTGGATATCCCATCATTATTGGCTCTCGACAACTCGAAAAAGCACAAAAAATTGCCAATGAGCTTAACGAAACTCTGGGAATAGGTACTATAAAAGGCATGGGAAATAAGGATGCTGCCCGATCAGCGGAAATTTGTGTGCTGACTGTCGTACAATCCGCCCATCAAGCGGCGCTTGAATCACTGTATGAAGATTTACAGGGTAAAATTCTAATCGATGCGACTGCCCGAGTAGATTTTCGCGATCCAAAGCCACCCGATCCACCCGCCGCAGCGCGAAAAGCTCAAGATATCTTAGGGAATGGCGTGCGTGTGGTAGCAGCCTTTCAAAACGTTCCAGCCCATGCATTGAAAAAAAATTTAGGCGGTTCTATCCACACAGATGTACTTGTATGTTCCGACGATGCAGAGGCAGCTCAAACTGTTGTCCAATTAGCGAAAGCTGGGGGAATGACGGCATACCATGCTGGAGGTTTAGATAATGCACTTGTTGTGGAAGGGTTGACAGTAATTTTGATTAGTTTAAATAAACTGTATGGTTCGAAAACTGCCAGTATTGGTGTGACTGGTATAGGAGAATAAATTTACCAAAAAATCTACTTAATAAAAGGATCAAACCCTGTAAAAATTTACCAATGTCATTGATCATAACGCCCTTAACTGGTATTCCTATTATTGCTGTCGGAGATGATCTTGTAGATATCATTGACAATGCCCTGCGAAAAGATCAAATATCTCTTGCAAACGGAGATATTATTGTAATCGCCCAAAAGATCATTTCCAAATCCGAGGGGAGATTTGTTAAACTTGCAGAAATCGAACCCAGCCTCAAAGCAAGAGAATTAGCTTTATCAACGGAAAAAGACCCTAGATTGGTGGAATTGATCCTTCAAGAAAGCAAAGAGATCATCCGCACTAAACATGGAGCAATTATTGTCGAACATCGTATGGGGTTTGTTTGTGCCAACGCGGGGATAGACCACTCAAATGTGATCGCGGAATCGGATGAAAGCGAAGAAACTGTATTATTACTCCCCTTAAATCCTGATTTATCAGCTCAAATCTTGAGAGAGAAACTCGAAAATCTTTACAGAGTAAGAATTGGAGTAATGATTATCGATTCACATGGACGAGCCTGGAGATTAGGAACCGTCGGAACAGCAATTGGGATCTCTGGATTACCAGGGCTGGTAGATTTACGAGGGAAGCCCGATATGTTTGGCAATAAGCTAAAGATAACTGAAGTTGGCGCCGCAGATGAATTAGCTGCTGCTGCTTCTCTAGTCATGGGACAAGCCAGCGAAGGAACCCCAATTGTGCATGTGGGTGGGTTTCCTTATGAACTAAAAGAAAGTTCGCTTTCCGAATTACTTCGCCCGAAAGAGCAGGATCTATTTCGATGAACGAAAAACATCATTATTCGCGCATAACAGCTTTAGCGGGTGGGGTGGGTGGAGCAAAACTCGCGGCAGGATTGAATGCATTACTCGGGGAAAGATTAACCGTTATTATCAATACCGGCGATGATTTTGAACATCTTGGTCTAAAGATATCACCAGATATTGACACAGTGTGTTATACACTAGCTGGTTTATCCAATCCAGAGACCGGTTGGGGAAGAAGCAACGAAACATGGAATGCACTTAGAACAATCAGCTCACTAGGAGGTTTGGATTGGTTCCAATTAGGAGATCAAGACATTGGACTACACCTCGAGCGATCCTACCGATTAAGTCAAGGACAAACCCTTAGTAAAATTACGCAAGATTTTTGTCAAGCCTTTGCGATTAAGTCAAGCCTATTACCAATGAGTGATCAAAAAGTATCGACTTGGGTATTTACAGAAAATGAAGAGCTTCCATTTCAAGAATATTTCGTGCATCAACAATGTAAACCCATTGTAAAAGGATTTTATTTCGAAGGGGTTGAGGATGCGAAACCTGCGCCAGGTGTTCTTAAAGATATTGCAGACGCAGAGATGATCGTGATCTGTCCATCAAATCCGTGGGTTAGTATAGGACCGATATTAGCGATTCCAGGAATTGTAGAAGTTCTAATCGATAAACTGGTAATCGCTGTTTCTCCGATCATTGGAGGAAAAGCAATCAAAGGACCTGCCGCAAAAATGTATTCCGAGTTAGGCTTTACACCTAGCGCTTTGGCAGTTGCTAGACATTATAGGGAATTCTTATCAGGGTTTATTCTAGATCAGATTGACCAAAAAATGGAAAAAGAAGTTCAAAAACTGGGAATGCATATTTATATAACCGATACGATAATGAAAACCGATCAAGATCGTGTAAGATTAGCAAAGGAGGTGATCGAATTCGGAGAGCGTTTGATCGAGAGATAATGATAATTTCTGGAGATTTCGCCCTGACGCTGTTGCTTAATACAGTAAGTATAAGGAAGCACAAATGGAGATAAACAAATGACTTTATGGGCTATTGTTCCAGTTAAACCACTCCGGCGCGGGAAATCAAGATTAGCAGAAGTTCTTTCCCAAGCTGAGAGGACTGAACTGAATCGCCGTTTACTAATACATACGATTGATACGTTAACAACTATCCCCGAAATTGAACATGTCTTGGTCATCAGTCGAGATCAAGCTGCATTAGCGATCGCTCGAGACCATGGCGCTAGAACTGTACAGGAGACAGGAGCGCCTAAGTTAAATACAGCCTTGATGCGGGCTACCATAGTAGCAAAAAACTATGCGACGAGAGGCGTGTTGATCGTGCCAGCAGATTTACCATTCTTAACTGCTGAAGATGTTGGCACTTTACTTTCATACACAAAAGATCCCCCCGTCGTAGTTGTTGCCCCAGACAGGCACCGAGAAGGCACCAACGCATTACTTGTCTGTCCGATTGGAATCATTGACTATGAATTTGGACCAGGGTCTTTTCAACGCCATTGTGAAAGAGCCAAAGAGGCAGGAGCACGCTTAGAAATATGTGAATTACCATCATTATCTTTAGACATGGATCTACCAGAAGATTTCGAGATAATGAATAAGGAATTTGAAAAATCCGAGATCTAACTAATATAAGATTTTTCATTGGAAAATCAAAACCAGGTTTTTCAATAATAATTATGGACTGGAGGAATAATGCCTGACCGTGTTGCACTATATTTACAGGATGCACATGACTTGCGAGACGGATTGGATTATGTGCAATATGCCGAGGAAAAAGGCTTCGAAGCTGTTTGGCAAGCAGAATCTCGCCTTGTGCGAGACGCAATTGTACCTATGGCAGCCTATGCTGCTGTAACGGAGCGAATTAAAGTTGGATCTGGTGTAATCAATAACTGGACTCGCAATATCGGATTACTCGCAGCAACATTCTTGACCTTAGACGACTTAGCTCCCGATCGAATAATTTGTGGAATTGGCGCTTGGTGGGACCCATTAGCAAAGAACGTTGGGATCGACCGAATGAAACCGTTGACCGCAATGCGAGAGACCGTTGAAGTATTACGACGATTATTAGATATGGAACGAGTGACCTTCCACGGAGAGTTCCATCATGTGGATGGGATTGAATTAGATATTGTCCATGGACGTCGTGAACCACGCAATGTGCCAATCATGATCGGCGCTACCGGGAACAAAATGATGGAATTAACCGGTGAAATTGCTGATGGCGCTGTTTTGAATTATTGTGTACCGCCCGAATACAACGATCGCGCCATGGAGCTACTTGATATTGGAGCTAAGAGATCTGGACGAAGTGTTTATGATCTTGATCGACCTCAACTTGTCGTATGCTCAGTCGATGAAGACCGAGAAAAAGCAATTGACACAACACGCGGACTGCTTACTCAGTATCTAGCTCAACAACCGCATATTGCCAAAGCATCTGGCGTCTCACAAGAAGTCGTAGAAAAGATTCAATCTATTTTAGGTTGGCCTGCAACCAAGGAGCAGATTGATAAAGCAAAGCATCTAGTACCTGAGGAATTAATTCATCGCATAACAGCATCTGGTACGCCAGAAGAAGCGCGTGCAAAAGTGAATGAATACCGAGAACGAGGGAGCACCTGTCCGATCCTTTATCCAGTAGGCGGTGATGTAAAATTGCTGATCGATACTTTCGCACAAGAATAATGAACTTGGCTCAAATAGAAATACAATTGAAAAAAACCTGGTTTCGAAACCAGGTTTTTTTCATGAGTTGAAATTCGGATAAATGGACAATATTTTATCGATCATTTCCATATCGGGGGTAATCAACCAGAGAGTCTCATCTTGAGCCATAAATAAACAAGAGACTTCATTTGTGGCTTGCCAACAATCACCATCTCCAACTTGAATACCACGATAACGTCCTTCTAATGATTTTTTCATACTTTGATAAAAATCTTCTGAATCCGATTGAGAATCCCACTTCCAATGAGCCGATAGAATACTCTGATCTGATTCAAGTGAATAAAACACTTGATAACGATCAGTCCCCCACCCTTTCGCAGCTTCATAGGCAGTCTCTTCATCCAACCGACTTTCCTCATCTACCCCATAAGCTAGAATCAAGAATGTTGTCCATTCTCCTAATACACCCTGTTCAGTTTTCTCCCAAGACGATTCCAGAATTGACTCCAAAGGAATATCGATGATCGATGACATTGATTCATTGGCAAAATATTTCTCAGGATGCATGATCTGCTCACTCGTTTCAGGTGGATTTTGATACGCCTGATTGATAGTTTCCCATTTGCCTTGCTTTAAAAGCGCTTGAGTAAATTGCAGACCGTAGGTATAAGGGAAATTGACCGATTGAGTAATATAATCCGGAGGGGACTCAACAGGCAGCGCCATATTAGGTGGAGTATAGCCAATTAACTCTAAGAAGTCTTCATCAGAAGCATAGTCATTCAGCCATATCTGCATGACCAAGGTAGCATCACCTTCAATTAATGCTCTAATTGCATCACAACGATCGTTTAATAATTCACAATTCTCTAATCCCATGCCAATAAAATCAAAGTGTTGATCCGTAAGGGCATGGTCAAATTCATGAGAATAAACAAAACGTTGAAGTCCTCCAAAGCGAGTTCCGATAATAAAAATACTTTTCTTATCGGGTTGATAGAATCCACCAACATTATCCACCAGATTATTCATCGTAAAGTTAACGAGATCATAACCGGGGTCAATTAATCCAAGCAGGGAAAGCGCTCTTCCTTTCTCTTCCAAATCTTCCAAAGTACCATCTGAAATTATTTCAGAGTGCAGCATTTGTTCAACATTCCCTGGAAGAACCAGAAAACGATCAACCTCACCAGAAATGGGAAGTCCTCGAATTTCAGATACCTGTGCCTGAATTGCATCCATGTCCTGCTCAACTACAGGAGCCGGCAATATAAATGTAGGGGTTGCAGATGGTATAGGTGAGGCGGTAATTGTTGGATTAGGCGTTTCATTCGGCTGAATTGTAGCTGTCCAAGTCGCAGGAAGTTGAAAGCTAGTTGGAGTATTGGATGGATCAGAAAGCATGACTTGTTTATCATCTTTTACGACTAAGGCTGTAATCAGATAAGATGGATTCTCCAGCATTTGAAGATCTAATTCCAAGAAGGATGTACTTATAAAATACGCAGCGACTACAAAGGAAAATAATAAAATGATCAAGGATAATAAGATTATTAGAATTAAACCAAGACTAGGTTTTCTCTTTTTCTTTTTCGCCTTCGATGCGCTTTTACTCTTTTTTTTATTTCCTACAGGTTTGCTATTATCGATAAATGATATATCCTCTAAACTTAGGATTTGTTCAGCTTGGCTTTGAGATTGTGATTGTTTTCTAATATCATCTTTCTCTGGTTTTTCAAATTGCTCATTCTGTAATCGTTCTAATCTTTGTTTGGCAGCAGGATGGTTGGGATTAATTCGTAAAACCTTATGTAAACAATCAATGCGTTGATTTGGTTCAAAGACTGCCAAACTCAATAAGTACCATCCTTCTTCTGAATTCGGATTGTGTTTAATGTAACGTGCAAGAATCGGACGAGCAAGATTTGCCTGTCCAGTTTGAATATACTCTTTTGCTTTTTGTATTTCTTTGCTTTGTTGGTAAGTCATTAGACACTCTTATTTTTTTTCATTATAACTGTGGTTTTTATTTATATTATCATGATATCTAATTAGCTTTTATGATATTAAAAAAATAAATTAGGTCTCCTATGATTTCTGCCTCTACAAAAATGAGCGCTTGATCATTATCATTTTGCACTAGGGAAAGTTAGGTGTTAACGGGTTGGTTTCAAATCTAAGTATTTTGGTATACTCTCGTATAATAGATATTAAGGAGATGAAATAAACAAAAACTTATACCAAACAGTCAGTTATATAAAATAGTATGAGGCAACTGTAATTGTGATTGACGAAATAAATCGCAGGATTACACTCGATCAGAGCAAATTCTACCCAAGAGGAGGAGCTCAGCCCGCAGATAATGGCATTATCACATTCGGAGAAAAAGTTCTTCTGGTAAAGCGCGCTGAACGTAGCAGTGGTCATATCTACCATTCCTTGGACGATGAAGAAGCTCTATCACAAGTTGGCGATGTTGTATATGGATCAATTGATTGGCGGCGATATGGAATCACTCGAAGGTCGGTTCCATGAAAGTAATCAACTACAAAAGCAATAAAAAGCCAATAACGCTTGCGCTTCTTACAACTGGCGCTATTGATCCTAATAATCAAGCGATTTGGGCTGGAGTGGATGCTGCAGCCAGCGATTCTGGGGTCAATCTTATTTGTTATCCTGGGCGATTGGTCAAATCACCTATCGAATTTGAGGCACAGCGAAACGTGATCTATCATATGTTAGATGCCCAGTCTATAGATGGCTTGGTTGTGATGGGAGGGATCAACGCTTGGTTAAATTTGGAAGAAACTTATGAATTTCTTCAAGAATTCGCTCCTAGACCAATCGCTACCACTGGCATAGTGTTAGAGGGAATACCCGGCGTATCTGTAGACAATTATCATGGCATGTATCAAGTTGTAACTCACATGGCAACAACACATAATTGTCGGCGTATAGCTTTTATTCGTGGTCAGGCTGGACATCAGGAAGCTATTGATCGCTACCAAGCTTATCTCGATGTTTTAGATGAATATAACATTCCCTTTGCCTCTGAGCTGGTTTACCAGGGTAATTTCAAGGAAAGCGGAGGGATTCAAGCTGCTAAGGCATTTCTTGACGAACGCAGGGTTCAATTCGACGCGTTAGTAGCTGCCAGTGATAACATGGCGATTGGTGCAATGAAAACCTTCCAGGAACGCGGATTACACATTCCGCTAGATGTGGCTATAGCCGGAGTAAACGACGAAGAACAAGGGTTAGTGGTAAATCCACCTTTAACTACTGCCCCCCTTCACTTCTTTGAGCAAGGTTATCAGGCTGCCTTGATGGTACTATCCCAAATAAATGGTGATAAGGTGCCATCTAAAGTAGTTTTGCCCACTCAAATGGTAGTAAGGCAATCATGCGGTTGCCCAGACCCATTGGTCACACATGCCAAAGCAACCCCGCGAATGGAAAAAATAGATTCTTTTACCGAAGAAATCTTGCAATTGAATAGTCTGGTTTTTGGAGGCGCAGACTCTCGCCTACAAATATCTGTCAATTACCCCGTTCAAGAGGTGTTCCCAACGCTACTCAGATCCTTTCTGGACGAATGTCGGGGAAATACAGAGGGCAAATTTCTAAGACTGTTTGTTGAAACACTTCAAAAAACCACCAAATCAAATAACGACTTCCCACGTTGGCATGAAATAATCTCATTATTACGCCAATTTACAATTTCAGAATTACTTGATCATCAATCCCGCTTAAAGATGGAAAATCTCGTGCATCAAGCACGGGTGATTATTGGCGAATCCGCCCGTCGGTACAATGCCTATCAAGACCTTCAAGCAGATGAAAAACTGCACAACCTTGGAGAAATTAGCCAGAGTCTGAACGTTGTCAATAGCATTGAAGAGCTGACAGATGTATTAGAGCGTTCCCTGCTTTTGCTTAATATTTCACATTGTTATCTATTCATATACGAGGATCCATTTGAAACAGAGAAGCTGGCGCGATTTATTTTTTCATATGAATGCCATCAGCGTGTATTTTTCAATCTTCATGGTGAAGTTTTCCCTGCTCGACAATTGCTGCCTGATAGCCTGCTGAAAACATCCCACCAACACAGTTTTGTCGTAGAGCCATTATATTTCCGAGAAGATCAACTGGGTTACGCCATCTTTGGATCCGACCCCCGTGAAGAAGCAATTTATGAAATCTTGGGTGGGCAAATCAGCGCTTCACTGAAACGAACGATCCTAAATAAACGAAATATCCGCCTTTTTAATGAGGCTGTGGAAGCACGAAAAGCAGCTGAAGAAGCTGATAAAATGAAAAGCAGCTTTCTTTCTACAGTAAGTCACGAGCTTCGCACCCCCTTGAGCTTGATTGTGGGTACCATCGAGATGCTACTGCGTGAAGATTCCGATAACAGTACACCAGTGCCAGACCGTTACAGATACGACCTGGATAATATTCGCTCCAGCGCTCAACATCTCAATCGCTTGATCAGTGATGTACTTGATTTAGCTAGTAGTCAAGCCGGGCAGATTCGACTTTTCCGAGAGCGTCTGCATATGAATGATGTATTGTCTGAAGTTATCGCCCTAGGTGAAATGATGACTCGCGAAAAAGGATTGGCATGGCAAGCTGACATTCCAGATAATCTACCGCTTGTGTGGGGAGACCGAACTCGCCTTCGGCAAGTGGCTTTAAACCTGATCAGCAATGCGGTTAAATTTACTCAGAGCGGTACCATTAGACTTTGGGCGGAAGTGGGGAGAAAGCAGCTAATTATCGCAGTCTCTGACACAGGCATAGGAATTCCAACTGAAGACCAGGAGACCATTTTCGATGAGTTCTCCCGTTCAGAACGAACAACCAAACAGGGAATAGGAGGAATGGGACTAGGGTTAGCCATTAGTCGCCGATTAGTTGAACTTCATGGCGGAAAGATTGGGGTACTTTCTTCAGACACAGAAGGTTCCGGTTCCACTGTTTTTTTCTCTCTACCGATCATGGCACGGCATGTTAGCGAAATCTCATCAAGTGAAGAGAGTTCAAAGACAATCCTAGTTCTTACCGAGAAGGATACTGAATACAACATTGTATATAACCATCTTATTAAGCGAGGATACGAAGTAGCCTTAATCAAAGTCGATTCTTCTACGAATTGGCTCGCTCAAATCATCATTTCACTCCCGGGCGCTGTTATTTTGGACTATGAACCTGAATCTGATCGTGGTTGGGAATTAATGCGAACCTTGCGTGAAAATCTACCATCACAAAAAATACCTGTAATTTTTTATAATTTGTCAAATGATCTAAAACAAGGTTCAATTCTGGAATTAGATTACCTCACCAAACCAATATCTGCACCGGTTTTAGCGCGTACTCTAGCAAGACAAGGATTGAAGCCAGATGAATGTACTGAGGATCAAGCAATTCTTGTTGTTGACGATGATCCTGGGATACTAGATTTGCATACACGTATGTTATCAAAACTGGCGCCTCATTGTCATATCATCAAGGCGCATAATGGCAGCGAGGCTTTAGAGATCATGAAGAAACGTCGCCCTGATTTAGTGCTGCTGGATCTAATGATGCCGATAATGGATGGGTTCGACGTTCTTCAAGCGATGCGGTATCAAGAAACAACTCGCAATATCCCTGTTATTGTGCTTACAGCTAAGCTCTTGACAGAATATGATATGGTTCGTCTTCAGCAGGGTGTCTCAGCAGTGCTGTCCAAGGGGCTTTTCACCAGTGATGAAATTTTCAAACAAATTGAAGATGTTTTAAGCCGTAACAAGAACCTCGCAACGGAAACCCAAAAAGTCGTTCGTAAGACCATGGCATACATACACGAACATTATCCAGAATCACTTTCACGGGCAGAATTAGCCGGACGCGTTGGTTTCAGTGATCGCTATCTGACCCAGTGTTTCCGTCAAGAAACGGGTTTGACTCCAAATAAATACCTAAACCGTTATCGAATAAGGCAGGCACGTACTTTGCTTGAACAGGGGGAATTGAATATCACAGAAATTGCGCTGGCAGTGGGATTTTCCGACTCTAATTATTTTACACGCGTTTTCCGAAATGAAGTTGGTATGACGCCAAGCGATTATCTGAAAGGCGAATTACCTGCTGATTCATAATTTTTAATATCTTCCTTTCCCCGATGTCATTAAAGCTTTGTTTTTACTTATAATTATCTTCCTTTTGTACGAAATTGTATTCCTAATTTACTAGTTATTAAGGATTTAGTCTATTATATTTCACTAGTGAAAAAACGAACGAGTACCCCTAGTCGTTGTATGATTGCTGAAACAGATCAGTTTATTGCCAAACTCCTGGTTAGATTTTCTGAAGAAAGTGGGTTCGAAACTTACCTTGTAAAAGAAGAGGATGATATCTTTGCACAGATTTACCAAACAAAGCCTGAACTAATTATTTTTGATGTCGAGTATCCAGGCGACATGATCGGTTGGGAAATATTGCGAACACTCAAGACCGATTCTGAAACCAACGGTATTAAGTTGATTAGTTGTTCATGGATGAACTCATCGGAAGTACAGAGTCTAACCGGCAACCTGAGTGGTTACCTGCAGAAGCCCGATATTACTTTTCAGGGTTTTGAGGATGTTCTTAAGTCTGCCGGTATATTGAAAACTACTCCATAAGAACCTGAGGAAAAACAATAAATAATGAGGAGGTGAAATATCCACATCTCTCTAAAAATAAATTCGAACAACTTGTGACTTGAAAGAAATCTTATCATTTAGAAGGAGAACAAATAAAATGAAGAAAGTATTAAGCATTTTTTCGCTCTTGATCATTCTTACAATGATCTTAACTGCCTGTAGTGGACAGACAGCAACCCAGGAAGCCGTTGAAGTAGTTGCAACGGAAGAAACAGAAGAAGTAGTGGAACAAGAGCCTGCCAGTGAATCACCGATGTTCGTAGTGATTAACAAAAGCGCTGACCAGCAGTATTTTATTGACTTACAGAATTCGTTCATTGAGACTTCAGAAGGTCTTGGCGCCGAAGCCAAGAAATTCGATGCTAAACTGGACCCCGGCTTGGGTGTTAGCTTAGTG
>CAZJMV010000111.1:0-24178 GCA_964547225.1 uncultured Anaerolineaceae bacterium | reverse complement strand
TTATCTCGACTCATTGGTCAAATAACAAGATTTGGATATACACCCCAAAAGATATTCACCAAAACTAAAGTTTCAGATCATCATGGACCATACGCAAAGGGCAAAGACAACCGTGTGGATGACATAAGCGTACCGAATTCATTCCTTTGCATTATTCGTAATGCTGAGAAGAGAAAAATTCGTTGACTTATATTCATTCGTTGTGCTCAAATCCCATTTCCTCCTTGATAACTAACTCAGCTCTCAAAAAAATATTTAGCGTCATTTAAAGAAATAGTACACTTTTCCCGGATGTCTAATTTGTCATCAAAAAGAACAACGCTAACTTTTATACCAAAACATCTATCAGAAGGCTTTGATGCTGATTTTCCTTAATATTAAGATAACCCGATAATATCGCCACTTAACTAATAAAAATATCGGGTTACAATCATGATATGATCAAACGAAAGCTATTTATTACTCTTTTAAACCATCTCTCTAAAAAAGAAATCACTTTTATTGTTGGTCCGCGCCAAGCAGGGAAAACAACCCTTATGGAAATGC
Source organism: uncultured Anaerolineaceae bacterium (assembly GCA_964547225.1). Classification (GTDB taxonomy): domain Bacteria; phylum Chloroflexota; class Anaerolineae; order Anaerolineales; family UBA4823; genus CAZJMV01. The sequence continues at coordinate 23,632 of CAZJMV010000111.1, read as the reverse complement.
TAAGGGAAATAATAATGGCTGAAAGAAAACGAACCCTATTCTTGAATTTTGACATCGAAGCTGATAAACAATATGTCACTTCCCAAGCACAGTTGCTCAAGAAGATTGAGTTGGAAATAGGAGAGACAGGTTTTGTGTTTATTGACGAAATCCAACGCAAAGAAAACGCAGGTTTATTTCTAAAAGGCATTTACGATATGAATTTGCCTTATAAGTTTATCGTTTCTGGTTCTGGATCTGTCGAGCTTAAGGAGAAGATTCATGAATCGCTAGCCGGGCGTAAAAGAATATTTACACTTCCCACTTTAAGCTTTATCGAGTTTGTTAACTTTAAGACAGATTATCGCTACGAAAACAAGTTGGCTGATTTTTTTGATCTTTCGTCAGATCAGCTTCAAGGGTACCTTGAGGAATACTTAAGTTTTGGTGGATACCCTCGCGTTGTTCTTGCAGAAACAATTGCCGAGAAAAGAAAAGTGATCGCTGAACTATATCAAAGTTATCTTGAAAGGGATATCATAAGTCTATTAGGTGTGCAAAAAAGTGAGCGTTTCACCTATTTGGTTAGATTAATGGCTTCCCAAATAGGTCAAATGGTGAATATTTCTGAACTTTCCAGAACCTTGGGTGTCAATTCTCGAACGGTCAATGCTTATCTTTGGTACCTGCAAAATACCTTATTGATTAATAAAGTGACGCCTTTTTTTAGGAATGTCAGAAAAGAAATCAGCAAATCACCCATTTATTATTTTGACGATCTTGGAATGCGTAATTATGCGCTTGGAATTTTTGGAAGTACGATACCGCTATCTGAAGTTGGTTTTCTCTTTCAAAATCTAATTTTTAACTTTCTAAAAGAACAAGCGCGAGATAAGCCTTATAAAATTCATTACTGGCGAACGACTGACAAAGCCGAGGTCGATTTTATTTATGATAAGGTTAGAGAGATTATTCCGCTAGAAGTAAAATACAAAACACTTACGCATCCTCAGATGACACGCTCTTTTCAAAATTTTCTATCGAGGTACCATCCACAAAAGGGATATATTGTCCATTTAGGCGCTGCAATGCAAAAAGAAGTCCAAGACACAAATATATTCTTTATCCCGTTTCAGGACTTGCTTTTCAAAAAAATATGAATATCCAAGCAATCTTCTTATCTGGGCGTTTTGTATTAAGATTTATGATAACAGCTTGAACTATGAATGCACGCGAATAGATCAGAATGAAGTTGAGCGCTGAAAGACCAACTCTAAACAACCCCTATTTCCTATTCCACCATTCGCTCGACTGGCTTATAATGGATTATATAAAATGGATTGTCTGATTCGTCATTGAAAGAATAACTTATGGATACAGGATGTCATTAAAGAAAAAGGATCAGATAAGATGAATGAGTTAATATAATGCGAGTAATAGATTGTCTAGCAACAGAAGAACCCAATAAAGATGCCGACTTGGTGGGCAAATCCTTACCTCAATTTAAGTTACCTCTCTCCAAGGATCAAAAACGAACCCGCGAACTGGTAATCAATGCTGGAAAAAAGATCCTTAATGATAACTATTGCCTATTATGTGATCTTTCTCTCAGTGATAATAAACCGGTTTTACCATTCCTATTGCTTGGACCGACCGGTGCATGGATTATTAATACAAGTCAATTATCGGGAGTGGTTCGTGTGGCGTATAAAGACCTGGAAATGTTAGATCAAAGATCTCATCAATACCGAAAAACTACGCAGAATCCGATCTCGGAAACATTTATCATGCAAGATACATTAATGAAGACATTGGCTTCATGGAACCTGACCTATCCAAATATTGAGACAGTATTATTCTTTCCAAAGCCGGGATTACATATTGAACGCTCTAAACCTGTCATAAAAGTGATCCTTGCCGATGGCATTGATCGCTTTTTGGCTAGTTTATTGAACCGTGAGATCGTTTTTGAAAAAGATTCCCTTGAGCGAACGATTGACATTCTTAGCGGTGAAGTTTTTGATAATTTGGATTTGGATATTCGTGATGATTTCTCTTTTATTGATATCGAACCAGAGAATAAACCAAAAAGAAAACCGATCGTTACGCCTAATTTGCTGGATGCAGCACGTGGTGAGCCTGCGTTTGTTGAAAAAGCTTCACGCAAAGTGCCCTTTTCTCGCAAGCAGTGGATTATGCTTGGTATCTTATTGGTATTTAATATCTTCTTGGTCAGTGCTTTAATCATCGTTTTGATTTTGATTGGTTAGCAATCTAAAAACCGTGGTAGAAAATTGTCGAATCCATTCTTATCCATCGTCATCCCAGCCTATAATGAAGAACACCGTCTTCCGCACACCTTAGAAGCGCTCTCCGATTTCCTCGAAAAACAGACCTACTCTTATGAAGTTTTAGTTGTGGAGAATGGTAGCCAAGATGCTACCTTAAAGATCGCTGAAGAATTTTCTGCCCGCCATCAGAATTTCAAAGCTTACCATGAAGATAGTCGCGGTAAAGGTTTGGCGGTTCGACGTGGTATGTTTGAAGCCAAGGGGGCTTTCCGTTTCATGTGTGATGCCGATTTCTCAATGCCCATCACTGAGATCAATCGATTTTTTCCACCTGAATTGATTGATACAGATATCGCGATTGCCTCAAGAGAAGCGGTTGGTTCAAAACGGATTGGCGAACCTTTTTATCGCCACTTGGGTGGTCGTTGGATTAATACAGCCATTCGATGGTTTGTACTACCTGGCTTACATGACACTCAATGTGGTTTTAAATGTTTTCGTCAGGAAGTTGCTTTAGATTTATTTAAAAACATCACCCTTACTGGCTGGTCATTTGATATTGAAATGCTTTATATCGCCCGTTCACGAGGTTATATCATCACCGAAATTCCAATCCCCTGGTATTTCAACCCTGAAAGTAAGTTAAACGTCTTTCAGGATGCCTTGTTGATGTTCCGTGATATTCTAACCATCCGTGCCAAAGCTCGTCGGGGTGTTTATGATCAATAATATTGATATTGGATTCAAGCGAGGAGATTAACTTGACCATCGGTCTTGTACAACAAAAACCCACTTTGCCTGATCTCAGCTTTGAAGGAGTTTTATGGCAGCATGATGTTGAATTCGTGGCTGGTGTCGACGAGGCAGGTCGAGGCGCGTTGGCTGGTCCTGTCGCTGCTGCGGTTGTGATTCTGCCTAATTTACCAGACCTGCATGAAAAATTAATCGGTGTGCGCGATTCGAAACAAATGACACCTAAAGCGCGTCAATATTGGGCGGATCAAATTCGTCTAATTGCGGTTAGTTTTGGGGTGGGTTTTTCTTCGAATCTTGAAATCGATCAATTAGGGATCCTCCCCGCCACAAAAATCGCCATACAGCGAGGCTTGGAAAAGTTATCTTCAACACCTCAGCATCTACTGATTGATTTTATTAATTGTTCTGAGCTTGAAATTCCACAAACCAGCCTTGTAAAAGGAGATGCGCGTTCACTGAGCATCGCAGCTGCTTCTATTCTGGCAAAGACCGAAAGAGACGATTTATTACTGCAACTAGATCAACAATACCCAGGATATGGTCTTGCTCAAAATAAAGGCTATGGTACTCAAGCCCATCGTAATGCGATTGCTTTAGTGGGAAAGAGCGACATCCATCGTAAGAGTTTTCTGTTAAAATTTGAGAAAGATGAACATGATCTTAAGGAAATATAATTTGAAATCCAATCAAAGGGCGAAAAAGAAAAAAAGGAGTGATAATGTTTGAGGAAAAAAAGCAGCGTCAATATGGTTTGTGGCAGAGTCCAATTACACCGATTAGTCTGGCGCGTGGTTATAGTTATTCGGATGTGCAATGGGCAGGGGATAACTACCTGGTCTGGTTGGAAAAGCGTTCTAATCGTGGCGTGATCGTTGTGCAACCGCTAGATGAGCCGGCTTCTCGTGATTTGAACAGCGAGTTTTCCGTACGTGCTAAAGTTGGATATGGAGGTGGTGATTTCACCGTGACTGATGAGAACGTCTTCTTTACAGATGCTGATTCCGGAAGTATATATCGTCAACCTTTAGCCTATGGTTCTCCGAAAGCGATCACACCCGCTTTTGGTAATGCCGCTTCCCCAGTCGTTTCACCAGATAAAAAATATGTCTTGTTTGTGCATTCTTATCAAGGATCTGATTGTTTAGCGATGATTGATTCTGAAGGTGGCTTTTTCCCGAAAAAGGTTGCCTCTGGTAAGGATTTTTACATGCAGCCCGTTTGGCATCCTAGTGGTGAAATGTGCGCTTGGATCGAGTGGAGTCATCCGAATATGCCTTGGGATGGTACCACACTCTGTCTAGCCAAAATTCGATCATTCGAAAATGATCTCCCTAGTTTAATTGAGATGGAGACGATTGCTGGTGATGAGACTACTTCCATTATTCAACCTGAATTTTCTCCGGATGGCAAAGAGTTAGCTTATATCTCCGATGCGACTGGTTGGTGGCAAATCTACCTGTATGATTTGGAGAAGAAAACCCATAAACAAATGACCTTTGATCAAGCGGAACATGCCATGCCAGCCTGGATTCAGGGAAACCGTCATTATGCCTTTAGTCCCGATAGCAGTAGCCTGTATTTCTTGCGTATAGAAGCAGGATTTGTTCATCTTTATCAACTCGACTTGCTTTCTGGGAAAGAGATGAGACTTCCTCTTGACGAAAAATTTACTTATCTGGGTCAAATTCATGTCTCTGAGAATGGGATTGCATTATTAGCTTCTGGCGGTAAAGTCCCTGATCGAGTGATCAGTTTTGACATCCGCGAAGATGCTAGTTCAGGTGAACAGCCTAAGATGGGTACCCATATCTGGGCACGCGGTACATCGGAGGAACTTTCCGAGGATGCTTATTCACAACCGGAAGCGATAGAATGGCAAGGCATGGATGGCGGGATTGCACATGGATTATTCTATGCCCCTCAGAGTATGACATTTACAGGTATCGATAAATCACCCTTGATGATCCTTGTTCATGGTGGTCCCACATCCCAAACATATAATAGCTTTAACCCACGCGCCCAATTTTTTACCAGTCGCGGTTATGCTGTACTGGAAGTAAATCATCGCGGTAGCACTGGCTATGGTCGTGAGTACCGAAATTTACTTAGAAGTAATTGGGGTCTTTATGATGTTCAGGACGCAGTCAGTGGCGCTAAATATCTTAATGAACAAGGTGCGATTGATATCACAAGAGTAATGATCATGGGTGGTAGCGCGGGTGGGTTCACGGTACTGAAAGCGTTGGAGGATTATCCGGGTTTCTTTAAAGCGGGCATATGTCTTTATGGCGTCTCTAATCAATTCACGCTCGCTGCGGAGACACATAAATTTGAACAACATTATTTGGATACAATGCTTGGTCCTTTACCCCAAGCTGCTCATATCTATCGCGAACGCTCGCCGATCTTTTTTGCTGATAAGATCCAGGATGCGATTGCCATTTTCCAGGGAGAGGATGATGTTGTCGTTCCCAAGAATCAGATGGATAGTGTGGTTGCTTTATTGGAAAGACGTGGCATTCCACATATTTATCATGTATACCCTGGCGAGGGTCACGGTTTCCGAAAAACTGAAACCATTGAGCATTTCTACCAGAGCATAGAAAAATTTTTGCAGCAATTTGTAATCTTTGCATAGAATAAAAAAAATCAAAATAATAGCAAAACCTTTTCATCGATCAGCAAACTAAACAATAAATTCTTTGAGTATTTCATCACAATATTTAGTTCTTTGCTATAATCGGATTTTTTGCAACTAAGCTCATGGAGAGGATTCTATGTCTAACAATATAACAGCCAAACCATCCAAGGGAGAGAAGATTACGATCAAGGCTAATAAGCTGCAAGTCCCGGATCATCCAGTCATTCCTTTTGTCGAGGGAGATGGAACGGGCAGGGATATCTGGAACGCTGCTAAAAAAGTTTTTGATGCTTCGGTCGAGAAAGCTTATCATGGAAGCAGAAAGATCGATTGGTTGGAGGTTTTTGCTGGTGAAAAAGCTTATCATAAAACAGGATCTTGGTTGCCTGATGAGACAATTCAAACATTTCGTGAATATTTAGTCGGTATAAAAGGACCATTAACAACACCAATCGGTGGGGGAATTCGATCGTTGAATGTTGCTTTACGGAAAGCGCTTGATCTATACGTCTGTCAACGCCCGGTACGATATTTTACTGGTGTGCCTTCACCAGTAAAACACCCAGAATATGTAAATATGGTTGTCTTCCGTGAGAATACAGAAGATATCTATGCGGGAATTGAATTCGAGCAAGGCACCGAGGCGAATAAACGCTTTCGTCAATTGATCAAAGAACATTTTCCATCTGAATATGAGAAGATCCGTTTTCCAGATACGACTGGGATAGGAATCAAACCTGTCTCTAAAGAGGGAACTCAACGTTTAGTACGTGCCGCAATTCAATGGGCGCTTGATAACAAGCGACGCAGTGTTACCTTGGTTCATAAAGGCAATATCATGAAATATACAGAAGGCGCCTTTCGAAATTGGGGTTATCAAATTGCTGAAGAAGAGTATGGCGACCATGTTTATACTTGGGCGCAATGGTATCGTACTTGTGAGGCAAAGGGAGATGATGCGGCGAACGCAGAACAAATCAAAGCGCTAAAAGAGGGACGATTACTGATAAAAGATGTCATTGCTGATATTGTCTTTCAACAGACGATTACTAGGGCAAGAGAGTTCGATGTCATCGCGACTATGAATTTAAATGGAGACTACCTATCTGATGCGCTTGCAGCCCAAGTTGGTGGCATCGGAATTGCTCCAGGAGGGAATATCAACTACACCAGTGGGCATGCGATTTTTGAGGCTACCCATGGTACTGCACCGAAATATGCTGATAAGGATGTGGTTAATCCAGGCTCGGTCATTCTCTCCGGTGAAATGATGTTCCGGTATTTAGGCTGGGATGAAGCAGCAGATTTGATCATCAAAGGCATGGAAGGCGCAATTGCCTCAAAAACCGTTACCTACGATTTTCATCGTTTAATGGATGATGCAATTCAATTAAAATGTTCCCAATTCGCAAACGCGATTGTGCAACATATGGATGACTGATAGATAATTTATCCCCCTATAGTTGATAAAAAAAGCCCTTATCTCAGGGCTTTTTCACTAATAGATTTGTCTGTCTGATTAGAATTCTATATAAGAGATGACAATTATTATACAAAATTGATTCACTGTTTACTTATTCAGAGGAAGATATTATCTCTTCTGAAGTGTTTGGAGCTCCTCCCAAAACCCAACGTTCAATGATTTGAATATATTCTTCGGGTAAAGCTTTGGTGGGTGGCATAGGTCCTCCCGCTTCAATCTCTTCCCGATAGAGCATCAAGATAAGATTACTTTCAAGGTCTCCAGGGATCACATTAGGCGCATGGTCACCACTCTGCATGGTTTCTTCAAAACTTTGCATAAAATAATTATTATTCGTTTTGCCAGGGCGATGGCATGATTCGCAGTAACGTTTGACGATTGGTGCGACATGAACATCATATGCAGGAACTTCATCTTCAGCGAGAGCTGGTACAGCACCTGCTTTGGCTGCTTCTTCGGGAAGCTCAACACGATCATCCCAGGTGTAACGCATGAATAAGACAGTATTCTCGATATCTCCTGGGCTGAGTTCTCCCCCAAAGGCGCGCCCAAAGGGAGGCATCGCAAGCGCTGGTTGACCATACTCGATGATATTATAAAAAGTCTCATCTGAGCGAGTATACATCTCATCTTGGCTGCTGATTGATTTAACAATTGTTCCTTCTAACCCTTCCACACCGATAATTTCACCACCTTCTCCATCTGGTCCGTGACATTCAACACATTGAATTGAGTAGTTGTCCTCTCCTGCCACGATTTTGTCACTAAGTGTTGTCGCAACATTTGTCTCTTGTGTTGGCGGTGTACTAGTCACAGCCATGATAGTAAGGGTAACTATTCCAATCACAATCACAGTCATGATCGAAATCCCGATCTTTCTCTTGCTAGCGTGTCGTTTAGGGTTTTTATCAATGAATGGCAATAAGAGAAGTACGCCAACAGCAATGCCTGGGATAATCACTGTACCAACCCATTCCAATTCGCCTGGAAAATACTTCAGCATTTCAAAGAGGAAAAGGAAGTACCACTCAGGGCGCGGGATATAGGAGCTATCACTTGGATCAGCTTTTGGCTCATTGACAATGCCTACGAAGGTCGCTAATCCAATCAGTAATAAAAAGATGGCAAAGGTTGCTAATAAGTCTTTGTAGATAATATCAGGATAAAACTTCCCTCCTTTTTCTTTGGCTTTCTTGTATTTATCGTAATAAGCTTGTTTTTGCTCTTCGTTCACAACTTGCTCCTCTTGAATTAATCTTCTTCATCCGGAATGCCAGCAATTCCTAACCGGATAATCAGGTAAAGGTGAACCCCGATCGTTGCGGCGATGATGGCTGGTAAAAACCAAATATGAACCGAAAAGAAGCGCGTTAAAGTAACGGCGCTTATATCAGTGCCTCCCCTCAAAATGCGTACGATGAAATCGCCAATCAATGGCGCTGTCCCTGCTATATCAGTTCCAACAGTCGTTGCCCAATAAGATTTTTGATTCCAGGGCAAGAGATAACCGGTGAATCCCATGCCGAGTGTACCAAGCAGCAAGACCACGCCAGTTATCCATGTGAGTTCTCGAGGGAATTTATAAGCCGCATAGAAGAATGTCCGTAGCATATGGGCAAATACAAATAAAACCATTAAGCTTGCACCCCAATGGTGAACACCTCTGATTAACCATCCGAATTGCACGCCATTCATGATGTATTGGACGCTGTCATACGCGCTTCCAGGAGATGGCACGTAATATACAGAAAGAAAAATCCCTGTCATGCCTTGAAGGATAAATAGGAATAAACTGGCGCTTCCTAATGTGAACCACCAATTTACTTTCGGGACTTTTCGATCGAGAATTGTCTCGTATAAAGTTTGTAATCCCAGACGTTCATCAAGCCAAGTAAGTATTTTATTCGTCATTTTTAGGCTTCCTTGAAGACAATGGTGAGATTGCCATTCTCTACATGCGTCTCATATTCGTCTAGCGGACGGGGTGGAGGACCGGAGATAACTTCGCCATCGATATTAAAATACCCGGCATGACACGGACAAACATAATTTTGAATTTCTTCGTTCCAGGTTACCCGACAGCTCAAGTGTGTACAAACGTTCGAATATACTTTGATGTCATCTTCCATTTCTGATTTTCGGTAGACGTAAATACCATAACTATTTACGGTTCTTTCCCAACCGTTAACTTTTGTACGGGTGAAGGTAAATAATGAAGGTGTACCGATCGGAAAATTCTCAAGTGAACCTAAGGGGATTTTCGCTTCAGTCTCCTGTTTTTTTAAAGCTGGAGAGATTAGATAAACGACCGATGGAATTCCGACAATAGCTCCCATGATGGAACCTAAGAATCCTATCACAACCTTTACAAAATTATTGCGACTCATATGTGGGGAATATGGCATGCAAACCTCCAAGCACGTTTTCTTTGATGACTAATTTTGGGATATTCTACATTAAATTATTTACTTTTTTAGTCATTAATGATATTAATCCTTATTATAATCATAATTATGAGATTCATATTAATATTTTTTATATCACAGGTGCCTATTTGTTGTTTATTTTTGATATAAATAATTGATATGATATGATAGGATCATGTTTTTTAGTAAGAAATGGGATTTCTTACTTAATTATTTGGTTTGATTTGGAGGTATATATGGTTTTGAAAAGAAATGTTGGTTTGTCTGGTCTTAAATATCGTGGAGGAGGTCCCATGCTTGCATGGAGTTTACATCGGATCAGTGGGATTACACTGATATCCTTGCTTAGTCTCCATGTTTTGGCCTCTTTTTTTCAACACCAGCTTGGAAATGACCTGGCAACGAATATTAATATTATTTATGAATCCATCTATACACAAGTATTCATTGTTTTTGCAGTCCTTTTTCATGGTCTAAATGGTTTGCGGATAATTATTTTGGACACCTTCCCAAAACTAATCGAATACCAACGCGAAGTTACTTGGCTTCAATGGTTGGCTTTTATACCCATTTACGGATTGACAGTATTTATTATGGTTACTATAGCTTTAGGGGGTAATTAACTGATGAAAGGAGAACAAAATGGTGTCTAGGACTGCCACTCGTATAGGTTTTAGCTTTGAATATTTAATGTGGATATTTACAAGAATTTCAGGATTAGCCATAATTCTAATGGCGATTGTGGGATTATCAATGGCTTTGTTAATGGGGGCACGCACACAAATGGATATGGGAACTCTTTTACGCTGGTCATTCTTCCCCAATTCATATCATGTTGTCAATAGTGATATCCCGGATGTTGTGCCAGGGTGGGCAAATGCGTATTGGCAGGTGATGCAATTGATCATTGTTTTCTTTGGAGTTACGCATGGGGTTAATGGACTGAGAATTATTCTTGAGGATTATATGGGATCAACCTGGGTAAGAATATTCTTGCGCGGGTTATTATTCCTGCTTTGGATTTTCTTGTTTCTTATAGCGATTTATGTGGTAACGACTGTATAGTAGGAAAAAGGTTAAATGAAAAACTATCATCAATTTGATGTAATTGTTGTTGGCGCTGGTGGAGCTGGATTGATGGCAGCTCTATATGCATCCAAGAATGCCAATACGGCTGTCTTAAGTAAGCTTTATCCGACGCGCTCTCACACAGGAACAGCGCAAGGTGGGGTGGGTGCTGCATTAGGTAATATTGAAGAGGATCATGCTTCTTGGCATACTTTTGATACCGTGAAAGGTAGTGACTACCTTGGTGATCAAGATGCCATTGATTTCATGTGTGAAGAAGCTGTCCAATCGGTATACGAACTTGAGCATATGGGATTGCCCTTCTCACGTACACCCGATGGACGAATTGCACAGCGTCCTTTTGGAGGACATACTAATAATAATACCGGCAGACCGGTGCCGCGCGCTTGTTACGCGGCTGACCGTACAGGTCATATGATCCTGCAAACGCTTTATCAGCAGTGTATCAAGAATAATGTTAACTTTTTCGATGAATATCAAGTGATGGACATACTCATCGTTGATGGCGTAACGGCTGGCGTTGTGGCTTTAGAGATTCTGACAGGCGATTTACATGTCTTTCATGCAAAATCAGTGATTTTTGCCACTGGGGGGCATGGCAGAATTTGGGAGGTTACTTCAAACGCTTATGCTTATACGGGAGATGGTATCGCGATTGCGATGCGTCGCGGCATCCCAGCAGAAGATATGGAGTTCTATCAATTTCATCCCACCGGTATATATCGCATGGGCATTTTAATCACTGAAGGTGTTCGTGGAGAAGGAGGCGTACTAATAAATAATGAGGGGGAGCGCTTTATGGAGAGATATGCGCCATCAGTTAAAGACCTAGCCTCCCGTGATGTCGTTAGCCGCGCGATGTACTTAGAGATGAGAGATGGACGTGGCATTGATGGAAAACGCTATTTGTACCTCGATATGCGTCCAGAAGTGGTTAATAAATATGCTCTCCAAGATGGTCGCACAAAACCAGATGGCTCTCCTTATGTAGTGACAGGAGAAGAATTATTAGCAAAATTACCCGATATTATCGATTTTGCTAAAACATATATCGGAGTTGATCCGATATCCCAACCAATGCCAGTTCAGCCAACCGCGCATTATGCAATGGGTGGTATTCCAACCAATAAATATGGCGAAGTTGTTATGGACAAAAATAACACGGTCTTGCCGGGCTTCTTTGCTGCCGGTGAAGTTGCTTGTGTCTCGGTTCATGGAGCAAATCGCTTGGGTACTAATTCGCTTGTAGACTTGATCGTTTTTGGTAAACACGCCGGTCTAAAAGCGGCTGAATATGCTAATGGTACCGATTTTAAGCCATTACCAGACGATCCAACTGAATTTGTGCATGAACAGGTTGAGGCTTTATTAAAAACTGATGGCAACGAAAATGCATACGATATCGCCAATGAAATGAAATCTGTTATGTTTGACAATGTGAGTGTCTTTCGCACTGAAGATGGGATGAAAGTTGCTTTGGATAAAGTACGTGAATTACGTGAAAGAATTAAGCATGTAAAAAAACTGGATCAAGGAAAAATATTTAACACGGATATGCTTAATCTTTGGGAACTAAACGCTCTTCTTCTTCTCGCAGAAGTCACCACTTCCTCAGCCTTAGCGCGAAAGGAGAGTCGCGGTGCACATGCCCGAGACGATTATTCAAAGAGAAATGATACGGATTGGCTAAAGCATACATTGGCATGGGTGAAAGATGACAAAATTGAACTAGGGTACAAACCTGTTGTGATCACGAAGTATCAACCAAAAGAAAGAGTATACTAGGAGAAGTTGGGAACCATGCAAGTAATACTAAAGATTTTTCGTTATAACCCTGAAAAAGATAAAAAATCGCACTACGAAACCTATGATTTAAAGGCTGAACCAACGGATAGGGTATTGGATCTATTGGAGTATATCAAAGGCAATTTCGATGGTTCACTTTCCTTTCGACGTTCGTGTGCACATGGAATCTGTGGTTCTTGTGGTATGAGGATCAATGGTCGCAATCGTCTTGCTTGTAAGATGTTGGTTAAGGATATCGGATCAAAGAAGGTCACGATCGAACCGATGTTGGGATTGCGTGTAATTAAAGATTTAATCGTTGATATGGATCCCTTCTTTGAACATTATCGTTCTGTTATGCCCTATTTTGTAAACGATGAACCACCACCAAGGAAAGAGCGCCTTCAAAGCCCTGAAGAGCGTGAACGTTTTGATGATACAACTAAATGTATTCTTTGCGCTTGTTGTACAACCTCTTGTCCTTCATTCTGGTCTGGTGAGAAATATGTTGGTCCAGCAGCAATTGTGAATGCGCATCGATTTATTTTTGATAGTCGCGATCGTGCCGGTGCAGAGAGATTACAACTTCTCAATGATCAATTTGGCGTCTATCGTTGTCATACCATTTTCAATTGCACGGATGCTTGCCCACGTGAAATTCAGGTTACAAAAGCTATAGGAGAGGTGAAAAAAGCGATCGCAACACAGAGCTTAGAGTAATTGTGATTTATTTCCTTAATGAATGACAATTGTCCTTTGGATTGGGTACTTTTCTCAGGTGAAGACAAACAAAAAATATTTGATAATGTTATTTGTGCTCCTGAAAATTGATATCACTTTCCAAAGGACAATTTTATGAGAATAAAGATATCAAAAGCCACTGTACAGGGTGAATTTGTTCGAGAGATCGAATCGATCAGTGGCGCAAACTTGCTAGCTTGTAACCAATGCGGAAAATGCAGCGCTGGCTGTCCGCTAGCATTTAGCATGGACCTTCTCCCAAATCAAGTGATTCGTCTGGCACAATTGGGGATTGAAGATGTACTTGATTCTCAGACTATTTGGACTTGCGCGGCATGTTTGACATGTGTTTCGCGTTGTCCAAAAGGGATTGACTTACCCCGCGTCATGGAAGCTATGCGTTTGGTCAGTATGTCACGCCGGGGTAATCAGATCGAAGTTGCTCAAATCCCGGGGGAAATGATCTCTGAAGTACCACAATTAGCGCTCATTGGCGGTTTTAGAAAGTATAGTTCTTAAAAAAGGAAACGTAGATGGAAATTGCTTATTTTCCAGGCTGTACACTCTCCACGAAAGCAACCGGATATGATCACTCTGGAAGAGCTGTTGCTGCTGCACTAGGTATCGAAATGAATGAATTGGAAGAATGGCAATGTTGTGGCGCTACTTTTCCTTTGGCTACCGACAACGCTATGGCGCTGGTAGCCCCAACTCGCATTTTGGCAAAATCACAACAATCTGGTGGTCATGTTACCACCTTATGTTCAATCTGTTTTCATGTACTGCGACGTACTCAATTTTTTTTAGATCAGAAACCTGAAATCCTCGAACGGATCAACTGGTTCACCGAAGAACCGTATGATGGTGGCAGTCGCGTTTCTCATTTCTTAGAAGTATTACGTGATGATTTTACATGGCAAGGGTTGGCTGATAAGATTGTTCATCCACTCAACAACTTGAAAGTTGCGCCTTATTATGGGTGTTTGCTGCTTAGACCTCAGTCAGAAATAGGGCTCGATGATCCTGATGCCCCCGTGATATTGCATGATTGCTTAGATGCTTTGGGTTGTCAAGTGATCAGTTTTCCGTACCAATCGGAATGTTGTGGTTCATATCTAGCGGTTAGTAAACCTGATTTACCTCATAAATTAGCTGGGGAAATATTATCCTCGGCGCGTCGCAATGGCGCTCAAGCAATCATCACTGCCTGCCCGCTCTGTCATTTCAACCTGGATTATTATCAGAGATCATCTCAGCCCGATTCATCTACAGAAACGATACCGGTACTTTATTTTACGCAGCTTATGGCGATTGCCTTAGGGTTACCTAATGATGAATGGGGTATTGAGAATCATTACGTTGACCCGCGCCCTCTCCTTCGTCAGGTTGTACCTATTCAATCTTATCAAACGGACTGAAATCAAGGAAATAACGTATGAATAAACGTGCTCTTGTCATTGGCGCAGGAATAGCAGGTATCCAAGCTTCTTTGGATATAGCCAATAGTGGTTATGAGGTTGTCTTGGTTGAAAAAGAGCCCTCCATCGGTGGTCACATGGCGCAACTTTCTGAGACTTTCCCAACCTTGGATTGCTCCCAATGTATTCTTACTCCTCGCACGGTTGAAGTGGGGAAACACGAGAACATTCGTTTATACACTTATAGCGAAGTTGATTCTCTGGAACGAAAAGATGACAATAGCTTCAATGTACGCATTCGTCGCAGAGCGAGCTATGTCAATTGGGATCTATGCACAGGTTGTGGTGTTTGCCAGGAAAAATGCCCATTTAAGGTTGAATCTCTCTTCGAGCGCGGTGTTGGTACACGAAAAGTGATTTATACATTATCCCCACAGGCAGTTCCCAATAAACCAGTTATTGATGCGGAAAATTGTCGCTATCTTCAAAGTAAATCGGACATAGAATCCGGTCTTGCACCAGCTTTTGACAAGAAAGGCAACCCGGCAAAGCCTAAATGTGGTGCATGTGAAAAATTTTGTCCGACGGGGGCGATCGATTGGGAGCAAAAAGACACTTTTATCGAAGTTAATGTAGACGCTGTGGTTGTTGCTACAGGATATGATTTATTTCCACAAACTCGATTACCAGAATATGGGGGCGGTAAGTTGTTGGATGTCATAGATGGACTGGGATTCGAACGCTTGTTAGCTGCTAGTGGACCAACCTCAGGTAAAGTCATCCGTCCTTCCGATAAAAAAGTTCCATTAGAAGTGGTTTTCGTTCAATGCAGTGGCTCACGTGATCCTGAAAGAGGCGTCCCTTACTGCTCCAAAGTCTGCTGCATGTACACTGCCAAACAAGCCATATTATATAAACACCATGTCCATGAAGGGCAGGCATATGTCTTTTATATTGATGTGCGCGCGGGTGGAAAAGGCTACGAAGAGTTCCTCAATCGCGCCCAAGAAGAGGATGGCGTAGTCTATTTACGTGGAAAAGTAAGCAAGTTGTTCCAGGATGACGATAAGATCATCGTTAAAGGCGTTGATACCATCAGCAATCGTACAGTAGAAATCGCAGCTGATCTGGTCGTACTGGCGACTGCAGTGATTCCACGCATCGGGAATCAACAAATAGCGGATATGTTGGGTTTATCCTATGATCAGAATGGTTTCTATACTTCCAGCAACGAAGAATTTGATCCGGTCATTACTCCTTCTCCAGGGATTTTTATGGCAGGATGTGCACTTGGTCCGAAGGATATCCCTGAAACAGTTGCCCAAGCAAGCGGCGCAGCAGCTAAGGTGCTTTCCATGTTCCAAAAAGATCGAGTTTCTATTCGACAAGATGAGATTATGAGCACGATCCCAGGATAAGAGGCGTTCGTATGAGTCGTATTGGTGTTTTTGTTTGTCACTGTGGTCATAATATTGCTGGGGTAGTGGATGTTGCTAAGGTTGTTGAGCAAGTTAGTCAACATCCGGATGTTGTTTTTGCGACTGATTATAAATATATGTGCTCTGATCCAGGGCAAGAATTAATTCGCGATAGCATTAAGAAACATCATTTGGATGGGGTTGTTGTCGCAGCTTGCTCGCCAGCTATGCATGAAACCACCTTTCGCCGAACGGTCGCTAATGTTGGGCTGAATCCTTATCGTTGTGAGAGCGCAAATATTCGTGAACAAGTTTCCTGGGTTCACCAAAATTTCCAAGAAGAAGCCACTCGTAAAGCTGCGGCGATAGCTCGTTCTGTTGCTGAAAAAGTAAAACGCAACACTGAGCTAGAATCCTTAACTTTATCACTTACGAAACGCGCTATGGTGATAGGGGGTGGCATCGCTGGTATGCAGTCAGCGCTGGACATTGCTGATGCTGGGTATCCGGTTGTTCTGGTTGAAAAACAAGCTCAATTGGGGGGACATATGGCACAACTATCTGGAACATATCTAAATTTTAATGCCGCGCCTGGAATGCTCAGCGAGCGCATTGAAAAGGTAATTAACCATCCCAATATACAGGTTTTGACCAGTGCTGAAGTTGAAGAAGTATCTGGTTATGTGGGTAATTTTCAAGTCAAAGTTAAACATACAGATCCAAAAAATCCAGCTGCTGAACATGAAACTGTCTCTGCTGACACACCATTTTCCTTCTTGGATATTGGCGCGATGATAGTTGCCACGGGCTGGCAAGCGTATGACCAGGCTAATTTACCCGAGTATGGCGGTCTTGAACTTACGGATGTGATCGATGAGTTGACTTTTGAAAAAATGCTAGCCAATGATGGCATCCCACGTCGACCTTCGGATGGCAAGATCCCTCAAGAAATTGTTTTCATACAATGTGCTGGCTCGCGTGATAAAGAGCGAGGAGTCGCGTATTGTTCCAAAGTGTGTTGTATGGTTACTGCCAAACAAGCTATGTTATACCGCGAGCGTATTCCCTCAGGACAAGCATATGTCTTTTATATCGATATTCGTTCTGCTGGAAAAAATTATGATGAATATGTTCAACGAGCTATGATGGATTATCAGGTGATTTACCTGCGTGGAAAAGTCAGTAAAGTCTTCCAAGAGCCACATCCTAACGGTAATAAGATCATTGTGTGGGGTTCTGATACATTAACAGACCGGGCAGTTGAAATCGAGGCTGACTTAGTTGTATTAGCGACGCCGATGGTTCCTCACGCTTCTGCCATAGAACTTGCTCAACGCCTGCATATCAGCACGGATAGTTATGGTTTTTATAATGAAGCCCATCCCAAATTGCGCCCGGTTGAAACATTGACCGCAGGTGTGTATTTGGCTGGTGCAGGACAAGGACCAAAAGATATTCCTGAGGCAGTCTCTCAAGCTAGTGGCGCGGCTGCTAAAGTTTTACAGCTCTTTTCACAGGATGAAATGAAGGCTTCACCGCTTGTTGCCAGTGTGATCGAGGAATTATGCGCTGCTTGCGGCGCTTGCGTTGAGGTTTGCCCATACCAGGCTCGCCAGATCCATCCGGTTTGGCATATCGCCACCGTTAATGCTGCCTTGTGCCAGAGTTGTGGGGCATGCGTAGTTGCTTGTCCCAATAAAGCCAGCCAGGTACATAACTGGCGTCCAGACCAGATTTTGGCAATGGTAGATGAGGTACTATAAATGAATCTAACCGATCAAGTCAATTTACTCAGTGAACAAGAGATACAACTTTGTTATCACTGTCATAAGTGTACGGCGGGTTGTCCAGTGGTTTCTGATATGGAATATGGTCCGGATCGTGTCTTGCGCATGGTTCAGATGGATGATCGTGAGCGATTGTTTATAAGCCACGATATTTGGTTGTGTGCCTCTTGCGAGACTTGCGGTACACGCTGCCCTAATGAGATCGATATCGCACGCGTGATGGATGCCTTGCGTATGTTGGCGCTTGAAGCGGGTGTAAAACCTGCCGAACCGGATGCAGTGAAATTCCACCGCCTCTTCTTGATGGTGGTGCAAAACATGGGGCGTATGCACGAGGCAACACTCTTCGCTGCCTATAAGTTGTGGACACGACATATCTTGGATGATATGGATAGTGGGGCGCAATTGTTTTTCAAAGGGAAAATTCCACTCCTGCCGCATCTTATCAAAGATCGCCAACAGATAAAGAAAGTGTTCGAACAGGCACAAACGAGGGCTGACCAATGACGATGACATTCACGTATTACCCTGGATGCAGTCTCGAATCAACCGGCATAGAGTTTGATCAATCGATCCGCGCCGTCTTTGAGAAACTCGACGTGAACCTCCAGGAATTAGAAGACTGGAGCTGCTGTGGCGCCTCTTCTGCGCATAGCGTCAATCGCGAGTTGTCGCTTGCCTTACCAGCACGCAATTTAGCGCTTGCGCAACCCCTTGGAAGGGATATGGTTATCCCATGTGCAGCTTGTTATAACCGTCACAAAACGGCGGATTATGAAATGAGATCCAATCCTGACAAACGCCGACATTTAGAAGACCTGCTTGATTTTCAATTTAAAGGTGAGATTGATGTTAGACCTATGCTGGATATAGTAATTAATCAAATCGGTTTGGAAGAGATCAAATCAAAGGTAGTAAATCCGCTAAAAGGTGTGAAAGCAGTCAGTTATTATGGTTGCTTATTAGTGCGTCCTCCTGAAATAACACGTTTCGAAAACCCCGATCATCCCGTTTATATGGATCAGATCCTTGAGGCAATTGGAGCGGAAGCGCTCCCTTGGTCTTATGCTACAGAGTGTTGTGGTGGTGGGCTGAGTCTCACTAAAGCTGATGTTGCGGCTAAGCTAGTCAGCCGTTTAGTAGAACATGCCGCTGAAGCTGGCGCTGAAATTATGGTTACCAGTTGTCCATTATGTCAGATCAACCTAGAAATGCGTCAAACATCAGTCCGTAATAAGTTACCGATCATCTATTTTACCGAAGCGCTAGGGTTAGCGTTTGGCTGCCCAGAAGCGCCTGCCTGGATGCGTAAACACCTAATTGATCCTGGACGGTACTTTTCATCATTAGGCTTGCTGTGAACTTTACGGTTAAAGGAGAATATGCAAAGTAATCCTGAACTACAGTCGAATAAAGATCAAAAACCAGTTGGGGCTGTTCTCGTGGTTGGCGCTGGGATCGGAGGCATGCAGGCTTCCTTAGACCTAGCGGAAGCAGGATTGAAGGTCTTTTTGCTTGAACGATCGCCAGCGATTGGCGGCACAATGGCGCAACTCGATAAAACCTTTCCCACAAACGATTGCGCGATGTGTATTATGTCCCCAAAGTTAGTCGAGGTCGGTAGACATCTCAACATCGATATCCTGACTACTGCTGAGATTGAAGAGATAAGCGGAGAACCGGGTGATTTTACTGTCAAGATTCGTCAACACCCACGTTATGTTGATCTAGAAAAATGCACTGGCTGTGGCGATTGTGCCGAAGCTTGTCCGGTTACACGCCTTGATTTTTTTAATGGTGGTTTGTCCGATCGAAAAGCAATTTACAAGCCTTATCCGCAAGCCATACCGAATGCTTTTGCGATTGAGAAGCTGGGAATGGCGCCATGCCGAGATGCTTGCCCGATCAATCAACGCGCCCAAGGATATATCGCTTTGATCCGCGAGGGACGCTATGCGGATGCCTATCGTACGATCAAGGAAGATAATCCCTTCCCTTCAATCTGCGGCAGAGTCTGTAATCACCGCTGTGAAGAGGCTTGTTCACGAAATGATGGTGATACACCTGTCAATATCATGGCGCTTAAACGCTTCGTCGCTGATTGGGCACACCAACATGCTGACAAAATTATTGAAAACACAATATCTAAAGCAACAGACAAGGAGGTAGTTGTCTCTAAGAAGGTTGCTATTGTCGGATCAGGACCTGCCGGAATGACTTGTGCGCTTGACCTGAACCGTCTTGGTTATGATGTGTGTGTATATGAAGCCTTGCCTGTCGCTGGCGGGATGATGCGTGTAGGCGTACCAGAATGCCGTATTCCTTATGACCTGGTTCAACAGGAGATCGATGACATCCTGGCAGAAGGAGTCGAGCTGATCCTTAATCATCCCGTTGAGGATGTCCCGGCTCTCAAGGATCAAGGCTACGATGCTGTTTTCGTTTCGATTGGCGCTCATAATGGCATCAGACTCCCAATTCCAGGAGCTGATCTGCCCCAAGTGCAAGTTGCTACTGATTTCTTGCGTTCTGTCAGTCTAAAACAAGAAGATACTTTCGTTGAAAATATCTCCGGGAAAAGGGTGCTTGTACTCGGTGGTGGTAATGTTGCCATCGATACGGCTATGTCCGCCGTTCGTCTTGGTGCGGAATGGGTGGGGATGGCTTGTCTGGAAAGTCGCGAAACCATGCCTGCTCATGACTGGGAGATCCGCGATGCCAACGAGGAAGGGGTGCAAATCTATCCATCGCGTACATTTAAGGAAATTACCAACGAAAACGGACAGGTGACAGGTGTACGCTGCATTTCAGTGGACTTCCGTGGTTTTATCGATGGTCGTCCTGACTTTGATGAAATCACCGACACGGAAGAGATCATCAGCGCTGATATGGTCATCTTTGCAATCGGTCAACGTCCGGAACTGGCGCCACTAAAGGGTCAGGCGAATACACAAAATGGTCGTTTTCTAGAAGTCGATCCGCAAACCCTCGCCACCAACTTGCCAGGGATCTTCGCGGGTGGGGATGTGGTTACGGGCACTTCCTTTATTGTCAATGCGATTGCATCAGGTCACCAGGCTGCAAAATCGATTCATCATTATCTTATCGGGAAAGAAGATTATGTGCCTGAGAATCGTCCATCAGTGGTTAAGCTTGAACATCATGATATACAACGGCGTATTGCTGAGAATATGGCAACCCAAATAACCCGCGCCGAGATGCGACCTCGTCCGGCAGAAGAAAGACGTAAGGATTTTTCTGAAATCTATATTGGATTAACGGAGGAAGAAGCACGCGCTGAAGCAGCACGCTGCTTGAATTGTGGCGTATGCTCTGAATGTCTCCAATGCGTATATGCCTGTCGTGCAGATGCCATTCAGCATAATCAGATAGAAGAGATCCTTGAGATCAATGTTGGCGCTGTATTATTGTCGCCGGGTCTAGAACCGATTTCTGGGGATATACGTCCGGAATTCGGTTACGGTTATTATCCCAACGTGGTTACCAGTCTTGAATTTGAGCGCATGTTGAGCGCCTCTGGACCATTTGCTGGCGTAGTGCAGCGTCCTTCCGATGGCGCTCACCCGCATAAGATCGCCTGGATCCAATGCGTTGGATCGCGTGATGCGAGTTGCGATCGTGGTTACTGTTCATCAGTATGCTGCATGTATGCTACCAAGGAAGCTGTGATCGCCCGTGAGCATGATAATAATATCGAACCGACTATCTTTTATATGGATATTCGTGCCTTTGGAAAAGGCTTCGATGCTTATATCGAGCGAGCTGAGCGTGAACAAGGTGTACGCTATATACGTAGTATGGTATCTACAGTCAAACAGATACCCGCTAATCAAAATTTACGCCTTAGTTATGTCACCTTTTCTGCAGATGGGCGCCCTCAACCGTATGAAGAAGAATTTGAGATGGTAGTGCTGTCTGTTGGTCTGAAGCCTACGGATGCCACAATCGATATGGCGAAACGACTGGGGATCGAGCTCAATTCCTATGGATTTGCCGAAGCGCCAATCTTTCATCCTGCGGAGAGTTCCCGTGCGGGTATTTTTGTATCCGGCGCATTTAGTGAACCTAAAGATATCCCTGAGACGGTGATCGAGGCGAGTTGTGCAGCCGCTCAAGCTTCTGGCTTACTGGCTCAAGCGCGCGGCAGCTTGACTCGTCAAATGGTTTATCCACCCGAACGCGATGTCTCTGAAGAAGAACCGCGTGTGGGTGTTTTTGTCTGCCATTGCGGCATCAATATCGGTGGCGTAGTTGATGTTCCGGATGTCGTTGATTTTGCCAAACAACTGCCTGATGTGGTTTATGCAGAACGCAACTTATATACCTGCTCGCAAGACACACAGGAAAAAATTACCGCTAAAATACTTGAACACAACCTGAACCGCGTTGTGGTGGCATCCTGTACGCCGCGCACGCATGAACCCCTTTTCCAGGACACCATCCGTCAAGCAGGACTCAACCCTCACTTATTTGAATTGGCTAATATTCGTGAGCAAGATGCATGGGTTCATCGCAGCAATCCACAGATCGCAACCCAAAAAGCCAAAGAACTGGTCTCCATGTCAGTCGCAAAAGCCACACGTCTGCATCCCATTTCACGCAGTACTTTTGAAATCCAACACCAAGCTTTGGTGATTGGTGGAGGGTTGGCAGGTATGACTGCTGCCTTGTCAATCGCTGAGCAAGGTTTTGGCGTCTATCTTATTGAACGTGAAGCATCCTTAGGCGGAAACTTACGTCACATATATACGGGGATAGGGGATAGTAACCCCCAAGAATTGCTTGAACAGACAATTACACGCCTTAGTCAGAACCCACGTATCACCGTTTTAACCGAGAGCGAAGTAGTAGATGTCACTGGTTATGTTGGACAATATACAACCCTCGTTCGTGATCGAGATGGCAATAATCAGGAGCTAACCCATGGCGTTGTTGTTATTGCCACAGGTGGTCAGGAGATTCAACCCAATCAATATGGTTATTCGGAATTTGATGGAGTTATCACGCAGCGAGAATTTGAATCGGAGCTAGTCAATCCTTCGCGAAATTTCCCGGAACAAGTGGTGATGATCCAATGTGTGGGTTCCCGTAATGATGATCATCCTTATTGTTCGCGTATTTGCTGTACTCAAGCCATCAAGAACGCACTAGAAATCAAAAAAAATCATCCCGAAACTGGTGTGACCATTCTCTATCGCGATATCCGCAGTTATGGATTCCGTGAACGTTTGTATCAGCAAGCGCGCCAAGAAGACGTAATCTTCCTGCAGTTTGATCCTAAAAATCCTCCCGAGGTACGACAGATGGAAGGTAGCTTGCAAGTTGAAGTCAATGTTCAGCCCGAGGGCGAGGTATGTGTACTACCGGCGGGATTGGTTGTCTTAAGCGCTGGCATTCAACCTGAACTTGGGAATGAAGCCATCAGTCAATTGCTCAAACTACCTTTAACCTCCGAAGGATTTTTCCTGGAAGCGCATGTCAAATTGCGACCAGTTGATTTCGCGGCGGATGGTATTTACTTGTGCGGATTGGCACATTCACCACGCAGTATTGATGAAACCATCGCACAAGCACAGGCAGCAGCCATTCGTGCTGTAGCGCTATTAGCCAAAGACGAGTTAACTGCCACACCGATTATTGCCACGGTAAACCCGCGCTTATGTTCTGCTTGCGGTCTTTGTGTCGAGATCTGTCCCTTTGGCGCTCGTCGCCTGGAACCCGGCGCCAGCTATGCGGAAGTGATAGCTGTGCTGTGTCAGGGGTGTGGCGCTTGTGTAGTTGCTTGTCCTAACAAAGC
>CAZJMV010000110.1:0-7120 GCA_964547225.1 uncultured Anaerolineaceae bacterium | reverse complement strand
TCTCCTTCTTGTCATTGCGAATGCCTGGGCGCTCTCGACAGGCATGAAGCAATCTCTTAACACTCACACGTCACATCCGAGATTGCTTCGTCGCTTTCTTGTTAGCCATACTACGGTTACAGACCGATCCGCTCCTCGCAATGACAAGTTGTGCACATACCACATCCGAGATTGCTTCGTCGCTTTCTCCTAAGCATAATCAAGGTTCTAGACCAAACCGCTCCTCGCAATGACAAGTTGTGCTAATGTCACATCCGAGATTGCTTCGTCGCTTACTCGTAAGCACAATCATGGTTCTAGACCAAACCGCTCCTCGCAATGACAAGCTATGCACATGCCACATCCGAGATTGCTTCGTCGCTTTCTTGCAAGCCACTCTACGGTTACAGACCGATCCGCTCCTCGCAATGACAAGCAGTGTACACGCCGCTCGCGCTGGTCAGGATGGCATCCTACCTACATCATATGTGAAGTGATTAGATGCAGTGGACACAAATACAAAGTGATCAGAAATAAAAATGGCGTGGTCTTTCGAGCCAAAGACCACGCCTCTTCTGGTATTGATCTCCACCCCCGATCATGGATACTATACCACTCCCTAACAAATTAGTTTGAGCAAATTTATATATTTTTTACTCTTTTTTGTGAATTGTTATGCACCTATCGCGGTTTAATAGAATTGCGGTACAATTCACTGCAGCACAGTATTCAGGAGACTCTTTTGCCAAAGAACTTTAAAGACGTTTTATTGAACTACAGTTTTCTTTTTATGATCGCTGTTCCGATAATTTTGATCGATCAGCTCACCAAATTCATCGTGCGCACGAATGTACCCCTTGGCAATGTCTATCAACCGGGCGCCTGGCTGAGCCAATATGCGCGCATCATCCATTGGAAGAACACCGGCATCGCGCTAGGCATCCTGCCGCAGCTCGGCGACCTCTTCACGATCACCTCGTCTTTGATCACCCTGGCTATCCTGATCCTCTTCCCCTTCGTTTCTCATCAGGAGCGCAATACACGGATTGGATTAGCATTCATGCTGGGCGGCGCGATCGGTAATCTGATCGACCGCTACCAGCACGGCTACGTATTGGACTTCTTATCGATCGGCTCTTTCCCAGTGATCAATATTGCCGATGCCTGTATCTCCACTGGCGTAGCGATCATTGCCATTTCTTATTGGATAAGTGAAAAGAAACCTAAAGATGCGCAAGTCGAAACTGTACACGACGAGAACTTACAATCTTAGTCTAAACCAAAGGAGACGACTATGACTGATCATCTTATCAGGATCGCCGAAATCCAACCGACACCATTGGGTGTGATCTGGCTGGGTGTCACCCAAAATGGTTTAGCATCGATTTCCTTTTCGGAAAAACAATCAGAGTTTGAGGATGAATTAACAGCACGTGGTTATAAACAGATCACGACTGACTATGACTGCGCACATGCGTTCAGCAGCCAAATCCAAGAATTCTTACATGGTGAGCGACGAATATTCGACCTGCCCATCGATTGGAGCATGATGACACCCTTCCAGCAACAGGTCCTGCATGCCACACAAGCGATCCCATATGGAGAGACACGCAGCTACGCACAAATCGCCGCTCAAATCGGTAAACCCAAAGCGGCGCGTGCTGTCGGTCGCGCTCAGGCAACCAATCCGATCCCCCTGGTGATTCCCTGCCACCGCGTGATCGGTTCGGATGGCAAGCTGCATGGCTACGGCGGACGCGGTGGATTGAAAACGAAAGCCTGGCTGCTGGCGCTTGAATCGGGTGAAAGGCTGCCTTGGAAATGATGGTCTTCCAGCATGTCGATATTTGAGTGCAGATGTTACTGCAATGAAGAACTAAATATGAATTGAAACTATCAATCTGCTATTAATATGGAGGACTAGAGATGAATATGCAAAGAAAACTTGGACGATCAGGAATCGAAGTCAGCGCCTTAGGGATGGGTTGCTGGGCGATTGGTGGACCATTCTGGGAAGGCGAGACACCGCTCGGATGGGGTCAAGTCGATGACCAGGAATCGATCAAAGCCGTTCACAAAGCGCTTGATCTGGGTATCACCTTCTTTGATACCGCGGATGTCTATGGCGCGGGACATAGCGAGCGTGTCTTGGCACAAGCGCTGTCTGGTCGCCGTCATGAAGTCGTCATTGCCACGAAATTTGCAAATATCTTCGACGAAGAAAGCCGTCAAGTCTCCGGTCGCAGCGCAACACCTGCATATATCCGTCAGGCATGTGAGGCATCCTTGAGACGCCTCAACACTGACGTGATCGATCTGTATCAATTCCATGACAACGCTTTCCCACCAGAAGATGCGACGCCGGTGCGCGAGACACTCGAAGATCTGGTCAAAGAGGGCAAGATCCGCAGTTATGGCTGGAGCACAGATTTTTCCGACCGCGCTGAGATCTTTGCCCAAGGGGAACACTGCACAGCCATCCAATTACAATTGAATGTCCTATCCGATAACCCAGAGGTTCTCTCAGTCTGCGAGCAAAATGACCTTGCTGCCATCAACCGCGGTCCGCTGGCAATGGGACTGCTGACTGGCAAGTATGACCAGGACACACAAGTCGCGCAAGATGATGTACGCGGACGCAAAAGCCCACAATGGATGGCTTTCTTCAAACAAGGAAAACCAAACCCAGAATGGCTTATAAAACGCGATGCTGTCGTTCAGATCCTGACAAGCGGCGGACGCACCCTAGCCCAAGGCGCCTTGGCTTGGCTGTGGGCTCGCAGTCCAAAAACAATCCCCATCCCCGGCTTCCGTACTGCCGCACAGGTCGAAGAAAACTGCGCTGCCATGCAGTTCGGAGCACTATCTGATGATGCCATGCAAGAGATTGAAGTGATCCTTCGATCGTAGTCGGAGGGTACCCGAAATTAAAATTTTTTCTTACGCAAAAAGCCAACCCAGAAATTTCTTGCGTGACCATGGATTTGTCATCCAAGAAGTATCTGGTTCTGGTAGGTTCATGGCGTTGCGCACAGATAACCATCCTTCATGTAATGGCAACTCTCCAATTTTCCCTCGTTGAGTAATCCATCTTAAGCGTCTTTGATTCTCACAAACCAATGCCAATTCTAAAGTAGTTCTAACATCTTGAATAACATAATGGATCACATCTTGTTGTCTTCCTTCAGCCCACAATCGAGGCGCAAGGGCGCCATTCATTCCTTCGGTTTTTCCAGATAATCCAATTGCCTTTGCAGCTCGATCAAGCGACACTCCATAGCCAAGTTCGCAAAATACATGGAACATCATATCAACATGATCAATCGCCAAGCGCCGACATTCATCAAACAACCCTGATTCTTCGGCAAGAATATCAAAATCAAAGCCTAGACCATTCCACGTCAAGATTCTGTAACCTTCTTCAACCTTTTTAGTGAGGGATTTAACCAGATTTGCAGCTTCTTTTGAGCTCATTTGATCGTTTATACACCCTTTACTATCGACCCCGTAGAAGACGTCAACCTTCTTGGTGTCACTGGGTAGGAGCGCTGCACAAGTGATCCCCAAAGGACGATAAGCATATAAGTTACTTGATCCATCTGGAATGATTTTTCTGGTTTCGATGTCAAATGCAAGGTATTTAGTCATTTTTGCTCCTTAGGTGTTGCCGAGGAAGACTAGGGATGGACTCAATTTGAATTGACGTCCCATGAAAGTTTACAATCATGCCCAAATTCAATCCGAAGTAGTCGAGATAAAACTTCATGTCAAAGATCATCTTCTTATCTATCCCTTTTGAAGCAACAACAGAAAATAAGACCTTCTCGTCAACGATCAACAACCAAACAGGACAAGATTCTATCTCTTGCCCATGATAAGCAACTTTTACATTTCTGATCCAATTATAGGGGATATCTCTAAAAGTCAATTCCAATTTTACTGCACGTCGATAAGTTGCATGTATAAATCCAGGTCCTAATTCAGCATGCACCTCATAAGATGCAGAACGTAATTGATAGGTTAAATCGGGAAATAGAAGGGTTTCATCCAACTGTTTTGAACTGACTGGAGAACTTCTGTTCTCCCATTTCTGAAAAAAATTTGGAAAACGTTCAGTAGATAATTTCTCTACACCGAAATTAACTAGTATCCCAAGTTTCAACTGCGATACCTTCAGATACATTAAAATCTGAGCACGATCGATTTCAGTCAAAACTAACTTATTCTTTAATTCAAGTGCAATTTTCTGCTCAACGAGAAGGTCAACGAAAAATCGACCCACACAACATTCCTTATAAAAACACTGGTATTCAACTTGTTGGTCTACCTCAAGATCTCTTTTCATTAGAGCGAGCATGAGAGCAGCTTCCCAACCCGCCTCGGTTAAATTGTAATGGCACAAATCATTATAAGTATTATAAATTGCCCCTTGAATCTGATAGCTCAACTCAGGATAGATAATATCAGTCATATTATTCATTCCTTCCCTAAAACTACTATTACTATTAATTCTAAACAATTTCTACTTATATAAATAATATTATACATTTACATTTAATTCAGTACAACGAATTACCAGGATTAACCGAATTCCTTCTCTTATTCGGTCTTTCCCATCATTCGCTGTTCTCATTTCCCCTGTACCTAGAACAACGAATTACTAGGATTAATCAAATTCCTCCTATTATTCGGTCTTTCCCATCATTCGATGTTCTCATTTCCCCAGTACCTAGAACAACGAATTCCTAGGATTAACCGAATTCCACCTATTCGGTCTTTTCCAAAAATTCGCTGTTCTCGTTTCCCCTGTACCTAGAACAACGAATTACCAGGATCAACCGAATTCCACCTATTCGGTCTTTCCCATAATTCGCTGTTCTCATTTCTCCAGTACCTAGAACAACGAATTCCTAGGATTAACCGAATTCCACCTATTCAGTCTTTCCCAAAAATTCGTTGTTCTCATTTCCTCAATATTCAGTACAACGAATTCCTAGGATTAACCGAATTCTTTCTCTTATTCGGTCTTTCCTATCATTCGCTGTTCTCATTTCCCCTGTACCTAGAACAACGAATTCCTAGGATTAACAGAATTCCTTCTATTCGGTCTTTCCCATCATTCGCTGTTCTCATTTCCACTGTACCTAGGACAACGAATTACTAGGATTAACCGAATTCCACCTATTCGGTCTTTCCCATCATTCGCTGTTCTCATTTCCTCAATATTCAGAACAACGAATTACCAGGATTAACCGAATTCCTTCTATTCGGTCTTTCCCATCATTCGTTGTTCTCTATTCACTCCAAAAATTCCCTCTCCAATAATCTAGACTCATCCGTCATTTTGTGGTTTAATCCCCGATTAACCAGTACTTAACCCTTATGCAACAATTAACCTTACCCCACCCCATTTCACGTCGAAATACCACCCCCATTTCGACTCATTTCCCTCAGGAGTTAATAAATGAGTGAAACCTTAGCCAAACGCGTAAGCATCCCCGAAGATGTTATGATCAGCCGCGTGGAAGATGAGATCGTCCTGCTCAATCTGGAAAATGAGCAGTACTTCGCCCTGGATGACATTGGCGCGCGTGTCTGGGAGCTGCTCTCCGAGTACGGTAGCACTGACATCGTTATTGAACAGGTCACGACTGAATATGATGTCGAACCAGATGTGTTCCGCACTGACCTGGAGAAGCTGCTTTCTGATCTATTCAACGCCGGTTTAGTGACTATCCAGGAATAAAACCTAACCTATCATCCATGAATTGGTACCAAAAATATAAGCAGCTGAAACCAACAGGTCGGAAAATGCTGCTGACCGTCTTGTTCAGTTTACCGCTTGTCCACCTGAACATACATCTTTTTGGGTTAAACAATACACAATCGATCCTAGCTGTTTTTCGAAGACGAGTTCCAAAGCAACCTCCCGCGGATACTAGACTGCGCCTTATGCGTGCCCGACATATCTTCCGCTATACACGTTTGCATGGTCCCTTCAAAGGCAACTGCCTCTCGCGTTCGCTTCTGATGCAGATGCTCCTGCAAAATCAGGGTATCTGCAGTCAGATGATCATCGGGGTGCGGTTTGACGATCAACAATTCAAAGCGCATGCCTGGCTTGAGCGTGACGGCGAACCGCTCAATGAACGCAGTGATGTACGACAGCGATTTTCAGTGATGGAAAGTAACCGCTTACCCAAGGAGACCCAATTCATATGACCCAACCCGATCAGCCCAATATCATCTTATTGACCAACGACTGCTGGCGTGCCGACTGTTTAGGCGCTTATACGAACACTGGAGAAAGCCCATCGCCCAACCTAGACCGCTTTTGTGAGCAGAGCGCTTTATTCGAACAAGCCATCACCTGCGGCGGTTGGACGCGTCCAGCCATGATGGCGCTCTTCTCTTCGCTGTACGCCTCCCATCACAACGGCGGCTCGCTGAAGCAGATTTCTCCGAATGTCAAAACGATCAGCGAACTGCTGCAAGAAGCAGGTTATCACACCGCTGGCTTCACTGCCAATCTGGTCTGCGGCAGCAGCGCCGGCTTCCAACGCGGTTTCGATCATTTCTCCGATGACCGCAATCAGCAGCCTCTCGCGCGTCTCTGGACACGTCTCGGCAAGATACGCGGCTTCAATCGTGTCTCCTCGCCCTTTATGCGCCTTCCGCTCACCTATCGCCTATTTCAACTCTTGGGTCTCAGGTTCAGATTGCCGGAGGCAACGCCCTCCGCGCAGGAGATCACTGATCGTGCATTAGCATGGCTGAACGATGTACAAACACCCTTCTTCATGTGGGTGCACTATATCGATCTGCACTGGCCATATCGTCTTTCTCGTCGAAAGGATCAACCCAAAGATCTAGCGCAGGCATGGAAAGACCGTAAAACCTATCGGCGGGTGATGCAATCAAAAGGCGCCTACGATCCAGGTGAAGAAGCTGCTCAACGTTGGTGGACGCTCTACCGCGAGGAGATGCTTTCGGTCGATGAGAATATACAGCGCATCTTTGAGGCTGTTCAAGAGAAGGGGTTCTGGGATCAAACCGCCATCGCGCTGACCGGCGATCATGGCGAGGAATTCTACGAGCGCGGTACTTGGGCGCATTCCTGGAATCAGCTTTTTGATGAGGG
>CAZJMV010000109.1:0-2514 GCA_964547225.1 uncultured Anaerolineaceae bacterium | reverse complement strand
TCAATCCGCTTTACAGATGCGTTTTGGCTGTATTTAAGGGCGTTGCTGATCAGATTCTGCCAAACCTGTTTGATCAAGATTGGGTCGCATTTTATGGTGGGTAAATCTTCGATGGTCCATTCAAATTCAGCTTTCTCTTGTTCTGAAGTGATTTGGTTGAAAAGCGTCTGAACAGCTTCTTGCATATCGATAGCGGTTAGGTTGATTTCTGTTCTTGAAACCCGCGACAGGTTCAATAGATCGCTGATCAACTGATTCATGTGATCAGCGCTTTGCTGGATGACACGCAGATAACGTTTGCCTTCTTCGTTGAGTCGGTCGAGATAATCTTCTTCCAGGAAATGGGCGTAACCGTTAATCGCGCGTAAGGGGGCGCGTAGATCATGCGAGACCGAATAGCTGAAAGCTTCCAATTCGCGATTAGATAATTCCAACCGATGGCTTTTTTCCTGGAGTTGTGCGGTGACCTCATTTAAGTCCTCAACCATATAAAGCATCGCTTTTTGACTTCTGTCAAGTTTTTCAACTTGTTCTTGAAGCTGTTGGGTGCGTTTTTCCACCTGCTCTTCCAACTCATCTTTGAGCTTGGTCAGTTCGTCTTGCGCCTGTTTCCTTTTGGTGATATCGATCGCCATACTGATCACCAATCGCTTGCCCGTTCGAGTTAATCCAAGCGGGGACGAACTGAAGAGCCAAGTGCGCTGCTCGCCAGTATTTGTGGTGATTTGATATTCCCCTTCATCAACCCTTTTATTAATCGCATACAATCGGTCGATATCCATCTGAACGGCTTTTTTTCTCTCACCGTAAGCAAGCTGCGTGAATTTTTCCATCGTCGGTATTTGGTCATGCCTATAACCGCTTAATTCAGTCCAGGTTTCGTTGATCAGAATAACTTCGCCATCTTCTGCATGGATCATGATCGGCAGCGGGGCGTTCATGGTCGCTTGGCGGAATCTTCGTTCACTCTCAGCCAATTCAGCGCGCATCTGATAGCTTTCACTCACGTCTCGAAAGACCATCACAACCCCAATGATCCTACCCTGCTCGTCTTTGATTGGCGCGCCTGAATCGGAGATCTGATACTCTTCACCACCCTTGGCGATTAATTTGGTATGATTTCCCAGCGCTACGATCTGACCAGTCTCGAGTACGAGCGAAACTGGATTGAGCGCTTTTTGCTTGGTTAATGCATTCTTAATGATAAAGACTTCCTCGAGGGATTTGCCAATTGCTTCCGCTTCCTTCCAACCGGTGAGCTTTTCGGCGACTTGGTTCATCAAGGTGATTGCGCCATGCGCATCGGTGGCAATCACTGCATCGCCAATCGATTTCAGGGTGATGCTGTGTTGTTGCTCGCTGGTGCGCAAAGCTGCTTCAGTAAGATACAATGCCTGATAATGAGCTTTTCTCTGCGCTTGTACGTAAACCATAGAAAAGCTTACCAAGGTTACGATCAATCCCGCAAAAAGCGCCAGCAGCAGTTTTGACTCGAAGATCCAATCAGCAAAAGCTTCTTGACGATCGATCTTTGAAACGATATACCAGGGTGTCTCCGGGATAGGTAGAATCACGGCAGCAACTTCCACCTCACGGTAATCCACACCCTGCACAAAACCGGATGTCCCTAGGATAGCCATTACGGCAGGTACATCGGTGCGGTTGAGCGGGATGCGTAAATTCAGCGCTGCATCGGGCTGAAAGCGCAGCTCATTGAGGAAAAGCACATCCTCCCCATCCCGTCTTACGAGAAGAGTCTCAGCGCTGTCGCTGGGCAGGGGATAGGATTCCAGCAGGGGATACAAGTAATCGGAAGCTTCAAGAATATTCACAAGTGCGGCAAACGGTTTTTCTGATCGATCTTGTTTTTCGTATAGTGGTGTAATGACCGAGAGATGGGGAGATTGATGTTCTAGGTTTTTATGCAGGTTGAGTAGTTTAGGCTTGCCTTCCGCAAATATTTGTTCTAAATAAATGCGGTAATCGCTAAAGATATTGAATTCACCTGAAAGGGTGATCAATTCATCTCCATTTGGTGAGACAAGCAGGATATCATTATAATCATGCTGGTCTGCGATGCTTTTTAGTGTGATTAGAAGCTCACTCTCATTTTCCTGGGTTGGATCATGAATATATTCGGAGATGGGATCTGAAATGATTGGGATCAAATATCGTGCATCTTCTATCTGATCGGTGCGCCAATCAGAGATTTGATCGGATTTAAGCACGGCGATGGCGGTTAAGTTTTTCTCAACCTCCTGCTGCATTTTGGTGTTTTGAAGTTGATAGAACCAGAGGCTGCCAGCAAGCAGCATCAAGAACGCGATGACAAATCCAATATTGACCCAATTCGAAAGTCTCGGTTTCTTCTGAAGAGCTTTTCTATCAAGCATTGGTTTCCCCTTTGAGGCGCTTGATCTCATCGCGCAGTTCTTTCATGCGAATCTCACGTGCGACGGTGGCATCATGGAAACGTTCCAGCTCCTGCACGCGTTCCTGCAGTTCTTTGGTCTT
>CAZJMV010000108.1:0-9064 GCA_964547225.1 uncultured Anaerolineaceae bacterium | reverse complement strand
AAGAGAACTCACCGAATAGAAAGATCTATAATATGAGATAATCAAGAATCAAGGAAATCCTGCAAATCCTATAAATCATGGTTCAGAATAAGCCTTGATCAACGAATGGGAAAACGAATACTCGAAACCCAAATCAGAGGTAACTGGAACGTGAAAGGCTTGAAAGGGAGCGAAACACGCTAAAGGGGTTCTACCCTTGCATAAATAAATCCGTATTCTTTATAATAATCAAAACCAAACAAACGATCTTCGATGCAAGGTTGATATAAAAAGATCGCCGCGAAAAGGATAAAGAATGGAAAAGTTAAACGAATATATGCGTGAATATAAAAGCCAACTGGAAAAGGGCGTCCTTCAAAAAGCCTACAAAGGATTGATGGAATATATGATGGGTTTAAAGATATACCTCAAGAAAAAATACCCTGATTATTATATATCCAGCAATATTTATTTCGGTTATATGGATATGACCTATTTTTCCTTCACGCCAAAATCCTTAAAAGATCAGCATTTGAAAATTGCTTTGGTATTTCTTCATGAAGCTTGTAGATTTGAAGTCTGGTTAGGAGGCTCTAATAAAGAGGTTCAAATACAGACTTGGAACAAAATCAAAGAAAGCGATTGGGAGAAATATCCCTTGGTTCCCACAACACAAGGCTATGATTCAATTGTAGAGCAAATCTTGGTCGAGGATCCAGATTTTGGTGATTTAGATACACTAACAAAGCAGATCGAAGAGGAGACGCTCATTTTTATCGAAGATATGGAGGACTTTTTATCGCAACACTAATATCAATCAATAAGGAGTTCTACCGTAAGTTGATAGAAAATGAGATCGAAGAAGGATTTGGATTTAACCTTGGAAAAGAATAAATTGACTCTTCTCAATTATGCTGTGATGTTCTTATTAATTGGCTTGACATGGTTCGTCCCTAACGCCAAAGTAAGACCAGTAGAAGGTGTTGTTTCAACATCATGCCCGAAATTCGGTCACGGAGTCATCTTGGGTCATGTCCAATCTTCACTGCTGGATGAAATCTCTGGAATGGCAGCCAGTCAAAAAAACGAGAATGTATTATGGGTGCATAACGATTCCGGTGATAGAGCCCGTATTTATGCCCTAAATACACAGGGGAGGCTTCTCGGCATCTACAATCTACAAGGCGCTTCTGCAACAGATTGGGAGGATATCGCCATCGCCCCCGATCCAATCTCAGGGAAAGATTATCTCTACCTAGGCGATATCGGAGACAATAGCCGTTCGCGCCCTTCCCTAACCATTTATCGTACGCTTGAACCCAAAGTCAGCGCCGAACAAGACCTGGTCACTGTCGATCTCAAAGATTGGTCAGCGCTTCCCATGCAATTTCCTGGCTCAAGGAAATTTGATGTAGAGACATTGCTAGTAGATCCAATTAGCGGCGATCTATTTTTGGTGACTCGCGATCGAGAGCAGGAAGGGTTTGCGCGTGTTTACCGCAATCCAGCGCCACAGCTAGATTCCGTTCTCGTCACACTGGGATTAGTAGCTCAGATCCCGCTCACGGAAATGGTCAAAGGAGGCGACATCTCCCCAAGCGGAGATGCGATCCTTCTACGTCCACATGCTTCACGCGTTTCAACCGACGGACTGTATTGGAGGCGAGCCATAGACACAGAGTTATGGGAGGCTTTTTCAAATTCTCCCTGTCTGATACCGTTGGAGGTGGAAGCTCAAGGTGAGTCAATCGCCTTTATGTCAGATGAGAGCGGCTACCTAACCGTCAGTGAAGGCATAATGCCGCCGATCTATTTCTACGCTGCCCTACCTTAGGCAGATGAAACGATCTCGTATTTATTATTTAACACAGATCATTTATGAATACCATGGAATGGAAACCAATTCGCTTTATCAACGAGCCAATCAAGGTTGAATTTGATCATCAACCTCTCTATGAGAAAAAACCCGGCGCTCCCAATCGCTTCATTTGGAGAGAGGAAATTTTTCAGATCACACAAGTTCTCTTGGAATGGCATGAATATGGACGACGAGGGAGAATGGCAAATAATATGCGACCAACGCATGCTGCTATTGCTAGTCAACGCGGTTCATGGGGAGTAGGACAGTTCTATTTTCGGGTCCTAACCAAGCAAAGCAGATACTTTGATCTATATTATGATCGAGCGCCCAAAAATGTGGACGATCGAAAGGGAAGCTGGTATTTATTTAGGGAATTATCTTATACGATCAAAGACTAGCAAGATGATCCTATACTTCTTTATTTTCGCGCTTGACAAAAATTCCAAGAATAATTAAGAAAGTTCCTCCAAATACCAGGCTAGCGATAATGATCAAGATTGGATCCAATAAAGGACTTTGAGGCTCCTGGTCTGAATGGGAAAGTGCGTCAGGATCATCGGATACTTCTGTAATCTCAATCGCAACCTCAGTTTTTTGCGTTTGAGTAGGGATTGAGTCTGTTGCTTCAGACACACTTGTGATCATTGTTTTTGTTTCTTCCGCTAAAGTGGGCGTAGGCGTATTCGAAGCAGCTCTGATTATTAATGTATCCCCAGGAAATATTAAGGCGTTGCTCCCGAGTTTGTTTAATTGAAGCAGGTCCGGTAACTCAATATCATAAATTGCAGCAATATTCCATAATGCTTGTCCCTCTTTAACTTCGTGGATAATCGAACCATCTGCTAATGGCGTTGATACCTGAATAGGGGCATAACTCATTGAAGCTTCAGGCGAAGAATAGATTGCTGTAGAGGAAGCTGGAGTAATAGAATTCCCAGGATTTACCGCGATATAACCCACATTGATTGTGTAATAAGTTTCCTGACCGGAACTTGCCACTCCGGCGCCAATATCCTGATAATCTGTGCTCAGCATGGTGGTGAGATGCAGGCTATCCCCTTGCCACATTTGAACCACGCCTTGGATTGTGAAACTCATCCCGCTTGCGATATTCTCACTGACTCTGATCGAAGCCCCTCCCCCGTAGCCAGCCGCGGCAGCGCGATCACCGACACTTGTACCGCCCGCGCCGGTATGAGTCGCACTACCAATCGAGGCTTGATATTCACTGTGAGCCTGAGCAGCCGCCATCAAAGCGCCATTGATCTCATAAGGAGGTAAGCCATTGGCAGTGCGAAGCTGATTGACGGCTGCAATCAGATCATACGCTTGACTGCTTTGCGCTTGTGTCCTCGAAGGGGATAACAAGGAGAATAGCATCCATAGAATGATTATTGTAACAACCAAAATAAAACTTCTGCAACCGTAAATTATCTTATGGGATTTTCGATTTGTTTTCATATTCAATCAGAAACCTAGCCAGAGGCTACTTTCTCGCCTCTAACCAATCAAGTAAGCGTTTAGTTTCCCAGGTATTGATCACATCACTTGGTTGAACCCAAGCACGCCTGGCGGTTGCAACACCAAAGAATAATAAATCCAAGTCTGTATCACTATGAGCATCAGTGTTAACACTTAAGGGAATGCCCATTTCGATGGCGCGGCGGGCGTAGACATCATCGAGATCGAGACGAGCAGGATGCGCATTGATCTCTAGGGAAACCTTGTGTTCTAAAGCTGCCTCCAGAACTGCATTCATATCTAAATCTGCGCCTTCCCTATTCGGGATCATCCTGCCAGTAGGGTGCCCGATGATATCGACATGTTGATTCTGTATCGCGTTTAAAAGACGCTTTGTGACTTGTTCGCGTGGTTGACGTAAGCTGGTATGTAGTGAAGCGATGACGATATCCAACCCTGCTAAGACCTCATCGGAGAAATCCAAAGAACCATCCGCCTTGATTTCCACCTCACAACCTTGCAGTAAACGGATTGAATCGCCAAGTTCCTCTTGGATTTGATTGATCTCTTCACGCTGCTTCTTAATATCTTCGATCGAGAGACCGCCCGCGACTCCCAAACTTCCTGAATGATCAGTAATGGCAAGCACTCGATAACCCCTATCGCGAGCGGCTAGAGCCATTGCTTTGATGGATAATTTTCCATCGCTCCATGTTGAATGCGAATGTAATTCTGATTGAATATCTTGGGGTTTAATCAACTTCGGTAGATTATTTTCCAACGCGGCTTGGATTTCGCCTCGATCCTCGCGTAGTTCGGGCGCTATCCAGGGTAGACCTAGTGTAGTATATACTTCGCTCTCCTCCGCACATAGAATTTCCGATCCATCTTCGCGAACGAATGCTTGCTCAGACAACGATAGACCTTTCTTGAGCGCCAATTCTCGAAGGCACACATTATGTTCTTTTGATCCGGTGCCATATTGCAGCGCCGTTCCAAAGCGCGCTGGATGATGAACCCAAAGCTGAGCACGCATATTTTGATCATATTCAACACTGGCTTTGATCTCACCTTGGCTGACAATACGGATGACGCTTGGATGATTGACAAAAGCTTCGATGATTGGTTTCGAATCGACTGCCGCGGCAATTAAATCCAGATCGCCAACCGTCGATCTCATTCTCCGCAGACTTCCCGCGCTTTCAATCTTCTCTACACCTGAGACTTTTCCCAACTGTTTGATTAATGCTTGAGCAAAGGGATAAGCATTGCCAAGCGGTATTCGATCGCTCCGCCTAGCAAGCGCTTCGATCCCCGCGATGATTCTAGCTTCGGATTTAGCGC
The DNA here is from genome assembly GCA_964547225.1 of uncultured Anaerolineaceae bacterium. Taxonomy (GTDB): domain Bacteria; phylum Chloroflexota; class Anaerolineae; order Anaerolineales; family UBA4823; genus CAZJMV01. The sequence goes on along the minus strand of CAZJMV010000108.1, from coordinate 4,419 downwards.
CCATCCCGGGTAAGGTTTTTAAACGTCCTGAGCGAGCCGCTTCCTCAAGTCCTGCTAGATCAATAATGCCCAACTCTTTCCAGAACAGCGCCACTTTTTTGGGACCGACATCGGGTACTTGAAGGAGATCAACCAGACTCGGCGGCACTTGTGATTCCAGATCTTGTAAGAATTTAAGTTCTCCAGTGGATAGGATTTCATCAATCTTATCTGAAATCGCTTTTCCTACACCCGGTATTTCCGTAAGATTCCCATCTTTCCAAACTTCGTTGATATCCCTAGCATAATTCACCAATCCATCGGCAGCTTTACGGTATGCCAGGATTTTATAGATCACCTCTCCTTTGATCTCTAATAAATCAGCAATACGAATAAAAATATCTGCTAAGCTCTTATTCGAAAACTCTCTTTTTTTCATTTTGAAACGAGCCTCTTTTATATCAGTAAAACACGATTGGAACTATCATTTACCTTACTAAATCGATTCTACCACCAGGATAGGTTTTATCTGATCTATAAACTATGAATGGGCAATGGGAGATTTTTGCTTGACGACCATTCCCACCCAATCGTCTTGCTGCTGTAGATGAATAATTTCAAGTTTATTTCTCTCAAGTGCTTGCCTTACACTCGATAATTGCTCTTCTAAAATCCCCGACAATATTAAGAAACCATCTTCAGTTAAGATATGCCCTAGCCCATCATCCAATAACTGAATAATCACAACCGCTAAAATATTCACTAAGACAATAGGCGCTTTTTTTGCAAAATACTCACCATCAATGATTTGTGATAAGGAACCTTCATAGAAAGAAGTAACCTGCTCAACAGAATTAATGACGGCATTTTTGTGAGCGGATTGGATCGCTTGTTGATCTATGTCCACTCCAAGCGCTTTTTTCGCGCCAAGCTTTACGGCTGCAATCGACAGAATCCCCGAACCACAACCCAAATCGATCACGGATGGCATTTCTCCATCAAGATCTGAAAAGGGAAATGGATCAGCTTTATAAAAAAGCATATCAAGCATCTCAAGGCATAATTGCGTCGTGGGATGTGTTCCAGTCCCAAATGCCATACCTGGCTCAATCCGAATAGGAATGCGATTAGCTGAGGGATTTTCTATCCAGGCAGGAATAATGATCAGATTTTTTCCAATGGCAATTGGTTTGTAGTGTCTCTTCCAAGATTCTGACCAATCTTTTTGATAGATCATCTTGTATTCAGGCTTTGGAAGAGGGCGAATTCTACCTAAATACCAAAGAGCTTGTTCGATTTTTTGCTTTGTATCCTCTAAATTAGGATCGTTTTTTATATAACCGGAAACACGAAGTGGTCCTACCGGTTTACCTACTGTATCCAATGCGCTTGTATCGATAGCAGTACTTTCAATAACAACCCCATCAGGAATATAGCGCGATAGCGCTTCAGCCACCGCTTCAGACATTTCACCATCCGTAATCAAGGATATTTCCAACCAAGACTCTTGAACCATGAGCAAAGATCATCCAAATTTTAACACGATAGGGTAGTGGATCAATCCAACTACCCTATTATAAAAAGAGAATCAACCACCAAGCGCTTCTTTAAGCCAATCCATGAAACCGCGCTCTTGGGGACGCACTTCGCTTCCCAAGACATGTGCGAGTTGTTCAAAGATTTCCCTTTGCTCACTATTTAATCGATTGGGAATTTCTACGTTGATAATCACAAGCTGATCACCACGTCCAGTTCCACGCAGTTTGGGAACACCACGCGCACGCACTTTGATCACTTTACCTGGTTGTGTCCCTGGTGGGATATCGAGTGTTACAGAACCATCAACCGTTGGCACCTCGACCTCAGCTCCAAGCGTTGCCTGAGCGACATTAATATTTAAATCCAACATGATATCATAATCCCGTCTGCGGAAATATTTATGCTTTTTCACTTGAATTAATATATACAAATTCCCATGCGGTCCGCCATTTTCACCTGGTTGACCTTCACCAGCCAAACGAATTTGTGTTCCAGTATCTACACCAGCTGGAATTTTGACCACCTTCTTGATTGTTTTTCTTTCAAAACCACGACCATTACACGCTGGACATGGTTCGGAAATAACCTCTCCTTTACCACCACAAGTAGGACAGGTAGACACCTGAACCATCGAACCAAGGATAGTCTGTCGGGCTTGACGTACCTCACCTGTGCCATTACAAGTAGGACATCGAGTAGGAGTGGTGCCTGGCTTGGCGCCCGTCCCATTACAGACGCTGCAAACCTCATCTCGATTAATCTCGATTTCTTTCTCGGCGCCAAAAACTGCTTCTTCGAAGGACAAATCAAGACGATATTGAAGGTCTGCACCTCGTCGAGGCGCATTCCGACTGCGTCCCGAAGAACGACCAAAACCACCGAAGCCAAACAGGTCGCCAAAAATATCCGCAAAATCGGTGAAATCAACGTTGAAATCAACCCCGCCACCCGGACCACGAACACCAGCATGTCCAAACCGATCATAGGCTGAGCGCTTTTCTACATCCGAGAGAATGGCATAAGCTTCATTGACCTCTTTAAAACGTTCTTCCGAATCGGACTCGGTACTAACATCTGGGTGATATTTGCGCGCTAACCTTCTAAAGGCAGCTTTAAGCTCACTATCAGTGGCGTTACGTGAAACGCCTAATATTTCATAATAATCACGTTCTGTCATATCTATCCAATATTTTATCAATCGGTGTTTGTTTATTTTCAAATGAAACGATACACCGATTACCTCATTTCTATAAAGTATTATGCGTTATGGAATTCGCCATCAACAACATCTTCATCACCCTCAGGAGGCTTTTGATTATCCTCATCACCAGCAGTTTCAGCTTCATGGCTTGCTCCTGCAGCGGATTCAGGCTGTTGGTAGGCAGCCGCGCCGACTTGCTGGATAAGCTCACTTAAGTTGTCACTTGCCTTACGGATAGTCTCCACATCTCCACTATCAAGAACCTCGCGAACTTGTTTGACGCCATTCTCCACCTTCTCTTTAATTTCAGCAGGCACTTTATCAGCCAAATCCTTGAGAAGTTTCTCAGCGGAGTAAGCCGTATTGTCAGCGGTATTGCGTACTTCAACAAGTTCTTTGCGATGGCGGTCTTCTTCGGCATGCAGTTCAGCTTCCTTACGCATGCGTTCGACCTCATCGTCATTCAACCCGGACGAAGCAGTGATCGTGATATTTTGACTACGTCCGGTAGCTTTATCTTGCGCGGTTACTTTTAAAATACCGTTCGCGTCAATATCAAAAGTCACTTCAACTTGAGGAATACCGCGTGGCGCAGGTGGAATCCCATCGAGAATAAAACGACCGAGTGATTTATTATCAGCAGCCATAGGTCGTTCACCCTGCAAGACATGAATTTCGACTTGGTTTTGATTGTCTGCTGCAGTGGAGAAAATCTGACTCTTACGAGTAGGTACAGTGGTATTTCGTTCGATCAACGCTGTCGCAACACCACCGAGCGTCTCAACGGAGAGGGTTAATGGGGTGACATCCAGCAAAAGGATATCCTTTACTTCTCCACCCAATACACCCGCTTGAATAGCAGCGCCAATAGCGACAACCTCGTCAGGATTTACACCTTTGTGTGGATCCTTACCAAATAATTTGCGTACCGCTTCCTGTACGGCTGGCATACGTGTCATACCACCCACAAGAACCACTTCTTTGATATCAGATGGTTCAAGTTCTGCATCTTTTAAAGCTTGCTTTACAGGACCGAGTGAACGCTCTACCAAATCGTTTGTTAATTGTTCTAGCTTGGAGCGAGATAAAGTCATCACAAGATGTTTTGGACCACTTGCATCAGCAGTGATATAAGGGAGATTTATCTCAGTCTGCATCATACTCGAGAGTTCGATCTTTGCTTTCTCTGAAGCTTCTTTGAGGCGTTGAAGCGCTTGGCGATCATTACGCAAATCGATCCCGTTTTCTTTCTTGAATTCATCGGCAATATAATCGATCACACGTTGATCAAAATCATCCCCACCTAAGAAAGTATCACCACTGGTTGAACGAACTTGAAATACCCCGTCGCCGACATCCAAAATGGAGATATCAAAAGTACCGCCGCCAAGGTCATAAACCGCGATGATTTCATCAGCTTTTTTATCTAATCCATAAGCAAGAGAGGAGGCTGTCGGCTCATTGATAATCCGCAATACTTCCAAGCCAGATATTTTTCCAGCATCCTTGGTAGCATTACGTTGAGCATCATTAAAATAAGCTGGTACAGTGATAACCGCTTGAGTTACAGTTTCACCTAAATAAGACTCGGCATCCGATTTTAATTTACCCAAGATCATAGCTGATATTTCGGGGGGTGAATATTCTTTACCACCCAATACAACGCGAATATCACCATTGGGCGCCTCGGCTACTTTGTA
>CAZJMV010000107.1:0-3172 GCA_964547225.1 uncultured Anaerolineaceae bacterium | reverse complement strand
TCTTGATTTCTACTAGTGAGCTAGAGGGTCTATTAGAAACAGCATATCTTTTAAGATCACCCAAGAATAAAGAACGTTTACTAGTTGCAATAAATAAAGCTAAGCAAAACCAATTCACTATATTTAGCTAAACGACAACCTTACTGACAACTTGTAATATCCGTATCAATAACCACAACGCGACAAATCCCAATATCACAAACCCGGATATAGGTCCGATCATCTCACCTGGTGTAAAGGGTACACCAGCAGCTTTTTGGAAAACCGTGCTCAAAATAATCTGTGGCGCTAAAATCACAATCAATGTGAGTAACGGTGATGCAATTACATAACCGAGAGGATCACCTCTCAACACTAAATAACCACATAGGATTGTCGCTGGTGTGATTATGGCTAAATCCAAGGCATAGGTAACCATTGTGGTGTAATGATCCATGCGATCCAGAGTGCTGCCCTTCAATAATGCACTTACAATCGGCGCACCCCAAACGAATAAGGTTACCGCGCCAGCCATGAACATGAAAACCGCCAGACTATTTATTGGTAATCCTGCGGAAATTTTATTTGCGATAAGTTGCTTGTCTACACTTGAAAATGCTTGAATAATGGCGAACAGACTGGCAGAGAAAATCAGGATATACACCAAAAACATGCGATTATATTGAGCGCCCAACGCCATCGATGCATACAGGTACAGAAAATATCCCAGTACACCCACCAGCAGAAGATGTCCACTCAAAGACCCGCGCTGATAAAGAAAGATCGCCAGAAATAACAAGGGTACACCTAAAAATAACGCCACCGCATCCTGACCCTTAAACCCAGCGCTGAAAAACACCGAGTCAAATCGATACAGCCCCTGTCCCCAAACCTGCACCGTTTGCCCACGCAGCGTGGTGAATGGATAGGGTTTGCCACCATCCTTTATGAACAATCCAGCGCCAGCAGCTGCCGCTGAAAACACTGCCACAACCAAAGATAGCACAATCACAAACATTGAAACTTTCATAAACCGCATCTCCATGCAAAAATCCTTTCTTTTATTAATCAATCAACAACTTGCCTTTATGATTACTCAGGTATGAATCAATTAAGGAGTGAATGACTTAAAAAAGCGCTCCATAAACCACCAGATGGGAGCCAAACGCCGCAGTAGCCTCTCAAATTTTGTCAGCTCGCCGCCCTCATACGCGCCAATATCCACATACTTACCCTGCAAACGTTTCTCACCGATAAGATCATACTCCCCTACCTCAACAGCATTCGTTCCACTGTCAATAGCCGGTGATACAAAACGTAATCTCAGATCGCCCGAACCCTTATCCACAAACCTCGGATTTGCATAAATAGAATGGCTGTCATTCTCAGTTTCAGCGATATACGCTTTAAATCCTTCATAATAAATATCTTTCCACAACCACTCACTATTGCGCGCCCCACCCGCAGAGAAATACAAATTAAAATCCACCTGACTACCCTGATTCTGAATATATTCATTCTCAATGAAAAGGTTTTGAGCATTTGCATAAATAATATTATTTTTAATCACCGTATCACGGATATCATACTGCGCCATGATTTCTCCGCTGCCGCTGTGCGCTTTATCATTATGATAAAGCGTATTATTAATGATCTGACAACCCTGAGTGTAACCGCGCTTAGAATCATAGCCTCCAATCGCAATGCCAGTGATATCACAATCATAGATCAGATTATTTCGCACAGTCACAGCGCTAGAATTACCATCCTTATGCTCACTCGCCACTTCAATACCGATATTGGCGTCATGCACACGATTCCGTTCAATCAAGATATCCCGCCCACCATCCACATAAATCCCATCCGCACTCATATCGCCATCATAAGCTGGGTTGCGCGATGAATCCACATGATAGACCGTGTTTCCAATTACCACACCATCCCGCGCCCGATCCCGATTCGGGTCGCTCACCAACCCCTCAAAACCAATCATCGAGATGCCGATATTGTCCACATCATGCACCAGGTTGTTTGTGACCGTAAAAGTTTCCACATTGCCATTCAACACAAGTGCTTCGCTGGAGCCCAACTTTAGCGCAAAAAGCTCGTTATTTTCAATCATGATATGCTGAATACTTTGGGTCTCATCATTTCCATAGATTGCTATCCCATGCGCGTCGGCGCCGGATAACGCCTCATCAACAGCTGCATTGGTCTCAATATGATGGATCGTATTATTTTTTATCTGGATATGATGCGAATTACCCTCTACGAAAATTGCCATTGGGACTATATCTCGAATTTTCGAATGATAATTTCGAATCTCAAAGCCATCGATCACTAAATAGCTTTGTCCATGGATCGCAAATCCAATCACGCCATAGGGATCAGCTAGTCCACGCCCATCCAAAATCGCAGTCTCGCCTGGATAGCTTTGGAAGATAATTTCACCCTCACGCTCTGTTCCTGATACTTCGATTACAATCGATTCGTTGTACACACCACCACGCACCAAGACTTTATCGCCAGCCTTCAAATTCTTGGCAGCGTGTTGAATCGTTTTCCATGGTGCTTCAAGTGAACCCGATTGCAGATCATTACCATCAGGAGAAACATAGTAGGTCTCTCCTGATGATGCATGGGTTGAAGATAGATTTAGATCTTCGTAATTTACGCTGCTATTTATCATACAAATTGCGAAAACAATAGCAAATAATTGTCTCATTGAATAAATTATCTGTTTAATTCTATTGTCTTTCTATACTGCTCTTTACTCAAAAATTTCGTAACTAATCCTTTGTCTCTTGATCTTTATCATTTCGCTTACTGAATATTGCAGCTAAGATCAAACCCCAAAGTATAGCTGACAGCAACGATCTGACAAATCCAACCGCTGTATTGATCACACCTATCCGACTGATATTCCAGTTATTTGCCCGCAGCATCACCGGCAGCCACATCCCCAGGTAATTTCCAGCGATGGATAAGAATAGCAGACCAGTGATCGCAATCACGCTTAGCAGAGATATTCGAGGATGCTTTTTCCAACGTGCGATCGCAATGTATGACCCTACCAGCCATACTAGGATCAATGGAATCTGTACGATTAAAACACTAAAAATTGACGCAAATTGAGACATATTTTCCATTCCTTTCTATGTTTATTCTACTTCCTCCGAATTACTTTCCATAT
>CAZJMV010000106.1:0-26920 GCA_964547225.1 uncultured Anaerolineaceae bacterium | reverse complement strand
GCTCCTACTCCACCACCCTCTCCGGTTCCTCCTCAAAGCACACCGATTGCGATCACTGAATGGAAAATGCTTTATTGGCGACCTCTTTCCTCAGGATGTCATTTGGAAGATATGATGTGCTGGAAATTATTTGATGATTTTAAGACTGTCGGTGGTCCAACGGATGCTGCTTTAACGAGCAAAGAAGCAGTATTCATTGAAGAAAGTTGGCAGAGTCCATATTTGGTATTTTGGCATGATTATGAATTAAAATATGACGCTCGTATTTATCTTCGCGTTGATGGAACTCTAATTGCTGTCAAAGATTATACAAAAACGAAAGGATATTGGAAAGAGGATTATGTTGATTTACGAGATTATAAGGGGAAGAACGTCATTGTACAGTTTCTTTCTCGGGTTGGTGAAAGACATATCAATAGTTGGTTTATCCAGGATGTGAAAATTGTTCCCGATTACACCCCTAAATAATTAACTGAGCCAAGAATTAATCTTCCTAATCTTTCTTTGGATCGATAGAATATCCATAACCCGGAACGGTGCGGATGAATGTTGGGGAACGAGGATTTTCCTCAACTCGTTCCCTTAAGTTTTTAATATGCACGCGCACTAGATCAGAGCTGCCAGTATCGGAAGGATAATCCCAAACTTCGCTTAATAAACGTGCTGCAGAAAAGATTTCACCTGGGTGACTCATGAGGTGGAAAATTAATTCAAATTGCACCGGTGTCAATTGTAATTTGCCTATATTGGGAGTAATCAACTCGTATGAATGTATATCCAGAATATAATCGCCGATTTTGATGAGGCTTGATTCATTGACTATTTCTTGATCTTCAGAACTTCCTGAAGATGAATTCCCTTTGTTTTTTCCATCTTCATTGCGTTCTGCGATGAATTGTGCTTGTTTCTTTGCCCTTCGAAGTATAGCTCGAATTCGTAAAATAAGTTCGTCTAGATTGAAAGGTTTGCATAAATAATCATCCGCCCCAGCAGTAAACCCAGTGATTTTATCCTCGCCCTTGATTTTTGCAGTCAGGAAAAGGATGGGAACATATTTTAATATTGGATCAGAGCGCATCTCCTCGCAAACTGTAAAGCCATCCATCCCTGGCATAATGATATCTAATATTACTAGATCAGGTGGTCGACGACGTGCTGCCTTTAATCCTTCCACACCACTACTTGTTATCGTTACTCGAAAATCTTCCCTGCGCAAACTTCGTTCTATCGTACGGGCGACAATTTCATCATCGTCGATTACTAAAATATGTGCGGTTTCCATCACTTTTTTTTATTCCGATAAAAAATTTCAAACAATCCTAAAAATATTTTATATAATAATTTCTCATTATTTATGATAATTTGGGTAAGGCGAAATTACCATAAATTACTTGTAAAAGCCTTTTGAATTGACTTCCATCAGCAGTTAATGGAGAAATTAAATTATGCTTCCAGTTATAAAATATTAAAAAGGATAAATAATGCTTTGATATTAGGTGGTACAATTTGTGGAATTACAAATTGGTTATAGTAATCTATATTTAAAGAGAAAATCAAGTTTATCTTATGGAACAGGTTATGCTATTTCATTCTGCCTCACAACTCCTCACAGTTCAAGGAGGTCCCCAACGTGGTCTTGAACTTGGGGAACTTAGTATTATTCCGGATGGTGCTGTGCTAATAGAAGGGGGTAAAATTGTTGCAGTCGGGACAACTCGTCAGTTACAAGAAAAATACCCTCATGAAAAAACTCTAGATGTTGGTGGAAAAGTCCTTATGCCCGGCTTTGTCGATCCGCATACACATGTTGTTTGGGCAGGTGATCGTGCTGCTGAGTTTGAATTACGGCTACAAGGAAAGACTTATATGGAGATCCTTGCTGCTGGGGGTGGCATACTTTCTACAGTGAATGCAACTCGAACCGCTTCGCTTGAACGATTGATCTCAGAGACACGCACTCGATTGAATACGATGTTTTCCTATGGTACTACAACGACGGAAGCAAAAACCGGTTATGGTTTGCAAACTGCTGTAGAATTGCGGATGTTGCAAGCTTTGATTGCCTTGGATAAAGAAGGACCAATCGAAATAGCGCCTACTTTTTTAGGCGCCCATGCTATACCACCTGAATATTCTGATGATGCAGACAAATATATTGACCTGGTTACACAAACGATGTTACCAGTCTTAAAAGATTGGTGGTCAAACCATGCCCCTTACCACGCATTACCTTTTGTGGATATTTTTTGTGAGACAGGCGCCTTTGATCTTAAACAATCAAGAAAGGTATTGGAAACAGCCAAAGAGTTAGGCTTTCCGTTAAAAATTCATGCTGATGAATTTGATAATTTGGGTGGTGCAAACTTAGCCGCTGAATTAGGTGCAGCATCTGCGGATCATCTAGTCCATACATCTGCAGAGGATATTGATGCCATTGCGAATAGTGATACCACTGCGGTAGGATTGCCCTGCACCCCCTTTGGTTTGGCAGAGCCGGATTACACACCAGCACGCAGTATTTTAGACGCGGGAGGGCTATTAGCGATTGCTACAGATCTCAACCCAGGGACTGCTTGGTGTGAGAGTATGCAATTTGCGATTGCTTTAGCTTGCAGATATATGCGTCTTACCCCAGCGCAAGCAATTGTTGCTGCCACGATTAACGCTGCCAAGGCGATTCAACGCGATGAGTTGATCGGTTCTATTGAAGTTGGCAAACAAGCAGATATGATTATTCTCTCAGTATCCGATTATCGACATCTCGGTTATCGCTTCGGAATCAATTTGGTTGAAAAAGTGATCAAAAAAGGCAAAGTATACATTCCGTAGTTAAGAATAATCGCCCCCTGTTTCCTTTTTTCAGTAGCCTCTTATGATACTTTCAATTGAGATTGCGCGTAAATATTACTCTCACACGGATCCGGTTCATGGGTTTGAACATGTACTAAGGGTTTTTCAATTAGCAAAAAAGATCGCACTCGCAGAAGGCGCTGACATTGAAATCGTTAGTGTAGCGGCGCTTCTTCATGATGCACAGAATAAGAATCCTTCAAACGAAATGGATACTGATAACCGCATAACTCATCACCTGCAATCTGCGAAAATTGCTCGAGAAATCTTATCTGAAATTGGATGGCAGGAGGAAAGGATAGAAGCAGTCGAGCATTGTATCCTCGCGCATCGTTTTCGAGACGATACTCAGCGCCCTCAATCTCTGGAAGCTAAAGTGCTGTTTGATGCAGACAAAATCGATGCTATTGGCGCTGTTGGTGTAGCTCGAGCAATTGCTTATGCTTCAATGGCAGGACAACCTTTTTTTGCTCAACCCTCGGATCAATTCCTGAAATATGGGCGGTTGCAAAAAGATGAACCACACAGCGCCTATCATGAATACTTATTTAAGCTTATTAAAATCAAAGACCGTATGTATACATTGACTGGCAGATCAATCGCAGAGAAACGTCATATCGTTATGAAAGAATATTTTGAATGTCTTTTCAAAGAATGTGTGATTGCATTGGAATAATAACTGCGAAATGCTTTTGCTAGCTGATACTTAATTAGAAATTCAAAAAAAGGATGTATTCAGAATTATGCTCCCCACATTAAAAGAGATGGAAATCATGGCACGTAAGGCAGGCGCGATATTACTCGAAGGTTATGGAAAAAAGCATCAAGTTGATTTTAAAGGTGAAATTGATCCGGTAACAGAAACAGATCGTAAATCAGAAGAATTCTTAATATCTGAAATAAAATTGCGTTTTCCTGATGACAGGATTATTGCTGAGGAGAGCGGTGAGAGTCAGGGTGTTAATCAAAGGTCTTGGTATATTGACCCTTTGGATGGTACCGTCAATTTTTCGCATGATATCCCGATTTTTTCTGTTTCAATTGCATTCGCAAACCATTTGGGGATTCAGTTGGGTGTGGTTTATGATCCTATTCGGGATGAGTGTTTCAGCGCTGAATATAAAAAGGGAGCTTTTCTAAATGACACTCCTATTCATGTGTCACAAACTAAATCAATTAAGCAGAGCTTATTAGTGACTGGTTTCCCTTATGATATTCGCTCATCTAACCGTAATAACTTAAACTATCATAATGCCTTCATGTTGCGATCTCAGGGTGTACGTCGCTTAGGGTCAGCTGCTTTAGACCTCAGTTATGTTGCTGCTGGTCGATTTGATGGCTTTTGGGAATTGAGCCTTGAAGCATGGGATGTCGCGGCTGGAATCCTTATTGCCCGTGAAGCGGGCGCCTTGATTACCGATGTTGATGGTGGTGATCAATATTTCTCTCCCCCTTTTCCGGTTCTCGCTGCTTCACCGGAAATCCACGCACAGATGTTAGAGGTGATCAGGAATGTGTGAAAGCTTATTTTTTATGCTTCTCTAGCAGTTGTTGAAGGTCTTCAAACTTTACGCGTGAGGTCATATCTAAACTGATAGGAGATACAGAGACTACCCTCTGAGCTTGGAGCGCGTAAACATCCGTGTTCTCTTCTTCACTATCTAGATCATTGGTAGCCTCATATCCTAGTATTCCTGGTTCTTCAATATTTAACCGCTTGGGAGGGGTGGGATAATAATATCTATTCCGAGAGACTTTAGTAATTCTCCAGGGTGTATCAATGGTCGCATCACATGGGATGTCAATCTTAAGAAGATCGACATCATTCGGGAAACGGTTTTCTAATACAATATAGCTAAAAAGTTGAGTGAAAAATGCAGCAGTTGAAAAGTCCACATCTTCTGATAATGAGTGATGATGTTCTCGGTCTGTTTCGAGCGAAACTGCGATGGCTTGGATACCCATCGCTGCTGCTTCTAGAGCGGCTCCGATTGTCCCTGAGATTGTGATACCACTGCCGACATTTTCTCCGTAATTAATCCCCGACACAATTATATCAGGCTTCACATCGAGTATTTCCAATACGCCAAATAAGACAGATTGAGCAGGTGATCCTCCTACTGCATATCCAATATGTGGTTTCCCATTGATATGCAGTTCCTGTTTTAGGATAATCCCATCTGAAGCGAGGGGTAGGCTGCGACCTGCTCCAGAATATTGTTCGCGAGGAGCCACAATATGAATGTCGCCCAATGGCGCTAATGCCCTAGCCGCCGATAATAAACCGGGAGAATTAATTCCATCATCATTTGTAATCAATATTTGTTTATTTGCCATGCGAACCTTTTCGATTTTCTATTAAGTATCTCCAATTGGGATAGTGTGCTCCGCTTAATAAAACCCTTTCCTGCAAATTTAAGGAAAGGGTTTCTTGAAATAGGCGCCCTCGGCGTGACTCGAACACGCGGCCCTTTGCTCCGCAAGCAAATGCTCTAATCCACTGAGCTACGAGGGCATTACGATTTTAGCGAAATTCATTTTACCACTTTCTGGCGGTTAATCAAGGTGATTTTTCTCTTTATGACTTATTTCATCTCTGTAAATCAGCATCACTTGTTGAAATTGGTTTGATATCCTTTGATACCTAGCTGATAATTCACCCGTTTGTTGGATAAAAGAAATCACTCTTTGCGGAGTCTTGAGTAACTGCAGAAGCGATTCCTCGGTTTGTTGCCAATCTCTTTGCGCTTTGTTGAATGATAATATATTCGTTTGCTGGTTTTGTTCAGCTTGTAAATATGATATGGTCTGAAGGCGTAATTGATCCGTTTCTTCACGGTAGGCAATAAGTTGATCGTATGATTCCAATACGGGATTCGCAATATCGGAAAGCGCATGCTGAGCTGAAATAAATGATTGAAAAAGATCACTATTATTTTTTAGTAGATAACCCAAATCCAATAGATCGTGATTATCTTTTTCTATATTGTCAGAGTCTCGTTTTTTTCTTTCTTTCTCTAATATGCTATGTGCATTTTCTATCGAATAATCGTCTATGGATGCAATTTCTTCAAGTTCCGATATGACGATTGAGATTTCATGGATGGTGTTCTGTGTTTCGCGTTTAATCTGTGTGAGCCATTTAAGAGTGGAAGCGGTTACTTCATCTTCAAATGCTATCGCTTGGTTGTTCTTTTGTTCCACGGTCCCTTTTTTGCGTAGGGATATCGAATTTGCCAGTTCATTGATATCCTTTTGCAGAGTTTTCAAGGTCTTTCTCGCAATCTTTGATAAGAACTCATTATTGTATACAACGAATTCGATTTGATTTATGACCATTTGAATTTCTTCAAGTCGCTCTTTAAGTTTAGTCTCATTCTTCTGTAATTGTATTAAGTGTTTTCGTATCTGCTCAACATGCTCTTTATTAATAGTTATCACATAAGCTATCTTTTCAATCTTTTCCAATCTAGCTGATATATCTTCTTCCCGTATTGGATTACTCGGAAACAGCAGACCAGACTCTTTGATTTGTGATTCTATGGTCTGAAGTCTTTTGGCTACAAGGCTAATCTCGTCATGTTTTGACCAGTTTTTGGGATCATATTCATATGCTTGTTTCATAATTCGCTTAGCTTTTTCTAGCCAAGCGCTGATATTAGCAAGATCGTGTTCTTTCATTAATTCGATTATTCTGCTATGCGTGTTTTCTATCTCTTGACATTTCTTCTCAAGAACAGCCGCCTTTTTTTCAAGGTTAGTAATCAATGTCAAATCTTCTGTTAATTTTTCTGGAGTGTAACGGTTTCCATTTCTGTTCAAGTGATAAATTTGTCGATTGATCTGTATCAAGCCTTCTTTGCTAATGCTCCACTGTATTGGAAAGTTAGTTTCTTCACTAAGTTTTGTGATCGCGGAAGATGATTTCCGGATACTTCTATTTAGATTATCGCGAATTTTTTCAAAGGCGATCATTTGACGCCGTGTATGTGTTATTGTTTGTTCCGTTTCAAGAATGCTCTTAGTGACCCGTTCGACCTCTTCTTCTACTTGTTGGCTGCTTTCCAATTCAAGTCTTGAAAGTGTAGCCTGTAAATTTTGCACGATGACCTTTAATCCGCTGATATAGTGTTGATTACTACTCCAGTCTAAGTTGGCTGAGATGGTTTCAGTTGTTTGGGTTAATTCCCTTAAGGAACGTTGCATAATTGCTATTTTTGAGTTTAACCTGCGATAATCATCCAACCATTTATTCGCTTGCGCTAGTTTTTTGATTGCTAATGGTTCAATATTCTCGATGATCTCAAAAACAATTGCGTTTTGCTCCTTATCGGATATTTCCACGATCCTTTTTTGGTCTGCTTGGAAATAAATATCAGGGATCTTTGCTATGCTTTCATTTATTACAGCTTCGAATTTCATTGCATCTTCGAAGGAATCACCGTGAACATGCCAATCATTTAATTTATTTAGAATATTGACAAGTGATGTATATTTCTTTTTGACTTCTCTACTTCTTAAAGCAAGTTGCCAACTTAGATTTGTTATTGCTTCTTGTTCTTCTTTGATTTTTAACAAACCTGCTTTTACTTTTTCCATCCCAACTTCTAATTGATTGAGTTCTCTTTGTAAACCTAACCAACCTATTGGAAGAATTCTAAACAAAACCCCGAAAGGATTCGAGGCTTTTGAAGAATTTTCTTTTATGGTTACATATTTTTGCTCCAGATTATCTACCAT
This sequence comes from uncultured Anaerolineaceae bacterium, assembly GCA_964547225.1. Taxonomy (GTDB): domain Bacteria; phylum Chloroflexota; class Anaerolineae; order Anaerolineales; family UBA4823; genus CAZJMV01. Next base: position 19,330 of record CAZJMV010000106.1, on the reverse strand, counting down.
TTTGGAGGTATGTTTGAATTCGTACTCCAATTCAATTTCCCGTGTTTTGTAGGGTTCTGGGTCATATGGCGAGTAGCTAGTAATTTTGTGTCCGAATGACTTGCATTCGGTTTGAAGTTTCCGTATTTTTCCCCTGATTATTTGTAATCTTTTCTGAGTGCGTTTTTGTAGGTAGTATAGCAGGATGAATATCCCACCTATCACTAGAAGAAGAACGGTAGATATTACCCATATGCTCGGACTAGTTAACGTTGGTACGCCTTCAGACATGACAGACTCACTAAGTAGGATAATAGAATAGTAACATGATTTTTTGAAAAAGTTGGTGTTTTTATTAAATAAATATTTGGAATGCCATCCTGAGGATAGCATTCCGGTGGTAAATATATCTTTAGCTTGTGGTTAGTCCAATTATTCTAGAGCTACTTGAATAATTTTTTGGATCCGTGAAATCATACTAGCAGGATCGGGGTGTAGACCTTCAATTAACAAAGCGTCCTCATAGATTTGCTCAACAACCAAATCAACCAGAGGGTTTCCTATTTCCAGTTCGTTAACTTGTTTAATGATTGGGTGCCGTGGGTTGAGCTCTAGTACTTTTTTGGGAACTTCATAGTCTTTATTAAGCATTCGATAAACGCGTTGCATTTCTTGGTTCATTGCCCCTTCCGGGTCAACGAGACGCGCTGGTGAGTCTGTAAGACGATCCGTCATGCGAACGTCAGTGACACGCTCGCCTAGTTTTTCTTTGAATAACTTAATGATTTGTTCTTTATCTTTTTCCTGTTTCTTTGTCTGTTCTTTATCCGCCTCCGCTTTTTCCTCGGTTGGTAAGGATAATTCTGCATTAGCTACATTTTTGACTGTGTAATCCTTATATTTATCCAACTTAACGAGCATGAATGCGTCTACCGGATCTGTTAATAACAAGACTTCATAATCGTAATGGCGGACGACATCCAGATGAGGGCTGTGTAGCGCTGAAGCATCATCATCTCCAAGGATATAATAGATTTCTTTTTGATCAGGCTTCATTCGATTCGTATAGTCTTCAAGTGAAGACCATTTTTTAGTTTCTTTGGTTGTCTTAAAGCGTAGGAGTGGAAAAAGGGCTTCTGGTTTTTCGTTCTCAATAGCAATGCCTTGTTTAATAAAACGAGAATAATTTTCCCAAAATGTATTATATTTTTCAGCACTATCTTTAGCCAGGCTGTCAAGCATGTCAAGTGTCTTCGAGGTGACAAGTTTTTTTAACTGCGCAATGGTTTTACTGGATTGAACTGCTTGCCTAGATACATTCAGTGGTATATCCTCTGAATCGACGACACCTTGAATAAAGCCTAAGTACTCTGGAAGTAAATCTTTATAATATTCTTCTATGAGAACTTTTCGTGCATATAACTTTACCCCATCTTCTTTCCTCTTTGAAAAGAAATTCTGTTCAGGATTAGCTGGAAGATATAGGATGGCGTACATTTGAACCGGTGCATCGACCACCAAATGGGTATGGGTTAGCGGTTCTTGAAAATCTAAGGTCAATTGCTGATAGAAATCGTTATATTCTTTCTCTTCAACCTCGCGAGGGGATTGACGCCAAATTGCAGTCTGTCGATTGACTTGTTCTTTCTCGTTGCCGATATAAATAGGGAAAGGGATGAAGTCGGAGTGTTTCTGAATGATTTCTTTCAAACGATGTTCTTCAGTAAATTCTTTTGCATCCTCTTTTAATTTTATCGTTACTATAGTGCCGCGATCTATCTTTTCGGTTGGCTCAACTCTGAATGTCTCTTCGCCTTCAGAAAACCATTCAGCAGCTTTATCCTCTTTGCGGTAAGATCGAGAGGTTACTTTGATCCAGTCTGCCACCATAAAAGCGGAATAAAAACCAACCCCGAATTGTCCAATAAGGTTTGAAAGGTCTTGTTTACCTTCTTCTACCGCCTTGATGAATTCACGGGCTCCTGAATGAGCTATCGTGCCCAGATTAGTCACGAGCTCTTCACTATTCATTCCGATACCTGTATCTTTGATCGTCAGGGTACCTTCTTTTTCATCAGGAATAACCCAAATGGCTAATTCAGCATCTGGATCAAGCGCTTCTCGATTCGTTAGAATTTCGAAATCGACTCTTGTTAAGGCGTCCGATGCATTGGATATCAACTCCCGCAAGAAAATCTCACGTTCAGTGTAAAGGGAGTGGATGAGAATATCTAGTAACTGACGCGTTTCGGCTTTAAATGTTTGATCAACCTGATTCATATATGCCTCCTGAATTAAATATCTAGGCTAATTAAACCTTAAGGTTATTAGATTTTTATAAGAAAACCTGAGTTTAGTATAAATATCGATTAAAAATCCCATTCGATATGCAGACTAAAAGAAGTCATAAAGGATGGTGTGACAAAGTGCGCTTTCAGTCTTCATATGGATCGAGTATACTCAGCTTAAGATATGAAATTATTACAGAAAGGTAGCTTATGTCTTTTGAAGAAGATAAATTAAAATGGCAAGAAAATGTATTAGATCCTGTTTTAGATCGTTTCCCCGAACGGAAGGCAGGCTTTGAAACTTCTTCTAATATTCCTGTTCCTCGATTCCTAACTTCGCAAGAAACACAGATTAATTACTTGGATCAGCTTGGTTTTCCAGGCGATTATCCTTTTACGCGTGGTGTTCAGCCCACGATGTATCGTGGGCGTTATTGGACAATGCGCCAGTATGCTGGTTACGCCACTGCTGAAGAATCGAATAAACGTTACCGGTTTTTACTCCAACAAGGACAGACAGGATTGTCTGTTGCCTTTGATCTTCCCACACAAATTGGCTATGATGCTGATGACCCAATCGCGATAGGCGAGGTGGGTAAAGTTGGTGTTTCGATCTCCTCTATAGAAGATATGCAAACCCTTTTTGATCAAATCCCGCTGGATAAAGTCTCAACCAGCATGACAATCAATGCACCCGCGGCTGTGCTTTTAGCAATGTATATTGCTGTTGCAAAGCGTCAGGGAGTTGAAATGCATCAACTGCGTGGCACAATCCAAAATGATATATTAAAAGAATATATCGCCCGTGGTACTTATATTTTTCCTCCTGCACCTTCAATGCGCTTGATCACGGATGTATTCCAATTTTGCCAAAAAAATATTCCCCATTGGAATACGATTAGTATTTCCGGTTACCATATCCGCGAGGCTGGTTCTACGGCTGTTCAGGAAGTCGCCTTCACCCTGGCGAATGGCATTGCCTATGTCCAAGCTGCCATTGAGGCTGGTTTGGAGGTTGATAGTTTTGCTGCACAACTATCCTTTTTCTTCAATGCACATAATAATTTCCTAGAAGAGATTGCCAAATTCCGGGCTGCACGTCGATTATGGGCAAAGATCATGCATGAACGCTTTCAAGCCAAAGATGAACGTTCCCAAACATTGCGTTTTCACACACAAACCGCTGGTTCTACGCTCACTGCGCAGCAGCCCGAAAACAATGTCGTGCGCGTAGCTTTGCAGGCGCTGTCTGCTGTGATGGGCGGTACGCAGTCTTTACATACCAATAGCATGGATGAAGCGCTTTGGTTGCCAACTGAAAAATCTGTACAAGTCGCATTGCGTACACAACAAATCATTGCCCACGAGTCAGGTGTGGCTGATACGATTGATCCTTTCGCTGGTTCTTATTATATGGAATATCTAACCGATCAAATTGAACAACGTGCTCAGGATTATATTGATAAGATCGATCAGATGGGCGGTGCACAAGCCGCGATTGAAAATGGTTATATGCAAAATGAGATCCAGAATGCAGCTTATTGGTATCAAAAAGCAGTTGAAGATAAGGAACAGATCATTGTGGGTGTCAATCAATTTCAAGTCGACGAGAAAATTGATCTTGAACACTTACAAGTAGACCCAAGCATTGAGCAAAATCAACGCGCTCGGCTACAAAAACTACGTTCTCAACGCGATTCCACTCGTGTCAATGAGCTTCTAAGTCATCTAGAAAGCGCCTCTAAACAGGATGAAAACTTAATCCCTATCTTTGTTGAATGTGTCGAAAACAGTATCACCTTAGGTGAAATCAGCGCTGTCTTACGCGAAAGTTGGGGAGAATATCATCCCCCAGCATGGTTGTAAAATGAAAGAGGTAAAGCAAAATGCCAAACGTAATCCGAATTGATCATATCGCGATTCTCTCACCAAACATCGAAGAAAACTTGTCCTTCTGGCAAGATGCGCTTGGATTAGAATTAACTAAAGTGAAGGATGTACCTGCTGAAAAATCTAAAGTAGCCTTTTTCCCCGTCGGTGACAGTGATATTGAGATTGTTCAGCCAACGACTGATGATTCAGGATTAGCGCGTTATCTGGAAAAACGTGGTCCTGGGTTACACCACATTTGTTTAGAAGTCGATGATATCGAAGGCATGTTATTGACTTTAAAAGAAAAGGGCATCCAACTGATCAATGAAACTCCCGTTAGCTCTTCTGATGGCAAACGGTACGCTTTTATTCATCCTAAAAGTGCAAATGGTGTTTTAGTTGAATTGTATGAGATACTCGATTAAGATCAGTTGGTTTGAATATCATCGGTGAAAGCCAGTGTGGTGGCTAATCAATACTTAAACAGCGTACGAGAATATGTCTAAAGTGTCCGCGTGCGCGATGCTCAAAAAGATACACACCTTGCCAAGCGCCAAGGCTTAGGCTTCCATTATCAATAGGGATGTTTATATCAACATTAGTTAACATAGTGCGCATGTGAGAAGGAGAGTCGTCCACCCCTTCTAAGGTGTGTCGATGCCAGGATTGGTTTTCGGGTACCAAGTGATCCATAAATACTTCCAGATCAAGCTTAGCGCTGGGATCATAACTTTCACTGATGACTAGTGATGCGCTCGTGTGCTGAATGAATAAAAAGCACATTCCCTCTTTGATACCCCATTGATGAATCCTTTTTTCAATTTCCTCGGTAAAGGGATATAATCCTTTCCCACGCGTTGAGATTGAAATATGATCTTTATACCATTTCATAAACCCAAGTCTTCTTACTCGTTTTTTAAGAGTGTGCTGTTTTCGGCAACTCTTATTATTCAAAAGTATGATGATAAATGCTTGTGTTAGTCTCCAGCTTGGTTTTCATGGTACAAGACTGGAGACTGAACAAACATTGAATTTCTTCTTAGACGGAAGATATTATCGACTGGTAAGTCTTTATTTTTAAAACAATTCTGCTACATATATTCATTGAACCACCTTGCAATGTGGTTCAATCGCACGATTCGTCGATCTGTCCGTCCGTTGCGCGACAATCCATGGAACTCACCCGGGAATCGCACGAATTCGGTGGGTATATCCAAGCGTTTTAGAGCAACAAATACTTGTTCACCTTGTTCGATGGGGCAGCGATGATCGTTTTCGCTGTGAATAACAAGAGTAGGTGTCTTTGCATTCCCGATATATTTAATCGGGGACATCTCCCAGAACTTTTCTAAATCCTCAAAAGGAGCCCCAGCTTCCATTTCTTGTTGAAATACCCAGTTCATATCGCTTGATCCCCACATGCTGACCATATTACTTACACAGCGTTGTGTCACCGCAGCTTTGAAGCGTTGAGTATGTCCGATGATCCACACGGTCATATAACCGCCATAGCTTCCACCCGTAACCCCCATACGCTCCGTATCGATATAAGGTAACTGAGATACATAATCAGTCCAAGCCATTAGGTCAGCGTAATCTGCAGTTCCCCAAGCGCCATGGATGGCGCCAGCATGAGCCTCGCCATACCCGCGTCCTCCTCTGGGATTAGAAAAGTGCACCATATAGCCTTGCGCGGCGAGAAAATAAAATTCATGCATAAAATTGAAACCATATTGGGTCAGTGGTCCACCATGAATTTCAAGGATCGATGGATATTTTTCCTTGGGGTCAAAATTTGGCGGTTTGATGACCCATCCCTGTAAGTCATTTCCATGCGGTCCTTTTATCCATACAGTTTCGACTTCACCTAATTCAATTTCGTCAAGCAAGGCTCCGTTTACATCACTGACTTTCTTTGTTCGATGAGTTTCCATATCCATGACATATAGTTCACCGGGGTTTTTGATCGTAGCATAAAAATATGCCATTTTCTTTTGTTCTTTATCAAAATTAAAACTGCCGACTACACCACCCTCATCAATGATCGTATCTAAATTTTCACCATTTAAGTCAATTGATTTTAACAAGGCGCTGCCATGCAGCATAACTGGAAAATAGAGTTTATCTGATTCTTTCGACCATGTTGGCGGCATAAATTCTGGTTCCCCTAAATCATTAATCACATGTGGTTCAACATGGTAATCATATTTTTCGGTTAAATTCTTGGCGGGTTGGCTTCCGTCAGAAGGAACAATCCATAAGCCTTGATTTTTGAACCATTTACCTTCACCTTCAGAACCATAATAAGCGATCCATTTTCCATCTGGCGAATAGCTGGGTAAGCTTTTTTCACCAATTGGTGTTTCAATTTTACGAGGATTGCTTCCATCACTTTCCGTGATAAATAAGTCGATTCGATCAGGCGTAAAATCCGGGTTATCACTACGATTCGACATGAACGCGATTTGTTTTCCATCCACCGACCAGGTTGGATTTTGTTCGTCATAAACCTCATCATCGGTAAGTTGAGTGGTTTCACCGGAGTCTAGATTCAGAACCCAGATATGCCATCTTTCATGAGGTAAGTATCCATAACCATCATATTTATAAAACACGCGCTTATAATGTCTAGCGACGACACCTAATTCTTTCTTCTTCTCGTCTTTTTCACGTATTATTTCTTCCTGATCTTTCTTGCGGAATGAAAATAAAATCTTTTTCCCGTCTGGAGACCAACTGAATCCCCCGAACTCACCCTGTAAATCTGTTGCTGGACGAGCTTCTCCGCCGGTAAAGGGGATGAGATAAATTTGAGCAGGCTTATCCACATCACCTCGATTAGAGAGAAAGGCGATCTTTGTACCGTCCGGTGACCAGCGTGGTTGTCCTTCGACCTGATCGCCGAATGTAAATTGGCTAGGCTTTCCTTCTTGTGTGGATGCTAACCATAAATTAGCGTATTTCTTTTCTTTTTTTTCATCAACCCGTTGTTGAGAATAGATGATATGTTTCCCGTCTGGAGATATCCTGATATCAGATATCAATTCAAATCGATATAGATCTTCTGCTTTAATCGAACGTTTTTCTTTTGATGGCATTTCAAATCCTCCGGAATATTATATTGGATATTAAGACTGATCATGTTTTTAACAGTAGGCAGTTCCATTTCTATCTACTGAGAATTATTCATCCTCATCGTTTGACTTATTAAATTCCAAACAGGAATTAATGATTTATTCGCAAACTCACATGCAGGGTGAATCTGCTATTGATAAGAAGGACTAAAGATAAATTATAGCATGATAGATAATTATCTAATAATTGATTTCTTGATAGGGATAGCGCTGAAAGAATGAGATTTAATTGATTAGTTAATAATAGGATCGAGAAATTTAATCTGATAAGCTTTTTATGTAATTATTCTATTTGATTTTTCGAATAGGTACACCGCCATAAACTGAATTTCCTTCGAGATAAGAATCTTTGGGAATTAAGCTGTTTGCGCCAACAATCACATTGTCTTCGATGGTTACACCTGGTAGAACAGTCGTATTTGCTCCAATGGTTACACGATTGCCGATCTTTACTTTCTTTAGAATACCGTGTCCTTTTTCAGCGATATGTGCGCTGATGGCTACACTACCTCCTATGACACAATGATCCCCAATTTCGATCATATCGCAGTCAAATATTCGCCATGTGGTGATGATGGTGTCTTTACCAATTTTCATTCCCATTCCCCGGTAGAACCATAAAATCAGTGGCGTGCTTCTGACAAGCGGGAGATATAAGAATTGGATTAGATTCATAAGGAAATTATGCACACCTACAGTGATCACTATCGTAGATCTAAAGTTACCTGTACGTTCTTGATTCCTGATACGGAAAAGCTTCTTAAATAATACGATAACGATCATCAACATATCGCCGAAGATAAAGAAGGAAAATCCAATCGATAAACATATCAGGAAAACTTTCCAGAAATTATCTGGCATAGTTGAAGTAAGTTTCCATATTCCGGAAATGAGATAGTAGCTGGGGATAAGTGCTATTGATAATAGGATTGCCCCGACGATTTGGCTGATGATTGATGCGAGTAAATATAATAAATAGAGAGGTCGGCTCATATCTTTTTCGATTTACCTCTTGAGCATTTCCATTATTTTCCTGTAAACAGTACGAATTCTACCCTAATGAGATAACACTAAATATTTTCCTGAGATACGAAACTACAACAGGTTGCTTGCAATTCATTCATGATACATACATAATATTGATCTAAAAATGCATTGAGGCGATTTTTCCCCCTCTTATGCTCTCTATGAGGTATTTTTATCTTTACCAGGCGCCGTTTCTAAGTCGAGTTCGGATTTGATCAAGCAGCATTTCAAGCATATCCTCATAGACTTCTTGATGGAGTGGATTAGTGTCCAAAGATTGTTCTTGAAGGCGCTGTAACAAGTAAATCAACCAGGATTGCCATGTGATTGGGTTTGGGTCGTAGCGCGTAAATGCTTCCACCGCCTGATTGATCGCATCTCTAATCTCATCTTCTCTGCTCATTAAAATCTCCTCAAGAAGCTATATAATTATTGCATATTGATCCTATTATATCTCGATTATTTTGATTCAATCAGTTTTCTATTAGCGAATTCCAGTTTTGTTGATTAAAGGTTTGACCTATGTCCTAACCTGATTTACAATTTCCACTACCATCATTAATGGTAATAGAGCGTTGTTGTTTGAATAATTAAATGATAAGGAGTATCCAATATGGCTGGTTCATCATTCCCTTCAAAACGAGCCCCAATCTATAAAGATGTTCCCGATGATAAATGGAATAGTTGGCGCTGGCAACTCAGTAATCGTCTCAATACTGTAGAAGATCTTGAGGCTGTTTTGGAGCTTACAGAAAGTGAAAGAAAAGCACTTTCATCTGCACATTTATTTCGCGTTGATATTACCCCTTACTTTGTTTCTCTTATAAATTCTACAGATCCTGATGATCCTGTTCGTAAACAGGTCATCCCAACTGCTGCTGAAATGGTTCCATTTACTTCAATGATGGAAGATTCTCTAGCGGAAGATAGGCACTCCCCTGTTCCAGGACTGGTACATCGTTATCCTGATCGCGTGCTTATGTTAGTTACGACCCAATGTGCGACCTATTGCCGTTATTGTACCCGTTCAAGGATCGTTGGAGATCCTGCAGCTACTTTTTCGCGCCAAGAATTTGAAATGCAGATTGAATATCTGAAGAGAACCCCTCAAGTCCGCGATGTATTGCTCTCTGGCGGCGATCCGCTAATTCTAGCCCCTAAGATTCTGGAGGAGATCCTAAGTAGATTGCGTGAAATCCCCCATATTGAGATTGTCAGGATAGGATCTCGTATCCCTGTGTTTATGCCAATGCGTGTAACGGAAGAACTAACGGATATGCTGCAGAAATATCATCCTCTTTGGCTGAATATTCATGTAAATTCCCCTAACGAAATTACTGCCGAGCTTGAACATGCCTGTGATCTTTTGACTCGCGCGGGTATTCCTCTTGGCAACCAGTCTGTTTTACTTGCTGGTGTAAACGATAACCTTCATATCCAAAGAAAATTATATCAAGATCTGGTCAGAATTCGAGTTCGCCCGTATTATCTGTATCAATGTGATCTTGTAGAAGGGGCTGGTCATTTTCGAACTCCTGTTGGGAAAGGGATCGAGATCATGGAAGGATTACGCGGACATACTTCAGGTTTTGCCGTTCCCCAATATATTATTGATGCACCAGGCGGTGGAGGAAAAATTCCTGTAAGTCCCAACTATGTTCTCAGTATGTCCGACCATAAAATTGTCCTGCGCAACTATGAGGGATATATCACTACCTATGAAGAACCCACTGATTATAATCCTGAAAAATCGGCGAAATACCTTGCGCCGAAACGCCCTGAACCCGGTCAACATGGCGTTACTGGTCTTCTAGAAGGTGAACATATGTTTATCAAACCTACCGGATTTGATAAGATTCATGATCGTGGTGGGTTGCAGCATCGCTTAAAAGACGAGCGAAAATGGTTGCCGCGTGGTATTGGAGAGGAATCTGAGTATGATGAGCTTAGTGATTAGCAGAATAACTTGGGTTTTTCCTTATGAAATTTTCCCTATTCTGTTTTTGGCTCTTCCTTTGCTTCCGTACAGGTTAAAATTTCTTCAATAAGGGGTACACATTCTTTCTGTGCGAAAACCGTTATTTTATCCTTAGCTTGTATCTTTGTATAACCATGCGCGATTCGTAATTTTCTCCCTTTTCGCACCGAAACGATCAGACAATCTTCAGGTAATTCGATCTCGCGAATTTGTTTCCCGACAATCGCAGATTTCTCTGGTACTTCAAAATGTAAGAATTCTGAACTATCGATTTTCCCTAATCTTAAAACCTCAAAGCGATGTTGGTGATGCGCTTTTTTCATGATGGCGTGATTATACGCTTTGAGGATGTCCCTGCGGCGTATAATACCAACCAAAGTCCGATTATCTTTAGATGCTACCACTGGCAATCTACCAATATCTCGATTTGCCATGCGACGCATTGCTTCCCACATGGGTTCATCTGGGTAGGCAACCATGACATTGTCAATGGTCGCGATATCCCGAACTTCTTTCCCCGTAATATCATCATTTGCCAAAACTCCTTGTAAGTCATGTAAAGTAACTACTCCCATTAAGTCGCCGGTAGTTTTTGAAACTACCGGAAAACCATGGTGATAGGTTTTATCAAATTCCTCAATTAAATCCTCGACGCTCATATTCTCAGCTACTGTATCTACATCCCTTGTCATTACTTCTCCAACAGTAACTCCTTGCATCACATCAATATCTTGTCCATATTGCAGATGGACACCACGACGGGTTAATTTCAATGTATAAATTGATTCTTGACTGAGAGCACGTGAGATTAGTGTGCTCATCACGGTCGCCAACATCAGAGGCAAGATAATCTGATAATTCCCAGTCATCTCAAATAAGATTAAAATTGCAGTTACTGGAGCATGGGCAGCGCCACTAAAAAAGGCTGCCATGCCTACCAACGCATATGCACCTGCCGGAGCGGTAACTTCAGGGAAGAGTATATTTGCTATATGACCAAAGGCGCCCCCTAACATCGCCCCCATAAAAAGAGATGGCGCAAAAACACCGCCCGAGCCTCCTGATCCGAGGGTAGTAATTGTTGCTAAAACTTTTAAAAATAACAGAGCGAGCGTTAGCTGTATCGTTAAAGACCCTGATAGCGCTTCGCTAATGGACTCGTAACCAACTCCAAATACCCTAGGATAATCAATGATTTTTGGGGATATTATTCCAATTATCCCAAGTACCATACCACCCAAGATCGGTTTTATATATTCTGGAATCTTAAAACTATCCCAAATATCCTCGGAGTAATACAATAAACGCGTGAATCCATATGCTGCAACTGCAGCAAGAGCTCCTAATACAACATACAATAATAATTCGCGTGGATCGACCAAAGCATATTTGGGGATCAGAAAAGCGCGCGTGTCTCCTTCAAAGGCATGCGCGATTACATCTGCTATGACAGCCGAAATAACGACCGCGCCAAAGTAAGTAGCTTGAAATTGTCCTAAGATCACTTCCAGTGCGAATAATGATCCTGCGATTGGCGCGTTGAAAGTTGCAGCAATACCTCCAGCAGCGCCGCAAGCTACCAAATTTCGGATGCGCTCATCGGAGAGTTTTAAGACTTGCCCAATCGTTGAACCAATCGCAGATCCAATTTGAGCGATCGGTCCTTCACGTCCAACTGATCCACCAGTCCCGATGCATATTGCGGAGGCTAAAGATTTGACTACTGCTACTTGAGGTCTTATTCTTCCACCGCGTAGTGCAACCGCTTCCATGACTTCCGGAACTCCATGCCCCTTCGCTTCTCGCGCGTACCGATAAATGAGTGGTCCAATGATGGCGCCTCCGATTGCTGGTATGATCAACAAATGAAAGGGCGCAATCGCTTGCATCCATCCCGCAACAACTCCATATGATAAATATTGCATTCCATTGATAAGGTGTCGAAAAATAACTGCTCCCAATCCAGCGCCGATCCCTACAATTAATGCAGTCATCATGATCGAAGCTGGTTCTGAAACGCCAAATCGATCAAGAAGGTAAGTAAACCGTTTACTTACTCTCTGGTGGACTCTAACCTGTTTTTGGTTTCCGGATAATAATGACATTAACTTGCTCGAAGAAAGAAGAGTTTTTTTGTAAAAGTTATTGTACTACTTTTGTTTGATTACATTGCTTAAATTTCGCTGGTAGATTTTTTGGCGATATCCAATCGCATTCAGATGGATTTTTTTGTAACGAGTAGTAGCTTGTTTTCTTTTTTACTTTTTTACCCTTGACAAATTCACAACCGTCTATACAATTATTATCAATATATTCATAAAAAATATTCTTAAGGATGATCGAATGATAAAAGCTTGCATGTGTATAAGGCGGGGTTTGTAAATACCGCTTCGTCACAAAAAGTATAAGTAGCTTTGTTCTACATGAGCGACTGATAAATTGCTAATATAGCGACGACGAAGGGTATTTGCAACCCCGCATACGAATTTTTTTTCGTGTTGCGATTAGGTATTTTCACGCCTAAGCAATGCCCTTTTTTTATTGGTCGTTTTATTTTGGTTCATAATTGGAGAATAAAGATGGATATAGTCGCAATACCTGAGCTTCAGGTTTCTACTACACACATCACAAATATCGAGAAAGTGGTCGGAAATACACCTTTGTTTCCTTTGAAAAAAATTACTGCCCGAAATTATCCTCATGTTCAAATTCTGGCGAAAGCAGAATGGTTTAATCCAGGTGGTTCGGTTAAGGATAGACCCGCGTTGAATATTATTCGAACAGCAATTAATCAATCTTGGTTATCTGATGGTAGACATCTATTAGATTCCACATCAGGAAATATGGGCATCGCCTATGCAACTCTAGGGGTAAATATGGGGATACCCGTTACGATTGCTATCCCAGAAAGTGTCAGCCCAGAGAGAATTTCCATTCTGAGAGCCTTAGGCGCTGAGTTAATCATGACCAACGCTTCAGAAGGTATCGATGGCGCTGTTCGAGTGGCTCAAGAATTATCAGAAACTTATCCTGAAAAATATTTCTATGCCAATCAATATGATAATCCAGCCAATTGGCAAGCCCATTTTGAAACAACCGCTCCGGAAATCTTCAAACAAACTGCTGGGAAAATCACCCATTTCGTAGCAGGTTTAGGCACCTCTGGAACGCTTACAGGTACAGCTCGTTATCTAGATCAAGTCAGACCTGAGGTGCAGATTGTGGCTGTGCAACCCGATTCTCCGAACCATAAAGTAGAAGGGCTCAAACATTTGGCTACAGCTAAGGCGCCTGCGATCTTTGATTCAACGATCATTGATCATACGATTGAAATCTCAACACAAGAAGCACATCGGATGGTACGTCGATTGGCAAGGGAAGAAGGTTTATTTGTGGGTATATCCTCGGGCGCTGCTGCGGCTGCTTCTCTGAAGCTTGCAAATCAAATAGAGTCTGGGATAGTGGTGACTGTTTTCCCTGATGCCGGTTATAAGTATCTCAGTGATCAAAGTTTGTGGATGGACGACTAATTTTTTTGATGTTAGGGTTCTTGACCAATCTAAGCCGACAGATTGGCAGGAACCATTAATTTCCCTATGATAATGCTGAGTGATCGTCTATAATTGAAATCAAGCTGGATGTTTAGATATGCCTACTGTCAGAATTCCTACACCACTCAGGAGATATACAGCAGGAGAAAGTCAGGTGCTTGTTATTGGCAAGAATGTCTCCGATGCTTTGCAGGATCTTGTTTATCAATATCCTGATATAGAAGAACATCTATTCATGACTGATGGGGAAATCCACCCTTTTATTAACCTCTTTTTGGTGGAACGTCCCATTCATAAGAAACATGGTTTGAATACGCCCTTGCAAGAAAATGACAAGCTCGTGATTGTGCCCAGCATCTCAGGAGGGTGTTCATGAAATTACCTTCGCTCTCTCCAGAGGAATTCAAACGCTATTCAAGACATCTCCTGATCCCAGAAGTTGGCTTAGAAGGACAGCAGAAACTTAAAGCTGCTGCTGTGCTTGTGGTTGGTACAGGTGGGTTGGGATCTCCGATCTCTTTATACCTGGCTGCAGCGGGTGTGGGACGGATCGGATTGGTTGATTTTGATACAGTCGATTATTCCAACTTGCAGCGTCAGGTTATTCACGCGACATCGACCGTTGATCAACTGAAGGTGCAATCAGCTCGTGATCGCTTGATTGACCTCAATCCTGACATTCAAGTCGATACTTACAATCAAATATTAACTTCCGCTAATGCCAGACAGATCGCAGAAAAGTATGATTTGATCTTAGATGGAACGGATAATTTCCCCACACGCTACTTATTGAATGACTTATGTGTATTAACCGGTAAGACTTATATATACGGCTCAATTTTCCGTTTCGATGGACAGGTGAGTGTCTTTGATTCCCGTAAAGGTCCTTGCTATCGCTGCTTATTTCCCGAACCGCCTCCACCTGCTTCCGTGCCTACCTGTGCTGAAGGAGGGGTGTTTGGCGTATTACCAGGAGTGATTGGCGCCCTGCAAGCAAGTGAAGCAATAAAATTGATCTTGGGGATTGGTGAACCGCTGATAGGTAAACTGCTGCTCTATAACGCACTGGATCAGTCTTTTGATTATGTTGAATTGCGCAAGAACCCTGCTTGTAAAGTATGTGGCGTAGATCCGGAGATAACCGATTTGATTGACTATAATGCCTTCTGTGGAGTATCAGGTATTCAATCGGAAATTGAGCCTATCGATGAAAAGTATGCAGTAACGGTAGATGAGTTGGTGCAAAAAATCAAGCGTAATTCCGAACTATATTTATTAGATGTGCGCGAACCTCATGAAGCGAGAATCTCCAACTTCCCCAATACCAAGCTAATCCCATTAGATAGACTCCCTTCTCGTCTGTCAGATTTAAACCCGGATGAAGAAATCATTGTCTTTTGTAGAGCTGGTATTCGCTCCAAACGAGCCTTAGACTTGCTGATAAAGGCGGGTTTTAAAAAAGTCAAACACCTCAAGGGGGGTATTAATCAATGGGCTCGCACGGTAGACCACAGCTTGCCGATTTATTGATCAAGATATTCTATAGTCATAGATCAAATTTCGATCTCTCAAGAAATGAAATTCGACAATAGTCTTTATACTTGTCAAAAATCATATTTCAGGTTATCTTAATAAGAGATTAAAACCCAGTGACTTAAATAACGCCCATATTAGAATTATATGGAGGTTGACCTATGAGAGTTTTTGATACGCCAGTTGCAAAAATGAGACTTTTTGTACTTGGTCTGGTCGCAGTCATCCTCGTGCTCGGTTTGAGCTTGATCATTATGGCTATCGGGAAAGCCGGTTCACCACCTATTGAAGGAAAAATTGATGCCTTAGCAAATAGTAAAAACGAATGTGTGGTTTGTCATCGTAAGACATCGCCAGGCATCGTGCAGCAATATGGCGCAAGTACCATGGCGCGTGCTGAAGTCACCTGCCAACAGTGCCATGAAGTGGAAGATGGATATCCAGGAAGCGTTGCGCATGAGGGTACTCATGTGCTAGCTTCTCCCACAACGGCGATGTGTGAAAAATGTCACAAGGTAGAAGTCGCTGAGTTCCTCCAGAGCCGGCATAGCCTCCCCGCTTATGTTGCCTTTGCGGGTTCGAAGGAATTATCACCCCAATTTATGCAGCAGTATGAATCAATCCCTGAAGGTAGTTATGCTCCTGATAAATCACGGAATGATATTGCTGTGTTAGAAGGTCCTGATATGACGCGCTTCACCTGTGAAGGCTGTCATAATATCGGCAAACCAGCACAGGATGGTTCTGTAGGTCAATGTCAAAAATGTCACTTGCGCCATGAATTCAGTCTTGAACAATCCCGTAAACCGGAGACCTGTAATGCCTGTCATATTGGACCTGATCACCCACAATGGGAAATCTATCAGGAATCGCCTCACGGCATTGCCTATATGACAATGGGTCATACCTGGGAATGGGAAGCAGAAGCAGGCACCCTTTCAGTGGAGGAATTTCCAGCTGCAACTTGTGCCATTTGCCATATGAGTGGATTTGGTACCAGCGCTTCCACCCATGATGTTGGCGAACGATTAACCTGGTATCTCTTTGCTCCTATCAGCGAAAGACGTCCTTCTTGGGAGGAAAATCAAGCGCGTATGCAAGGCGTTTGTTTGGAATGTCACAACCAGGTTTTTGTTGATGACTTATATACAGCTGCCGACAAAGCCACCGAGCGTGTCAATGTTTGGGTTCGAGAGAGCAATGAAATCATTGCTCCTTTGAAAGAGCAAGGACTGCTTACCGCTGAGCCGTTTGATGAACCGATTGATTTTGTATATTTCAATTTATGGCACCATTGGGGGCGTACTGCAAAGTTCGGTACCTGGATGCAGGGTCCTGATTATGCCCAATGGCACGGCGCTTACGAGGTCCTACACGAGCTGGCTGAGCTGAAGGAGATGGTGTCTGATAAATTAGAAGAAGCTGGTGAATAATTATGTATCCATTGGCTGAAATATTTCCAGGAATCCGCCGCTATCGAATTCCCATCTCGCGCGATCAGGCTTTTCTATTGGTAGCGGCATTAAACGAATTCCTTTTGGGTGTGGAGACTTTTATCGCGCACTTGATCAGCGGAACGATTGTCCCCAACGAATGGATACCGATCTTTTTCGGACCGATCTCCGGTGTGATACTTGTGCTGGCAGGTTGGTTAGCTATTCGTAAACGAACGATCGCCACAATTCTAGCTTCGCTAGTGTTCATTTCAAGTATCATCGTGGGTTTTTTAGGAGCCTATTTTCACGTTTTGCGCGCTTCTATTCCTTTTGCTCAAAGTCAATCCTTGACCGTACCCTTATTGGTGTGGGCGCCGCCATTTCTCGGTCCTTTCACCTTTGCGTTGGTGGGACTACTTGGGTTAAGCGCGGTTTGGAGGGAAGAACCTGTTGATAGCGGCATACTTGTCCTCTTGGGTGACAGGGAAGTCACTATGCCCTATAGCAAGACAAGAGCCTTTTTCTTTATTACTGGATTGGGCGCTTTGGCAACTACGATCAGCAGCGTCCTCGATCACGCACGCACCGATTTTTCCAATCCCTGGCTTTGGCTTCCCACGTTGATTGGTGTATTCGCGACCGTCATTGCCGTGTTGCTTGGCGCGATAGATCATCCTAGTCGCTGGGAATTTTTGACTTATGCGCTCACGATGTTGATTTTGATGTTGGTTGGCGTTACTGGAACGATATTGCATATTGAACAAAACCTCACCTCACAAGGTGTCTTTGTCATGGATCGTTTTATACGCGGCGCGCCAATCTTAGCGCCTTTGCTTTTTGCAGATATTGGTATGATTGGTTTGGTTGCATTGATGGATCCCAAGGAAGGAAAGAAAGGTGATTCGCCTGAAGCTTGATGGAGAATCCTTCAAATTATTATATTCGCTGAGGAAAATAAAATGAGCAAAACCCAGGAAGAGGAACTTGATCGACAAAAGAAAGCGCAGAAGGAAATTGAACAAGAGCAAGAAAAAAAGCGCATACTACGCCAAGAAGAGCAAAAACAGTTGGAAAAGCAGCAGGAGCAGGCACGCAAAAAGCGGCAAAAGGAACAGAAGCAACTTGACATAGAACAGAAAAAGAAAATGAAGCGCAAGCAACAAGAACAAAAAGAATCAGATCATAAGCGCGAAGAAGAGAATGAAAAACGAAAAAAAGAGCAGAAATAGCTTTTCGATTAGCCATTAGACCTCAATAAAGGGGTAACCCATGACCAGATATTAACCCTAAAAGTTGCACCAGATAGGTTTGTGATGAGTTGACCTCTTCTAATAATAACTATCAGATTGTTTTTGTCAATTGAAAAGTCGACCACTAAATAATTGCTTCGATATGATTGATTTTCGGCACTCAAGCGGAGAATAGAGAAACGCTGAGGAGCGATCTGAGATAGTAGATAAGCAAGAAAGGGTTCTGTTGATTTGAAAGCAAATGTTTATTCTGCACATCAAAAATCGTCTGACTTACAGACCTAGAAACTGATTTTATTCAGTGGATAATAAAAAGGGGAAATATCATTCCTCATTAAACTCCCCACGCAAAAAGATATCTAACATTAAGCAAGTTCTATTTGCAGTTTTTTCCCTAAAGCGGTCGATGCTCTTTCTAGAGTTAACAAAGTTACAGATTTATTGTTTGGATCGAGAAGCCGATTCAATGCAGCTCTACTTGTATTCATTTTTCTAGCCATTGCTGTTTTTGTAATATTCTGCTCGACCATTATTTGAGTAATCTGGTATGCGATAACACGCTTAATCGCGAAAGCCTCTGCATCCGCAAGAAGACCTTCTTCTTCCAGAAAATCATCAAAATCACTGCCAATATATTCTTCTTTCATCATTCTAGTTTACCTCTTAAATAATTTGCTCTTCTTATTGCTGTATCAAGATCACTTTTTATGGTTTTCTTGGCTTTTTTGATGAACCCATGCAGCAAAACCATTTTACTGCCCTCTACTGTAAATAATATTCGAGCAATACGATTCCTTAGTGTCGAACGGACTTCCCATATTCCTATATCTAATTTTCGTACTACTGGCATCCCCACAGGCCAACCTATTTGAACTGTTTTTATATCTTCTCCAATCGTTTTTCTATCTTCCTGCGATAGAGATTTAAGCCACTCTCGAACGGGTTCGTTGCCATACTGTGACTTGTAGAAAAAAACCCTTAGCCGCAGTTTATCGTTCATGCGAATACTGTATCATTATAGATACAGTATGTCAAGTTTTTAGCTTATAATATTAGGCTTTTCTCCACCTTTATGATAGCCAATCTTGGTTTCAATCGATAGGTATGCCCGCAGATGTAGCTGGTAATCCACTAATATTTGATGGTAGGCTTAATCCTTAACCAGCTTATTATTATCTTAAAAATTATCTCGACTCATTGGTCAAATAACAAGATTTGGATATACACCCCAAAAGATATTCACCAAAACTAAAGTTTCAGATCATCATGGACCATACGCAAAG
>CAZJMV010000105.1:0-22882 GCA_964547225.1 uncultured Anaerolineaceae bacterium | reverse complement strand
TGAAGAAATCATCAACCTATTAGGCAGCCAAAGAGAAGAGATTTTTACCGTCTCTGCTAAAGCAGGCTTAAACATCCCCGCTGTGCTCGAAGCGATCGTGCAAAAGATCCCTCCGCCCGCTGAACACCTTGGCGATTCGCTGCAGGCGCTCATCTTTGATTCCCATTATGATCCCTATAAAGGCGTAGTCGCTTATATCCGCATCATCTCTGGAGAAATACTACCCACCGACGAGCTTCTCTTAATGTCATCCAAAACAAAAGTGAAACCGGTTGAAATTGGGATTTTCTCGCCCAATATGAAAACAATCCAGAAATTATCTACAGGAGAAGTAGGATATGTAGCCACTGGACTAAAAACTGTCCGCGAGTGTCGTGTAGGAGATACGATTACTCTCGCAAAGAACCCAGCAAAAAAAGCATTACCCGGCTATCGAGCTGTAAAACCAATGGTGTTTGCAGGCATATACCCGGTCGATGGAGATGATTACCCTGATTTAAAAGATGCACTCGAAAAGCTACAGTTAAATGACGCCTCCTTGATCTATGAACCAGAGACTTCTCAGGCGCTAGGTTTTGGCTTCCGGTGTGGATTTCTTGGGATGTTCCATATGGAGATCATCCAGGAACGACTAGAACGCGAGTATGATCTGGATATCGTCATCACGGCTCCTTCGGTGGAATATGAAGTGATCTTAAAAAACGGGCAAGAGATCAAGATCGACTCACCCGCTGAACTGCCCGACGAATCGGAAATCGAAGAAATCCGCGAACCATGGATGAAAATCCAGATCTTTACGCCAACCGAGTTCTACGGCACAGTCATGGAGATGGTCACCAAAAGACGCGGTAACTTCATCGAACAAGACTACCCATCATCAAACCGTGTTCTGTTGAATTATGAAATTCCGCTTTCAGAATTGATCGTAGACTTTTTCGATAATCTCAAGTCACGTACACGCGGTTATGCCTCTCTAGATTACCAATTCGCTTATTACCAACGCGATGACCTAGTCAAATTAGAAATCTTAGTCAATGAAGAACCAGTAGATGCTTTAGCCAGCATTGTGCATCGCGACAAAGCCTATCAAAAAGGACAATCGCTGATCACTAAACTAAAAGGCATCATCCCGCGCCAATTGTTCACCGTACCCATCCAAGCTTATGCTGCTGGCAGAGTAATCTCGCGTGCCAATGTGAAAGCCTTACGAAAAGATGTGCTTTCTAAATGTTATGGTGGCGATATCACACGCAAGAAGAAATTATTGGAGAAACAAAAACGCGGCAAAAAACGCATGAAAATGGTCGGGAATGTAGAAATTCCGCAAGAGGCTTTTATGGCAGTGCTCCAGATTGGGGAGGAGTAAATTACTTCAATGAGGAAATCAAACTATCACTGGAGTCGTATGCTGCCAGGATTCTTGATCACCCTACTTAGCTTGGGGATCATTATCTATCTTGTAAACCCAAAACAATTCATCGAGGCGCTCAAATTAGCTGATTATCGCTTTGTTGCACTTGTCTTCATGACATCTCTGCTTTGGTTATTTGTGCGCAGCCTGGTATGGAGAACGCTATTAAAAGAAAAAGCTAGCCTCAGTCAAGTCTTTCTTACGATCAACGAAGGATATCTATTAAATAATATCCTCCCGTTCCGATTAGGTGAAGTGGGACGCGCATTTCTGTTAGGGAAAAAAGCAAATCTACCATTCTTGAATGTATTCTCCACGATCATTATTGAACGCGCGCTAGATATTGCTTTTGCAGCCGGTTTATTATTGAGCTCATTATCTTTCGTGGTTGGCGCCAGTTGGGCAAGAGAGGCAGCTCTAAGCGCTGGTATGCTTGTGCTGATTGGGTTAATTACTCTGTATATCATGGCACGCTACAACAAATGGGTAACTCAACAAATCAACCGCTTTAGCGGACATTGGTCTTTGCTCGACAAGATCATCGCTGGTTTCATCCCTTCATTCCTGTCCGGTTTGGAAATCCTCACTGATGGGAGAAGGTTTTTCAAAGCGGTAAGTTTGATGATCCTTAATTGGTTCGTCGCAAGCTTACAGTTTTATCTAATATTAGCTGCCTTCTTCCCAAACGCAAAATATATTTGGGGGATTTTCGCGCTTAGCGTTTCATCATTAGGAATTGCTGCGCCATCTTCGCCTGGCGCCGTGGGCGTATTTGAATTATCCATGGTAACCGCGTTAGCGCTCTTTGGGCTAGACACCTCTATCTCTTTAGCAGCCGCGATCACAGCTCACTTGTCTAACTATATCATCACTGGCATCATTGGCGTATTTGCGTTGTTTCGAGATGGGCTTTCACTGGCAGGTGTCTATCAAGAAGTGCGGGAATTATCTCATAGAAGGGAGAATGATCACCACTGACCAATGCGAATCTTAATCGCCCTCACTTATTATCGACCACATTATTCTGGTTTAACGATCTATACAGAAAGACAAGCACGTGCACTTTCCGCGCGTGGACATCATGTCATTATCCTGACTTCTCGATTCGACCCCAATCTTCCAGCTCACGAAATCATTAATGGCATAGAAATTATCCGTCCAAGAGTATTATTCCGTCTAAGTAAAGGGGTCATCATGCCTAGTATGCCGTTCTGGGCGCTGAATTTAGTAAAACAAGTTGACATTGTTCAAGTTCATGTCCCACAACTGGATGCAGCGCTAATCGCGTTATACGCGCATATGCTCGGGAAACCGCTTGTTCTAACCTATCACTGTGACCTGCAGCTACCACGCGGTCTGATCCATAGAATAGCAAATCAGGTCTCCAATATGGCGAACCATATCACTGCTCGGTTTGCTGATGTGATCGTGCACAACACCAAGGATTATGCTGAAAATTCACCTTTCTTAAAAAAGTATATCTACAAAGTTGAACCAGTATATCCTCCCATAAAGATCGCCAAAGCAAACCAAAACGATCTCGATACCTTTCGTAAGAAATATCAGATCAAAACCGATGAACATCTAATTGGAATAGCTGCTCGTTTAGCAACCGAAAAAGGAGTCGAATATCTCGCCCAAGCACTACCAAAAGTATTAGAGAAACACCCCCAATCGCGCGTATTATTCATTGGTCCCTATCAAGATTTGGTTGGAGAAGAGGAGTATGCAAAAAAAGTACAGCGCATCATCGAACCCATCCAAGATCACTGGACTTTCTTAGGCGTACTATCACCCAAAGAAATGGCTGCTTTTTTTAATATTTGTGATGTCACCGTACTACCGAGCATTAACAGCACAGAATCCTTTGGCATGGTTCAGGTCGAATCAATCACATGTGGTACACCCGTAATCGCGACGGACTTACCTGGTATCCGCATTCCAGTTAGAGAGAGCTGTATGGGGATCATCGTCCCACCCGCAAACGCGCAAGCTTTAGCGCAAGCAATTAACACTGTTTTAGACAAACCAGGAGATTTTCAAGGTAACGCTGTAGGCTTAATTGAGCATTCAAAACCACAAGCAGTCGCGATACAATACGAAAAAATATATCAAAAACTGATCTCATGACAAATCAAAAGCTACCCAAT
Source organism: uncultured Anaerolineaceae bacterium (assembly GCA_964547225.1). Taxonomy (GTDB): domain Bacteria; phylum Chloroflexota; class Anaerolineae; order Anaerolineales; family UBA4823; genus CAZJMV01. The sequence goes on along the minus strand of CAZJMV010000105.1, from coordinate 19,321 downwards.
CAAGAACCTAAAGATTATCTCTGGCTGCATATACGAGAATTGCCATATTTTCGATCGCTGATGCGAGCTGTCGAAGCCAGCTATTATGCTGATCTCGACTTCCCAAGACCGATTTTGGATGTTGGAAGTGGTGATGGTCATTTTGTCACCATCGCTTTTGATGAAAAGATAGATGTTGGCATTGACCCATGGTGGAATCCAACCCGCGAAGCTTACCTACGTGGTGGATATCAAGTTTTAATCCAGGGCGATGCTGGAGAAATGCCGTTTCCTGATGCCTATTTTAACTCCGCCTTCAGCAACTCAGTTCTGGAGCATATTCCCCATATTGACATGGTATTAAAGGAAACTGCACGTGTACTCAAACCAGGAGCCAAGTTTGTTTTTTGTGGACCCAATCAACGCTTTTTAAAGAGCCTCTCGATCGCCCGTTTTCTAGACAAAATCAAGCTTGGCTGGTTAGCAGAACAGTACCGTCAATTTTTCAATCGGATATCCAGACACTATAATGACGATGATGTTGAAACCTGGCAATCTCGTTTAGATGAAGCTGGTTTTGAAATTGAAAGATGGTGGTACTATTATTCCCCACAAGCATTACATGTGACCGAATGGGGTCATTATTTTGGATTACCCAGTCTTATATGGAAATATCTTACCAAACGTTGGATACTGCTACCCAAACGATGGAATCTTTCCTTGACCTATCAATACACAAAAGCATATTACAATACAACAGAACAAAACGATGGTGTTTGCACCTTTTTTATCACCCGCCGAAAAGGGTAGGGTTTTAAGTTAGATTTATGGAAGAACCGAGTGTATTAGACTTTTTGAAATCCAGGTTAATGCCCTGGAAATATCCCCGAATAGAGATCCCTGACGAGGGCAATATCGGTGAGTACTCTGAAGACGATTCACCTCCCATACAAGGATCAGATAACGATCAAACTTTCATCGCTTCAACAGATGATGTTGGGCTAGAAGCACAACTGTTATCAAAACCCATAATGATCAAAGAATTTCCATGGCGTAGTCTATTGGCGTTATGCTTGGCATTCGCAGCACAAATCAGTATGCGACCGGCACCAGAACGGAATGCAACCCTCGGTGTGATCTTATTGGTGCTCGCACTAGGTTTTTTGCTATGGGCGAGCTTACGCTTAGAATGGAAAATCACACAAGCGCCTCCCGAAGATCAGGAAATCGAACCATTTAAAATCCAAAACCTTTATTTATTAATCGGTGCAATCCTTGCCTTGTTCTCATTCGCTAGCTACGGCAACCTTAGATTCACGGTTTTCAACCTTACACTCACTTTCCTTTCACTGGGATTCATCATAGCTGCATTTTGGGTATCCCCAAACCAAAAATCCAAATGGATAGAAAAGTTATCCGAATGGCTCAAAGCTCCCAGGGTTTCATTTTCGATCAAACCTCAATTGATCTTGACGGTTGTCGTCATTTCCATGGTAACCTTTTTCCGGTTTTATAGACTATCTCAAGTGCCACCAGAAATGAATAGTGATCATGCAGAGAAGATTTTCGACATCCTGGATGTCCTAGAAGGTCAAACAAGTATTTTCTTCCCGAACAATGGCGGTAGGGAAGCTTTGCAGATGTATGCCGTTGCTGCTCTCCATCGATACTTCGGTATTCCATTAGGATTTCTGGCACTAAAAATCGTGACCGCACTGGTAGGTTTTTTATCCCTACCTTTTCTCTATTTAATCGGAAAAGAGATTGGTAATCGACGCGTTGGTTTATTGGCATTTGTGTTTGCAGGAATATCCTATTGGCAAAATGTTGTCTCACGAGTTGGTTTGAGGCTTCCATTTTACTTCTTGTTCACCGCTTCGACCATGTATTTCATCCTACACGGGATACGCACAAAGAAACTCAATTCATTTATCTTTGCTGGCATCTCACTTGGATTAAGTTTATATGGCTATTCAGCGGATCGCATTTTACCCTTGTTGATCATTGTTGGAATCGGACTTTATCTTATTCACCCCCAAGCAAAGCAGCAGCGTACTTTTGTCATCGCTGGCTTACTAGTAATCATTCTTGTTAGTATCGTATTATTTATCCCTTTATTACGATATATCTTGGCTGAACCAGATTCATTTTTATTCCGGACACTGACACGAATGGCAAATCTAGAGCGCCCTCTAGATGCTCCAGGCTGGGTCATATTTTTGAGTAACACTTGGCGCGCCTTGTTGATGTTCTCTTGGGATGCGGGTGAGGTATGGGTAATCTCTATCCCACACTACCCCGCTTTGGGAATTGTTTCAGGCGGCTTATTTTATATGGGTTTCGGATTACTTGTCCTACGCTATTTGCGAAAACAGGATTGGCTGGATATTTTTCTTATCATATCTATCCCAATGCTATTATTACCTTCTATCTTGGCGCTCGCTTTTCCGTATGAAAATCCTAACTTATATCGTACTGCTGGCGCGAGCATTCCCGTCTTCTTGATTATTGCGATTGCCTTAGATGGATTAATGAGCACATTTCAAGAACGCTTCCGTAATCCCTGGAATACACGCTTTGCCTGGGGAATAGCCTTCTTCTTGATTGGATTCTCAGCATTGCAAAACTACGAATTGGTCTTCCATGAATATCACGATCAATATCTCCAATCCTCTTGGAACACTTCTGAGATAGGTACGATTGCTAAGGATTTTGCGAATTCTATCGGAACCCCCGATACCATATATGTAATGGGATATCCTCATTGGGTAGATACCCGCTTGGTCGCCCTCAATGCTGGTTTCCCAGGCAAGGATTACCAACTATTCGTAAAAGATATCCAAACGACTACTTCTGACGAAAGGGCTAAGCTTTTCATCCTTAACCCTCAAGATACTGAAGCGTATGAGGCTTTAAAAAGTACCTATCCAGATGGCTGGTTCGAGCAGTATCGATCCAGAGTTGAAAGCAAGAGCTTCTTGCTTTTCTTTGCGCCACCAAATAAAAATGACGAGTAAATGAAACGTAGAATACTCTTTAAAAACAGATTGACCAAAGCATGCAAAATAAAATGATCAGTACGCCCACGGAAAGTAAAGAGAAGAAATCCCACACCTGGATTACCTTGTTTATTTTGCTATATATCATTTTGATGGCTGCATTTTTCCGCTTTTCAGGTATTTTCTGGGGGGAATATCAATATCTACATCCTGATGAACGCTTTTTAGTTTGGGTAGGTTCGGATATTAGCCCAGTTGAGAACTTATCGGCTTATTTCAATACTGCCGAATCGAGTTTGAACCCCCATAATCGCAATCATGGCTTTTATGTATACGGCACTTTACCAATGTTCATCACCCGTTATCTCGTTGAATGGATATTTGGACAATCTGGTTTTATGGAAATGACCCAAGTCGGGCGAGTATTATCCAGCTTAGCAGATCTATTTACGATAGTTTTAGTTTTTCTAATTGCTAGGGAAATCTTTGATCGTCGAGTCGCTTTATTAGCCAGTGCGTTTTCAGCAGGGGCAGTCCTTCAAATACAGCAGTCCCATTTCTTCACAATGGACACATTCCTGGTGATGTTCTCCACCTTAGCACTCTACTGTGCAGTAATCATCATCACAAATCGGGACAAAGCAGAACCATTCTCAGGGACCCAGCATGAAACGCCTGATCAAAATATGGATAGCTTTAATCAAATCATACAAATCTTTGTAAGATTATTAAAAAATATCTATCAGGACAAACTTTTCTTGCCTAGTTTAGGTTTTGGGATCGCATTAGGTTTAGCGATGGCTTCAAAGTTAGATGCTGTTCTAATAGCATTTGCCTTGCCACTTGCCATGGCGATCTATTATATCCAAGTACCTCCTGATATAAAAATTCGCCGCATGGTAACCATTTTAGGCAATCTTTTTGTTGCAGCTATCGCTAGTCTGCTGATCTTTCGCATTTTTCAACCCTATGCATTTGAAGGCCCAAGTTTCTTCGGCGTGCGTCTAAATCCATTGTGGTTTGATAATATCCGTAGTTTGTTGGCTCAAAGTGGCGGCGACGTAGATTTTCCACCCGCTATGCAATGGGCTCGTCGTTCATATCTATTTTCTCTAAAAAACATGCTGACATGGGGATTAGGCTTACCTTTAGGTTTATTAGCTTGTTTTGGGTTCCTCTGGTCAGGTTGGAGAATTATAACTACCTGGAAAAATGATAAGCACCCATGGCAATATCATGCACTGATTTGGAGTTGGACTGCGCTGTATTTCTTGTATCAATCCATACGACAAAATGCAACCATGCGCTACCAACTGCCCATCTACCCAATGCTTTCCATTTTTGCTGCCTGGGCGATTATTGCTATTTATGACTATCAACAAAATAAATCTGCGGAAAGCAAACCTAAACGACCTATTTGGACGCGTCTATTTGCAATCGCGATTGGAAGTATCGTTTTGATAAGCACACTGCTGTATGCTTTTGGATTCTCTCAAATCTATACACGCCCTATCACGCGTATTGAGGCTTCCCGATGGATATATGAGAATATTTCCGGTGCAATCACCTTACCCATTCAGACAGATGGCGGCATTTATCATCAAAGCATCCCGGTTCCTTATGAGTTATCAATCACACCAGAGCTTCCCTTTTCACGCACATTTCAACCGAACCAAGCCGGTACATTACAAAATGTCCAGATCAATAATTTGCATGATCTAAGTGGAAAAACAAATGACATCCACTTAGAGCTAAAGATCTCTTCTCAAAATTCATCTGAGATAGATAGTTCTCAAGCATCACTGTCTATTGATCACGAAGATATCGCTTCTTCCTCCACCAAAAGTTTTGAATTTTCCCTCGAGCCCACCCTCCTATTAGATCCAGAACAGACTTATACCCTCAATCTTAGCGTAGTAGGCGATCAAACAACTGCCAGTATTCTCGACCAACCGATGATACTTTATATCAAAACAGGATCAGGCGAAACACCTACACGCACAATTGAACTTTCCCAAGCTTCTCAAATCATCAAAGTAAACCAACCCTATTTAAGCGAATTTAGCGCTGAAATGGATGGCATTCTTTCCCATTTAAGCGTCGGTGCAATCCTCGACCAAACCGGAAAAAATGCTGATAGTGATCTTAGAATTAGGCTACAAGCCCCTTCGATCACCGAACAAGAAGAATTTTCCGATCTGAATATGCAAGAAATTCCAGGTGGACAAGGAGTATTGCTCATCCTCGAAAATCCAATCGCCATTTCCAAGGGCGAAATCTACCAAGTTAGCATCGAAAGGAAACCCGCTGGACCTGTCTTAGCGATCCAAGGTACCGCAATTGCCAATGAAGGGGAATGGGATGATGGCTTACCCTTGCGAATCGACGGCTATGATGGATATAGTGGGATTTATCCACGTGATCTTAATCTAAATATGTACTGGGATGACAACCTAGAAAAAGTAGATCGCTTTGTCGATATCCTCACAAAATCAGAATACCTCACAATCAGTTCCAGCCGTCAATGGGGCAGCTTACCACGCATCCCAGAACGCTTCCCAATGACGACAATTTACTATCGAGAATTATTGGGTTGCCCACCTGATAGATCAATTGAGTATTGTTATAACGTCGCCGAACCAGGGAGGTACCAGGGTAACCTAGGCTTCGAGCTAGAAGAGACATTCACATCTAATCCCAAAATCGGTCAATTGGAAATCAACGATCAATTCGCTGAAGAAGCCTTAACTGTCTACGACCACCCGAAGGTTTTCATCTTCAGAAAAACCGCTGATTTTGATCAAGAACGTGTTCGAGAAATACTCTCTCAGGCAGACTTTTCAAAAATCATCCGCAAGCCTCCCATGCAATATGAGGAACATCCCGAAACCTTATTACTACCAGAGTATCGACTTGCTCAACAACAATCAGGCGGAACATGGTCGCAACTTTTCAATACTGATTCATTGGTCAATCGCTGGCAACCATTAACGGTTTTGATCTGGTACCTTGCGGTAAGTCTTTTAGGCTTGATCGCGTATCCTATCCTGCGGCTAGCGACTCCGGGACTACATGACCGCGCCTACCCAATGACGAGGATTGCTGGAATGCTGATCCTTTCCTATTTGGTTTGGATTGCAGGTTCATTTCGGATCCCTTTCTCACGATCTACGATCAGTCTGATCCTATTATTCCTTGGGATAATATCCATTTGGCTTTATTATCACCAACGAACAGAAATCTTAGAAGACCTCCGCGATCGAAAAAATTATTACTTATTGATTGAAGCAGTAACATTGCTTCTTTTCCTGACATTTCTGCTTATTCGATTTGGAAACCCGGACTTGTGGCACCCATGGAAGGGTGGTGAAAAACCAATGGATTTCGCTTACTTCAATGCGGTACTCAAAAGCAGCAGTTTCCCACCGTACGACCCATGGTTTGCAGGAGGTTATCTTAACTATTATTACTTCGGTTTTGTTTTCGTTGGTGTACTAGTGAAATTCTTGGGTATCGTGCCAGCTGTCGCTTATAACCTGATCATCCCAACTCTTTTCAGCATGATCGCAATGGGTGCGTTTTCAATCGCCTGGAACCTCTCGATAGTTGATTTTCATAACGTTTTTCCTAAAAGAAAAGCAGAGGTTCTCCCAAGAAATGCTCTTATCTCAGCGTTTTCGGCTATGTTTGGAGTAGCCATTCTGGGTAACCTAGGCATCGTACGCATGATCTATCAAGGCTATCAGAAACTGGTCGCTCCAGGAGGTATCATCGAAGACGCCAACCTAATCACTCATTGGGTATGGGCATTACGTGGATTTGTTAAACATCTAGGTGGAGTACGACTTCCCTATTCCATCGGTGATTGGTATTGGTTGCCCAGCCGAGCAATTCCCGCTCCAGGTGATATTGAACCCATTACTGAGTTCCCATTCTTCTCAGTTCTCTATGCTGATCTGCATGCACACCTGCTTGCGCTACCTCTTACTCTACTTGCGTTAGGGTTAGCGGTTGCTTTCTTGCTGGGAAAAGCTCAATGGAAGAATTTCACTTCGGCTATCTTGTGGTTTATCCTTGCTGGAATTACGATTGGCGCTTTACGTCCGACCAATACCTGGGATTTACCCACCTACTTAGTCATCGCACTAGCTGTTGTCGGCTACACCTTATGGACTTATTATGAACCGACGAATAAATCATTGAACCAATATCCACTGTTGCAGGAATTGCCAAAAAATGTTTTAAGATATCTGGTTACACTGGCTGGGTTGGCATTATTAACGGCATTAGTAATAATCATGTTCAAACCATTCACTGATTGGTATGCGTTGGGTTATAACAAGATCAAATTATGGGAGGGAACTCGTACACCTATCAGCGCATACTTGACGCATTGGGGACTTTTCCTGTTTGTGATCATCTCGTGGATGACCTCAGAAACCATTTCCTGGATGGCGTCCACCCCCGTCTCCGCACTGCGAAAAATCATCCCCTACCAAAAGATCATCATCGTATCAAGCATCATTCTTGTAGTTATTGTGGTTTTCTTCTCATTACCAGATCAATTCCAGATAGAAGGTTCGAATTGGAAATTCCGGGTACCGATTGCTTGGTTTGTGATCCCCTTAATCACATGGGTTGGGATATTATTACTAAGAAAAAATAACAGTGATGTAAAACGACTGATCATCTTCTTGATTGGTAGTGGCTTGTTCTTTACGATAATGGTTGAAGTGACTGTATTTGTCGGTGATATCGGACGTATGAACTGGGTATTTAAGTTTTATCTTCAGGTTTGGACGTTGTTTGCGATAAGCGCTGCAGTTGTGCTAGGTTGGATCTTCCAACAACAAGAAAAGTGGGTGAGCTGGTTCCGAAATACCTGGGGCATAGGTCTAGCGATGCTAATTTTTGGTGCCGCATTATATCCATTAATGGCAAGTTTAGCAAAGGTTGACGACCGCATGGATACAAATGCGCCCCCCACGCTGGATGGAATGGAATATATGAGAACATCCCAATATACCGATGAATGGGGTATCATGGATCTTGTACAAGATTATGATGCCATCCGATGGATGCAGGAAAATGTGGAAGGTTCTCCAGTGATCGTGGAAGCGAACTTACGCAACCTGTACCGGTGGGGATCTCGTTTTTCGATTTATACGGGTTTACCCTCGGTTGTGGGATGGGAATGGCACCAACAACAGCAACGTGCGGTAAACCCTGGAGCCTGGGTTAGCGAGCGTATCTCTGAGATTGATAACTTTTATCTAACTCCCGACTGGAACGCAGCGGAAGCTTTCTTGAAAAAATATCAGGTAAGGTATATTATTGTTGGACAACAGGAACGCGGTCATTATCAGGGTCCTGGATTAAATAAATTTGAAGAAGCAAACGGGATCCTTTGGCGTGAAGTCTATCGGTCTGAAGATACAGTGATCTACGAAGTTCCACAGGAACAGATACAAATCTAAAAAAGAAAGGACAATCATTGCTCTCCGTTTTTCTTTGGTACCTAGTTATCTCAATCATTGGTTGGTTGACATTTCCACTGGCATATCATTTACTACCAGCTTTAAAGGACCGTGGGTATACCATCAGCCGAGCACTTGGATTTCTTATCTGGGGTTATTCATTCTGGTTGCTCACATCTTTAGGGATATTACGCAATGAAATTGGCAGTCTCCTCTTCTGCATCGCGATTTTGTTCTTACTGAGTTTTTTATCGTTGCGTAATTATGAATTAAAAAAATTCTACACATTCCTTAAAACAAACAGGAAAACGATCTTCACAAGTGAAATCCTTTTCTTGGTTGCTTTCGTCACATGGGCGATCGTGCGTGCAGCAAATCCAGAGGCGCTAGGCACGGAAAAACCGATGGAATTAGCGTTCATCAACGCCATATTGAACTCATCCGAATTTCCTCCTTTTGATCCATGGCTTTCAGGTTATGCTATTTCATACTATCACTTTGGCTATATATTGATAGCAATGCTTGCGAAGATCACCGCAACGCCTGGCGCGTTGGCTTTTAACCTTGGGTCAGCTTTGACCTTCGCTCTGAGTGCGATTGGAGCTTATGGTCTGGTATATAACTTGATCAATGCCAATTATGAAAACACAAAAAACAATCTTGAAAAACAACATCCTCATCACACCATCACTGCTCTGCTTGGACCACTTTTCCTTTTAATAGTAAGTAATCTAGAGGGCTTCCTTCACGTCCTTCATAGGCGTGGTTTCTTTTGGAGAAGAGACCCTTCTGGTCAATTGACCTCGAAATTCTGGCAATGGCTAGATATACAAGACCTCACTCAGGCTCCAACGGAACCCTTTTCTTGGATACCAACCAAGTTTTGGTGGTGGTGGCGCGCCTCACGGGTTGTTCAAGACTATGATTTGGCTGGAAATCCAAAAGAGATCATTGATGAATTTCCCTTTTTTTCGTATCTATTAGGAGATTTACACCCTCATGTTCTTGTGATGCCCTTTGCATTATTAGCGATCACCTTAGCGCTCAATTTCTTCTTGGATAAAAAATCAAGCAAAAAAACTTGGTTCGAAGGAAAACTAGATAATCGCCTGTTCACATGGTCAGCTATGCTGGCTATCCCAATCGGATTATTTCTAATTTATAATGGAGCCAATGGGTTAGACATCAAGCAATTCTTCTTCGGTATCTTATTTCTAGTCATGAGTGGGTTCATCTTTGTCTACCAGCAAAAAGCGCTCATGAATTATGGACTAAGGCTCCTTATTGAAAAGGATATCTATACATTACCCCTTAGATACACGCTAACGATAACACCTGCGTACTTTTTATTAGCAGCACTATGCTTGGGAGGTATCGGATTTCTAAACACCTGGGATTTCCCATTTTTTCTGGCGCTGTTCTCCGCCGCATATACCATCAAATGTACAGTACGTGAAAGAAAAAGCATTCCCTCGGCATTAATTGATTTCTTCAGCCTATCAATAATGCTAGGGTTAGTTGCAATCCTCTTATACCTACCTTTTTATCTTGGCTTTTCATCGCAGGCAGGCGGTATTCTGCCAAACTTGATCTACATAACGCGCGGCGCCCATCTATGGGTAATGTTTGCTCCATTATTAATCCCGATTTTCATCTTCCTATTGTTCAACTTATTTCAATCAAATCATATTTCGAAAAGTATATTAACTGGAATAAAACTCACATCCATCTTTTTCTTGATCTTTGGCATTTTTTCTATCTTCCTGGGATTAGTAATTATTATCATCCCACAACTTGGCGATTTCTTTCAAGCAACGCTTGCATCTCCTGGTACAAAGCGACTTTTTTCGGAAGCGCTATTACGAAGATTTCAAAATATTGGTGGATGGGGAACATTATTTATTTTACTTAGCTTAACACTAGCTTCAATTCACCACCTTGTACCTCAAAAAAATTGGGGGAATGATGAAATTTTAAATATTAATGTTGATGAGAAAAAAGAGCAAGATCAAAATCTCAATAATGTCAACCTATTTATATTATTGCTCATCCTCTGGGGAACCTTATTAGTTATCACTCCTGAATTTGTTTATCTACGCGACCTTTTTGGTTGGCGAATCAATACCATTTTTAAGTTTTACTATCAAACCTGGCTTTACTGGAGCATCGCTGCAGCCTATATTAGCATTTACCTGCTAACTAATTTGCGACGTTATTGGCGAAGGTTATTTGAATTTTTTCTGATCATAAACCTGTTTATAGCCTTGATCTATCCTGTACTTAGTCTATGGAGCAAGACCAACGGTTTCAGAACAAACAGATGGACGCTTGATGGAACTGCTTATATGCAGAGCAGTTCATATGACGAAATGCAAGCAATCGAATGGCTTCAATCTGCCCCTCATGGCGTGATCGCTGAAGCAGTCCCTGAAACAGGCGGTAGTTACACACAATATGCACGTGTATCGACCATTTCAGGTAAACCAGCGGTACTAGGCTGGGTAGGTCACGAAAACCAATGGCGTGGAAAATCAGATGCCCTTGGTACAAGACAAGAAGATCTCTATCGCCTTTACTGCTCGAGGGATTGGGAAATTGCCCAAGAAATCCTTAATAGATATAATATTCGCTATATATTTGTCGGACCATTAGAGCGCTCCACCTATATCCCAGGAAGCCCAGCTTGTCCAGTTGGTATCATGGAAAACAAATTTGACCGTTATCTCAATCCCGTTTATCAGCAAGGTTCCGTCATTATCTACGAAAATCCAGATGCCGAAGAAACTCGACCTTAATCATCTTTAGGTGTATAGCATATGAAATATCAGACAATTCAATTAAAAGACCCATTGAAATTATCCAGAATTTCGGCATACACAATAATTCTGGTTTCGATTTTTATATTGGGATTATTCTTACGTTTCGTAAATCTTGGGACAGCCCCACTAACAGAAAGGGAATCGCAATGGGCGTTACAAGCTTTACAGATCGTGAGTCCCAATTCAATTCCAAGTGTAATTAGTATTGGATCACAACCAGCTTATGTGTTCTTAACTGCGGTGAGTTTTCAATTGCTCAGCGCAAGTAATTTCACTGCCCGCTTGATACCCGCTTTGTTCGGTTCACTACTGATATTTTTTCCAGTTTTTTTAAGCCGCCAATTTGGTCGTTGGGGAGTTTTAATCATGAGCCTAGGCTTGGCATTTGATCCAGGTCTTGTAGCTACTTCACGAGAAGCAGGCAGCCCGATATTAGCAATGACCTTCACTCTTTTAACCATCGGGCTATTACTTACAAAGAAGAATTATATCCTCGCTGGGATATTTGCTGGTTTAGCGTTACTTTCTGGACCTGCATTAATTAACGGATTACTAGGGATTGGATTAACTGTTTTTGTTTTACGGCAAGCGCTGATTTCTAATGGGATTGAAATAACAGCAGAGGAAAACAGCTCCTATAACGAAGTTACTAGATCAGACAAGAATGGAGAAACAAACCAGAACGTAAGAAAACAGAACCTTCGTTATTTTCTTATCTCGATGATATTAAGTATCTTAGTCGTGGGGACATTATTCTTCCAATACCCTCAAGGACTTAGCGCATGGTTCTCTACGTTACCCGATTATTTGTCAGGGTGGATCCAAACGTCGGAGATATCCAGTATTCAAATACTATTTACGCTTCTTTTCTATCAACCCTTAGCGATCTTTCTATCTATCCTTTTGATCATTCGTGTTTCCTTAGATTGGCAAAAGAACCGACGACCTATTCCTACCATGATCCAGTTTTGTATGATATGGCTCTTTTTTAGTCTTTTGCTTGTAATACTTTACCCTGCTCATCAAGCATCCGACTTGGTTTGGACCTTGATACCCATTTGGATTCTTGGTGCTTTTGAACTCAAGCATTACTTAATCAAATGTGAACAAAATTGGATTACTCTTGCGCAAACAGGTTTGATCATTCTGCTTGCCATCTTATTTTGGAGTACCCTGATCTCAACTAATCGCGTCGCACCATCTCCAACAATCCCCTGGGAGATCATCCGTATGGCTGTCCTTGGAGGTATCTTAGCGCTAGGTATATTAACCACCTTATTAATTGGACTTGGTTGGTCATGGAAAGCAGCAAAAACTGGACTGATTTGGGGTTCAGTCATCGTTTTTAGCATTTATTCTTTTTCCAACCTTTGGAGTGCGACGCAATTATTCCCAAACCAACCAAAAAGTTTATGGAAATCACAACCTGGCAGCGGTCAAGTTGGTTTATTTGAATCAACACTAAGAGACATTTCAAATTGGACAACTGGATTTCCAAAACATCTCTCCATTGTCTCTAGTCTGGAAAACCCATCTCTTCTCTGGCTATTAAGAGACTATGAAAATGTTCATTATACAACGCAACCAATTCTGGAAGACCTTCCAGATGTCATCATCACACACGCATCAAAAGAAGTCCCAGAAATATCAACATCCTACCGCGGACAAGATTTTGTCTGGTGGGTATGGCAAGGATGGCAAAGTGCAATTCCTACACCACTCATTGATTGGATCACCCATCGAAAAGCGCCTCAGGTCAATGAATCCATTATCCTCTGGGTTCGATCGGATATCTTTCTTGGTGGAACATTAGAACTACAGGAAGATATCTCTGAAACTGAAATGGAGTGAAATGAATAGAGAGCTACTCATAGACAAAAACATCATGGAGAAAACATGCCCTTGCCAAATATCATAGCAATTGATGGACCAGCCGCGTCTGGAAAAACAACCCTTGGATTAAAAATCGCCGAGGATCTAGGATATCTTTTCTTTGATACCGGTGTTATGTATAGAGCAATCACTTGGTTAGCGATTCATCACGGTATTCCACTGACAAATCAAGAGCGAATCACAAAATTGGCACAAGAAAGTGAAATTGATATTTCTCCCCCAACTCACGCAGATGGCAGAAATAGCGATATTCATTTGGAAGGATTGGATATCACCTGGAAAATTCGAGAATCTGAAGTGGATAAAAATGTTTCCCTGGTTTCATCATATGGAGGTGTTCGAAAAGCGCTAAGCATACAACAACGAAGAATTGGTTTGCGCGGAAAAGTGGTTATGGTTGGTAGAGATATTGGAACCGTCGTACTTCCCGAAGCGGATATGAAGATCTTTTTGGAAGCCTCCGCAGAAGAACGCGCCCATCGACGCTATATTGAGAATATGCAAAGACAACCTGGAACGGATAAACGTCAACACCAAGTTGAATTTAAAACAATTCTAGACTCAATGATCGCTCGTGATCGATTTGACTCTTCGCGTGATATTGCGCCATTAAAAGCCGCAGAAGATGCCATTATCGTTAACTCTGACCAGAAGGATGCAGAAGAAGTATTTAAGATGGTAAGAGAGAAGATATATAAATGAGCGCTCCTTATTCCGTATCCTACGGTAAACAAATTGTACGCAAGGTTTTGCGGTTTTTTTTTCGGATCCTTTATTGGGTTTTTAGCAGAGTACTTGTCACAGGCAAAGAAAATATCCCTAAAAGCGGCGCCTATATCATCGCCTTTAACCATGTTTCTTTGTTTGAAGCCCCCCTTATTGTCGCCTTTTGGTCAAAAGAAGTGGAGGCTGCTGGTGCAGCAGACCTATGGGAAAGACCCGGAATCGCGATATTAGTGTCTCTTTATGGAGGCATCCGAGTCCATCGTGGCGAGTATGATCGAGAATTGATCAAGGATGTGATCCATGTACTAAAATCAGGAACACCTGTGATTGTTGCACCTGAAGGTACACGCTCACATTGTCCAGGCATGCAAAAAGCTCACCCTGGGATCTCATATATTGCTGACCTCGCAAATGTCCCGATCATTCCTGTTGGTATTGTCGGATCAACAGAGGATTTTCTGACAAATGCTATAAAGCTAAAACGACCAAATATTGAAATGCATATTGGAGAACCATTTAAACTCCCCCCTTTGGTAGGAAAAGGAGCCCAATTGCGACAAGCTCGTCAGAAGAACGCTGATCTTGTAATGCAGAAAATAGCCCTGTTATTGCCACCAAATTACCAAGGCTACTACCAAAAAAAGTAATATAATCAAAAGACAGAAAATGAATACATTATCACAATCAACATTACATAATAGTGACAAAAAAGCGATTCAAAAAATATATAACCATCGGAATTATCAATGGCGACGGAAATTATTACGCTTCTTATTAGAGAAAGTTGGTTTTCCACTTTTCGCAAAATATGATCATGCAGAAGGAATAGAAAACGTTCCGAGCGAAGGACCTGCACTGATCATGATCAATCACATTGCATTTATTGATCCGCTTGCTGTAGTCATTTCCCTAAAACGCAATATCGTTCCTCTAGCCAAAAAAGAAGTCTATGATTATCCTGTTATTGGTATTTTTCCAAAAATATGGGGCGTAGTGCCGGTCAGTCGAGGAGAAGTCGATCGAAAGGCGATAAGAAAAGTGATTGAAATCCTTCAAGCTGGAGAGATTGTACTTGTCGCACCTGAAGGAACACGTGGCTCACAACTTAGACCTGCAAAAGAAGGAATAGCTTATTTAGGAAGTCGAAGTGGAGTACCTGTAATCCCAACCGCTATTGAAGGTACTGAACCTTTTCCAGCCTTACGCTTCAACTCTGCATGGAAAACAAGCGGCGCTTTGATTCGTTTTGGACGCCCTTTTAAATTTCAGTCTATATATGAAAGAGCCAGTCGGGAAGAATTACATAAGATGACTAATGAAGCGATGTATATCCTCGCTGGGATGTTACCCGAGCATCGTCGTGGCTATTACTCAAATCTTAGTAAAGCGACATCTGATACAATTGAGTGGATCGACGTTTAACAAAAGTTCATTAAACTTAAGTGCTATAATCAGATTGACATATAGTTATCTCGAGATAAATATTCCCTTATGACATCGGTATTTAGTCTGATTTCTTCATATGCCTATATAGAACTTCCCCAAGGGATTGTTGGTTGGGTTTCCTTAGTTTCTTTACTAAGCATTATTGTCTTTTCGCTTTGGCATTTTCGGGAATCCAACCAGATGCCATCCATCTCTGGAAATAATGTCGATAAACGGGACAAATTCATCTTCTTAGGACTTTTAATTTTCGTCCCGCTTACAAGTCTCTTCCTTGGTTTTCGTCTGCCCATTTATCCAGGTTTACCGATTCCTGGAATACCTCACGAACCCTACCAACCAACCGTAATGGTATTGTCATCAGTGCCTTGGATCATTGCTGCAGGGCTTCTTGGTCCTTTAGCTGCAACCATTTTAGCTTTTCTTTCAGGTATTCTGACTACGCTTTGGGAAACACATAATCTATACACCCCCATGGCTTTGGCTTTTATTGCTATGGTATATAGTGTAGCAGTAAGACAATCTTATCGCACTTTATTCTATCGACTTCTTCGCCATCCTCTGATTACATCCCTGATCCTTACACTGTTATACCCTGTCCTCCATCTGATCATCACACCAGCTTTCATTCAAGGCACTTTAGTTAACCGGTTAGATTATGCTATTTCCAACCTCGGAGGCTTAAGTATTACGATTGGACTGGAGCTTTTATTGGGAGGATTGATTGCTGAACTGATCAAATTAAAGCTTCCCAGTCTATGGCAAGAGCCTAATACTCTCATTCCATCTCCATCAGAACAAAGTCTTAACGCTCGCTTTCTGGTCAGTCTCTCTCCCCTAGGTGTCGTACTTGTTTTGGTGTTAATCGCTGGAAGTTGGATCGTCTCAGGAAAGGTAGCGCGTGATTCCATTGAATCCGAGATGGCAAATGCGGCTGAACTCGCTGCTGAAAATATCCCATACTTCTTCGAAACTGGTCAGAATCTAATTCAGCTCATCGCTTCTGATCCAGAAATTTGGAGCGATGAAGAAATCGCGCTCAATAATAAACTACAAGAATATGTTCAATCGGTTCCATTTTTTAATCAATTGAGTATTCTTGATAAGACAGGAAAATTATTATTAAGCTACCCCACCAGTTATTATTTAGCAGAAAACGCACCCGCTGCCGAACAGATGGGGATCCAATTAGCTCTAAGTGGTGTACCATTCCAAACCTATACTGTTCCAGGTACCAATCTTCAGGAATCAGCTCAAATATCGTTTATCGCAACCATCTTCGACGAGAATGAAGCGATCAAAGGCGTTCTTGTAGGTCGTGCGAACCCGATTGATAACCCGATCACAAAACCAATCATTGCAAGCTTAAATAAATTCACAGGAAAAAATGGAATTGGCTTTTTGCTCGACGAAGATAAACATATTGTCTATCATACCAATCCTTCTATGGTGATGACAACCTATATGGGAGAGCTTTCTGACTTACCATCCTTCTACGAGAGTATGTCCTCAGATGGTACGCGCATGCTCTATTACTACCAACCAGCAATTGGTCGTGCCTGGTCAATCATACTCGGGATCCCATCCTATCGCGCCCAACAACTTGCTTTAACGATCGCGACTCCCTTAGTAGGCATGATCATTATCTTATCAATAATCGCGATTGTGCTTCTTCGCTTGAGTATCAATGCAGTCACAGGATCGCTTGTAAATCTCGCAGGTGAAGCGGATAGACTATCCCAAATGCAATTAGAGACGCCTCTCCAAGTGGAAGGTGTGGATGAGGTAGGAAAACTACGATATGCATTCGAGAAAATGAGGATCAATCTGAAAGATCGACTAGAAGAACTAAACCGTTTGTTGATCGTAAGTCAAGGCGTAGCTTCTAGCCTGGAGATCACCAATGCCGTACAACCTGTTTTAGAAGCTGCTCTTGCTACTGGCGCAAATGCTGCAAGGATCGTTATCACACCAACTACTGTTCCCTCTATTGAAGGCGATTCTGAACACCCTATTTGTTTTGGACTAGGTCGATCACAAAATAAATATAAAGAACTAGATAACCAAATTTTAGCTCTAACTCGACAAATCGAACGCTTGGTCTTACCCAACTTATTAAGACCCCGTTTGATCAATTTTCCTTCTGGGTCGATCAGACCAGAATCATTGATTGCATTAGCGCTGCGTAATGAAGACGATTACTACGGATCACTTTGGATTGCGTTTGACGATCCCCATAGCTTCACCGAAGAAGAGGTTCGCTTCTTAGTCACTTTAAGCCGACACGCTACTTTAGCAATCATGAACGCTCGTTTGTTCATGAATTCCGAAATCAGACGTCAACAACTCTCAGCTATACTTTCGTCGAGTCCCGATCCAATCTTAGTGACCGATCAAAGTGATTGTTTATTACTTGCCAATCCGGCTGCTTGGCAAGTCTTAGATTTTAGTGTAGAAACTGAAGAAGGAACCCCTGTTGATCAAATCCTAAAACAACCTGAACTTATCGATCTCCTTCTATCAAATAGCGATGATGAACAATCGATTGAGCTAACTTTTGAAACTGGGAACACTTATCTTGCAGCCGCGACTCGTGTTCAAACGGAAGGACAACTCGTTGGTAGAGTATGTGTTTTACGGGATATCACTCATTTTAAAGAATTAGACGCATTAAAATCTGAATTCGTATCAACCGTTAGTCATGATTTGCGCTCTCCATTGACATTGATGCGGGGATATGCCACCATGCTTGAGATGGTTGGGCAATTAAACGAAAAACAACAGAATTATGTACGCATGATCGTTGATGGTGTGGAGAATATGTCTCACTTAGTCAATAGCTTGCTAGACTTAGGACGTATTGAGGCAGGCATTGGATTGAAACTCGAAATGGCTTCGGTAGAGGAGATCATTGAAAAAGTGATCGGCGCCTTACAACTACAAGCTACTCAGAAGAATATCCAACTTACCACAGATATTCCTGACACAATTCCTTTGATCGAAGTTGATCAAGCGCTCATTCAACAAGCGATACAGAACCTGACAGAAAATGCCGTCAAGTATACACGACCCGAAGGAAAAGTGCATATTCAGGTCAGCGAACAACCAATAGGTATCCTGATCAGCGTGGCTGATACAGGAATAGGTGTATCTCCTATGGATCAACCGCGTCTATTTGAGCGCTTCTTCCGCGGAGGACACCAAAATTCGCCCGACGACAGAGGCACAGGTCTTGGTTTGACGATCGTAAAATCAATTGCTGATCGCCATAAAGGTAAAGTATGGGTGGAGAGCCATCTCGGTAAAGGAAGCACCTTTTATCTTAGCATCCCCAAATCACAATCGAGGATGATTACGGGAGATGAAGAGGAAACTGAATTTGAACCCAAGGGGAAAACCCCAGCAATCGATACACAAATAGACTGAAGTCTCTTTAAAAAAAAGGACAACATACAAGTCCAAACCACTTGTTTTAAATTTTTAATTGAGACAAATATCTTTTACGAAACTTTTGGATCTTTGGTGTAATCACAACCTGACAATATGGTTGATGAATGTTAAATGAATAATATTCCTGATGATAGTCTTCTGCAGGATAAAAAACTTCAAAAGGCATTATTTGAGTAACAATTGGTCTTCCCCAGCCACCATCCATTTCCACTTCTTCAATAACCTTTTCAGCGATCTCTTTCTGCTCTTGATTATGATAGAAGATCACAGAACGATATTGTGTTCCGACATCATTACCTTGTTGGTTTAGTGTCGTTGGGTCATGAATAGAAAAGAAAACCTCTAAAATTTCTTCAAAAGAAATCTTCTCTGGATCGTATGTAATTTGTACAACTTCAGCATGACCCGTCGTTCCGGAACAAACTTGCTGATAAGTAGGATCGCTAACATGTCCACCTGAGTAACCAGATTCAACCTCAATGACGCCTTTTAATTCATCATAAATAGCTTCTAAGCACCAAAAACAGCCTCCACC
>CAZJMV010000104.1:0-10359 GCA_964547225.1 uncultured Anaerolineaceae bacterium | reverse complement strand
TTTTTCTTCAAAATGCCGAGAGCCAGAATCGAACTGGCGACACCATGATTTTCAGTCATGTGCTCTACCAACTGAGCTATCTCGGCTGGAGTAAATTTTCCTATTTTCCTATAGCGCGACCATTTTAACTTTATGTGTAGTGTTTGTCAAGCGCTACTGTTTTTTCCTTTACAATATTAAGTATTTCAATACTCGAGCGATTGTATCCTTCAAATTATAATCAGTATACCATGAAAAAAATTCATTTATCTGAGACATTTATCCAACGGATTAGAAACACATATAGAGAAGATGGTGTTAAATGGCTAGAAGAACTCTCATTCCTGCTTGATATGATATGTACTGATTGGGATATTGAATTATTGCACCCCTTTGAAAACCTTTCATACAACTTCATCAGCACAGTGAGAAATGCGAAGGGTTTAGAGATGGTATTAAAAGTCGGCGTTCCAAACCCAGAATTAACTTCAGAAATCAATGCATTGAAATATTATTCTGGCAATGGAACAGCAAATATTATTAAATCGAGTGCCAATCATGGTGCTTTGTTGGTAGAAGCACTTAAACCTGGAGAGCCTCTATATAATATTAAGGATGATGAGGAAGCAACCCATATTGCCAGTCGATTGATACATAAAATCCATCAATCAAAACCATTTAGAAACGATTTCATAACCACAGACACCTGGTTTGAGCGTGCCTTCCGACAAATGCAAGCACAAGAGATTGAATGGACTGTGAATATTACTACTGCCTATTTAGAGCAAGTAAAAGAGATACTGAATAACTTGAAAAAATCTACCTCAAACAAAGTACTTTTACATGGAGATCTTCATCATTGGAATATCCTTTCTGCTAAACGCGAACCGTGGCTTGCGATTGACCCTAAAGGTGTCATCGGTGACAAGGTTTATGAATGTGGAGCTTGGTTAAGAAATCCACGAAATTCGATACAGCAAGCACTAAACCGGAAGAAGCTTATCCTTAATCGAGCAAGACAGTTTTCAGAAGAATTGGGATTCGACTATCATCGTATTCTGGCATGGGGATATGTACAAGCATTCTTGTCAGCTTGGTGGTCGTTTGAGGAAAAGGATGATCAATGGCAAGTTGCCTTAGACTATGCAAAGGATTTTCCGCTTGGCTAAAAGTGAACTCGAAAATTATTTAAATTATAGGAAATTACTTTACGGAAAATAATTCAATGATAATATCACCTGCTTGTTCCCTAGCAACGGATTTTACTTTACCGATACCTTCCGCATACCAAGCAGAATAATCCTGCGTTATTTCAGTAGTGTGACCAGATAAACTGCCAATTTGTGTATCGATCAGCATAGTTACTACTGCATCAACTCGTGCTGCTTGAGGATAAGTACCAAAAGATAACGTAATTTCTTCCATAGCTGTGAGTGTATTTTCAACCACAATCTTGATTTCCGCTTTCATTTCTCCTGCATCGGTAGACATACTTCCTTGTAGACTATAAGCGGTTTCCCAGGCAGCGCCTACGATAAAGTACTCTTGTTTAGGAAAGGTAATTCCATGGTATTCTTTTGTCTGAAGCGGAAATCCTTCTGGTATTCCTGGGATACTCATTTGTGTGAACTGGTTTTGGACTAAACCCTCGGGAGTACAATACCAAACGATTTGCAACTGTTGAGAATCAAATTGCCTGTATTCAACAAAGGATTCGGGGGCAATACGTTCAAAATACATTTCATACTGCTCGACAGGCAAAGTCTGTGTTTCCCTTTTATAGTTCCAACGAATTTGCAAGGTATTTGGATAATAGGAAAAGAAACATGGATCATCCCTAGGACTTGTGACTGAAGGAGAGGGTGTATCGGTCATTGTTGCTGTAGGCAGCAGAGATATGCTGGTACTGGTTTCGTTGAGTAAGAGATTGTTTGCATTGGTACTTTCGAGAGCAACTGCTGTAAAAGCATTGAGTGTTTGTTGAACGATGCCTTGAATATTTACCGCTGTATCTGTAGGTTTGCCGACAACTTGAGAAATATCAAGCGGTGACCTACATGATGAAATGATTAGAATTAAACCAAACAACGTAACGAGACCTTTTTGAACGAAATGTATTTTATGATCCATACCAAACGCCCCAATTAATTCTAGAAAAAGATATATCAGCAACTTTCCCAATTATAATTGAAATATGCATATAGATAATTATTATTTCTATTTGAAGGTGACAATATACTCGGAGACATCTTATATTCTTGTTATGCTAATCATTAGAAACAACATATAACCAAGAAAACACCTCATTTAGAGGTGTTTTCAATTTATCCAATATGTCTCGAAAATTAATAGGTTGTATTAATAATCTGCAATAGAATTAATCTTTGGATGCCCCTGTCTTTTCGGCACTCTTTTCAGCGTTCTTTTTAGTGTCTTTTTCACTCTTAGTTTCGTTTTCTTTTGATTTACTTTCGCCATCCTCCTTATGATTATTTGAGGATCGATTTGCTCCAGATGGAGAACGATTATCAGTGGCATAAAAGCCAGAACCCTTAAACACAATTCCCACAGGTTGAAATACTTTGTGTAAGGCTTTCTTTCCACATTCAGGACAACGAGTGAGTTGAGGGTCAGTAAATTTTTGCTGTTGATCAAATTGAAAACCACAATCCGAACAACGATAAGTATAAATGGGCATGTTTCACCTCAACCTATAAATTGAGAAATATAGGTTTTCTGCAATCCAAAATTATAGCGCGCCTGAAAAGGCTTGACAAGGGCGCTTTGATGATTCAAACAATTCTCTTATATTAGAGCTCCGGTTAGAATTTTTGTTATGCGAGCATGAAAGATTTTATGGGGTTTCGCTCGGTGATTTCATCTCAGTTGACGAAGGAGAGTACGTTGCGGTTTTTTTTTCAGTGGGAGATAGTGTGCTTGAGTTTTTGGAATTGACATGGTTTTCAGCAGTTTGCCATATATCGCTTGGTACAGAATTCTGCGAAAACTCCAATAATTTATTCCAATCATTCAAAGCTGAAGGTTCATTCCCGATTGCCTCGTATATTATCGCGCGAGTGAAATATAGACGGATCATTTTCAGATCATCTTGTGTTTGTGTAGCTAAATCAAACGTTCGATTGATCTGAGATAATGCGTCTCCTAAACGCCCTGCAGAGAGTAATGCGCGAGCAAATTGAAGATTAATCTCATAAGAACCCGGATTGAAGCTTTTTGCATTATAGATGTCATTAATAGCTTTTTGTCCTTCATCCATTTCAATATAAGCCATACCACGAAATAGATATGCGTCGGTGTAATTCCTGTCCAATAGTATCGCCAGATCCGCAGCATCGATCGCCTGTTCGAACTCACCCTTTATAAGATAGGTTTGAGATTGAATACACCAAGCAGTAGGGTCATTAGGTTCATATTCAAGATAGATTTGAATTGCGTCCGCTGCTTCCTCAAAGGCTTCACTTAAAGCAGCAGCTTCTGCAAGTACAAGGTAAGTATCAAGGATAGTCTCATCAATAATTAGCGCCTGACGCGCTTCAACCAAAGCTTGTTGGTTCTTTCCTTCGATCAAGAATAGTTTTGCTTTTAACAGATGAGGCAATGGAGATTCAGGTATTAAACTTGAAGCAGTTTGAATATCCTCCTCCGCTAAAGAAAAATCGCCTAGATCAATCAAGTAATCAGCTCGAGTAAGAAAAGCTTGAGCGAAATTCGGGTCCAAGTTAATCGTAGTCGATAACTCCTTTAATATATCTTTTTGGGGGTCTAGAAAGTGTTCAATGGTGATTTTCCCTAAATAAGCTGGGGCAAAATTCGGATCAATATCAAGAGAATTATTGTAGGCTGAAAGCGCATTATGATGATCCCCTCTTAGGCGAGAAACCTCCGCAATAAAAAAGGGGATATCTGGAGCATCCGGAATCATTGTGGCGACTTGATGAAATAACTCCAATGCTGAATCCAATTCTCCCATCTGATAAGCTTGTTGTGCCATCGAATAAGCTTCATAAGCAGGGTGAGGGGTATTCACATATAAAGGTGTTGGGGTATAGGTTGCTTCTAATCTCATCCAAAGCGGTTGAGGACCTTCAAAAGAGGGTGTGGCTGTAATAGGTATTTGCGAATAATTCTTCACGGTTGGAGTATATGTAAAGGTTGGAGATGAACCAGGAGTATTGGTAGGAATATAAACAACGGGTTTCTGTAGCACTTCATTCAACCTAACAGTACCAAAGGTAAGGAAGGCGATAACAAAAACTGTTAAAGAAGTAATAAACACAAACCGGAATATTGGATTTGCCCAAAATGCTCTAAAACCACGCGGTTCATCGATTTTTTGAACATCAATTTGCCAGTCTCTTTTTTGGTTTGGGACAGGATCAACATGTACATCTGAGATATGCTCCCCAAGTAAGATCAAGCCTCGGTGAGCATAGGGGTTTTCAGGATCAATTTTAAGAACGTTCTTCAAACAATAGATTTTTTCATTTGTTGAATCAACAACCGAACTCAACCAGAGCCAATATTCAGGATTCTTTTGGTCAACATTCAATAATCGAGTTATTAGGTCGCGTGCGCGTATAAGCTGCCCCGCTCGGATCGCGTCAATCGCTTCCTGAAGCATTCGGTCTTCAGCCATATCAATCTAAAAAGTGTAGCATAAGCGTCCCCCTCCGACAAGAGAAGTCAATGATTATCTTTCAGAGATGTAAGGAAATGATGAGAAGATTACGGGATACCTACTGCCAATGCCTGATAAAGAGGGACTGGCGTAAAGGTTAGGATAAATATTACAACACCGAGGATAGCAAAAGCTCGACGGCGTTCATCTAGTTCTGTGATTTGATCCAGAGGTTCTGCGTAAACGCGACCTAAGAAAAACAGGAGAACAGCCCAAAGCCACCAACCATTCCAGAAAAAGCCCAAGCCAACTAATGCGACCAAGATAACTGGGAAAAAAGATTTTGCGCGATGACCAAATAACGTAAATATTACATGTCCTCCATCCAATTGACCAGCCGGGATAAGATTTAACGCTGTGACTAACAATCCAGCCCAACCAGCCCAGGCGACCGGATGGATCAGGACATCCATCCCACCAATAGGAATCGGTTGACTGGTAAAGAAATAGCGGATCCAATAAAGAAAAGGTGTAATTTCGTAATGAATTGGTTCTGGCAACAACTTACCAAACATAAGGTATTTTGATGCCAAATAAAGGATTGAATTTCCTTCCAGGATTAAACCCGGGGTAGACTCAATTGGAGTTAGCTGTGAGAGGGAGAGACCAATGAACAGCACTGGTATAGCAACGATCAGACCAGCAATTGGTCCAGCTAAACCAATATCTAAAAGGACGCGTTTATTTTTCGGGGGTTCTTTTAATTGGATGAAAGCGCCTAATGTGCCAAAAGGGCTAAAGGGTAAAGGGAGAAAGTATGGTAATGTGACATGCGTTTTATGGTAACGACCCGCCAAATAATGTCCGAATTCATGCGCTAACAGAATGGTTAACAGACTAATGGCAAACGGGATCCCTTTTGGTAAAGAAAATAAAATTGAAGCCAGTAAATCGGAAATACTATTTGGCTCAGGACCATCATAGGCATACAAAGCGCCCGCAAATATCACACTTAAAAATGTGATCATAAATAGAATTAAGTTTACCCAAGGGTTGGAAGGTTTTGGTTCAATGACACCATTAATTAGTAGAATAATTTGTTGATCTTTTTCATTTCTAAATAAAGGTGTAATCCGATAATATTTAAGCGATTTCGCCAGTGCATCATATGCGGAGACAGAATCTATGATCAATTTTCCCCGATAACGTACTAGATAATTATCTTTAGATCCACCGCGAGTGACATCCTCAATCTTAAATACCCTAGATACTAAGGGAGTTAGAATTTCAGTATCTATTAAATTGTCAGACATTTTTATACTCTACCATTTTTGCGTTTGATTGTACATTATTTTATTAAAGCAAGGCGGGAGCGGATGGGAGTCGAACCCACCACGGCTCGCAAAGCGACCCGTCACCGGTTTTGAAGACCGGGGAGCCCACCGGGACCCAACCACTCCCTAGATAGATTAAGCATACCGCAAGCTAATAGATTCCACAAGGAAAAATACAAACAATGAAAAATTAAGTCATTCCGTTATATTGACTAATATGGTTCTGTTGGTTAGAATGACAAGATTGTCTTCAAAGGAGGCTGCTATGAATAGTAACGAATTGTTGTCAAGAATCAAAGAAGATCGCGTAAAGTTTATTTCCCTACAGTTTACAGATGTCACAGGTGCTGTAAAAAGTGTCGATATTCCATCACAAAGAGTAGAAACCGCTATCGAAGAAGGTGTTTGGTTTGACGGTTCTTCTGTGGAAGGTTTCGCACGTATCCAAGAAAGTGATATGCGACTTGTTTTAGATCCAGATACGTATGCAGTATTACCCTGGTCACCAGAAGAGGGAAAACGCGGTAGAATTTTTTGCGATATTTATATGGCTGATGGGAATCCTTTCTCCGGTGATCCGCGCGGCACCTTGAAGCAATTGCTAGACAAGATTAAGGGTAGAGGCTGGATGTTTAACGTTGGTCCGGAGCCTGAATTCTTCCTATTTAAGCGTAATGATTTACAGAGCATTCATCCCGTACCGCATGATGTCGGTGGATACTTTGATTTTTCAGCGAACGACGAAGCTGTAAGGGTTCGTACAGAACTTATGTGGGCGTTGTCTAATATGGGTCTAGACATAGAAATGGGGCACCACGAAGTAGCCTTGGGACAACACGAGATTGACTTCCGTTTCGGAGATGCACTACAAACGGCTGACAATGTATTGACATTAAAATACACTGTTAAAGCAATTGCTGCCCAGTATGGATTGGTCGCCTCATTTATGCCAAAGCCTATATACGGTATCAACGGATCAGGTATGCACTGTCATCAATCTCTATTTGATACAGATGGAAATAATCTCTTTTTTGATAATAATAACCAATTTCATTTATCTGAATTAGCCTATGGTTTCATCGCTGGACAACTAAAACATGCACGCGCCCTATCCGCGATTGTCGCTCCAACCGTGAATTCATACAAACGACTTGTCCCAGGATATGAAGCACCTGTATATGTGGGATGGGCACAAATAAATCGTTCTGCACTTATTCGTATTCCCCATTATTCACCTGGTAGACAAAAATCTGTACGAGCAGAGTTGCGATTCCCCGATCCAACTGCAAACCCGTATTTAGCATTTACCGTAATGTTGGCGGCTGCAATTGACGGTATCGATAATCATTTAAAACCCCCAGAACCACTTAATCAAATCAATGTCTATCAATTCACAGATCAAGAGAGAATGGAACGCGGTATTGAAGAGTTACCTGGTTCGCTAGCAGAGGCATTACGGGAATTAGAATCAGATCAGGTTTTGCGAGATGCTTTGGGACCTCAAATTTACGAGGCATTCTGGCGCGCCAAGTGGGCTGAAGTTGAAGAGTATCGAATGAAAGTTTCAGATTGGGAAGTGGAACACTATCTAGAAGCAGCGTAAAAACATGATCTCTCTGAAAAACCGGATAAGCTATTGATCTGCTTTCCGGTTTTTCATTTCTTTTTCATTGAGGTATTCATCATCCGACAGAAAGCACATTCTCCAGGTGTCGTTGTTGGTTGACCACAACTTGGACAGGAATGAATTTTCTCTTCGACCATTTCTTTTTTATCAGAAAACAAACCATCTTCTTTTGCTTTCAAATAGGAAATATAGAAAGCCAGTTTTGCTCCAGGGCGTTCTGTTTCTATCTGATTAAATATTTCTTTATAATAAATAGTATTCGATCCCGATACGAAAGGACATTCATCATGGATGTAATTAATTTCGCGCAGTAGAGCATAAGCTGCCATCTCGCGTTCATAGATGCGACAAAGAGGTTTTACCTTCTTCACCAATCCCGAACGATCAGCTTCCAAGACTGGAGATTGACGCACCAAGTAATCCGAAAGCCAATTTAATGTATTGCCAAATAACACCGATACTTCATCATCAAGATTATGTCCAGTAGCCAGAACATCATAACCATATTGACGCGCAATTCGGTTCATGACATGACGTTTGGCTAATCCACAAACAGCACACGGTTTTTCCTTTCCACGTTTTGTACGTGCAGCTACTACAGGGATGGTCTCACCATATTCTTGTTTGAAATCAACAATACGCAAGGAAAGATTGCGTTCATTTGCAAATTCTTCTGTAAGTCGCTTAGATTGATCTGAATATTGAATACCTTCATCTATTCCGAGGTCAATATAGAGCCCATCTACCTTATAACCAAGTCTCCAAAGGATATCCCAAAGCGAAAGCGAATCCTTACCGCCTGAAATAGCAATCAGGATTTTTTCAGAATGATTGAACATAGCATATTTATGGATAAAGCGTTCAACTTGATCCGGAATCCATTCCAAGAAATGTTGTTTACACAAACCGAGTTTGTGCTGACGCATATTTATTACTGCTTTAAGATCGCATTTACGACATTTCATCGATTATTTTAAAAATTGAGCATTAAAAATGAATATTGTTTTTTTTTCTTCTAGCCATATTCGTAAGCATCAACCACCTGATATGACAGGTATGAGCGTGATTACATCACCATCATTGAGCATCACATCTTCAGTAAGCAACTCACCTTGCCGAGTGGCTAAAACAGATTGAGACAGAATATTCAGCTTTTTCAATGCACTTCTCAACGAAATTCCATGACGAACTAAAAATTCTTTTTCACGCAAGTATATCTTTACAGGCATGGTTTGCTCCAAAAAAGGGAAACGTTTTTCGGTTAGTATTGTACCAGCCAAAAGAATGATATCTATTCAACTTTTAGGACTTAATTATGTTTGGACATTTAAAACTGCTGGTATACTCTTTAGGAGAATTAATATCATGATCTAAAGATTGTGGACTTCAATAACAGAAATCAACTCGTTGATATACACAAGAATATGAATCCGGTTCTTCTCTATACTCAAAAAACCATCAAGAGGAAAAAATGACTGTAATTAGCTCATCAATATCAATATCGACGCAAGGTAATGCTGATATGATTGACATCACCGAACAAATCAATATGACATTATCTGAGTCAGGATTATCTGATGGTATTGTGACCATCTTCTCCCCTTCATCAACCAGTGGATTGACTACAATCGAATATGAAACGGGTTGCCTCAGAGATTTAAAGAGATATTTCGACCAAGTTGCACCTCCTGAACAACCTTATACACATAACGCACGTTGGGGAGATGGTAATGGACATAGTCACCTACGAGCAGCCATTCTAAAAGCTTCTCTAACCGTTCCATTCATCAATCAAAGAATGACACTAGGAACCTGGCAGCAAGTGATCTTCGTCGATTTTGATAATCGCTCCAGAAAAAGAAAAATAGTTTTGCAGATCATCGGGGAATGATCTATCGATGTCAGGTAACTAAATCCTCTTCGCTGCGCATTGCATTGAAGGCAGCAATGGAGACCTCAAGCATTTCAAGAGAAGGTTCACGGGTTGTGAGACGCTGCAAAGCCAGGTTTGGCTTGATGATAAAACGAACAAAAGCTGAATCAAGATGATTCGCTGTCCATTTAAGATATTCATACGCAATTCCTGCCAAGACCGGTAACAATAAAATACGACTTAGAAGGCGCCACTCTACCGGCAAAGGTCCCAGCAAGCTAAATAAAACCACTGATAATAAAACCAAAGTCAATAGAAATGCTGTTCCACAACGAGGATGTTCCAGAGAATGGGTTGCAGCCACCTCTGGTGTTAATTCGTCTCCCGCTTCAAACGTATTTATCACTTTATGCTCAGCGCCATGATAAGCAAATACTCGTCGAATATCAGGCATAAACCCAACAACCCAGATATAACCTACAACTAAGAATAGACGTAGAAGCCCCTCGATGAGATTCCCCCACCAAGCATTCAATCCAAGATAGCGTTCGCTCAATTGCCCGACGAGAGCTGGCGCCAAGAAAAATAATCCAATTCCAAATGAAAGCGAGACGATCAAGGTGAGATAGAGAGCTGGTCCTTCAAGTTTCTCATCTTCGCCTGTTTGAGTATTTGCCGAGATCGTCAAGGCACGCATTCCCAAGCCAAGTGCATCCCATAATCCAATTAGCCCTCGTAAAAAAGGGATCTTAATGATTTTGCTTTTATAGATACCGGAAAGTGGTTCTGTGTGGATCACAATATTCTGGTCTGGAGCTCGCATGGCAACAGCTAGCGAACTTTTCCCACGCATCATTACACCTTCGATAACTGCTTGTCCACCATACATGGGTAATTTTTCTGTCAT
>CAZJMV010000103.1:0-6989 GCA_964547225.1 uncultured Anaerolineaceae bacterium | reverse complement strand
GGGCGCTCCTCAGCATGACAATATGCTATACCTGTCACTCTGAGGAGCGGTCAACATCCATGGATTACCACTATAAATAATAAAGCGACGAAGAGTCTCGCGCTGCATTGACGAGATGCTTCGTCGCTTTTTTAAGGATGAAAGCAGCAAATGTATGCGGGCGCTCCTCAGCATGACAAAAGGAGGGATTGTCTATGGATGAAGGCAGCAAATGTATGGGGGCGCTCCTCAGCATGACGCAAATTGGTACTCGATATTGAACCTTACGAAAGTTTAGATGATGATGACCCCGAACCTTCGCGATGTTGTGAGAGCGCATCCAAATTTGGTCTAATTGCAGTTAAAATCAAAACCGCTATACCCATAAACTACGTCAAAAATCACATTGACGGAAATGACATTTCCTCATAAACTATTGATAATCCTTTATGAGGATCATCTTATATCAATGGCTGAAAGGAAAAAAATGTCACCAATCAAATCAAAACCCCCCAAGATCAACGCCCTCCACATCCGTAGCGGATTATGTAGTGGATTTAATGAGCAAAAATGTAGAAAGTGTATCGATAGATGTGCCGAGAAATCCATGGAAAGCATGCTACCAAAGGATTATTTAACTTGTCTTGATAAGTGTAAGCGGACCGATTGTTATTGATTTCAATAATTTAGGGGATTAGCTTGATATAAAAAAAATATCCTGACCACCAATACCCTTTACTTGTCACTATGATGAGCGGTCGGTATGTTACAGTAAGATTGTGGGGGTGTGGAATCCGTTGTTCTCGATTGCCACTCCTTCCTTTTCGTCTTAGCGGTTTTTCTTTTTAATATACTCTGCGCGCCTGGTGATATAATTGACAAATACCTATCTTTTTGACAGCGTTCACGAAAGGACAAAACAGCGCGCATGAATGAGTACACAGTTGCAGTAGTAGGGGCGACGGGGTTGGTGGGCAGTGAGATGATCGCAATCCTTGAAGAGCGACAGTTTCCAGTCAGGGAACTGCGTCTGCTAGCATCGACGCGATCATTAGGCAAGAAAATGAACTTCCGTGGGGAATCTGTACCTGTGCATGAATTAACCAAAGAGGCATTTGAAGGGGTCGATATCGCTTTGTTCAGCGCTGGGGCAGCCACTAGCAAACAATTTGCTCCGATTGTTGTGAGGTTGGGTGCGGTTGTGATCGATAACAGTTCCGCCTTTCGAATGGAGCAAGATATCCCATTAGTCGTGCCGGAAGTCAACCCAGATATGATGATTAAACATCCGGGGATCATTGCTAATCCGAACTGCTCAACGATCCAGATGGTGGTCGTGCTTAATGCGCTCCGTAAATTAAGCAAGATCAAGCGTGTGGTTGTTTCCACTTATCAAGCGGTCTCGGGGTGGGGGAATGCCGCTGTGGATCAATTATGGCAGGAGTGTGAGCAATTAACCTTAGCGAGGCGTGACGGTGAGGCATGTTGTCGGGTGAAAGATTTTCGAGCAGAGAAGCCAATTCCGTATCAGAGCGCCTTGAATATGGTGCCGCAGATTGATGTCTTTATGCCGGATGGGTATACTAAAGAGGAACATAAGATGCTCCATGAGACACGCAAGATCCTGGGTGATGAGAGTTTGAAGATCAGCGTAACCTGTGTGCGTGTGCCGGTCGTGCGAGCGCATTCCGAAGCGGTCAATATCGAATTTCAGCAGGAGGTCAGCGTAGAAGCGATCAGAGAACTTTTATCAAAGACTGCCGGTGTGAAAGTTGTTGATGATGCAGCTGCTGGGGAGTATCCGATGCCCGCGGTTGTGGCAGGGAAGGATGATGTTTACGTGGGCAGGATCAGGAAGGATGAATCGCTCGACCATGGGGTCAATTTATGGATTGTGGCGGATAATCTCAGGAAGGGCGCCGCGTTGAACGCGGTGCAGATCGCCGAGGAGTGGGGATTAATGGTTAATAGTTTATTATTTAATGGTTAATGCAGGGTGGATTTTTTTTTTGGGGAGAGGGGCGTCATTTTGACACTGCTATGGATTGAAGGGTAACGATATGCCGCGCAATCTACGTCAATTATCGTATTGACGAAAGTATATTTATTGCATAAACTATTGATAACCTGTTATGGGAATCATATTAATACAATTAGAAAAAGGGAAAAAGTATGATAAAAGTCAAACTAGAAAACAAGAAGGTTAATGTTTTGTCAGTCTGCACAGGTATACGCAGCGGTATGGTCTGTGAATTTTGCAATTCGTTATGTGATAGTAATTTAAAAAAAGGAACTTATACCCCTGAACAATACGAGTATTGTAAAAGTTTATGTGATTTAAACCATTGCTGATCAGATGATAAAATTGAATACCATCAAACCAAATACTTCTCAGCTCATCACTTTACAGTTCCGCACAAGTGTATGCAGTGGCGACGATTGTCAATCGTGTAAGAGTGCTTGTTAAGATGATTTCGTTTTTGGACATCACGACAAAGTAATTTATGATCAGTGTTTAAATAGAGGTAATAGACAATTTTGTTAATAAGGAGAAAATCGTGTCGAAAAACAAACCAAAATTTATCCAGGTGAACGCCATCCATATTCGCAGCGGTTTACGCAGTGGTGATGCATGTCATGATTGTAAAAAGAAATGCTATTGTGATAATTATGATCATCCTGACAAAAGAATTCTAGAAGATTGCATTTTTGATAATTGCAGAAATATTTGTTAAAAAGGAGCCAATTATGTTGCAAAACAAAGTTAAGTCAATCAAGGTGAACACAATCCATATCCGCAGCGGTTTACGCAGCGGTTTTGATTATGTTGCATGTAACCAATGCGTTAATAAATGCAAGGATGATTATTTTGATCGCGATTGGGACAAATATCGTGAATGTACAAATATATGTAAGAACTCAGAAGCCTGTAGATTTGTTTAATATTGAACCATTATGATTGGAGCCAATCATGTCGGAAAATAAATCAAAAAATCTCAAGATGAATGCCATCCATATCCGCAGCGGTTTGCGCAGCGGCGCTTCAGCAGAAGAAAGTGATTGTAGAATCTGCGATTACGTCTGTTCACCTTTAGATTCAAATTATCCAATTTGTATTAGAGAATGTAAAAAAGAGCTTTGCAACTCTTGATAGATCTAGAATAACAAACAATTAGATAAAATAAAAATGCGACGAAGGTTCTTGAGGCGGACAGATGAGATTCTTCGCCGCTTTCTGGTTATTCATTGCTAATTGATAAAAAAAGATATATGCTAAGGGTTTCAACATCCCACACCAGTCTAATCCACTTCTCTAAAAACAATTACTACGGGGTATCATACGCTTGGGGGCTTGAAAAATAGAAAATATGTTCTAAAATATGATCAAATCAAAAAGCGCTGTCACACCCATGGCAGCGTCAACCAACCTGAACGTGGTGGAAATTATTTTGTTTAGGAAAGGAGTGTATTATGAGTGTTGAAAGTTTGTCTGCTGTAACCGGCATCATGCTTACCCTATTTGCATCCTACCTGCCTGGTTTTGCGGCTTGGTTTGAGCCGCTGGAGCCGAATGCCAAGCGCTTGATCATGCTGGGTCTATTGGCGCTGACCAGTATTGGCGCCTATGGGATGGCTTGTATGGGGTTGGGCGGCGAGATGAGCGTGAACCTGACCTGCAACCAGCAGGGCGCGCTGACGATCGGACGCGCCTTTATCAGCGCACTGATCGCTAATCAGGCAGCCTATGCCATCTCGCCAAAACTTGAATAGATATTTACCAAGGTTGGGGGGAGATCAGGGCTCTCCGAACGAATTGCCGTGGTCAAAAACTGCGAGAGACATTGGACCGCTTGCGCAGTTCCGGCGAGAGCCCTTCATCCCAAAATGGGTCGAGTGGCATACGCAGATCGATAAATCGAATCACCTGGAGAAGAGATATGAGCTCTCGAGGCAAATCATCCGACCGAGCAACCCGCGACGAGAATCAAAGCCCAAACAACCCTGGCGGCTTTTACGATGGCTCTTTCACAAACATAGAGCGCAGCGACCTGGCGGGGATCGATCGTGGCGCGTTGGACGAGGAGATCGATATGCTGCGCGTCAGCACTCGGCGCGTTTTCGAGTTGGCGAATGGGGAACTCGATCTGGGGCAATCGATCGAGACTTTGCGCGCTTTGGGGTTAGCGGCTACGCGCCTATCGAGTCTGTTGCGTTCAAGACGAGAGCTACAGCAAAGCGCCAGTCAGGCAATCCAGCAGGCTCTCCACGAAGTGATCGAGGAGATGAATCTGTCATGATGCCTTTGGATTGTCCGATCGAACAGAAGACTTGTCATTTGAATGACCTGTCGCAAGATATGGTGCTGACGATTCGCGAGATGCGTGAGGAACTCAAGAATTGTCATCTCTGTCCGCTGTATGGAAAATGTCATATTTTGATGCGCTTTAACAACAGTGTGCAGATTGCCATCCAGGAGGTGATCGATGAATGGGATTTATCCGCAGATTATGCAGATAGATAATCATCCGCAGATTGCGCAGATGAACGCAGATGGTTGGACATCCGCAGATTGCGCAGATGTACGCAGATGTACGCAGATGGTTGGACATCCGCAGATTGCGCAGATGAACGCAGATGGTTGGGCATCCGCAGATTGCGCAGATGTACGCAGATGGTTGGACATCCGCAGATTGCGCAGATGTACGCAGATGGTTAGACATCCGCAGATTGCGCAGATGGTTAGACATCCGCAGATTGCGCAGATGGTTGGGCATCCGCAGATTGCGCAGATGAACGCAGATGGATACAGATATACGCAGATGGTTTTTTATGGCTGAAAGAACAAATAATAAATCCTTGAAAATTTTCGAAATCTGCGGATAAGTGAGGTCAGTGTGAATGATCCTGGTACTGATCTGATCGCCGCACAGCTGCGGCATACGATCGATCTATTGAAAGCTGAATTGATGCGTAACAACGCCGAGCTGCTGCATTATAAGGAGCTATCTGAGCAGCGGTTGATCGAATTGGAAGAAGCGCGCCGTGATCATGAGGAACGTTTACGCCGATTGCAGGAATCCGCTACGCAGTTCAAGGTATTGGCTGGGTTAGCGACGGGGGGTGGATTGTTGTCGTTGATCGCCTTGGTGCGCATGTTATCAGGGCTACCTTGAAGAGATTACACAGAGCACACAGAGAGGTCACAGAGATACACAGAGAGAGCCTTAAAAAGGCTTCGTGAATCTCAGTGAAGAAGCTCTGTGAAACTCTGTGAAACGAACTCTGTGCGATCAGTGAAAAAAACACAGAGCACACGCAGAGGTCACAGAGATACACAGAGAAAGCCAAAAAAAAGCTCTGTGAAACTCAGTGAAACGAACTCTGTGCGATCAGTGAAAAAAACACAGAGCACACAGAGAGGTCACAAAGATACACAGAGAAAGCCTTAAAAAAAGCTCCGTGAATCTCAGTGAAAAGAACTCTATGAAGCTCTGTGTAAGAGCAAATTGCGAGTGGTTAGAAATTGAAAGGAGTTGAATGATGCCAAGAGTAGAAGAAAGATTGATCGCTATGAACAACCGAGCGGAGGAATTGTTCAAGCAGGGCAAAACCGCAGCCGGGCAGGATATGCTCAGCCTAGTAAACACACGCAGCCTGCTTGAGATGATGATCATCCTCAAACGCGCTGAAGAACGCTTCAGCGCAATGGTCAACAGCAAGTCGACGATCAAAGGTAATGATCGATGAGCCGCGCATTGACTGGGCAAAAGACGGTCAGCAGCGCTGGCAGCGCCGAAGCGCTTGGCACACAGACGATCAACACGGCAGTGCTGATCAAGGCGCTCGATACGAACACGGATGTGGTCGTGGTTGGCAATGACGGCGCGGGTGATGTGACCCTCTCCAACGGGATGCGTCTGGAACCTGGCGATTGCATCGTGATGGAATTCGTTGGCAATCTCAGCGCGCTGATGGTGGATGCAGCCGTGAATGGCGAGGGTGTGTGCTGGATGGCGCTGAACGCATGAACGCTTATTTGCCAACGATCATGCGACCTGTCAAGCTCAATCGAGCGCATAGCTTGTATGACTCTTTTACGGATATTAACGGTACCTTGATCGAGAATCACACCCCTGAGCGCATTGTCAGCGCCAGCGCCTGGTCGCAAAGCAGCGGGCATATGATCATTCAGGACAACTGCCTGACGATGGATACGACCGGCAATCTCAGCACCGAGATCGATCCAGGTGTGAGCGAATTTCGGATCGATGCACTCGTGCATACCGGCATCACCAGCGGGTTGTATGGCTGGGGATTTCAGCTACATCTTGTGGATGTGGATAATTATTGGTGGCTGATGGTGCTGCCGACTGAGATGCGCATCTATGAACGCACAGCGGGTTCGTTTACTTTGCATGCCTCGCAAGCGGTCAGCTTAGTGCAGGATCAGGATTATTTCACGCGCGCCGTTACGCGGGGCGACACGATTCGCTTTCGGGTTGCTGATGACGAGATCAGCTATACAGCCAGTCCGAATCCGCATAAAGCTGCTACGCAGATCGCGCTGCAGGTGCGCACTGCCAACACCGCCACGGCTTTTACGCGCTTTGAGTGGGTGAAACAAGTTAATGGTTAATGGAGCTGTGTGTGTATGAGAGGATTTAACGCAAAGACGCAAAGCCGCAAAGGAACCTGTCATTGCGAGGAGGAACGACGAAGCAATCTCAACGATTATCAACCAGCACCCCGTGTCATTGCGAGGAGCGTTTTGGATGGGCAGTGAAGATGAATGGAGAAGAAAGCGACGAAGCAATCTCGGCATTACATCCCACTTGTCATTGCGAGGAGCGGTCTGGGAGGGCTATGAAGGTGGATGTGTGAGAAAGCGACGAAGCAATCTCGGCATGCGGTGGATGAGTCTAGAGAGATTGCTTCGACCTGCGAAGAGCATGCAGGTCTCGCAATGACAAGGATACGGAGCGAAGAGCATGCAGGTCTCGCAATGACAA
>CAZJMV010000102.1:0-4247 GCA_964547225.1 uncultured Anaerolineaceae bacterium | reverse complement strand
GCTGTGGCATTATCGGAAGTTTCTACGATGGAGTCGATGGAGGTAGAGGAGCCATCTGACGTTGGTAAATCGTTATCTAAATTTGCCATCTTAACCGGTGGTTTGATAGGTTATCTGTTTTTTATCGTCTTGGTCGTTGGACTAGGAATAGGCTTATTGATTCTCATGCTTATGCGAAGAAAATGATCAACCTTACCAAAGAGAAACTCTTAAGTTTCCTGATCTATTTTGCCAGCACGAGTCTTGGTGCAATCTCTTTCCTATACCCCTTTTTTACACCTAGCTTGGAGCAAAATGTACCTCTGAGCGAGATGCGAGCTGGACAGGCGCCTCTGGTTTATTCGTTATTGGTCGCTTTGTGTTTACTTGTTATTCTTTTTGAGGTGCAAAGTCAGGCAGTCGATGCCAAGTTGATCGCATTATTGGGTATGCTGGTCGCGATTAATGCTGCTTTGCGGTTTATAGAAGTTGCAATCCCTGGACCCTCCGGTTTTAGCCCGATCTTCTTCTTGGTCATTCTTACCGGCTATGTGTTTGGAGGGCGTTTTGGTTTCTTAATGGGTACATTGACCTTGTTTGCATCTGCACTGATTACTGGTGGGATTGGTCCTTGGCTGCCCAGCCAAATGTTTACAGTCGGTTGGGTTGGTATGAGCGCACCGTTGTGCGTTCCTATCGTACGTCTTGTACGTGGGGAAGGGAAATTCAGTGAGATTCTGGTGTTAGTGATCTTTGGCGCGCTTTGGGGTTTGCTGTATGGTGCGATCATCAATTTGTGGTCATGGCCATATATCGCCGGTCCGAGCGCACATTTTTATCAACCGGGGGAAGGTTGGCTTGAAGCTGTGAAGCATTATAGTGTTTTCTATATGGTGACCTCTTTTGTATGGGATTTAGGTCGCTCATTCGGGAATGTGCTGCTGATCTTAGTGGCAGGCAGTGCAACGCTGCGAGCTTTACAACGTTTCAAACAGCGCTTTGGGTTTAGCTATCAACCTATGGAAGGACAGACGGCTTAATGCATACCTATTCTTGGCTTGTATGGACTACCGCAGCGCTGATAACCATTTCGGTTACGCGTAATCCGCTTTATTTGATCTTAATCCTGTTCGTTCTACAGATCGTCTATCTGCTGATTGCTGAGCAGGGGGATGAAGAGCAGCTCTTCGTTAATCCCCTCAAATTCACTTTATTTGTTGTTATTACCACCGCGATATTCAATATCTTCACCAATCATTTTGGAGAGACGATTTTGTTTACCGTCCCTGGTAAGATCCCCTTATTGAGTGGGGTTGTGACTCTCGAAGCATTTGTCTATGGGTTGACGAATGGTCTGATCTTATCAGGAATGCTGACTACCTTTTCTGTTCTAAATTTGGCGCTGCCAATGCGTTCACTGATACATTTGATTCCAAGAGCTTTCTATCCGATTGCGATCATTACATCGATCGCAATCACCTTTGCGCCGGAAACGCGACGACAATTAAACCAAGTGCGAGAAGCGCAGGCTGTACGTGGCTTTCGGGCGCGCAGTATTAAGGATTGGTTGCCATTAGCAATGCCTTTGTTGATTGGTGGGTTGGAGCGCTCGATACAAGTAGCAGAAACAATGACCGCACGTGGTTTTGCCAGCACTGATGATGTTCACATTCCATTTATCTATAGGCTCTCAATTTTAGGAGGCTTGTTAATATTGATTGCTGGATGGATTGTCAGTGTGACTTCTTCATATTATTATTTGACATTTGGTTTGCTGACGTTAGGTTCCGCAGGTGTCATCATCGCGTTCTGGTGGATTGGGAAACAGACACCCCGCAGTTCTTATAAGAAGGAAAGTTGGAATATTTCTGACTTTTTTATTATCCTATTTTCTTTATTGGCATTAATGCCTTTTGTGTGGGATATTCCAGGGATTTCTGGGGAGACTTTGTATTATGTTCCTTATCCGCGCTTAAGTGTCCCCCCCTTTGAACCAATCACGGGCACCTTGATCCTTGGATTGCTCGCGCCCGCGATCATATTTTTATTTATGAAAACATATACTAAGGAAAGAAGCACATGATCCATATCAGTAATTTGACGTTTAGATATCCTGCTTCTGAAACTGATGTATTCAAGAATATTAATCTTGATATCGAAAAAGGTGAGTTTGTGCTCTTCTGTGGCGCTTCAGGGATTGGAAAATCAACCTTGCTGCGCTGTATGAATGGCTTAGTACCGCATTTCAGTGGAGGAGAAATTCAGGGTGATATCCAGGTAGCTGGATTGAATCCGATCACCGCTTCTCCAAAAATGATGAGCCGGCAGGTCGGTTTTGTGTTCCAAGATCCAGAAACGCAATTTGTGCTTGATCGTGTTGAAGATGATATCGCCTTCTCTTTGGAAAATACGGGTATTCCTCCTGATGAAATCAGAGATCGGGTTGATCAAATCTTGGCGATCCTTGAATTATCTCATCTACGAAACCGGACGATCATTTCACTTTCTGGAGGTGAACGTCAGCGAGTAGCGATAGCAGCCTCACTAGTATTTAGTCCAAGCATCCTGATTTTAGATGAACCAACTTCACAACTAGATCCTCAAAGCGCTGAAGAAGTGCTGCAAGCTGTGATACAAATTAAAGACTCTCTGCAATTAACAGTCTTATTATCTGAGCATCGTCTAGATAGAACGCTTCCTTACGCGGATCGGATCGTTTACTTTAAAGGTGGTAGCGGAGAGGTCATCAGTGGATCTGTCCAAGAGATCCTGCCACAAATGGCTTTTTCGCCACCGGTGGTGAGATTAGGAAAGCAACTGGACTGGTCTCCCCTTCCGTTGTCGGTCAATGAAGCGCAATCATTTATAAGTCAATTTCACTCAGAACACAAGACCATAATCCCATCCAATGGAGAGAAGAACAATCTTAAACCGTTGTTGAAGGGGGAGCATATTAACGGTGGCTATAATGGAAAACTTATTTTAGATGACATTAGCTTAGAAATTAAAGCTGGTGAAATCCTTGTTTTAATGGGTTTGAATGGTTCAGGAAAAACGACTCTATTGCGAACGTTAGTCGGTTTTCAGAAACCAAAAAGCGGTCAGGTATGGTTAGATGGACATGAAATAACAGCTGGAGAAC
Organism: uncultured Anaerolineaceae bacterium; assembly: GCA_964547225.1. GTDB lineage: Bacteria > Chloroflexota > Anaerolineae > Anaerolineales > UBA4823 > CAZJMV01. The sequence goes on along the minus strand of CAZJMV010000102.1, from coordinate 1,126 downwards.
CGGCTGATATTTGTCGTCTTGTCGGCTATCTTCCCCAAGATCCTAATAGTTTATTGTTTGCTGAACATGTTCAAGATGAGTTGACAATCACGTTACAGAACCATGGTATGCGAAATACAAATGGATGGACGGATGAGTTGATGCGTCAATTGGATATATACGAATTACGTGGTTGTTATCCACGTGATTTGAGTGTTGGTCAGCGACAACGTATCGCGCTTGGTGCGATCCTTGTGACACGTCCAAAGGTATTGCTATTAGATGAACCCACACGCGGTTTAGATCCCGATTCTAAGACAGCACTGGAAAAAATGTTGAAAGAATGGCGTGCGGAAGGTAAAGCGATCTTATTAGTGACTCATGATGTCGAAATGGCAGCTAATTTAGCGGATCGTGTCATCCTATTACAGGATGGGCGCGTAGTATGCGAGGGAAATCCAGCTTATGTGTTCAACCAGTCAAATCAATTTACACCGCAGATGGTGCAATTGTTCCCTGATACCGGTTGGTTAACTGTTCAACAGACACTGGAAGGTTTAGAAAAAGTCAATTTATGAAATATCGGGAACAAAGCCATTGTGTTTAGACGAGTATAATTGCTTATTTTATTTTTACGTAACAGTCTAAAAAAATATAGTTTTATTAATTTATTTCGTTTATAATCGGTTGATTTTTTATTTGGTTTTTTACATGGGCATTTTTATAAATACTTCTTTAAAAAGGAAAAATCGATATGGCAAATAACTTAACAACACTACTTACTTCGAAAGCGAAAAAAGTTGAGATCAGTCGTGATCATCCAACTGTGATCATTGGAGAGCGGATCAACCCGACTGGTCGAAAGAATGTTTTGGCTGCTTTACAGGAAGGCGATTTTGATATCGTGCGAAAAGACGCAGTCAAGCAAGTCGATGCAGGTGCATTGGTTTTAGACGTTAATGCAGGTGTGCCTGGCGCCGATGAGCCAGAACTTTTGGTGAATGTTTTACGCAATGTTATGGAAGTAACTGATGTACCTTTGTGTATTGATACGGCTGATTCGGAAGCATTAGAAGCAGCGTTGAAGATTTACGAAGGGAAAGCCTTGGTTAATTCGGTAAATGGGGAAGAGGAATCGTTGGAGAGA
>CAZJMV010000101.1:0-6476 GCA_964547225.1 uncultured Anaerolineaceae bacterium | reverse complement strand
TTGGCTTGGGATCGAAGAGTCAGATTCCAATATTTGATTAACATCTTGCTAATCTTATTCCAACATTAGATCAATATACTAGTAAAAAGCAAATATTAGAGAATTCTAAATAAGCACGGGTGTAGTTTTTTTAAATACAGCGTGCTATATTTTGAATTGAAATATTGGAGTATAGATTATGAATATTGATAAATATACGCAAAAAGCACAACAAGCCATTATGAAAGCGCAAGAATTAACGCAGGAATATCATCATCAAGCCATCGAGCCAGCGCATATGCTGCTTGCGTTATTAAGTCAAGACGAAGGTGTCGTTCCAGCGCTGGTTACAAAAGTGGCAGGAAGTGTTGTCGCTTTACGTGATGAACTTAAAACGGAATTAGAAAATCGGTCAAAAGTTTATGGTGGTGGAGATATGCAGGTGGGACTTTCTCGACAATTATCGGAAGTGTTTTCAGCCGCAGAGAGATATGCGAAAGGGATGCAAGATGAATTTGTATCCACAGAACATATTTTATTAGGTTTGACTGAGAGCAATGAAGGGAAACGTCTCAGTCAATATGGTTTAACCAAAGAAGCCATCCTAAAAGCGCTTGCAGGCGTTCGGGGGACCCAAAGAGTTACCTCTCAAAACCCTGAGGCAACTTATCAAGCTTTGGAGAAGTTTGGGCGTGATTTAACCGCCTTAGCGAGACAGGGAAAAATGGACCCTGTGATCGGTCGTGATGAAGAGATCCGTCGCGTTGTGCAGATCCTTTCCCGTCGTACCAAGAACAATCCGGCTTTGATTGGTGATCCGGGTGTAGGGAAAACAGCTATTGTAGAAGGGCTAGCGCAGCGAATTATTAATGGGGATGTTCCCGAAGGACTAAAGCGCAAGCGTTTGGTTCAATTAGACATGGGCGCGCTGGTAGCTGGCGCAAAATACCGTGGTGAATTTGAAGAGCGTTTGAAAGCTGTGCTTAAAGAAATAACCGATGCAGCTGGGGAGATTTTGCTGTTTGTCGATGAAATGCATACTGTTGTTGGTGCTGGCGCAGCGGAAGGCGCTATGGATGCTGGCAATATGCTTAAACCGTTGTTGGCGCGAGGCGAGCTGCATATGATTGGCGCGACGACATTGGATGAATACCGCAAATACATCGAAAAAGATGCCGCCCTTGAGCGACGTTTTCAGACGGTATTTGTTGATGAACCTTCTGTTGAAGAGACGATCAGTATTTTACGCGGATTGAAAGAGCGCTATGAGGTTCATCATGGCGTGCGTATCACAGACCCAGCCGTCATTGCCGCGGCGACATTATCCGATCGCTATATCAGCGACAGGCATTTACCGGATAAAGCGATTGATTTGATCGATGAATCAGCCGCGCGCTTAAGAACCGAGATCGATTCGAAACCCCAGGCGTTGGATATCGTCGATCGTCAAATCTTGCAATTGGAGATTGAACGACAAGCTTTGCAGAAAGAGAAAGACAAAGCTTCTAAGGAACGTTTAGGGCGAATCGAAAAGGAATTAGCAGATTTACGAGAGGAGTCCAATCAACTGCAGACACGATGGCAGACTGAGAAGCAAGCGATTAGTGAATTGCAGAGCGCAAAGGAACAGATTGAACAAGTGCGACTTGAGATTGAACGCTCTGAGCGAGAAAACCAACTCGAAACGGCAGCTCGCTTACGGTATGGCACATTGCGCGAACTCGAAGAGAAGGTCAAGAAAGGCGAAGATCGCCTGAAAGAATTGCAGCAGCAGAGCCCGCTTTTGAAAGAAGAAGTCGATTCTGAAGAAATCGCTTTGGTGGTTTCAAAATGGACTGGTATTCCAGTTTCCAGATTATTAGAAGGAGAGATGGAAAAACTGGTGCATATGGAAGAACGTCTCCATCAGCGAGTGGTGGGGCAGGATGATGCCTTACGAGCGGTATCGAATGCAGTACGCCGATCACGCGCCGGTCTGCAAGATCCTGATCGTCCAGTGGGTTCTTTCATTTTTCTTGGTCCAACGGGTGTTGGAAAGACAGAATTGGCTCGAGCATTGGCAGAGTTTCTTTTTGATGATGAACGCTCTATGATACGCATCGATATGAGTGAGTATCAAGAAAAGCATACGGTATCGAGATTAGTAGGCGCTCCTCCTGGATATGTTGGCTATGATGAAGGTGGTCAGCTCACAGAAGCGGTTCGCAGACGCCCTTATAGTGTCGTCTTATTTGATGAGATTGAAAAAGCGCACACAGAAGTCTTCAATGTATTACTGCAGCTTCTGGATGATGGACGTTTGACAGATGGGCATGGTCGCACAGTCGATTTTCGGAACACCGTCGTGATTATGACCAGCAATCTAGGCAACCAACTGTGGGAGAGTGGACGAGAAGTTACGCGTGATCAGATAAACGCTGTTTTGCAGGCTCATTTCCGCCCAGAGTTCTTGAATCGTATCGATGAGATTGTCGTCTTCCATCCGTTAACGCGTGAGCACCTTGCGGATATTGTGAGTATTCAGCTTCGCAGAGTATCAGATTTACTAGCAGAAAGAGGATTCATTTTAGAAGTGAGTGAAGCCGCCCGTGAATATCTGGCAGATGTTGGATATGATCCTAATTATGGCGCCCGTCCGCTTAAGCGTGCCATCCAACGTGAGTTGCAAGACCCGCTCGCCCTGGATATCCTCTCGGGAAAATTCCATGAAGGCGAGATTATCCGGGTCGATCGTGGTGAAGATGAATTATTTTTCTCTCAAACCATGCCAAAAGAAATCGCAGTAGAATAAGTTCAAGTATTGTCTTCATAAAAAACCCCTTTTAATATGCATAGAAGGGGTTTGATTTTAAAATCGCATATTCGTGATGCTTACAATTTCGGCAATACGATCGATTCCTGCTTCTGATATTTGCCTTTTTTATCAGCGTAAGAGATATCACATTCCTCATCCGCTTCCAAAAAGAGCACCTGCGCAATCCCTTCAAAGGCGTAGATTTTTGCTGGCAATGGAGTTGTATTTGAAATCTCCAGCGTGACGTAACCTTCCCACTCTGGTTCAAAGGGGGTTACATTGACGATAATTCCGCAGCGGGCATAGGTCGATTTCCCCAAACAGATGGTTAATACTCCCCTCGGGATGCGAAAGTATTCCACAGTACGTGTCAGCGCAAAAGAATTTGGTGGGATGACACAAATATCTCCCTTGAAATCCACCATCGAATTAGGATTGAAATTTTTTGGATCAACGACAGCGGAATAAACATTGGTGAAGATTTTGAATTCATCCATGACACGAATATCATAGCCATAAGAAGAGACACCGTAAGATATCACCCCATCGCGCACTTGTGAGTCTTCAAATGGTTCAATCATGCGCTGCTCACGAGCCATCTTTCGGATCCAGTGGTCAGGTTTCAAGCCCATTAGAATAGTTCTCCTTTTACTAAGCGATTTGAATTTTTACTCTTCAGGTTGAAGTCTAATGACTGTTAATTGATTTGGAAATACTTCTAGATACTCTTGTTGCAATCCTTGGAAAGGGTAAGTAATTCTATACCAGCCAGCTTCGAGATCTCCGACAGCGAAACTTTCTTCCCAAGGAGGCTGTCCAATCAACGCCTTATCTTCGTACGAGAATAAGCTTATTGATCGTTCGCTATCTTGATCGATGCCATTGGGGTAATAATCCAATACAATACTCGATAATTCGATATTGTTTCCATATGAGTCGATCAAATTCCCAGCGACCCCGCCCATCAATTGATTGTTTTGATCTACCTTAGGACGCAACCATAACTCAGGATTCCTTGAATTGTCGTAAGTATTTTCACCTAATCGAACCTCAAAATGTAAGTGGCTTCCTTCAGCGATACCGGTCATCCCAACTTCCCCAATCTTTTCACCTATCTTTACATGATCCCCTTCTTCTACACTAATTTTGGATAAGTGTCCATATAGGGTGTATATCTTCGGGCTTAAATGAGGAAAATCAAGTTGTATTCCCTTAGGCATTGTATGTTCGATCACAACAAGATTTCCGTAAAAATAAGAATATGGTCCGTAAAAAATGATTGGCCAAACACCTTGTTCGGAGATGGGATCTCGATCTTCTCCTGCTATGACAATGGTACCATCGGCGGCTGCTAACACTGGAGTCCCGTAACCATTTAGAAATTCAACTCCATGGTGAGGGTCGCGTCTGCCTCCTTGGGTGCTGCCGAAGCGGTAACTTATATCAATCGTGTCATTATCCTTTTCATCGATTGGGCGCGCCAAGAAATATTGGCTAGAATAAGCGCTGAGACATGCAGCATCCGGTGAACATGCTGTGGGTGTGCGATCAGGTTTTTCTGTTGGTGTAGGCTCCATCGTGTGATCGATTTTTCTTGCTGTGCTTGTTACCGTTGGTGGTTTATAAGTAGGTTCCTCAGTTGGGGTAGATTTGACCGGTGTAGGTGTGAGTGTTTTTGACTGCTCTGTTTTCGTGGGTGATGGTTGATTATGTTGCAAAGTGGAAGCAGCCGCCGGTGAACAAGCGGCTGTAATTAGTAGATAAATCAGGAGCAGGAAAACCGGTTTAGCTTTCATTTTCATTACGGAAGAGGAAATCTGCCTCGTTCTTTCATTGTTGAGCGGATATTTTCTTCAATCTTATCAGCTTGTTTCTCAAGATCAAGTAATTTTCCAAGCATTTGTTCGGATTCCTTATCATTATCAACGCTAACGAGGTTTATCCTTACATTATATCCTGCGCTGGTTAAACCGGCGCGCGCCAATGCTGCTCCTGAAGCCCCATCGCTAATCGCATTTATATTCCCATTTGAAACAACCTCGTATGCCAAATCAATCACTTCACATGCTTTCTCTGCGACTTCTAATGGGACTTTAGCTGCGTTAATTGTGGCTTCATTGATCGCTTTTAATCGTTCTGATTTTTCTGTAGGCGTTTCTTTGGGGAGCATAAACGCATTCAGGACATCTGTAAAGGCACGCGCATCCCTTTCTATTGCAGTTGTGAGAAAAGAACGGATTTCGGATGCCTTTTTTAGAATCTCTTGCATTCTATTTTCTACTTCGGCATATTTCTTTTTCCCAATCGTTAAACGAGCGACCATCTCTACCAGTGCAGCTCCGGCTGCGGCGCTATAAGCGGCGGCTGAACCTCCACCTGGAGTAGGTGTACCCGCGGCTAATGCCTCTAAGAATCCGTAATCAGTGACTTGAGAGATTTCTTCACCCTGCAAAGTTGCTGATTCAGCTGAAGCAATTTTGTTTTCCAATATTTGCTCTGGATTTAAATCTTCCAAATGAATATACCATTTTGCAGCATCAATCAGAGATTCTTGAGGGATCAATCCAACTAGCTCACTACGATCAATATTAACTCCATAATGCATTGCTTCTTTCTTGATCAATTCCACAACCCTCGCAATTGGTGTTCCCCTAAAATTGGTTAAGTTCATGGAAACTTGAGCTTGATGATCCACTTCAAGACCAAGCGCTTTTACATAACGCAGTCCACCAGATGAATGACGGATAGCCATAGCGATTTTCTTGGCGATTTTGACATCATCTGTTTTAAGGAACACGTTAAAGGCAATTAAAGGATGGCGTGCTCCGATAACAGTAGCGCCAGCGGTTCCTAATTCCTTCGGTCCATAATCAGGAGCGCGATCTGGATTGGTCGCAATCTCTTGTTTCAGCGTTTCGTATTGTCCTTTTCGGATTACTTCCAAATTCTTTCTTAAGGGGTTTTTTGTGGCTTCTTCATATAAATAGACCGGGATATTGAGTTGTTCGCCAACCCGTTTTCCCAACCGGTATGCGATTTTGATACAATCTTCCATACTGACCCCTTGAATTGGAACAAAGGGGACAACGTCGGTGGCGCCAATTCTGGGGTGTTCACCGGTGTGTTCGTCTAAGTTGATCAATTCAGCCGCTTTTTGGATGGCTCTAAAAGCGCTTTCCTCGATTTCCTCTGGCGCTCCAACGAAAGTAAATACAGTGCGATTATGATCATAATCCGTATGTTGGTCTAAAAGGCTCACTCCGGGTTGAGAGGTAAGAGCTGTTTTAATGGCTTCTAAAACCTCCGGACGACGCCCTTCAGAGAAGTTTGCGATACACTCTACGATTTGCTTAGGCATGGTTTTTCCTTCTTATTATGAAAGATTTATGGTTTATTATTTGCATATTATACACATTTAGTGGTCCAGGATATTCATTTTCTTAGATTTTTCAATTCAAGAAACAATTTCTTTTCCTCCTCACTTAAATTCTTAGGGATTTGAACATCTACAGTTACGTATAGATTACCGCGCTCTTTAGGAGAACGTAATTTAGGCATTCCTAAGCCTCTCAAGCGAAATGTTTTTCCATTGGTGGTTCCAGCCGGAATGGTGAGCTCAACAGATTTATCAATCGTATGAACGTTAACAGTGCCGCCTAAAATGACTGTGTACAAGTCAACTGGTAAGTCGAGTTTCAAATCT
>CAZJMV010000100.1:0-44529 GCA_964547225.1 uncultured Anaerolineaceae bacterium | reverse complement strand
GGGTACGTTGAATGCTCTGGCTACTGCCGGCGTCAACCCAGATGATATCATCGGTGTTGGTCTCGGCGCCTATGAAGCCTGCAAATTCTGGGCTGCCGATCAACCCTCTGGTTTCAAAGCCGGTCTGTTCATCTCCGGTTTGGATGTCGGCGCTACTGCTGCACAAGTTCTCTATGATGCCATTATCAATGGCATTCTTCCCGCAGAAAATTCATACGCACCTACCAGTATTGTGGATCCCACATCCTACGAAGAAGTAATGGATCCCATCTCGTTGGGAAATTGCTCCCAATAAGTATTGTATAAATACTTTGGAGGGATTGGGAAGTCTCAATCCCTCCAGGGATTTTATAAATTTTACAATTTGGAGAAAATGCCTAACTATGAGTGAAGATAAAAAATCGATCCCAGGAACGTTTGAAATTCGGAACATAAGTAAAGCATTCCCCAACGTCCAGGCGCTAGACGATGTTTCCCTTGACATTCGCCCAGGCGAAATCCTTGCATTTGTGGGAGAAAACGGCGCTGGAAAGTCAACGCTGTTAAAGATTATTAATGGCGATTACCAAGCTGACTCAGGTTCATTTTCAATTGATGGGCAGGCGCTTTCATTCTCTAACCCAAAGCAAGCACACGATACCGGAATTCGTGTAATATATCAAGAGCCCGAAATTGTGCCGGGCGTTGATGTCCCTGAGAATATCTGGATTGGTGAACTTCCAAAACGATTTGGACTAATTGATCGCCACGAGCTTTATGAGAAAGCGCAAAAACGCCTTTCCGAATATGGCTTTGAAAACATCTTACCCATTGATTTAATGGGTGATGAGCTTTCATCTGCGCAGCGTCAACTGGTTGAAATTATGCGTGCGCTTAAAAGTGGAGTTCGTGTCCTAGCTTTAGATGAACCCACTTCTTCACTTACAGATGATGAGGTCGAAAATCTATTTACTCTTGTACGTCGTTTGCGCGATGAGGGAGTCGCAATTATTTATGTTTCTCACCGCCTAAATGAAATCAAGCGTCTATGCGACCGGGTTGCTGTTCTGCGCGATGGAAAATTAGTTGCTGTTAATCTAGCCGAGGAACTTTCTGAAAATAATATTGTTCAGCTAATGGTTGGACGTGATCTTACCGATGTTTTTCAACGACGCCCATCGGGAACTGGTCAATTTGCCTTACAAGTCGAAAATCTACACAGTAGTTGGCACCACGATATTAGTTTCCACATCAACGTTGGAGAAGTTGTTGGATTCTCAGGTTTGATCGGGGCTGGACGGTCTGAACTGGCAAAAGTAATCTTCGGTGAATTTCCTATCGATAGCGGACAGATTTATCTCGGCGGTGAAAAAATTTCAATTCGCCGTCCCGATGATGCAATCGCAAAGGGAATCGGCTTTGCGCCTGAAGATCGTAAGCAAGAGGGGCTGATCTTAATCCGTAGCGTTTTAGAAAACACGTCGATAGCAATTTTGCGCTGGATAAGCCGTTTTACTTTTGTCCGCAAAAAATTGGAGCGAAGCATTGTGAGGGAATTTGTTGATAAGCTTAGGGTTCGCACGCCCTCCCTGGAACAGGAAGTTGGAAAACTTTCTGGTGGTAACCAACAAAAAGTAGTATTGTCACGTTGGTTGGCAGCCAAACCCAAAGTGCTCATTCTTGATGAGCCCACACGTGGCATCGATGTCGGCGCTAAGGCGGAGATCTACCGCCTGATTGACGAGCTTGCCAACGATGGTCTGGCGATAATGTTCATTAGCTCAGAGTTACCCGAAATCCTGGGTCTCTCAGACCGAATTTATGTCATGCAGAATGGTCGGATTACCGGCGAACTATTAGGTCCGGAAGCCACTGAAGAGTCAATTCTGGAGCTTGCAATGGTAGATAATCTAATAGCGGTAAAAACTAAGACCGTAAAGAAAATAGGTGATTGAAACATGAATAAAGAAATAGCAACCCATCCTGGGATTTCAAAGAAAAATGGAAATGCATTAAAAAAGACCATGAACGCGATTGGAACTGACAATTTGTCAATTCTAATTGCATTAGTTATCCTTTTATTCCTTATTACAGTTGTTAGTGACTGGTTTGGTTTTGACAGTGGTGATAAATTCTTCACCTGGCAGAATTTGATGAACAGCTTGGCGCAAGCAATCGTGATAGTAGGCTTACTGGCTATAGGCGAGACGGTTGTGATTATTGCTGGCGGGTTGGATATCTCCATCGGTTCGATTGCGTCGATTGGTTCCGTCGTTTCAGCCTCCGTTTTAGTAGGTGCGGGTATGTTTGGAGCCCTGACATTCATTCCTACAGGTAATGTGTTCATCGCAGTGGTAGCTGGGATGTTGGCAGGAATGATCGCAGGCTTTATTAACGGATTTATTGTAACAACCTTACGAGTGAATCCAATCATAGCTACTCTCGGTACATTAGCGGCTTTCGCAGGTATTGCCTTCTTGCTTGCGCCTGACGGCAAACCCGTGGGTGTTATGACCCAACCTGAATTCACCTGGCTGGCGCAAGGTCGTTTTTTAAGTAATGCGCCAATTCCCGCGCTCAATGGCTCAAATTGGACGGGCATCCCCATTCTGACGATCATCCTGGTAATTGTGGCTATCATAGTTCATGTCATCATGAGCTATACTGAATTTGGTCGATCGATCTACGCCATCGGTGGCAACGATACAGCTGCACGCCTCGCAGGCATCAACCTGACCAAGGTACGGGTCATGATGTACATGCTGTCAGGCTGTATATCTGGACTCGCCGGAGTACTACTCACTGCTCGCACCACTTCTGGTAACCCCATCAATGGAAATGGACTTGAGCTACAGGCGATCACAGCTGTCTTTCTAGGGGGAGCAGCTACAACTGGAGGAAAAGGAACAATCACTGGAACTTTTCTAGCTGTTATTCTAGTTGGCATTCTAAATAACGGCATGAATTTGCTTGGATTCAACACGTTTATCCAAAAGGTTGCATTGGGATTGTTGCTTATCGGTGCTGTCGCAGTGTCTCAGTGGCGCCAGGCAAGGGCTGAACGTGCTCGCACCCGGATTTCTACACAAAATTAATACTAAGTACAGCTTTGCGTTCAATCTAAAAAATAATAGATAAATCAAGGTGTGTGAGCACAACCACACACCAAAGAAATGGATGCGGAGCATTGCTGGCATAACCACTTATTAGATATATGTAAAGGTACATCCGATGAAACATCGTGATCGCGTTTTGACCGCACTCAAACATGGAATCCCAGACCGTTGTCCAATGCAGGTTTCGTTTACTCCTGAGTTTGCAGCACGACTTTCTAAGGAAATCAAACTAGAAAGTGATACACTCCATAATCCTCATGGAGGCGGGAACACCTATGAATTGGAGCGTATGCTGGATGAGGATATGTTGCTCACTTCCATAGGTTGGGCGAATTCGTATTATCAGGATGCAGACGAATATATAGATGAGTGGGGAATTGGCTGGCGTTCGGTAGAGTACACAACGCCATTTGGTGTCGGACGGTACACCGAATTTAACCACCACCCCTTGGCCTCAGATCAGACGATCAAAACTTACCAACCTCCAGATCCAAACCGCTCGGAGCTATATAAAGAAGCTCAATGGGTATTGGATAATTTCAAAGACGAATATTGGATTGTTGGTGTAACGGTCACAACCATCTTTGAGACTGCCTGGGCGCTGCGCGGCTTCGAACAAACCCTGACTGATTTTGCCCTCAATCCCAGCCTGGCAGAAAAAATCCTCGATATCCCCTACCAGTATCACCTGACCGTAGCCAAAAATCTGGCTCAAATGGGTGTCGATATGATATGGATTGGTGATGATATTGGCGCTCAAAATGCTATGTTGATTTCACCCAAAATGTGGCGAAAATTCCTTAAGCCGCGCATGGCAAACTTCATTGCCGAGATAAAATCTATCAACTCACAGCTTCAAGTTGCTTACCATTCGGATGGAAATATCCTTCCTGTCATCCCAGATTTGATTGATATTGGGCTGGATGTCCTAAACCCAATTCAACCCGCCAGTATGAACCCATCCTTGCTAAAAAAAGAATACGGGAACCAACTCTGTTTTTGGGGTTCTATCGATGAACAGCACACCTTACCTTTCGGATCACCAGAGGATGTAAAAGCTGAAGTCCAGACCCGACTGGAGACCATCGGTAAGAATGGTGGTCTGATTATTGGTCCAACTCATCATGTCCAGCTCGATACCCCCATGGAAAACTTCTGGGCGATGATAAAAGCCATCACCGAGACTCCCTACCCTAAATCTTAATTGAAGTTCTCTTACTCAATTACTTGGAGATTTAAATGAATGTCTCACTCAAAGAAACTACCTGGTACAAACAACAAGCTTATGCCTTGGAAACCGATGCAATCCGAACAGTGGTTGTTCCCAAAATGGGCGCCAAGATCGTTTCGTTGTTTGATAAACGCAACCAGTTAGAATGGTTGGTTGGACCCGGCAAACGTCCATTTCAGCCAGCATCTTATGGCGCTATGTTTACAGAGCAGGATTTAAGCGGATGGGACGAAATGTTCCCAACGATTGTGGCTTGTGAATATCCTGTTTCAGGTGAGAAAAATGGTGTGTTCCTACCCGATCATGGTGAGGTCTGGGCAATCCCCTGGAAACTTCAACCCTCGATATCTGGATCGTTAAAACTCAGCGTAGATGGTAAAGTACTTCCCTATCGCCTAGTACGCACATTAGCATACAGTGCTGAAAACGTACTCAAAATGCATTACGAATTGGTAAATCTAGGACATGAAAAGATGCCCTATATTTGGGCTGCTCACCCGCAGTTTGTTTGCGGCGATCAAGCTGAAATTATTTTTCCTCCCCAAGTAACTGAAGTGTGCAATACGATTCCATCTGATTGGGGTTGGGGAGAACCAGAAACTTGTTTTCATTGGCCAGAAGCTGTAAACCCTAGCGGGCAACGAGTTCGAATAGATCACACAGGAGCGCCATCTTTAAAGCTAGCTCGAAAGTTCTTTGTCTTACCCGAAATCAGTGTCGGATGGGTTGGGCTGGTGCGCAAACCACTCAATGATTGGTTGTATTTAGAATGGAATCCAGATCAGGTACCTTATTTAGGTGTTTGGGTGGATGAGGGAGCTTTAAGCCACGAGACTATAGCGGCTCCCGAACCTACAACCGGATTTTACGATAGCCTGGCTGTTGCATGGGAGAAAAAACAAGTAACCAATATTAGCCCTAATGAAATGCAAACCTGGACATTAAAAGTACACATAGGGACTGGTGATATTCCCTTTTCAGAAGGAGTATCCTAATTATTGAAAGGAAGCAGATATGAATAATCTTGATCGATTCAAAAAAGCGATCAATTGGGAACCAACCGACCGGATTCTTACTTATGATTTTTTAGACAATCGTGAAATACTCATCCAGCATGGAGGTTTTGATCCATCGAAGGATTACTCTTTCGAAGAATTGATCCATGTCAACGGTAAGGCTTGGAAAAAAATTAGCGTGGACGTCACCCGCTGTGTGTACGATCCTATTAATCACTGGATGGGTGGAAAAATTGAGAATTGGATTCGTTTTTTTGGCATTGATCCTGGAGAATGGGAAGTCAACCAGGCTGGTGAAACTGCCTGGATTTCCAAACGTCCTTTTAAGACTCTAAAAGAACTGGAAAAGCACATGCCTAATAAACCAGTGTATGAAGAGGTTCGCGATTGGTATCAACCGGTTATCCAACAAATCCAAGAGATACTTCAGGACTATGACATTGTATTCATCGGAGCTGTGGAAGGTCCCATCACCGATGCCTATACGTATATGGATATGGAACTTTTCGCTACAGCGACCTATGATGCGCCAGAAATAGTATCACATGTTATGGATTGCACCGGCTTGTTTTCTGCGTACATAGCCAGAGCCTTTGCTGAAGTTTCGAATGTTCCACTTTTGTTTATGGGAGAAGACATTTCTGGCAGCACCGGACCGATTTTTAGCCCGAAATTTGTTCGCAAAGAAGGTTTACCCCGCTGGAAATGGATCACAGATCCCATAAAAGAGAAAGGATTCAAATTCTTGTATCACACTGATGGGCGTTACGGCAACTTTCTGCCCTTATTAATTGATGATTTGGAAGCGGATGGGTTGAATCCAATCGAGCGAAATGGCTGTAACGATATATTTGAAATCCGATCAGCTTACCCGAACACATTATTATTCGGTAATGTATGCTGTATCCATACTTTGCCTCATGGAACTTTGGGTGATGTTGAAGATGAAACCCTAGAACTCATAGAAAAAATAGGTCCCGATGGTGGGATATTTATCGGCTCATCCAGTGAAGTACATGATCACGTTCCAGTTGAAAACGCGGTCAAAATGTATAAAACCGTCCATGAATATGGCGTATATCCGGTTGATATTGACCGAATCAGGGCTAGGAGAACCGAACTGCGAAAGTCTGGAGCATTAAAGTTACGCGCTGAAATGGCTTTATAGCGTATTTGGTTTGGTTTGAAAAATACTCTTTACTAATAGGATATAAATATATGAGCATGACATCACGTAAACGCGTTCTAAAAGCAATAAATCACCAAGAACCCGACCGGGTGCCGATGGACTTGGGTGGCTGCGGGCAAACAGGGATGCACGTAGATATGGTTTATCAACTTCGCCAGGCTCTGGGATTGGATGAGCCAGGAACCCCAGTAAAAGTGATCGAGCCATATCAAATGCTTGGTGAAATCAAAATGGACCTGATCGAAAAGCTAGGGGTGGATGTAGTCAGTTTTGGAACGCTTGGAACTATGTTTGGGTTTAGAAATGTGGGTTGGAAGCCATGGACAACGTTTGGCGGTACCCCTGTATTAGTGCCTGAGTCTTTTAATACAGAAGTCAATTCCGAAGGGGATTTGTTAATGTACGCTGGCGGAGACAAATCATACCCAGCATGCGCTAAAATGCCCTCGGGTGGTTTCTATTTCGATTCAATTCCACGCCAATATCCCATTGATGACGCCAGTTTGAATGTCGAAGACAATCTCGAAGAATTTAATCCAATTGACGATGACGATATCCAACATCTCTATGCCGAATCAAAACATTTATATGAGAATACTGACAAAGCCATTATAATTTTATTCCCCAACGCTGCCTTTGGCGATGTAGCGCTGGTTCCTGGTCCGATGCTAAAAGATCCGAAAGGAATCCGCTCAGTAGAAGAATGGTATATGAGCACGGTTTCCCGCTTTGATTACATTTACCAGGTCTTTGAACGTCAGTGTGAAATTGCCTTGAAAAATCTGGAAAAGGTTTATGAAGCTGTTGAAAATAGACCTACAGTTATTTGGCTGAGTGGTACCGATTTCGGAGCCCAAAATGGACCGCTAATCTCGCCAAAAAGCTACCGCAAACTTTATATGCCCCATTACAAACGGCTTACAGATTGGATTCATAAAAACACAACATGGAAAGTTTTTCTTCATTGCTGCGGCTCGATCATGCCGATGATCCCGGATTTTATTGATAGTGGTTTCGATATCTTGAACCCTGTACAAACATCTGCCAAGAATATGGACCCCCAGCAGTTAAAAAACAAATTTGGCGATCAAATTACCTTCTGGGGAGGCGGAGTTGATACTCAAAAGACATTACCATTTGGCACCCCTGATGAGGTCCGAGAGCAAGTCAGAGAACGAATCGAAATTTTCGGAAAAGGTGGTGGCTTCGTGTTCAATCCCATTCACAATGTACAGGCATTGGTACCTATTGAAAATCTTTTGGCAATGTATGAAGCAGTTAAGGAATTTGGCGCATATCCATCCCACTGATTGATCAACAATAAAGGTGCTGGGTTCTACAAATAATCATATTCAACTACCTGATCAAGGTTTTGAGAATATTCGAAACTTTTTGTCTCATTAAATATACTTATTTGCTTTTTCAATTTCGGTGCTTTGTCGAAATCACCTCTTTATTAATCAAATAATAAAGCCTTATCCAAAAAATGAGAAATTAATTCTTTTTGATTTTTTAAGTTATAATCAATCTATAAAGATTGCCAGATTAAAACAGTAAAACAATTAATTATCCATTTAGAAAATCGAAAGGAAAACACAATGGCTACAGAAGATAAAAAGAAAGGTATTTTTGAGAAGGCGCTCGACGCAGTTTCTTCACGTGATGAAAAAGAAGCCTTAGAAGAAGCACAGAAACAATTGGAAGCATTACAAAAACAACTCGAAGTGGCTAAACAAGAAGCCGAAAAAGCGAAAGCGAAAGCAGTAAATGCATCAGACCAAATGAAATCACAAGCGGAAAAAGCAATTACTGAAGCAGAAAAGCGCGCTAAAGAAGCTGAAATGAAAGCAAAAGCTTTGATGGATCAAATCGCACAAAAGAAGAGAATTGAAGAACAGAAGAAAGATTTTGAACGCCGAATGCAAGAAAAGGAAGCAGCAAAACCCAAGTTCATCGCTGAACACGTACTCACTGCTGACGAAACACTCAGCCATTTGTCACTGAAATATTATGGTCATGCTACAAAACCATATTGGATGGTGATCTATGAAGCGAATAAAGACGTAATTGGCGATAATCCAAATCGGGTTCGACCCGGACTAGAGATCAAAATCCCTGAGCTTCCTGATGAATTGAAGGATAAATAAATACACGATCGGAAGGAAATCAACAAATCTTGATTTAGTCTCATTATTTGGAGCAGTATCACAAAGCGTCGCTGAAAATCAAGCTACACTTAACCAGGCTGATAAATATAACCACAATCATGGCGACAATATGGTGGAGATCTTTCGGGTGATCACTGAAGCCATGGAAACTAAACAAGGCGCTGACCCTGCAGACCAATTAGAGTATGCTAGCCAACTGCTACGGAAGAAATCACAAAGTGGTTCAGCACAAATGTATGCAGATGGTTTGTCGCAAGCTTCACATGAGTTCCAAGGAATGAAAATTACCGCCGATAACGCCATGGACTTAATAAGCCTATTGTTAGGTGGACAAAGAAGCGAGTCTGCGCAACCCGAAAAACCTTCTGGTGATTTGTTTGGATCAATCCTATCCAGTTTGACTGGATCCAAAACAACGGAAAACCAAGAAGGATTAGATATTGGTGATCTGTTAACCGCTGGTCTATCTTTTATGAGCTCAAAACAACAAGGAAAAGATAACGTCGAATCGATTATGACGGCATTAGTATCAGCTACACAGTCTGGACAATCACCTAATCGAGCAGAATCTGGAGCCTTAGTTGCAAAGACCCTCTTGCAAGTAGTTGATTCTATGTCTTCGTGACAAGTGCGATCCTTTTTTTATCTGGAAAATTTCGATAATTTACAATATCTATACCTACTAAAACAGCAAGACCTGGCAAAGTCCAACCGGGTCTTGCTGTTTTCTGTTTATACCTGGCTTTAATAAATTTGATCGCTGAATTACTCTACCGTAACAGATTTCGCTAGATTCCTAGGTTGGTCGACATCTAAACCTCGAAGTGCAGCAATATGATAAGCCAAAAGCTGTAGCGGGATAACAGTTGTGACTGGGCTCAATAACCAAGGTGTCTCAGGGACCCATAATACATGATCCGCAATTCCTTGAATGAGTTGATCGCCATCTGTAGCTAGAGCTATCACGACACCTCCACGCGCTTTGGCTTGCTCGATTTGACTGAACATTTTTTCATACCAAGGGTCTTTAGGAGCAATGACAATCACTGGCATCTCTTCATCAATCAAAGCGATTGGTCCATGTTTCATCTCACCTGCTGGATAACCCTCGGCATGGATATAAGAAATTTCTTTGAGTTTTAATGCCCCCTCATAGGCTGTAGGCATATTGATACCGCGCCCCAGGTAGAGACAATGATTTACATTGATCAATGAACGCGCAATAACCTCTACATCTTCCTCACGATCAAGGCATCTTCCAGCTAAGTCAGGGATCAAGCGTAAATCTGAAATATAACGTTGACGGTTTTCTCTATCAATCGTGCCGCGCAGATCACCTAATAAGATAGCAAGCATATATAAATCAACAAGAGGCGCTGTATATGCTTTAGTAGAAGCCACCCCGATTTCAGGACCACTTTGCATGACGATATAACCGTCAGCAATTCGCATCGCTTGTGATCCAATCACATTCACGATCGACCATAATGTAGCCCCTTTACTACGAGCTTCTTCCATCGCAGCAAGTGTATCCGCGGTTTCCCCAGATTGACTGATTGCCAGGACGATGCTATCTTGATCAATAATGGGATCACGGTATCGAAATTCGGAAGCAATATCTACTTCAACCGGTATACGAGCGATATGTTCAATTAAGACTTTCCCCACCACCCCGGCGTTATAAGCCGTTCCACATGCTGTAATGAATATCTTTTTGATACGCTTCGCTTTCTCTTCAGTTAGATTCAATTCTGGGAGATAAACACCATGCCCATTGTCAAAATCCACTCGCCCGCCAATTGTGTCAGTTAGAGAACGAACTTGTTCATGAATTTCCTTCTCCATAAAATGACGATATTCCCCTTTTTCAGCAGAGATTGGATCCCATGCAACTCGTTGTATTTCATAATAGACGCGTTCTCCATCTAGCTTTTTGATTACTAGGTCTTGATCACCAATAATTGCCATTTGTCTAGATTCCAAAAATACAACATTGCGAGTATGCTCTAAGATAGCAGGTAAATCCGAAGCAATGAACATCTCATCTTCGCCAACCCCAATGACAACCCCACCCGCGTTACCAATACGGGCAGCAATGATTCGATCTGGTTCATGCGATGAAAAGACGACAATCCCATGCGCGCCTCTAAGATGAGACATCGCTTTTCTAGTGGCTTCGTCAATTCCGATTTCTTCTGACAAGTAACGCTCAATTAAGTGTACGATTACTTCTGTATCAGTCTCAGATTTAAATGAGACGCCTTCAGTTATCAAATCATCCCGTAATTCGAGAAAATTTTCCACGATCCCGTTGTGAACAACAACGACATTTCCAGTCATCCCCAAATGAGGATGAGCATTCCTAGCGCTTGGTTCTCCATGAGTTGCCCAGCGTGTATGCCCAATCCCCAAATTTCCATGGACAGGCAATTCTTGGATAAGACTTTCTAGTTTGGATAATTTCCCCGAATCGCGTCGTACTTCAATCCGATCATTTTGTAAAACCGCTAGACCCGCCGAGTCATACCCGCGATATTCAAGACGTTTGAGACCATTCAAGATGATCGGTGTCGCATCGCGCGGTCCAACATAACCAACAATTCCACACATAAGGATCCCTCCGAAAAGAATAGAGTGTAGTTGAATAGCTTTATAACAACTACCTTAGAATGTATGCCACTCTGTATGTTTTGGCTGCTCGGTTACCCAGACAATATTGTCATACAGTTATAGTTTGGAGGGAAAGATGTCGGGGGGTGACTCACCCGGAGGGCTTCCGCTGATCATTCGATTTTCCTGGTTTCCCGTATAAACACGGTACCGGTTAGCCCATTAATAAAAATGGGAACCCTCATCCTCGTCAACCGCTCATTGATCGATTTCTTTGCACATAAAACAAATGAAAGAAATGGATTGAACGGTCCATGCGCTGTCTTTCCCTAAGACTAGATTACAGTAGCGCCTCCTTTCTTGATTGGGTAATTATACACTAGACTTAATAATTTTTAGTAAATCTATTTTTAGAGAAAATTAATTCAGATAATCAATGAATAGTATAATTCAGTGAATGGAGGTAGACATTGTGAAAGAACAACAACCAAATTCCAAGCATTGTTTTGTGTGCGGCGTCGAGAATCCTCTTGGCTTAAAAATCACTTTTTATAAAACCGGTCCAGGTGAAGTAACTGCCGAAACGATCATATCTGAGAATTATCAAGGATATCCTGGTGTTGTACATGGTGGAATTGTCGCAGCAATCCTTGATGAAGTAGCTGGACGCGCATTAATGGGAGAAGATCCACCAAGGTTTATGTATACTGCACATCTGGATGTACAGTATCGCGATAAGGTGCCCACTGAAAAACCAATCCAGATCGTTGGCAAAGCAATAAAGATCAAGAAGCGAACCGCTCAAGCTGTAAGCAATATCTTTGATCAAAACGGGAAACTCCTCGCAGAAGCAAAAGCGTTAATGGTAGACATCCCTAAAGAACTTATCAAGGCTGAAGATCTCGCGTCTGAGGGATGGAAGGTTTACCCTCCCAAGATTTAGAATGATTAATTAATGATTTTTGCCTAAAAGGCTAGAGAGATTTTTTCCATCACTTCTTATCAATATTGATGTTGTTGAAAGAAAAAGTACTATGAATCACCATAATATAAAAGCAAATAATCACATTTCCGGAAAATGGAGAGAATTATTTATTAGAGGTCAGAATAATGAGTGAATACGGGTTCAATCTAATCGACAAACAAGAAATATCTGAAATAAAAACAATTGCGAAACATTACAAACATATCAAGACAGGAGCAAAATTACTTTCTCTCGAAAATAATGACGAGAATAAAGTTTTTTGTATTTCATTTAGAACACCACCAAAAGATTCAACCGGAGTAGCACATATCATGGAACATTGTGTTCTATGTGGCTCGCAAAAATATCCGGTAAAAGAACCCTTTGTTGAGTTAATGAAGGGTTCATTAAATACTTTTTTAAACGCATTCACATTCCCAGATAAAACATGCTATCCATTAGCTAGCCAAAACATCAGAGATTTTTACAACCTGATCGACGTTTATGTCGATGCTGTATTCCATCCATTAATTACCAAATACATCTTCATGCAAGAAGGTTGGCATTACGAAATAGAGAGCACAGAAAAGCCACTTACCTATAAAGGCGTCGTATATAACGAAATGAAAGGCGCCTACTCTGACCCTGACAGTACACTATATCGATCATCATTAAGATCCCTATTTCCGGATAATCCATATGGCGTTGATTCGGGAGGTGATCCTAATGTGATTCCGGAATTGACCTATGAACAGTTTATCGAATTCCACCGCACTTATTATCACCCATCTAATGCTTATATATTCTTTTACGGGGACGATGATCCAAGCGAACGTCTAAAAATAATGGATAATTACCTAAAAGAATTTCGCTTCAAGGATATCCCATCATCCATCCAATTACAACCTCGTTTTACGGATACAAAGGAAATAAAAACGAGGTTCGATCCAGGGGAGGAGAATGAAAATAGGAAAGCGATGTTCGTAATCAATTGGTTGTTGACAGATGATGCGGACGAAGAGACTCAATTAGCTTTGTCGATCCTTGCCCATATCCTGATTGGAACATCTGCATCGCCTTTAAGAAAAGCATTGATCGATTCCGCCTACGGTGAAGATCTGGCAGGAGTGGGTTTAGATACTGAAATCCGTCAATCCTATTTCTCAACAGGACTGAAAGGTTTAGAAGTTGATGTAACCGGTGAACCAATCCATGCAAAAAAAGTGGAAGAGTTAATATTTAGTACGCTAAGAAAATTAGCCGATGAAGGAATTGACCCAAAATCGATTGAAGCTTCCCTAAATACGATCGAATTCCAATTGCGCGAAAATAATACTGGATCATACCCTCGAGGGCTTTTATTGATGTTGAGGTCGTTAACTACCTCGCTTTATGATCGTGATCCAATCATTCCTCTTGCTTTCGACCGTCCCTTGGAAACTATTAAACGAAAAATCGCCAACGGAGAAGCTTACTTTGAAAATCTCCTTCGCGAGTTATTCTTAAATAATGCCCATCAAACAAAAGTCATCATGAACCCCGAGAAGGGGGTAATCAAGGAATTCGAAACCAAGGAAAAAGAGCGACTTTCATCAATCCAGGAAAATATGCAGCATGATGAATTACTAGCAGCCATTAAAGATAATCAAAGATTAAAAGAAATCCAAAATACCCCTGATTCTGAGGAAGCATTAGCGAAAATCCCTACTTTAAAACTGGAAGATCTGGAAAAAGGAAACAAGACAATCCCCATTCAAGTAAATGATGATGCGCCGTGCCCAGTGATCTACCATGATTTATTTACAAATGAGATTGTTTATCTAGACATCGGGTTTGACATACATGTCCTCGATATGAGGAAAATCCCTTATATTTCATTGTTTGGTCGCGCACTTACAGAAATGGGAACTAAAAAACAAGATTTCGTGAAATTATCCCAACGAATCGGTCGTTCGACGGGTGGAATATATACAACAAATATAATTTCATCAAAAATAAATCAAGATACAAGCGCTGCTTGGCTTTTTGTGCGTGGAAAAGCAACGATTGATCACGCCTCTGAAATGATGAATATCTTGGAAGAAATACTATTAGATGTAAACTTAGATAATAAAGAGCGTTTTCTGCAAATTGCGCTTGAAGAAAAAGCATCCCTTGAAGCAAACCTCGTTCCTGCTGGTCATCAAGTAATCAACACACGCCTAAACGCACAATTTAGTGAAGCGGGTTGGGTCGATGAACTAAGCGGTGGAATTAGCTACCTCTTCTTTCTAAGAAAGTTAATCCAGGAGATCCAAAATAACTGGCAGCATGTATTAGAAAACCTGGAAACTATTCGACGCGCTCTCATCAATAATAATAGGATGATCGTGAATGTTACCGTAGATCAAGAAAACTGGCAGCGATTTTCACCGATTTTGGAATCTTTTCTAAATAGCATCCCATCCGAAGCAATACCGTTACAAAAATGGCAACCGATTGATTATCCATCTTATCAGGGGCTTACAATGCCTACACAAGTCAATTTCGTAGGCAAGGGGTTTTCATTATCGAAGAAAGGTCATCAATTAGGCGGAGCAATCAACGTCATCTCGAATTATTTACGCTCAACCTGGTTATGGGAGAAGGTAAGGGTTCAAGGTGGAGCATATGGTGGTTTTTGTTTATTTGATCGCTACTCTAATGTGTTCAGCTTCTTATCCTACCGAGACCCTAATCTCTTTTCGACTTTAAATAATTATGATCTGACCGTGAATTACTTACAGAATTTAAAGTTAAATCATGAAGAACTCACCAAGAGCATCATAGGTGCAATTGGAAAATTAGATACATATCTATTGCCGGATGCAAAAGGATATCGGTCCTTGATACGATATCTTGTTGGAGACAGCGACCAAATTCGACAGCAATTACGAGAACAAATTCTTAATACCAACATGGATGACTTCCACATATTCGGCGAGGTCTTAAGTCAATCTATTCAAAATGGATCAGTGGTTGTCATGGGCGCAGAAGATAATATTAAAGATGTTAATTTGGAAAATAATTTGAAATTTCAGATTTATAAGGTTTTTTAAACCTTTGACCAAGGACGCTATCTAAGGAAATTTACAATAGATATTTGTTCAAAGATTAAAAATACAATAAATCATCTTATTGAAAAAGTGGATAAATCAATAAGTTATTTGTAATGATGATAAGGTAAAAAAGGATCTGAGGTTACAAAGAGAGGAACAGATTCATGAATGAATTATATATTGTCGGGCATTTGAATCCAGACACGGACTCGATTGCGTCTGCAGTTGGTTATGCTTGGTTATTGCGAGAAAAAGATGGCGAAAATGCCATTGCAGCAAGAGCAGGCGCGATTAACCCACAAACGAATTGGGTATTAAAACAATTAGGGATAGAACCACCCCTATTGCTGACTGATGCATCGCCTCGTTTTAACACTGTTGCTCGTAGATATGACATAGCAACTCCCGATAATCCGTTAAGAGACGCTTGGGCAATTTTAAATAGAACAGGAGGTGTCGCTCCCATTGTAGATCCCAACAATGGAAGCCCTTTTGGATTGATTACTGGAGTGAGTTTGTTTAATTTCCTTGCACAGCAATTAGGCGTTCATCCGCGCCGTCAAGAAATGCGAATTGCTGACATATTAGATCTACCTTGTGATGAAGCTTGCGACCGAAATGTTCCGCAATTCAAAGGGAGTGTCAGGATAAGAGATGTAATCAACCGCGTTCTAAGAGAAGAACATAACGATTTTTTAATTCTTGATGAGCAGGGAATCTACGCAGGCGTCGCACGCCAAAGAGATGTAGTGAATCCGCCTAGACTTCGAATTATATTAGTCGACCATAATGAACCTGGACAAGCGCTTGGTGCAATCGAAGAAGCAGAACTAGTAGAAATTGTGGATCATCATCGCTTAGGGAATTTATCCACGAATACTCCCATCCGATTCTATGTAGATATAGTTGGAAGTACGAGCACCTTGATCACTGAACGTATCGAGGAAGCTGGATTAAGCGCCCCATCAGAAATAGCAGGATTATTATTAGCTGGCATATTATCGGATACTTTGAGATTAAGTTCTCCAACCACAACCGATAGAGACCATCGTGCTGCAGAGCGACTGGCGCGTTGGGCATTTGTTGCAGGAAGTGTCCTGGCTGGAGAAACGATCGAGTCTTATGGAGAAAAAGTATTACGCTCTGGAGCAGGTTTATCTACTCGAGATCCAAGAGAAATAGTAAATTCGGATCTAAAAATATATGGCACGGGTGGATATGATTTCGCCATCGCTCAAGCAGAGGTTACTGATTTGCTGCAACTAGATGAGCATCTAAAAGAATTAGAATTATCCCTAAATGAAATGTGCGAAAAGAAAGGGTTGGATTTTGCGATGTTGATGGTCACAGATGTTGTAGGTAACTCTAGTAGATTAGTGGTCGTCAACGCTCCACCAATCCTAGATGACTTACCATATCCACGACAAATTGATGGTACCCGTCTTGCAGCCGGCGTTGTTTCTCGTAAAAAACAACTCTTACCTGTTATATTCGGTTTACTCGAGGTATAAGAATGTCTTTTTTTGGTTCTATAGTTCTGGATATGAATAAGATAGCAAGCAATCCATGATAATAAATCACGATAGTTGGAATATAATACATACGATCTTTAATAATTATGGATTACACGAAAGGACATGGTAACGAACTATGTGGCAAAAATATTATAACGTTACAACTGTCGAAGAAGCAAAAAAGCTACTCGCTGAGTATGGACAACAAGCTCGCATCGTTGTTGGAGCCACCGACTTGATGTTAGAAATTGAAAAAGGTGTTCGCAAAGATATCTTTGTTTTAATTGATATTTCACGCGTTGCAGGTTTAGATAAAATTATGATGGATGAAGATGAAGTCATTCATCTTGGACCAACCGTTACTCACAATCAATGTGCTTCTTCAAAAATTCTCCAAGAGAGAGCTTTCCCGCTAGCCTATGCATCATGGCTGGTTGGCGCACCACAAATTCGAAATAGAGGCAGTGTAGCAGGGAATCTAATCACAGCTTCGCCCGCCAATGACACCATTTCTCCTTTAATGGCTTTAGATGCAAAAGTGAAACTTGTATCTTCAAAAGGAGCAAGGATCGTTCCGTTAAACGAATTTTACTCGGGGGTAAGGAAGACAGTTATGCAACCTAATGAAATTCTCGTTGACATATTCTTTCCAGCAATGAAAGCAAATCAACGTGGATCATTCCAGAAATTAGGTCTTCGAAAAGCCCAAGCGATTTCGCTTGTAAACGCAACAGTAATCCTGACGTTCAGTAATGATGAAGATGTAGACGTTAATAAAAGTGTAATTGAAAAAGCTACGATTACACTTGGTTCCGTGGCACCAAAGATTATTCATGCAACCGAGGCAGAAAAATATCTCATTGGAAAGCAACTGGATAAAGCAGTGATTGAGAACATCGCAAAATTCGCGCAACAGGCAGCTACTCCTATCGATGACGTAAGGAGTTCAGCGGATTATCGCAGTGAAATGGTAAGAGTATCCGTTTTGCGAGGATTGAAATCAATATCTGAAGGGCAAGAAAGAGAGTCGCTACCCATTGAACCCGTCATGCTTTGGGGAAAGAACAACAAAAAAGATAACCATGCACTTGCAGAAAGCGACCAACACGAAAACGGCTCGATGATAAGAACAAAAATTAATGGTAAATTATACGAATTCAACAGTGGACATAACAAAAGTCTGTTACATCTCTTACGGGAAGAGGCGGGCTTGACCGGAACTAAAGAGGGTTGTGCTGAAGGAGAATGTGGAGCTTGTACGATCTTCTTGGATGGGCAAGCTGTAATGAGTTGTCTGGTTCCTGCGCCACGCGCTCATAATGCAGAAATCGTAACGATCGAAGGAATTGCGTCAGAAGGTGTGTTAAGCCCTCTACAACAAGCATTTATCGACGATGGAGCTGTGCAATGTGGCTATTGCACGCCTGGTTTTATTATGTCTGCAACAAAATTATTAGAAGAAAAACCCAATCCCACAAGAGATGAAATCAAACAAGCCATCACTGGAAACCTTTGTCGATGTACAGGTTATTACAAAATTATTGAAGCGATTGAACATGCCAGTAAAATGTAGGAGAATGGATGACGAGATTTGATAAACACAAATTCAAACGAACATTAAGAGATCGTCCCTGGCAAGTACATCCAATTTGGCGGGGAATTGGATGTATCCTGTTTATTATTTCTCCAGTGATTGCGTATTCTGCATCCCACATTATCATTCAAATAAACGCAAAAAATGATTGGGTAAACATACCGTCCGATTTATCCAAAACGATTAGAATACCCATCCCTGGCTTTGGTCTTGCAGTACCAAATTTATATGCCAAATTAATCATAACCTTTGTAATCCTATTATTAGCATCCGGGTTATTAATGATCATTTACACCCTCCTTTATCAAATTTTTGGTCCTAGCCGTTATGGACCATTAGATGCCAAACCAATTCGAAAGAAATCTAAGCGAAAATAGTCATGCAAATTATCGCTTAAAACACAAATAGAAACGCCTTATGGAAAGAACTATCCCGAGTACCGCATCTGAAGAAATTGAATTATATCAAAGAACATATTATTCTTTGCTTCGTTCTTCAGCAGAAATCAGTATCCGAAGCCTAGAAGAAGCACATGGAGGGATGAATTCCTTGCTTCACTCTGATGCTAGAGAACCCAAACCAGATATGTCAGCTTTTATCTATGCTTTGTTACGCTTGCCAAGCGTTATACCCGAAGTTGATCTTGTAATTATGGGGCAAAGTTCAAAAGTTTTTTCGTCCGGTGGTTATCTAAATGTTACAAATTGGGAAGAAGTCTATGCAATTGCACGACGAAGACGGACTTTCTATAATGGCAAAGGAAAATTAGCCTGTTTTATCGCCAGCCGTTCAGATATCGATGATCTGATCCCTTTGTTGACTGCTTATCAACTTGAGTGGAATAAATTACATTATCGTTTGCAACGAATTTCAGATACGATTCTTTTAGAAGAAATCTGTGAATCGATGAGCGGTTATTCCAGATTGGCTAGTATATTAGAAATCCCTACTGACGATTTGGACCGCTTATACGCCATCTGGGATAAAGATTTTGGATGCAATCTGCAACGAATCGCTAAGACACCTTGTGATCTTAGGGTTCATTTATTAAGTGGTTCTATGAGCGAATATCGACGCGCCAGGCATTACTGGTGGGAAAGTATTGAACGAGCAATACCAGAAATCCGTGAAAGACCGATTTACTTCATATCAAGTAATGTTCACAGTTTGGTTAATGTTTTGTCTGGATATGCGCTTAAGTTGGAAAATGAATTAGATGATTTTCTAAGACAATCTGAACATATGGGACTATTAAATGAATGGGAGGATATCCAAACCGGGAAAGTACCTTCTAGTCGAGAGAACTTTCTCTATTATGTTTTAAAAAAGTATCAACAATTTAATGACAGAGACAAACTAGAAATTGATCAAACTTCCCACGAGAAATCTATGGGGATCCACCGCATCTCGAGCAGACAATCCTTTGATGTTGCCGCTCAAATCATAGAATTATCAAAAATAAATCCGAGAGGGCTTGATCCAAGGCTTGACAGTGGGATTGATCTCGATCCACTTTCACAAAGCGACGCGCTTATCATCAATATTGACTACCCTCTTGGGTTAGCAGCCTATGACACACTAAGCGAAATTTCATCCCATGTCGGGATGGTTTTGGGTGTCTATGTGATGGGAAAGGCAGCCACACTTAATGCTGTAATTGGCGATGTCATGATCTGTAATGTCGTTCATGATGAACACTCCCAAAACACTTATCTATTCCCCAATAGTTTTTCCGCAGCCGATATTGCGCCTCACTTGGTTTACGGTACGGTTTTGGACAATCAAAAAGCGGTTACTGTGCAAGGAACCTTCTTACAAACCAGACGTTATATGGATATTTTCTATCGAGAAGGATATACAGATATCGAAATGGAAGCAGGACCTTATTTATCTGCGGTTTATGAGATGTCACGACCTAACCGACATCCAGTAAATCAGATCATCAACCTATATGGTATTCCATTTGATCTCGGCATCATTCACTACGCATCTGACACCCCGCTCGATAAGGGAAGAAATTTGGGAGCGGGGAGTCTCTCGTATATGGGAATGGATTCAACTTATGCCGTCACCATTGCTGTACTACGGCGAATCTTTGAATTAGAGTTAAAAAGATTGTCAAGCAATTGATCTGTTAATCAATAGTAACTTTGTCTGTGATCGACAACGCTTGATTGATCATTTCAAATCCTACCTCTAACTGTTCTTCCGTGATGATAAGTGGGGGTATGATCAAGATTGTATTCCAATGAATATATATAAATAATCCATGGTCAAGAAGATATTTTCGCAAGTCTTTCATTTCTTGACTAGTTTCGCCAAAGGGCGATATTGGCTCTTTTGTTACCCGATTTCGGACCAATTCAAGTATCCCAAATAGTCCTATAGACCTCACATCCCCGACAGAGGGATGATTCAATTTCGCTTGTTCTAATAAATAAGCAAGTTTTTGACCCATCTGCTTCGCATGTTGAATAAGATTATCTTCTTCTAATACCCGAATATTCGCATTAGCAGCAGCTAAGCAAATGGGATGCGAGTTATAGGTTAACCCACCTTGAAATGGGCGTTCATCAAAAAACGCAGCGATATCAGGACGCATTGCAACTGCACCAAGCGGTGCATAACCAGAGGTTAAACCTTTTGCCATAGTCATGATGTCTGGAGTAACCCCCCAATGATTAACAGCAAACCATTCCCCTGTTCGCCCAAAACCACTCATGACCTCGTCAGTGATTAATAATATATCGTAACGATTACAAATTTCCCTTACACCTTGTAGATAACCATCCGGAGGGATAATGATTCCATTTGTCCCTGTAACTGTCTCAATCAAGATCGCCGCAATTGTATCTGGGCGCTCATATTGAATGATCTCTTCGAGATGAGCAAGATAATCATTCGTGAATTGACCTTCACTAATATCCAGTTGGTGACGATGAAAGGTTGATCGATATCGGTAAGGATCAAGAAAGTGGACGACTCCCAACATAATATTGGGCTCCCAGGCAACTCGACGCGGGTCACCTGTTGCAGCAATCGCTCCTGCTGTAGCCCCATGATAAGAACGGTAGCGAGATAATATTTTATGCTTGCCAGTAAATGCACGCGCTAATTTGATCGCGTTTTCATTAGCATCCGCGCCGCCTAATGTAAATAAGAAGCGGTTCAAGTTACAAGGTGTAATTTTTGAGAGACGTTTTCCCAATTCCGCACGAATTTCAGTCGCCATCGGAGGGCCTGCAAAAGGCAACGTTTGTGCTTGTTTCACCATCGCGTCAATCACCCTCTGGTTTCCATGCCCAATATTGACACACATTACCATCGAGTTAAAATCTAAATAACGTTTTCCGTTTGTATCCCAAAAATAGACCCCTTCTGCTCGTTGAATCGGGATCGGATTCGTTTGCGCTTGAGCCGACCAAGTCCAAAAAGTATATTTTTTGCAGTCTAAAGTAATTTGGTTTTCGTTGTTTGCAGACATATAACCTCACAGGCATCAGATTTAAAAAATATGGGAATGGTTCCTATTCTGTTGAATTATTCATCTTTTAAAGATATAATTCGACCGCATAGATTATCAGTAATAAAATATCTTTATGTGTAGATTCAATCAACATTCCAAGAGCCTCATGCGTAAGGAATTTTACCTCTATTTATCGATTAATTACCATAAGTTCTCGAGGAAAGAATCCTCACACTAGGAATTTGCACTTGACATTGGAACGAAAACTTTATGGGAAGAGAAATTATATTGATTGTGGAAGACAATGAAGTCCTACGAGAAGGACTCCATATGCTTATTGAAGCTGACGGATTTAAGGTAATTTCTGCACAACATGGTCTAGATGCACTAAACAAGATGAAGGAAACCTGTCCGGATCTAATCCTCTCGGACATCTCAATGCCAGAGATGGATGGCTTCGAATTTTATGAGGCTATAAGAAAAGAACCAGAATGGGTAACAATACCTTTTGTCTTCTTGACCGCGAAAGGAGACAGAGGGGATATCTTTGCAAGTAAGAAATTGGGTGTAGAGGATTATCTCATCAAACCTGTAGGACGTGATGAATTGATCACCACAATCCGATCCCGATTAGACCGGAACCAGCAATTAATGCTTGCTCAATTACATCAATCCTATGAGGCTAGTCTGATCCTGTTAGCGAACGCGATCGAATTGAGAGATAAATATACACGCGGGCATGTGGAACGTGTAACACATTATGCAATGGTCATTGCCGACAAAATGGATGTCTCTGATACCCAAAAAGGATATTTACGCTTTGGAGCAATCCTTCATGATATTGGGAAAATATATATCAGTGAAAACATCCTTTATAAGGCTGGGCCACTTGATGAAAACGAATGGGTTGAGATGAAACGACATGCCTCAGTAGGCGCAGAGTTACTGCAGAGCATCTCTTATCTCAACAATTCAATCCCTGTTATTAGGCATCATCATGAGCGATGGGATGGAAAAGGATATCCAGACGGTTTAATAGGTCATGAAATACCGTTAGGCGCCAGAATCGTGGCGGTAGCAGATTCTTTCGATGCGATGACTACTGCACGCGTTTACCACAAGGCAATTCCTAGAGAGATGGCATTACAGGAGATAATAGATGGTAGAGGTACACAATACGATCCCGATGTAGTGGACGCATTCCGAGCCTCTTGGGAAAAAATTGAACCGATCGTCCATTAGACCAACGTTAACAAAATGGAATTTATTCGAAGAAGGAATCTAATAACCATCTTAATCTGGATAGCCCTGCGGATTTGTTGATTGCCAACGCCACATATCAACACATATTTCTTTAATCCCACGCGAGCATTCCCAATCTAATTCAGTGTTAGCTTTGCTGGCATCCGCATAGGATACAGCGACATCCCCAGGTCTGCGTTCCACAAACTCATAAGGGATTTCTTTTTGACTAGCTTCTTCGAAAGCTTTTAATACCTCAAGTACGCTATAACCCCGATTGGTCCCTAGATTGTAAGTAACTACGCCTGGATTTTCTTTCAACTTTTCAAGCGCTTTCAAATGTCCCTGAGCAAGGTCAACAACATGGATATAATCTCGAATACCGGTGCCATCGAGTGTAGGATAATCATCCCCAAAAATCTTTAACTTTGGTAATCTACCAACCGCAACTTGAGCAATATAGGGTAATAAATTATTCGGAATTCCCTGTGGATCTTCTCCGATGAGTCCGCTCGGATGTGCACCGACTGGATTGAAATACCGAAGTAAGGCGATATTCCATTTAGGGTCAGCTTGATATAAATCCCGCAAGATCAACTCAATCATCCATTTCGTGCGTCCATATGGATTAGTAGGTTGGCATGGGAAATCCTCTTTTAGCGGCACGATCGGTTGATCGCCATAAACTGTCGCTGAGGAGCTAAACACTATGTTCTTCACACCATACTTTGACATAGTCTCGCATAAGACAATCGTTCCAGTAATATTATTTTGGTAATATTTCAGTGGAAAGCTTACTGACTCTCCAACTGCTTTTAATCCTGCGAAATGGATCACCGCCTGGAATCTTTTTAATTCAAATACACTTTCTAAAGATACTCGATCTAAAAGATCTACTTCAAAAAAATTAAGCGGTTTTCCAGCAAGTTCTTGAACCCTCTTTAAGGATTCTTTCTTACTGTTCGATAGATTATCAACAACAGTGACATCAAAACCTGCATTCAGGAGTTCTAAACATGTATGACTGCCGATATAACCGGCGCCACCAGTAACGAGTATATTCAAATTAAATCCTTTCAACTTACTAAGCGTATAAAAGCACCACTTAATTAGAGCTTATAACCAATGGTCCGCAAGAAATCTTTTCTCCATTGAATATCTTCCTCACCCTCAACACCTTGTGGGGATTGTCCATCAATCACGCCTATTATTCCTCTTCCCGAGGAAGATTCTGCAAGGATTACTTCAGTTGGATTCGCGGTCGCACAAAAGATATGACAGACTTCAGTTATGTTTTTTATGGCATTCAGTAGATTAATCGGGAAAAATCCTTCCCCAAGAAACAGAATAAAGGAATGTCCTGCAGCAAGATTGAGTGCGTTTTTGACCGCCAGGTCCACAAGTTCAGGGTCAGTTCCGGTTTTTCGCACTAAGCATTTTCCAGAGGCTTCACAAAAAGCCAGTCCAAACTTTATCCCAGGGACAGTATTTACTAAGGCTTCGTGAATATCTTCAACCGTCTTAATAAAGTGAGATTGTCCCAGAATAAAGTTCATATCTTGTGGCTTTTCAATTATGACACTTTTTAATTCCATGATTTGCTCCAATAACGCTTCTTGCTACTAATTTCCTGTTGATAGAAAAATTATATCAGGTTGTCTTTGATATTCAATAATGAATTATTTAAAAAAAAGGGTGCTTCTATAACTATCCATAGGAGCACCCAAAGTTTTCAATCTTGTTTTTATTGTAGGTAATTCATTGGATTTACTTTAGCGCCATTGATGGACAATTCGAAGTGAAGGTGTGGACCACTTGAATTTCCAGTTGTTCCGAGCGCCCCTATATAACCACCTTGGTAAACGCTTTGTCCGCATGTCACAGCAATTGCGCTAAGGTGAGCATAGGCGCTTTGCCAACCAGTTCCATGGTCAAGGACGATTAAATAACCATACCCATAATCACTCCAACCAGAGTAAACAACCACACCAGCATCGACTGCATAAATTGGATTCCCTTCTGCACCACCAATATCTATAGCTGGATGTACGCTAGAGTAATGGTATCCCGAAATGAATCGCTCTGTCGTAGGCCAAAGAAAAGTTCCCACGCCAACTGCGCCGCCTGTGATCGTGCCGCAATGCCCCTCGCCATAATAGGCTGCTGAGGCTGGATTCTCACGCGAGATAGTAGGAGGTCCCCAGTCCTTTATTGCACGCTTCCCATCGGGGATGATAACCCATGTCCCAGGATCAATGGAAACACCATCATCATCTATTTGTGTAAGATCGAAGAAATTACCCGTAAAGTTAACGATATCGTTGGGGTCTGCTTGAAATTCAGAAGCGACACTACTTAGTCTATCATTCTCTTTCCACTGATAATAAATCCCATTAACCGGTAAAATATTCAATTCCTGATCAGGTTTTAGCAAATGCGGGTTATCTTCTAGTACATCGAAATTACCCCAGAGAATCGTTTCCGGCTTCAAACTGTAAATGTCTGCAATACTAAACAGCGTATCTCCAGTTTGTACTGTATAAGTGATCACATCAACACGTGGTCTTGACGGGATAATTGTATCTAGATTAGTCTGTCTAAAAATGCCGCCAAAAGACGATGAAATTGGAGTTGCTAAAGGATCTAAGTCAACCGCTAATGGATTGTTCTCTAATTGAGATTCAGGTTCATTCTCTGATAATTCGGTGTTTGTAGAATTCGTCTGATTTGGAGAAAATGGATTTGCGTTCTGAGAACCGAAGAATCTCTGCCAAACTAAAAGCCCCAATAATACTAAAATTCCAATCATGAGCATATTGAGACCGATCTGTTGAAGCAGAGCGCCAGGATTAGATTTTTGTTCTTTCTCTTTTAATTCAGGAGATTTATTTTCCATAAATTTACCTCAATCACAACTATACCTCAAACCATTGTTTTTTGTAAAATGAAAGTTTTTCTTATTTTTTACTAAGATTTCATTCAGCCCAAGGGTAAATGTCGTAAGCTATTATATTTCTGATCGCTGGACTAGATTACATAAGAAAACAAATAAGCAAGATCAATGGGTAAAATTAGCTCTTAGATGAATGTCAACTTTTTAAATATTATGCACAAGAGATTTAACCTAATGATACAATTTGTGATGAGACAATCGTGTTCATTATTGATTTTGGTATAACAATGAAAAAAAAATGCCTAATTAGTTTATCTTTCTTAATCATAATCTCGATTCAACTGCAGGCATGCGCTTTTTTTAATGGGGCGTCAACAGAATCTGTACAACAGACAACCATCGTTCCACCTTCAAGTACTCCTACCCATATCCCTTCTTCCACATTGACACCGTCACCTTCCCCATCGGAAACACCCTTACCCACAAATACTTCGACCCCAACACCACCTTATCTGGTAGAAGCAGGGACTTCTGTACCCACATTATTACCTCCTATATCTATTGAAAACGCAGGGCAAGTTTCATCAATTACTATCTGGAAAGAGAAAAATATCACCGATATGACTTGGTCACCTGATGGAAGTACTCTGGCAATCTCTGACGGAAATATCATCAACCTATATGAAGTTGGTACTTATCAGAAACGCAGAACGCTTTACCCGAGAAGTGAGCATATTATCAATATCGAATTCAGCCCTAACGGTACCTGGTTAATCGCCGGAAGTAGGAGAGGAGACGATACTACTGGTTATGCCAGTAGTCTGGAAACATGGCTGGGACCCGACTGGGAGCCACGCGGATTACTCTATGGTTCAGCACAGGCATTAACGGGCATGGATTTCTCGCCGAATGGGTGGTACTTCGCAACCGCATATGCAAGTACACAAGAATCACTAAACAGTGTCAATATTTGGAACACATTAACCTGGACAATCTCAGAAACATTACAAACAGGAACAGTATTAGATGTTGCTTTCTCTTCCGATGGAAATATGATCGCCTGTTCTCCAGATAGGTATGCAGTGAAAATTTGGGATTTGAAGGAAGAGCAATGGGTTTATACATTCCATACATCCTTCACCGGAGCGGTAACTCGATTTTTATTCTCCCCCGATAGCGTGACCTTCGCAGCCGGGCATTACGATGGCGTGATCCGATTATGGGATTTGCGGGAAGGAGAACAAGTTTTACAAATCGAAAGCAAAGAGGTCATTGAGAGTATAGCCTTTAGTCCAGATGGTCGAATTCTGGCATCTGGTGGCAGTTACGAAAACAATCATATCCGGTTATGGTCAGCGTATTCGGGTGAACTGTTAAACACTCTAGAAGGACACCAAAATGGGATCAGCCATTTGGTTTTTTCACCAGATAGCGCTAGTTTGGTTTCAGGCTCCTATGATGGTGAAATCCGTATTTGGGGTATCAGACCGTAAAAGAAAATGATGATTTTAAGCGCACCACAAAAGACATTTCCTGCATTCCATATGATCATCTTATCTTTCATGTTAGGCGCTTTATTTCCTTCTTCACATTCCACCAACCCTCCCACAATTGATAAAACAATCTCTCAAGTTCCATATTCTATCATCAGAGCAAATGATTATACACTTGTGGAGATGAAGAAGATCGAATTTGGGGACTGGAATATCGTGACAGCGTTAAAATGGTCACGCAATGGCGATTATTTGGCAATAGCTGCGGGAAACCAAATATTTATCTATGAATCGAGAAACTGGGATCAAATTGCGACGATCAGATTAAAGTGTCTCAGCAGGGGTTTAGCATTTAGTCCGGATGACGATTGGATTGTTGTTGGGAGTAATGATGGTTTTATTCGTGTTTGGGAACTTGAGGAGATTCTTTCTAGTCATAATGATGATTATCTTCCATTATTCGAGTTTGAGGCACATGAGAATGGCGTGAATAATATACATTTCAATCGAGAAGGCAATTGGTTTGCAACCTCAGGAAACGAAGCTATGGTACGAATATGGAAGGTACAGAACTTGGAAATAGCTAATGAGATCATTGGTGGAACTTATGCAATCCCATCGCTGGCAATTTTCCCTAGCGATCAAGAAATTGCGATTGTGAATGGAAATTTTATTCGCCTAAGAGATGTAGAAACTAGCAGTATTTCAGGAACTTTCAAATCCGAAACAGCCTTTTTTAGCGTAGCAATCAACCCCAATGGAGATGTATTGGCGGTTGGCGATCAAGAAAACCTGATCCGATTATGGGACCCCAACGAATCCTTTCGGACAGGTCAGGAATCGTATCCGGAAGGGATTAGTTTATTTGGGCACAATGGAAAAGAGAGTACCTATCAAGGATTGATCTGGCAGATTAGATTTAGTCCGAACAGTACATTATTGGCATCTGCAGGCGGAGATGGCACAATTCGATTATGGAATTCTATAGATGGCTCTCTTCTATACACTCAGAATGCTCATACTTCTGGAACAACAAGCATCGAATTCCATCCAAAGGAGAATATCATCGCCTCTGGAGGTTTGGATGGCAGTGTTAAGTTATGGCTGTTCGAATGATCTTTGACCTTAACTGATCAACTGATGCAATGAAGAAAGAGCTTTTTCTGAATCATTAGCATCAACCACAAGACTGATGGATACTTCAGAAGATCCTTGTGCAATCGCAATCACGTTTACCTTATTATCTCCTAAAACACTAAATATCTTTCCGGCAATTCCGGGTGTGTTTCGCATCCCAGAACCAACCACGGTGATGATCGCGACTTCTTCCGTCGCCCACACGCGATCGATATCTCTGCGGATAAGTTCGCGTTGAAATTCATCATCAAGGGATTCGATTACACGTTGCGTTGAGCTAGTAGGAACAGCAAAACAAATCGACTGCTCAGAAGATGCCTGAGTGATCAATGGTACACTCGTCCCAGTTGAAGCGACAGCGCTAAAAGTACGCGCAGCTACACCTGGCACACCCAACATACCTCGTCCTTCGATCGTTATCAATCGTTGGTTTCGAATGATTGTAACCGCTTTCACTTTGCCATTTTGATCGTGATTATTATCGGCGACAATTTGCGTACCCGGATGAGAAGGATTGAATGTATTACATACTCGCAGCCCGATTCCAGCTTCAATCACCGGACGAATAGTCCTAGGTTGAAGCACTTTTGCGCCAAAATAAGCTAACTCAGCAACTTCTCGATAAGATAGCTTATCAATAGTGACTGCCTCCGGTATCATTCTTGGATCAGCGCTCATGACACCATCCACATCAGTCCAAATCCAGACTTCATTCGCTGGCAATACAGCCGCGATCAATGCGGCAGAGTAATCACTTCCACCACGCCCTAAGGTTGTAATCGCCCCACTTCGGTTAGCGCCAATAAAACCTGTTACGATAGGGACGACATGGTCATCCAAAATTGGATTTAATTTCGAACGCGTTTGATCCGTTGTAGCAGAAACATCGGGATGTGCATACTGAAAATGATTATCCGTAACGATCAATTGGGTAGCTTCTACATAGGTGGAAGCAATACTTTGGGAATTTAATAATGCTGATAATAATCGAACATTCAGTCTCTCACCAATCGAAGCGACCGCATCAAGCGCTCTTGGCGTTGTCTCACCTAATACTTTTATTGCTTGACATAGGTTAGTAAAGACTTCTATGATCTGACAAATTTCATTTTTTATGTGTGCTTTTTTCAACGCATCATGAATAAAAACTTCAATGACAGAATTATGTAAATCAAGGATTTTTTTGGAAGCTCCTTGATAGTAATCACCTTCACCATTAGCAGCATCTTCAGCGCTATTTAATAATAGATCCGTTACGCCAGACATGGCGGATATAACAACAATGAGACGAGCCCAATCCTTCTGCGACTGTTGAATAATATTAATCGTTTGTTCAAAAGCTTCTGGAGATCCCACTGACGTACCACCGAATTTCATCACTAAGGTTTTTTCAGTCAACATAAAAACCTCCTTATTATTAAGAATACCTGATCTCAGAAAATAAACCAAGACAGGGAAAATACGTTTAATTCAATTTATTTTAACGATTGGATTTTACCTTAATATTTGTTGTGGTTTAGCATCAACAGCAATTGATTAAGGCTCTTGCTCGGCAACAGCGGTTAGTTGTAAGTAAAATTGTTCTGCCCCAAATGTTGCTGTTACATCAGCTGCCCCCTTCTCTAAGAATAGATTTGCGTTTACATCCACCTGAGACGTACCACCCTGAGAGATTCCGTGTGCATCATGACCATTCACACAAGCAAAAGTGGTAAAAAGGACAATAAGAAAGATCAGGGTTAGCGATAATATCAGTTTATTCATTCAATATACACTCAGCTCCGTTATAACAGTACTCGAACATAAAAACATTTAACAATATAAGTTGCAATATCTATGCCGTTCATTCAAAAAATCCATACTTAAGTCAATTAAAAAAACTGGAATTGTTACTATTCGTTTATAATTTTATGAGCAAGAAATTTCTCTAACCCTTTCATTCTTATTAATCAAAGGTCCAAGTATGGAAGAAATTACGCAAAAGACAATCATTCTTAAAGAAGCCTTAAAACGTGAGATTTTCAAAGGATTTGATTCATTTCCCAAAAATTTATTCACCCAACTTATCCAACCCATCCTCAACCCTTCAATTACACGCTTTTCCCATATTGCAGCCAAGTTCGATCATTCAGTAAAAGAATTAGGATTTAAAAAATCGTTAGAAGATATATTACCTATTTTTATTAACGAGATACATTTATCAGGTTCTGAACTTATTCCAACCGAGGGACCTTTATTGGTTGTTTCAAATCACCCGGGAACCATCGATAGTCTTATCATTGCTGCAAACATCCCAAGGGATGATTTATCCATCATTGCTAGTGGTTATGATTTCCTAAGAAATCTCAAAGAAACAAGTCGACATCTAATTTTTGCAACAACAAATCAAAATCAACGTATGTCTGTTGTGCGCCAATCGATTCGCCATTTAAGAAATAACGGCGCTTTGTTGATTTTTCCGGCTGGAAGAATCGAACCTGATCCAGCAGTCTTACCGGGAGCTGCCGAGACAATTGAAAACTGGTCGAAAAGCTTGGAAATATTCGTTAAAAAAGTACCCGATGTGAATGTGATCATATCCATTGTTAGCAATGTTTTTAAACCAATTTTCTTGTCGAATCCCATTCTACAATTATGGCAAGGTATTAAAGAGAAACAGGCTGTAGCAGAAGTTTTTCAAATGAGCCTCCAATTAGGTTTTCCTAAACTAATCAGAATTAAACCATCCCTTTCATTTGGGGCGCCTATGACCATGAAAAATTTTTTATGTATTAATGAAGAAAAAGAACTCATCCGAAGTATTGTCCATCAAGCAAAAGAATTATTAAAAACCCATTCTAAATAAAGATACGATTACTAATCAATTCTTTAGTGGATTTTTTACAAGAAGAGAAAATGACCGTGTATCGTGACCAGATAACTTATTTTCGTAAAACAATTTTGAAAGAGATATCTTACGCCTTTGGTTTTCCACGCGATGGTTGGCAACATAATGTGCTCGCACCTTTTTTCTGGCTACCAGCAAACAAGTTTTCTAAAATGATTGCTAATTTTGATCAAAATGTGGAGACTTATGGCTTAGCATATGCTTCAGACTTGTTAATTCAACCTTTTGTAAAGTCAATCACCATAAAAGGTATTGAAAATATTCCACGAAGCGGTGCAGTTGTCATCACATCAAACCATCCTGGCGCCTATGATGGTTTTCTAATCGTATCAAACATCCCTAGAGAGGATATCAAAGTGGTTGTGAGTGGTGTCCCCTTTTTAGAGAGCCTACCAGCCAGTAGCAAACACTTGATATATACATCAGAAAGAACCTATGGTCGAATGCAAACTATGCGAGAAATTATCCGACATCTAAGGAATGGTGGAATCTTATTGACCTTTCCGAGTGGAAGAATTGATCCGGACCCAGCATATTCGGTTGAAGCGGAATCAGCCGTAGAATCATGGTCACATAGTTTAGAAGTCATTCTAAGAAGAGTCCCTGAGACCAAATTTGTACCAACCAAAGTGAGCGGTGTGTTGAGCAAAGCATGGATGCACAACCCGATTGTCAAAATCCCACACGAGAAGTGGAGACAACAAAAGCTGGCTGAATTCTTTCAAATCATGCAACAGATCTTCTTTCTAAAAAGCATTCAGTTATCTCCTCAAGTGATATTTGGTGAAGCATTCTCATTTCAAGAAAGAATAGATTTCACAGAAAGAAATACAATCATGCAAGATATTATCAACAAAGCCAAAATATTATACAAGACCTCTAACAAAAATGCTCGAAGCAATCCCTCGATTGAATTTAATGGATAGCTTATTTTTTCTAAGCAATTAATGATTGGAAACAATACAATAAACGCTTTACATTCCTCTTGAGATATAATTTAGGGATCAATTTTATTCTGGAGATAAGCATGCATTTTAAAAACACTGATTACTCATTCGCTGAAGAGCTAGATAAACAAGATGAATTAGTGAAATTTAGAGACGAATTTGTTATTAATGACCCTAATACGATCTATCTAGATGGCAACTCATTAGGACTATTACCAAAAAAGACTGCCGATTATTTACAGAATGTAATCCAATTCGAATGGGGAGAGCGGTTAATCCGAAGCTGGAATGAAGGATGGATCAATTTACCAACTGAAACAGGAGCGCGAATCGCTCAGATCATTGGTGCGCAAAAAGAAGAGGTCATCACAACTGACTCGACTTCATTCAACTTATTCAAATTGATCGTGGCAGGATTGCGATATCAAAAAGGGCGTAAATTTATAGTCAGTGATGTTTTTAATTTCCCGTCTGACCTTTATATTATGCAAGGTGTCATCGATTTATTGGGCAATAATTATCAAATAACCCTTGCCCAATCTGAAGACGGTATTTCCATCTCAAACGAAGCGATTAAATCGGTCATTAACCATGATACCGCTATCGTCAGTCTTACACATGTCGCGTTCAAAAGCGCCTTTATGTATGACATGAAAGCAGTAACCCAGTATGCACATGAAATGGGTGCGCTTGCATTATGGGATTTAAGTCATTCTGTTGGCGCAGTTCCATTAGAAATGAACAATTGGGATGTAGATCTAGCTGTTGGATGTACCTATAAATATCTAAATGGGGGTCCTGGTTCTCCAGCATTTTTATATGTTCGTCGAGATTTGCAGGAGAAGCTTCTCCAACCTGTATGGGGTTGGTTTGCTTCTGAAAAACCCTTTTCTTTTGATTTGGACTTCACACCTGCGAAAGACATTACACGCTTTCGAGCGGGATCTGCTCCGATCATATCGATAAAAGCGATTGAACCTGCTCTTGATATTACTATCGAAGCAGGACTGAATCGTTTACGAAAGAAGAGTCAGATTCAAACAGCATATCTAATTTACCTAGCCGATCAATGGCTGAATCCGCTTGGTTTTACACTGGGCACACCTCGAGACGAGAACCAACGCGGATCTCATGTGTCTTTACGACATCCTGAAGGGTATAGAATTACGCGGGCATTAATCGAATCCCCACCACCTGCAACGCGAGTAATCCCTGATTTCAGAACACCGGATAATATTCGACTAGGGATTGCCCCCTTATACAATAGTTACACAGATATTCATCGCGCGATTGAACGGATGAAAGAGATCGTAGAAAACAAGCTTTTTGAAGATTATCCGAAGGAAATGTTGACGGTAACCTAATTATAGATAGATCACTTTGAAGACAAATATTCATAATCGTCTAATTTCACAATTTGGGATTCAAATATTCAAGGATCCCTTTTACGGGAGTTTATGTTATGTGTGATACGTTTGTAGCTACATCCGAAGCAACTCATGATGGCGTTGCCATATTTGCGAAAAACTCAGATCGAGAACCAAATGAAGCCCAATATTTAGAGTTCGTGCCAACACAAAATCATCCTGCGAAGAGCCAAATTCAAACAACCTATATCCAAATACCACAAGTTGAGCACACTCACGCAGTACTGCTTTCAAAACCCTTTTGGATTTGGGGAGCAGAAATGGGAGTCAATGAATTTGGTGTTGCGATTGGTAATGAAGCAGTTTTCACCAAAGAGCCCTACGTAAAAGAAAAAACATTAATCGGTATGGATTTGTTACGGTTGGGATTAGAACGTGGCAAATCTGCTAAAGAAGCTTTAGAAGTGATATTAGCTTTGCTTAAGGAATATGGACAAGGTGGTAATTGTGGGTACCAACATTCGCTGTATTACCATAACAGTTTCCTTATCGCTGATCCACAGGAAAGCTGGGTATTAGAAACAGCTGGTGATCATTGGGCTGCTAAGAAAGTAAAAAATGTTTATTCAATATCAAACTGTATCTCTTTGAAAAACGAGTTTGATATGAGATCCCCTGACTTAATCTCTCATGCTGTTCAAAAAGGATGGTGCCGAAATGAGCATGACTTTGACTTCGGGAATTCCTATTCGGATTTCATTTACACCAAATTTAGTGATGGGAGAAAGAGAAGACAGAGAACTATGTCATTACTAAATTCTCAGATAGGTGAGATGTCTGTAAAAATAGCAGCGCAAATCCTGCGAGACCATGGTGAAGATTCGGGCGATAATTGGAACCCTGATAAGGGTCTAATCGGGGCAGACGTCTGTATGCATGCAAGCTTTGGTCCCGTTAGAGTAAGTCAGACCGCTGGATCAATGATTGTACATTTACATCCTGAACACCCAACTTGTTTTGTTACTGGAACAGCAGCGCCTTGTACGAGTGTGTTTAAACCGGTATGGTTAGACATTGGTTTGCCAAATCTTGGAACTGAACCGAAGGGCATATTCGATAACAATTCCCTTTTCTGGCGTCATGAAGCATTACATCGTGCCATACTTCAAGATTATGCAACCCGGATACAAATCATCAAGCCAAAAATTGAGGAATTGGAGGATGGTTTCATCCAATCAGCCTTGGAGCTCGCTGATCAATCTGCAGAGGAACGATCGAAGTTTTCTGAAATATTCTTCAAGGAAGCTGATGAAGCGGAAACGGAATGGTTGAAGAGCATCAAACAAAGCCCAATCCAGAATCGACGCGGTTTTTTTCATTCATTAGCTTGGAAGAATTTCAATCGCAAAGCAGATATTGAGATTTAATTGAGTCTCATCTTCATAAAAATCATCAGCCATATGTTTCTCCTGAATTTCACACGCTGGTTACTCACTTTGGCAGGCATGATTGCTGGCGCTGGGATTTGTATTGTTTTGGTTAACCGGTTCTTAAGTCGAATTGGTTTTCAAAAAATAAAACGATTTATTCCTCCCGCTTTTTTGTTAATTACATTATCCATGGGAAGCATTGGATATTTTTTTCAAACTCCCTTATATACCCTTATTGTGATCATTCTTTTAGTTAGCTTGGCTTTTATAATAATCCAAAACAACTTCTATTGGAGAAAATACAGTGGATCCCCTCCCATTGAACAAAATGGAGTGAAAAAATCTTTATTCCGTCCGATTACAACTACTGATCTAACCGTTTTGCGATATGAAATTCAAATTCCAAGATGGATAGGAAAGAAGTTGCGAGCAACACATATCAGTGACTTGCATGTTACAGATCAGCTACCAATCGATTATTATCATTGGGTAGTGGAAAAGGTCAATCGTACAGACCCTGATATTATTGTTTATAGTGGCGACTTTCTGACCGAAATAAAGTACGCTTATTTACTTGACAATATTCTCAAAGGAATTGAAGCACGTTATGGTATTTATGCGATCTTTGGTAATCATGATTTTTGGACGAACCCCAAAAGACTAGATCACATTATCCAATCAACCGATATCCAATTGATACATAACCAATGGAAACGGATTGGATTAGACAAAGAGAGCAAAATCATAATCCAAGGTTGCGAAG
The DNA here is from genome assembly GCA_964547225.1 of uncultured Anaerolineaceae bacterium. Taxonomy (GTDB): domain Bacteria; phylum Chloroflexota; class Anaerolineae; order Anaerolineales; family UBA4823; genus CAZJMV01. The sequence goes on along the minus strand of CAZJMV010000100.1, from coordinate 8,446 downwards.
AGCCATGGAGTAAAGCTCGATGGACCGCGCCAACGGTCATTAAAGGAGAATTAAACATCGCCTTGTCTCATACAGCGGATAATATTTATCGACTTAGTCAATCCGGAGCGCATATCGTTTTCTCCGGTCATTATCATGCTGGGCAATTCCGGATTCCTGGAATTGGTCCCATCATTATCCCCTCCCGTTATGGACATAGGTTTTATCAAGGACATTTCATCGTTCAAGGTAGTCATCTCTTTGTATCCGCCGGGGTAGGCGCCGCAAAACCTCCTTTCAGATTGTATTGTCAACCTGATATTCAGGTTGTAGATATATATGGAAAATAGAATCAGGGCGAATTATTCATCTGCTTCGACAGCAGAATAGAGCTCTTTTTCAAGATCAAGTGATTTTAACGATTCGATATTCGGATATTGATAGGACAACCAAGCTAAGAATTCCATATTCCCTTTCGGCCCCTTGATTGGAGATGGAATGACATCATGAATACAATAGCCTTGTTCTTTTGCATAATATAGCACATCGTATAAGACTCGGTGATGGATCTTTGGATCTCGAATGACGCCCCTTCCTTTCGCTGCATCGGTTTTTCCAGCTTCAAATTGTGGTTTAATAAGCATAATCAATTGGTTCCAAGTAGGTGTAGTAACAGATCGTTTTTGACCATTGCGAAATTGTATCCATCTATTTTCTAAAAACCAATTCTTGATCACGGGTAAAATGATTTTTAACGATATAAAAGAGACATCAATCGTAATGAGATTCACCGGTTCCGGAAGACTATCTTGATAACGGACATTGGTTTTTTCCATCACAATCACTCTTGGGTCTTGACGTAATTTCCAATGTAAGATTCCTTTCCCAACATCAATCGCATAAACTCGCGTTGCGCCACGCTGCAGGAGGCAATCTGTAAACCCACCGGTTGAGGCACCGATATCAGCGCAAACACAACCCTTAACATGAACTGGAAAAGCATCTAAAGCAGCAGCTAATTTTTCTCCACCGCGTGATACATAGGGCGCTGGTTTGACAATCTCAATATCCACTTCATCGTGAAATTTAGAAGAGGATTTGAGTACTAATTCACCTTTAACACGTACCTGCCCAGCCATAATGATACGCTGTGCGAGAGATCGACTCTCACACAATCCGCGCTCTACTAATAATTGATCAAGTCTTGTGCTTGGCATGATTTTATTGTAGCATGACAATTTGTGAGGTATGATTAATATCAATTCTAGCTCACTTGATTTTTAGAGCAAGATCAAATCGGAAGGACTTATGAGACAGATACGTGCACTCATCCGAGCAATGCGTCCACAACAATGGACAAAGAATGCCGTCATTTTCGCTGCATTGGTATTCGACCGACAATTGGGGATAAATAATATCCCCCCATTATTGAGGACTATCGCAGGTTTCATCATATTTTGTGCACTTTCAGGTGTCGTCTATCTCATTAACGACATCGCAGATCTCGAATCAGATAAACAGCATCCAATCAAAAAGAATCGTCCAATCGCATCAGGGGAATTGCCGGTGCCCTTGGCTCGTATTGTGATCAGTTTATTATTAACAGTAATATTCCCATCTGCCTATATCCTATCGAAGCCTTTCTTTGTGGTTGCCTTAGTATATTTTCTGCTTAATCTCGCCTACTCCAAGTGGTTAAAACATATAATGCTGATAGATGTTATCAGTATAGCCCTGTTCTTTGTATTACGTGTCGCTGCTGGAGTGACTTTGATCAACGTTGCTCGCTTTTCACCCTGGTTGTACGTGGTAATAACGATGGGAGCACTTTATATCGGTTTCGGAAAAAGACGAGCCGAACTAGGGATGTTATCACACGAAGCTGGTAAGATTCGAAAGGTATTAAGCGGTTACACAATACCCATCCTAGATCAATATATAACCATCGTCTCTGCTATGACAATTACGTCTTACAGTTTATATACTTTTTCCGCGCCTAATTTGCCTGATAATCATATTATGATGTTAACCAATCCATTTGTCATGTATGGAGTCTTTCGATATTTGTATCTAGTACAAAGCGGATTTCAAGCAAGCACACCGGAGGACATTTTATTAGAAGATCGCCCCCTCCAGGTCACGATATTATTATGGGGCATCTCAGTTTTGTTAATTTTTTATATTTTTTAGAAATGGAGAGAAATGCCAGCGATATCAAGTACAGCTCCTGGAAAGATCATCTTATTTGGCGAACATGCAGTTGTTTATGATCGCCCTGCCATCGCTGTCCCCATTAACAAAGTCCGAGCGCGAGCAACTATCCTTGCTAATCTTCAAGCAGAAAGCGGAGAAGTTCTGATACAAGCTCCAGATATCAACCTTGAAGCTTATCTAAACAACCTCTCAGATGACCATCCTTTGGCAATCGCGATTTGGAGTGTGGTTCATGAGTTGGGAGCTTTTCGGTTACCTGCCTGTACAATTCAAATCTCATCTACGATACCCATCGCTTCAGGAATGGGTTCAGGAGCTGCCATATCAGTAGCTGTAATACGTTCTATTTCAGCATTTTTAGGCAAACGATTATCAGATAATATTGTTTCTGAGCTAGCATATGAGGTAGAAAAAATCCATCATGGTACGCCATCAGGAATCGATAATACTGTGATTACGTATAATAAGCCTATTTTTTTTCAACAAGGAAGCCCTATACATTTATTAAATCTAAATATGCCCTTCACTTTGGTTATCGCCGATACTGGTAAAAAGTCCCCAACCTCAATTACAGTTGGCAATGTTCGTAAACAATGGCTGAGTAATAAAAGATATTATGAAGAAATCTTTGATGAAATTGGGCAAATAACATCCAGCGCGCGAACGATCATTGAAAAAGGAGAACCTGCTCTACTCGGTAACCTGATGAACGAAAACCACCAATTACTCCAAGCTTTGGATGTATCCTCTCCGGAACTGGATCATTTAGTCCACACAGCAAATCTAGCAGGAGCGCTTGGCGCTAAACTTTCCGGAGGTGGGGGTGGCGGGAATATGATTGCTCTCGTTGATCCTCAATTAGCACATACAATTGCCGAAGAGTTATTTAACCAAGGTGCGGCGAGTGTTTTTATTTCACAAATTTCCACATCTTCTTTGGAAGAATGATCTAAAAACCACTTGCATATATAGATATTACAAGAATATGAAGAATTTAGAATTATTAAAACTAGGCGGGTCACTGATAACCGACAAAATGAAGCCCCAAACTGCACGATATGATGCTATTTCACGACTGGCAGAGGAAATTTCTGTTGCATTGAAGGAAAGACCTGATTTGAAGTTGATTTTAGGTCATGGTTCAGGCTCTTTTGGTCATTTCGCTGCTCATAAATATGGTACCCTTCATGGGGTTAAAAGCAAGGATGAATGGATTGGATTTGCTGAAGTATGGCGGGAAGCATCAAAACTAAATCGCATTATCAGTGATGCAATGATCGAAAAGAAAATTCCTGTCATCGTATTTTCCCCTTTATCCAGCGTGATCAGTAAGGATGGAATTATTCAGGAATGGGAACTCTTTCCTATTCAAAGGGCTTTAGAGGCAGGATTGATTCCCCTCGTTTATGGAGATGTAGTATTCGATATCAATAGAGGCGGCACTATTTTGTCCACAGAGGACCTTTTTAATCATATCATTAAGAAGTTTCAACCAAATCGAGTTTTATTAGCTGGATTAGAGAAAGGAATTTGGAGAGATTTTCCCAACTGCAAAGACTTCATTAATGAATTATCCCCACAAAAATTCAAGGAAATGGCTAAGGATATTCACGGTTCATCTTCTATTGATGTTACCGGTGGGATGATAAGCAAAGTATCACAAAGCATAGAATGGGTACAAGAATTTCCTGAGATGGAAGTCCAAATTTTTTCAGGTGCTGAAGCTGGGAATCTTGTGCGTGTATTAAAAGGGGAGTATATCGGAACACGGATATTAATATAATTTCTATATTCTTAATACGTCCTTCATATATTGACAGTCTATACTTCAATCAAATTAGATTATTTCTTACTGGTATGGAAACTTAAAACTATTTAGGAGATGTAAACATGACTAGAATAATACGATGGGACCCTAACCGTGAAATGAAAGCTATGCTTGAATCTGTAGATCGCGTTTTTGATGGTACTCATGTAGACTCACAATCTCATAGGCATTTCTCTCACAAATGGGGAATACCTTTAGATGTCGTTGAAGCAGAAAATGAATTTATTGTTAAAGCCTCTATTCCTGGGATCAATCTAGAGGATATTGAAATCACCCAAGAAGGAGATATGTTAGCCATCAAAGGTGAGATAAGCGAGGAAAAGGAAGATAACAACAAGCATTATCATTTGAGAGAGCGTCGATATGGTAGTTTCTGCCGCTCGGTTCACCTACCAAAGACGATTAAACGTGATGATATCAATGCAGCATATAAAGATGGAATTTTATCAATCCATCTTCCTAAAACTGAAGAGGCAAAACCAAAGAAAATTGCCGTAAAAAGTATAGATAGTCAAAAAGTAATTGAGAGCGGCGAGTAAGCCTTTAAAGTAACAAAATGAATCTAAAAACTCCACCTATTAATGGTGGAGTTTTTAGATCTAATGGATAAATTGAAAACATCAAATCAAGATCATTTTATAAAATCTTGATCTACAGCTAATCTTTTCGTTAGGAGCACGCAGCGATGAAATAAAATGATCCGCTTCGCATCCAGCAATCTGTTGACTGCCTAAACCAAAAGCCAATGCGACAGCGACACCAATTGCACCGAGGACAATACCAAAGGCTAGATTGATGATATCATCAGCAACGCCAACCTCCCGTAAAGCGATTGCAGAAGCAAAGACGATCACAGCGAATTGAGCCAGACGCCCTAGGAAATTGGTTTGGTTAGTTCCCGTAGCCAAAATGGCTTTATATGCCAAGCTCGCAAGATAGAGACCAATTGCATAAATCACAACAGCTAAGATAACTTTCCAGAAGAAACCGATGAACGAGTTAAGCGCCTCCACCAAGAAAGATGAACCTAACTACTCAGCAAAAGAAGTAGCTGCAAAAAGCATAATCGCTAGAAGGATTGGGTATCCGATCCAATCGGAAAGAGGAGTCTCAACACTCCATTTAAGTCCAATTTTCTCTGGTAGGAAGTCAACCCCTCAAGGCTTCAGCAATTTATCATCCAAGTTAGTTCGTTCCAATAAACGACATACAATGGATACAAAAATACGCGCAACGATATATCCAACTAGTAAATATTAAGAGGGCTATTAAAAAGTTGGTGACACCAATACCTAATGTTTCAAGTAAAGATTGAAAATCAAAAGTCATAACCCTTCTCCTTTTTAAAACTTATTAATCTGAAAATCGACGATTGTCTAATTTACGGGGATGTGTTCATCATAGAGGAAAGCATCGTGAATACATATTCGATAATTAATTGTGGTAATGCCTCAATAATAAGAGTTCCATTAACAATTCTACTATTTGATCAATCTTTGAACATAATCACACAAAGAAATTAGATCTTAATCTTAATGAATGATTGAGTTAATAGAAAAATATTCGCCTAAATTTAGAAAACGGGAACATCAATGAGATGGTCATGATCAGTGATCTCTTCTGTTGTTGAAATCACAGTTTTATTATCATCTTCTAAGAAACGCAAAGGTTCTGTTACTTGAAATACACCCCCCATACTTTTTACTCTAGTACCAATATAAAAGCGTTTTCCATCGCGAAGATCTGAAATAATTTTTTCGCGGTCTAGTATTACACGATCAGTAAATACACTTCCGTGGCGAATGTATGCTCTTGCCCACTTGATGTTTCCAGTTGGTTCATAATGTACAGCCTCGACCACACCATCAAATTTAATCTTCGCCATTGGTCCCATCCAATTAGAATTTGAATAAAGAGATGAAAAAGGTCGGGGCGGGCGGACTTGAACCGCCGACCCCCGCGTCCCAAACGCGGTGCGCTAACCGGTCTGCGCTACGCCCCGAACAAACTGGAGTATAATGCCAGCAATCATAATCGTCAAGGATTAATTTTCATTGACGAGATTTCAAGAGGAGTTGTCAATATTAAGAAAATGTATCCTTTACTGTATGATTTACACCATCAAAATCATTCAGAAGATTTATCAATGTGGAAAAAATATGCAGAACTGCATCCTGATTCCATTCTTGAGTTGGGATGTGGTACGGGAAGAATTCTTATTCCCTTACTAGAAAAAGGATACAGAATCTACGGAATTGATAAAGATCTTTATATGCTAAGTTTTTTATTATCCCGCTTAAAAACAGAAAATTTCAAACGGGCAGCGATATTCAAAGCAGATATTACTAATTTTCGATTAGCAAGAAAATTCTCCTTGATCTTACTACCTTGTAATACTTATAGTGAACTTATAAAAAAAGAACGTTTATCCACCTTAGAATGTGTAAGTCGACAATTGAATTCGGATGGTGTCTTTATCGTCAGCATTCCCAATCCAACCATGTTGAGAGAACTACCAGTACATTCAAAACCCGAATTTGAGGAAGAATTATTCCATCCTGATGATAAAACCTCTATCCTAATTAGTAGTGGTTGGAAGCGTACAAAAGATCGTTTTATTGTTGATTGGTATTATGAACATCACCAAAAGAATGGTAAGAAAGATATTTATCATGCACAAGCGAAACACACCCTCACTTCTCTTGAAGAATATATTGAAGAAATTCAGGATAATAATTTACGGGTAGAGAGAACCTTTGGCGATTACAGATTTTCCCCTTTCACCCCAGACTCCGATGTATTAATTCTCCAAATCAGACATTAAAATGAACAGGCGGTTAAGATCAAATGAATTGATCTTAACCGCCATTAGAAATTAATAGCGCAAGAGAGCACCGATTTGATCAAAACCAGGGATAACGTGATCACGTTTTATGATCTCCACATCCCCAGCTGAACGGATTACATTTCTAACCGCAACCTCAACAGTGTCAGATATTTTCTCAAATTTACCATCACAGTAAGGACAAGTATCCATTGAACTTGAAGTTAGATACCCACAACCCTGACATCGCTTCCCAGGCTCACGATACCCTTCTCTAATTAATAATAATTGAACTCGTTTTTCTTTGACTGCGTGTAAGGTGTCATCTAAACCAAGCACACCTGCTTTGCCCTTAGCTGCACTTGTAACCACTTTCTTTACAAGCTGTATTTCTTGTTGGATTTCCGCAGCTTGTCCAACTTTGATAGCTTTTTCAAGAATATCGTTATGGCTAGCTGTCATGCTTATTGGGAATGTGCCGACAACTAAGCTTTGCCAGTTTTTTGGTAATAAGCTACGGAATTGAGCAATATTATCTTCCGATCCACCAATTAATATTCGACGGATCTCTCTTTCACTAAAGAATTGAGATGCCACATCAGCAATATCGCGCATATTTCTTTCAGCAACCTCATTTACATAATCAGTTTGCCCAGCAGTCCCTCCTCTACGCCCAAGAGCTTGTGAACCACCTCCCCTTTTTGTACGACGTACAGTCTCACCTATAATGTCGGTCTCTTCTCTTAACTCTCCCATGTGAAAATTAAACAAACGTGCCGATTGTTTGTCCATTAAAACAACTCCATAGCTACCATAAGAATCCAACAAATCCACCAATGGTTTCACATGCGGACGGTTCCCGATCCGAACGCGATTATAAACCGGAATTGCGAGAGAAAAGGATTTGAACCAATTCATGGGTTGACAAGAGAAAACAACAACACTATTCCCAGACCAATTATGTTCATGGTCAAAATAACGCATGATGACATCGATATCAGTATGAGAATCAATGTCTTTCAACATACCACGTAGTTTTAATTTGAATACCTCAGTGCTTCCTTGGGACGGCTCAGTGTTAAGATAAACACTTATCACCGGTTGATCTGCTTTGAAGCTCAACAACTCACTGAGATCATGGTTTGTAAACATATCAGCCTCCTCAAAATCACTCATTTATTTAATATAGTCATGGGAATAACAACACTCTAATTCGGTCTTTCTCCCAATGTTAGAGATAATTCAATTTGTTCACCTCCTCGAATCACTGATAAACTTATTGTATCACCTGGTTGTTTATATTTTGTAATATAGACTATTAAATCGTTGAAATCATAGATCGTTTTACCCTCCACAGCGATAATTAAGTCACCACCTTTGGGGACACCTGGAATGGATGAATTTTGAGTGCCTGCTCTGATCCCAGCTAAATCTGCTGGTCCACCTGGTTCTACCTCTGTTATGTATACACCCGTAGATTGAGGTAAATCAAGTGCTTCCTGTTCTAATAGTGAAAGGTCACCTTTACTAAAGATTCCTAGATAAGGGTAATTATAAGATCCATTAGAAATTAGGGAAGGTACGATGCGTTTAACCATATT
>CAZJMV010000099.1:0-26054 GCA_964547225.1 uncultured Anaerolineaceae bacterium | reverse complement strand
GGACACATCCCGAACCCGGAAGTTAAGACCGTCAGCGCTGATGGTACTTGGGGGGCAGCCCCCTGGGAGAGTAGGTCATTGCCAAGAGACTTTTTTCTTAATATTCTTATAAGTATTTGACATTGATCGCTTAAATCGCTATAATTGTGTTTGGTCATTTACGGCTTTTTCAATTTTGATGATTACTAGTTGTCAAGGAGAATCATAAGGATTTTAATATCAAATTCCTGGTTATGATTAGTTACTTGCTCGGCTGAGCCGCGATAACCAGCCGAGATTTTTTATAGTTATTATTTGAAAATTTCTGTTTTGGAAAGGAGGTGAATGCATTGGCTACGGTTACGTTACGACCTAATGAATCACAAGATCAGCTACTCAAGCGCTTTCGGAAAAAAGTCGCGAAGAGTGGTATCTTGAGTACTGTACGTAGAAAACGATGGTTTGTCTCTAAAAGTGAACTTCGTCGAATCAACAAGAAAAAAGCTATTCGTCGTATTAGGCGGAGACAATTCACAGAAAATGAGTAATTGATGAACTAACCCGGTATCTTGTTAACCGCGGCGGAGGACTTTATGGCGAAAGATGAAGAGAAGATCCAGGTAGAGGGTATTGTTGTTGAGGCGCTCCCTGGAACACAATTTAAGGTACGTTTAGATAATGATCATGAAGTCTTAGCGTATCTTTCTGGTAAAATGCGAAAGTACTATATTCGAATTTTGCTAGGTGATTGTGTTCGGGTAGAAATCTCACCGTATGATCTATCGCGCGGTCGAATCGTTTACCGACATAAAAAACGTGTCGGTGAACCAGAAGTCTAATCTTATAGCCAAAAAATTAAAATTTCCCTTCGTGAATATGCTTTTATGGATGTTCGCGGAGGCGTTTTGATTAATTAATAATTTATTCCGAAATATTCTTTTCAGAAAAGATAGAAAACCAAAAAGTACTACATTTAGATTTTCAATGTGGTACTCTTTGGTTTTAACTGGGTAATTGTCTTGGTTTAATCTTAATAAGAACTCAAGACTTTCATATAATTTGCTCTTGTAAATGCTGTTGATTCACCAATTGACTTTTGGCTCATACTACCTTTCATTTGAGAAATGGATTGGTAATCCTTTTCTTCCAGCCATTTTTGCATTTCAGATAAGATAATAGCTGCACTTTCAGGACCTTTCTCTAGGAAATGGGAGGCAATAGTGGTTACACTTGCACCTGCCATGATTGCTTTAATCACGTCTTGGGCTGAATGAACACCACTGGTTAATGCGAAATCTGTGATCACGTTTCCGTAAAGGATTGCAATCCAACGCAAAGGAAGTCTGATTTCATCGGAAGTACTCAAGACCAAGCGAGGGATTATTTCTAATTTTTCAATTTCAAAATCTGGTTGGTAGAAGCGGTTAAATAATACCAGACCATTCACGCCTGTCTCGACAAGGTGCGTGGCGAAGTTAGGAATTGCTGTGTAAAATGGACTTAACTTCGTTGCGATAGGAATTTGGATATTTTTCCGTATATGATGAACGACATCTAGATATGTTTTTTCCAGTTCTTCGCTTGTGACTTTGGGATCTGTTTCGAGATAGTATAAATTTAATTCTAATGCATCTGCACCCACATCTTCGATTTTTTTAGCATATTCTGTCCATCCGCCTGCTGAGTATCCATTTAAACTTCCTATAATGGGAATTTCCACAGCATCTTTAAGCTTTTTAATTTGATTTAAGTAAGCTTCAGGACCGACACTATATCTTCCATATTGCGGCAAATAGTTTAATGCTTCTGCATAAGTGTTGCTGCCTCGTTCCAGATCAGCATCTAGCTTCAAACTCTCTTGGATAATTTGTTCCTCAAATAATGAGTACATAACGATCGCTGATACACCAGCTTTCTCTAAGATTTGAGCGTCTTCAATTTTTTCAGAGAGAGGTGATGAAGAAGCTACTAGCGGATTTCTAAGAGTCAACCCTAAATAGTTAGTTGATAGATCTACCATATTATCTCCCTTCAAATGTCATCACAATTTTCTAAATGGGGATAAGACCATAATTGATCAATTGTGTCTTATCCCCAAGATTAATAATTTATTCCTTTTGCTCCTTTGTTTCATTGCGAGCTTTATAGTGAATATCTGCCATTTGTTTGTAAAGATCCCATTTACCAGTAGCATCAAACTGAGCAAGCTTCATTAACTTTTCTGCTCTTGTTTCATCGGTTTGTAGTAGCATTCGGTACCTTGATTCGTTGTAAGCGTATTCACTAACAGGAATAGATGGCTCTCGAGAATCGATCTTCAGTGGGTTTTTGCCTTCACCGATCAAGGCAGGGTTAAACCGGTACAGAGGCCATATACCGGATTGAACCGCTAATCTCTGCTGATCAAGACCTTTTTGGAGGTCAAATCCATGTGCGATACAGTGGCTATAAGCGATGATCAGAGATGGACCATCGAAAGCATCTGCCTCAAGGAATGCGTTTAATGTCTGTTGGTCGTTGGCGCCAAATGCAATCCGTGCGACATATACATATCCATATGCCATTGCAATCATACCGAGATCTTTCTTAGGCAGATCCTTACCAAGAGCGGCAAATTTTGCAACTGCAGCGCGAGGGGTTGCCTTTGATGATTGTCCACCTGTGTTTGAATAAACCTCAGTATCCATAACAAGCACATTGACATTTCGACCTGATGCCAGAACGTGGTCCAAGCCACCGTAACCGATATCATATGCCCATCCGTCACCACCGAGTATCCAAACGCTCTTACGCGCCAATACATCCGCGAAACTGAGCAAATCGCGCGCTTTGGGATGATCCATGCCTTTAAGGATTTCCTTTAATTGAGCAACTCTTTTTCGTTGTTGGCTGATGCCTAACTCGCTGGATTGATCTGCATCTAGCAATTCATCGGCTAGGTTTGCGCCAATCGAATCCTTCAGGCTATTAATGAGCTCCTTGGCATATTCTAATTGTTTATCTATGGTCAAGCGCATTCCAAATCCAAATTCAGCATTATCTTCAAATAAGGAGTTTGACCAAGCTGGACCGCGTCCATCATCATTTTGAGCCCATGGTGTGGTGGGTAAGTTGCCGCCATAAATCGAAGAGCAACCGGTTGCATTTGCTACGACAATTCGATCACCAAATAATTGGCTGAGCAATTTGATATATGGTGTTTCACCACATCCAGCGCATGCGCCTGAAAATTCAAACAAAGGTCGTAATAATTGAGAATTTTTGATCGTCTTTAAACTGATTTGTGTTCTATCCACTTCAGGTAGTTGCAAGAAGAATTCCCAATTCTTACCCTCACTCTCTCGTAGCGGGGGTTGAGGAGCCATGTTGAGGGCTTTCCTACCCGCTTGAGTTTTATCTTTCGCTGGACATACTTCTACGCATAATGTACAACCGGTACAATCTTCTGGTGATACCACAATAGAGAATTTCTTATTAGGAAATTCTTTCCAACGTGCATCGGCTGATTTCCAAGTTTCGGGTGCATCTTCAAGATAGGATGGATCATACACTTTTTCTCGTATGACTGCGTGCGGACAGACAAATACGCATTTTCCACATTGAATACAAAGGTCTGGTTCCCACACTGGCATCTCAAGCGTTATATTGCGTTTTTCCCATTGTGTAGTAGCCGTTGGGTAAGATCCATCGTTAGGGAAAACACTAACTGGCAAGTCATCACCATCTCTTTTGATGATCGTCCCCAGAACATCACGCACGAATTCCGGTGCTTCTGCTGGGACAGGAGGACGGCGGGTTAATTTGCTAGTAGCTTTATCTGGAACTATAACTTCGTATAAATTCGCGATTGACTGATCAACTGCATCGAAATTTCGTTGAACAACTGCCTCACCACGTTTACCATAGGTTTTCTTGATTGCCTTCTTAATTTCGGCAATGGCTTGTTCTCTTGGTAGTACACCACTGATTGCAAAGAAGCATGTTTGCATTACAGTATTAATTCGCCCACCCATACCTGCATTCTTTGCAACCTCGTAGGCGTCAATCACATAGAATTGAAGTTCTTTTTCTATGATAGCTTTTTGTGTTTCATGGGGAATTTGATCCCATACCTCGTCTTTTCCATATATACTATTCAATAAAAAGACAGCGCCTGGTTTGGCATATTTCAAAACATCGTATTTCTCTAAGAAATTAAATTGATGGCAAGCTACAAAGTTAGCTTGTTCAATTTCATAAGGGGCTTTGATCGGGTTTGGTCCAAAGCGTAAATGTGAAATCGTAACGGCGCCGGATTTTTTTGAATCGTAAACAAAATAGCCTTGTGCGAAATGATCGGTTTCTTCACCGATTATTTTGATTGAGTTCTTATTTGCACCGACAGTACCATCAGAACCCAATCCCCAGAATATCGCCTGTACTGTACTAGGCATATCCACGTAGAAACTCTTTGGATATTCAATGCTAGTATGGGTGACATCATCGTTGATCCCTACGGTGAAATGGTTCTTTGGTGTTTCTTTTTTCATTTCTTCAAAGACACCTTTCACCATTCCGGGGGTAAATGCTTTCGAAGAAAGTCCGTATCGACCACCAATGACCGCTATTTTTGATTTCGTCTCATCAATCGCGGTAAGTATATCTTGGTAAAGTGGTTCTCCAACAGAACCGGGTTCTTTTGTCCGATCCAGCGCTGTAATCACTTTTACGGTTGCAGGAAGTGTATCTACAAAGTGTTTGACAGAGAAGGGGCGATATAGATGAATTTTGATCACGCCAACTTTTTCCCCTTTTGAAGCCAATTCTTTAGCTGTCTCACAGGCAGTTTCAGCACCTGAGCCCATTATCACAATCACATGTTCAGCGTCTGGGGCGCCAACATAATCAAAAAGGTGATATTCGCGCCCAACGATCTTTGTAAATTGTTGCATTGTCTTTTCCACAATATCTGGACAAGCGAGATAATATGGATTGACAGTTTCCCTAGCTTGGAAAAAGACATCCGGGTTTTGTGCTGTTCCTCTTAGAACGGGATGGTCTGGAGATAATCCGCGATTACGGTGAGCATATACATATTCATCATTGATCATTGCCCTGATAGCTTCATCATCAAGTTGCTCGATTTTGCTGACTTCATGTGAAGTTCGGAAACCATCAAAAAAGTGTATGAAGGGAACTCTGCTCTCGAGTGTAGCTGCATGTGCGATCACCGCCATGTCATGAGCTTCTTGAACCGAACTAGAGGCTAATAGTGCATACCCAGTTCCACGCGTAGCCATCACATCGGAATGATCACCGAAGATTGAAAGCGCCTGTGCAGCGACTGAACGCGCTGACACATGAAATACTACTGAGGTTAGTTCACCTGCGATTTTGAACATATTGGGTAGCATTAACAACAATCCTTGGGATGCAGTGAAGGTTGTGGTTAATGAGCCAGTTTGTAAAGCGCCATGAACAGCACCAGCAGCACCGCCTTCGGATTGCATCTCTGTTACTAGTGGGATTGTTCCCCAAATATTAGTCCTACCTTGCGCTGACCATGCATCGGCAAATTCACCCATTGATGAAGAGGGTGTAATGGGATATATAGCGATTACTTCACTCAGTTTATGGGCAATATAAGCGGTAGCTTCATTGCCATCTATCGTTACCATAGATCTTTTCATTTCTTTTACTCCATTTGGATTTGTGCATTCTTCACTTTATTTATTTGGCATATACAAAGATTTACAGATATCCGTATTATACTTTTTGTTTAATTATTAGTTTAGCGTTGAATGGTTTTTTCCCATAGTTATTTATAACACAAAAAAATCGGTTGCCTGTCACTTTTTAGAATATTATCTGTTCTTAAATATTAGGGGTCATTTGATTCTGGTAATAATACAATTTGAGTTGATGATAACAGGTGGATTGAATATGATATTGTGTTTATTATTTGTGGAACACCCATCTTAATTTGATTTATGCTATACTTATTTTATGTTCAAGGATTTGAAGACCTGGAAGATTTGGGCAAGTTTCTTGCAACAATTTGGGGTAAGTAAATATGTCGCAATTATTCTTGATACAGTTGGACCATTAAATATTGTTGGTGCTCAAATTATGCATATAGGTTATCCTTTGTTTAAGATTATGATTCCGGAATCTCATTTGAGCGCGATGATAGAGCTAATGGAAGATCAAAATAAGATAGATCGTTTTACTGAAATGTTACGTGAGGAAATAATAATTGAACAACCTTGACATGGATTTAATAGGTATTCTAGGTATGATTTTCATTGGGCTTTTCCTGATAATAATGATCCTATGGGTTGTCTTTGACCGAAAAGGGATGCATGGAAAGTTACGTGAGATTTCTGCATTCTCAAATTTAAACCATCAAATTGGCTTGGCGGTTGAAGCTGGACAAAGATTGCATTTATCCTTAGGGCATGGTGGTGTTTTTGGTTGGCATTCAGGTTCTGCGTTTGTTGGATTAAGTATGTTAAAAAGAGTTGCTCAAATCGCTTCTATTGCTGATAGACCTCCTATAGCAACGAGCGGGGAGGCAGTCGAGGCGATTTTATCACAAGATACACTTCATGCTTCTTATCAGCTTTCGGGACAGGAGCATCATTATAGTCAACTTGATGGACAGGTGAGTGGATTAACCCCGTTTTCTTTTACCGTTGGGATGATTCCGGTGATTTATGATCAAAATGTTTCAACACATATTTTATCCGGTTCATTTGGCGGAGAAGTGGCAGTTATATCAGAAGCGATTCGTCGAAATAGTAGTTCAATCATTGCTGGTAGCGATAGTCTCCCAGCTCAGGCAATCCTTTATTCCTTCACAGATCGATTGTTAATAGGTGAGGAGCTATATGCAGGTGGCGCTTATCTCCAGGCTGGAGATTTTCACACAGCCAGTTTAAAAACACAGGACATCTTCAGGTGGATAATAGTTATCATCATTGGGGTCGGTTCCATGCTTAAATTGGTAGGAATATTGTGAAGCTAAATCACAATGCTATCGTTTTTGGAGCATGTGCAGCTATTCCAGGAATAGTTGTGTTGATAGGTTACTTTGTTAAAATACCGATTCTTTTTACTTTACGTGAGCTATTCTTGGAATGGGCTGTTATTCTCACAGCTTTAGCTGTATTTGTGGGAATAATTAATTTAATTTCTGTTCATTGGCAAAAAATTTCTAATGAAGAAACCGGATGGATCTATAGTGTGATCTTGATCCTATCGTTTATCATGACAACGTTCGTGATAGGCTTTTTTGGACCTTCTAGTAGCTGGTCTCTGTGGATATTCAATCATATTCAAATTCCAGTTGAGACCAGTTTGTTAGCTATTCTGGCAATTATCTTGATTGTTGCGATCGCGAGAATGATTACAGAGAGATTTACTGTTTTTAATCTCATATTTGTTATTACTGTCTTAGTAATTCTCATCGGTACTATTTCAATTCCTTATATTGATTTTTCAGAGTTAAGTGTAATTAAGTCTTGGATTGTTACTGTGTGGGCAACCGCTGGCGCTCGAGGACTGTTATTGGGTATTGCCCTTGGAACAATTGCAACCGGATTAAGAATTTTAGTAGGCAAAGATAGACCTTACAGTGAGTAGTTATGAGTGAGATTCGCTGTCCGATGTGTGGAAAAACTAATCCTTCAGATTTGGATGTCTGTAGGTTTTGTCAAGCACGATTAAAACCACTCACTGGTGCATTTAATAAGAAGAATGATGATATTTCCGAATCCGAAAGTATATCTGAGAAATCTGATTTGCCGGATTGGATGGATGAGATTCGAGATGCGCCAGAGACGTTAGAGCACGACCTTTCTGATGAGTGGCATGAAGAGGATTTGAATAAGTCTCATGGGACTGCAACAGATTGGTTAAACCGGATCGATGAGAAGCTTAAAGATGTTGACAAGAGTGATATTCCTGATCAGATCATTCAAAAGAATCGGAAAGAAGAACAACCATCGAATTTGGATGATACAAGTAATGATGAAAAGCAACAATCTGATTGGATAGATGAACAGTTCGAGGAATTGATTTCCGATACCCCTGAAATTGATGAGTCCCCCGAGGATGATATTTCCGAAACTGAAAATGGTGGAGAAACACAGCTTTCTCCAGTAGATTTACCTACTTGGCTAGAAGCCATACGACCGGATTCCCTTGTTGAAGAAGACGTTCAGGGGACAGAAGCAGACCAAACTGCTTTTATTGAGAGAGCAGGTCCTTTAGCTGGTTTGAGCAATGTGTTACCAGCAGAACCAGATATTGCGCTTCCAGGAAAACCGACAAATCTAATTTCAAAAATTAATATTTCCGAACAGCAATCGGTTCATGTAAAGATACTTCAAGGTATTCTTAAGCGAGAGCAAGAACCAAGAAAATTACCTTCTGAAGGGGTCGTATCTTCTCAAGTAATAATCCGTGGAGTTGTCTTTTTTATTCTAGTTTTGGCGATCTTCTTCCCAATCTTTTTAGATATACCAAAAGTAAACCTACCGAATCGTAACCCTGAGGTCTTTGATTTAAGTCAAATGATATCAGAACTCAATGGAAGTACGCCAATTTTGATGATCGTTGATTACCAAGCAGGTTATTCTGGCGAGATGGATGCGATTGCGGGTGTGCTTCTTGATCATTTAATCAGTAAGAGGATTTATTTAGTTTTTGCATCAACCACAAATACTGGCGCGATTCAAGCGGAGCATCTGATTCAAAAGGTTAATCAATCCATTGATAACCCATATGAAACACCAAGAAATTATGTGAATTTAGGTTTTATTAGCGCTGGTTCATCTGGAATTCTTGCTTTTTCCCAAGAACCTAGACTAATCAGACCCAGCTCGATCGATTCAAATGTTGTTTGGGAGAATCCACAGCTTGAGACGATTTATCAATTGTCTGATTTTGGGATGTTAATTGTGGCGACCGAAAATCCGGAAACAGCTCGTTCTTGGATTGAACAAACTCAATCTCAATTGGGAAATACTCCTCTCGTAATTTTAACTAGTTCTCAGGCAGAACCGCTTGTTCGTCCATATTTTGAAACAAAAACACATCAGGTTCAGGGTTATTTAGGAGGATTAAATTCGGCTGTTCAATATCAATCATTATTAGGACGCACGGATGGCGCCATAGAATATTGGTCAGCTTATTGTATAGGTGTACTTGCAGCATTTTTAGTTAGCATTTTCTGTATACTTTATTATCTTATAGAAAAAAGAAGAAAGCACGCCAGGAATGGTAGCGAGTTGAGAGATTAAATAACTAATTATGATACTAACTGAATTAGGTTTGACTGATCTGATAGGTGTTTTGTTGGGATTGTTCCTAACATTATCCGTGTTTAGTTTTATCTTGGGGGATAATTATCTTTTCCGTGTCGCAATCCATTTATTTATTGGTGTGAGCGCAAGTTATGTGGTTGTCCTTATTAGCTACAATATTATTTGGTCACAATTATTATCACCATTACTTTTTGAAGAATCATTAAGAAAATATACATTGATTATTCCGTTATTATTGAGTATTTTTCTTTTTTCAAAAATCTCTCCCCGTTTAGCATATATCGGTACACCAGTTTTAGCTTTTCTTGTGGGCGTAGGCGCTTCTGTGGCTATTGGAGGGGCGGTATTAGGAACTATATTTCCTCAAGCTGGTTCAACCATTAACCTTTTTGACTTGGACTCTTTATCTTCCACTAACTCTGGTTCATGGATTCGACTGTTAAATGGAATCATAATGTTAATTGGAACGATCTCCACTTTATTATATTTTCAATTTACCATTACAAAGGTTGATCAAGAACATAAGACGATCCCTATCTGGCTACAAGTTATTCGTTGGATTGGAAAAGTTTTTATTGCTATTACTTTTGGCGCCTTATTTGCTGGGATTTACTCAGCTGCCATGACTGCTTTTGTTGAAAGATGGTTATTTATATTCCGATTATTAATTAAGCTTTAGTTAATTGCGTATGAAAACGTCTGAAAATTCAGGTTCATTACTAGTGATAGATGTTGGTTCAATATCAACACGCGCGATTTTTTTCGATGTGGTTGATGGAAAATACCGCTATATTGCTTCAGGAAGTGCATCAACTACAGATGGCGCTCCGTTCCATAATATTAGTGAGGGGGTTTGTCAAGCAATAGATCAATTGTCTGCGGTCACAGGTAAGAAGATTATTGATTCAGATGAACAATTAATCATCCCATCTACACCTGATGGTTCTGGTGTAGATCATTTTGCTGCTTTAATCTCCGTTGGTCCACCGATCAAAGTGGTGACAGTGGGATTACTTGGAGATATTTCTGTGGAGAGCGCCACGAACCTAGCTCGTACGATTTACTCGGAAATTGATCTTGAGATTGGATTAAACGATCGCATGAGAACTGATCAACGAATCACTTCGATTGTTCAGCTCTCTCCAGATTTAATCATTTTTGCTGGCGGAACGGAAGGTGGCGCTTCAGAATCCATCTTAAACATCCTCGAAGGAGTTGCGTTAGCCTCTTATTTAATGCCGAAGCAAAATAAATTAAAGGTCCTTTATGTAGGTAATCAGGAGATAAAAAAGCAAATCCAGAAAGAATTAGGACCATTCTCCGATCTTTACTTTGCGCCAAATATTCATCCTGCATTAGAGATTGAACAGTTAGACGTAGCGAAGACCCGATTGTCCGATATTTTTTCAAAGTTACGCACTCAGCAGATTCGCGGCGTAGAAGAGATGTACGCTTGGTCGAATGGTAATGTGATGCCTAATTCTTTAGCATTGGGACGTGTGATCAGATACCTGAGCCATCTGTACACCACAAAAAGAGGGGTACTGGGGATAGATGTCGCTGCCTCCGCGACAACCATGGCTGCTTCATTTGATGGAGGTTTAGAAATCGGTGTATATCCCGAATTAGGCTTAGGCAGGAATATTGATAAACTATTGGAGCATATTTCTATTCAAGATATAACGCGCTGGCTAACCATTGAAACACCTGAACAGAGAATTTATGAGTATGTTTTGAATAAAAGTTATTATCCTCAAAGTTTGCCAGCGCTTAAGGAAGAGATGGAAATTGAGCAAGCATTAGCACGTGCTGTCATTAATAAAGCTGCGAAAAAATTCTCGAATCAGATCATGAAACAGAGTGGGTCAGCAATTTCTGGTTTATTACCGTTTGTAGATCCAATCATCGCAACAGGAAGTGTTCTGACTAACTCTCCGTCTCTAGCGCAATGCATATTAACTTTGTTGGACGGTTTACAGCCCATTGGATCGAGTTTTTTAGTTCTCGATAAAAATCACATTGCTTCGGCTTTGGGGGTTGCTGCTTCTATTAATCCACTATTGACTGTCCAAGTTCTAGATTCAAATGCCTTTGTTTATTTGGGTACAGTAATTTCACCAGTGGGTAGAGCCCGAATAGGAACACCGATATTGAGACTGAAGTTAGTATATTCAAATGGACAAGAAACGAATATGGATGTTAATTATGGAACGTTTGAGATCCTTCCACTATCGCCTGGGCAGTCTGCAGATTTACATCTGCAACCGCTTCAGAAATTTGATATTGGGATGGGAGCGCCTGGTCGGGGTGGCATTCTGCGGCATGTCATGGGCGGTGTGATGGGCGTAATGATTGATGCACGTGGTCGTCCCCTACCTATGATAAGAGATCATCAAAAAAGAGCAGAATTTTACAAACGCTGGTTAACCAAGATGGGAGATTCATAGATGAATGCTCCAATCACACATATATTACCAATCACCTCAATTCAAAGAGAGCGGATGCTTCCGATTGATGGGAAGGTTTTGGTAAGAGTGGGACAAAAAGTAAATCCTACCGACGTCATAGCCGAGGCGAACTTGTCTCCTGAATATTTGTTGCTAGATATTTCACGCAGTTTAAAGGTTTCTCAAGAAAAAGCAGATAGTTTAATTCAATATAAGGCAGGAGATCAGGTATCTAAAGGTGATATCCTTGCGGGACCAATTGGATTCACTAAAAGATTAGTGCGAGCGCCAAAGAAAGGGCTGGTAGTTTTAAGTGGGGATGGAAAAATTCTGCTTGAATGTCTTTCCGATCTAATTCAATTAAAAGCTGGTCTTCCGGGAGAAGTGGTAGATATTATTCCAAATCGTGGCGTGATTATCGAAACTGTTGGTGCACTTATTCAAGGTGTTTGGGGGAATCAACGAGTTGAGTTTGGACTTCTTTCTGTTTTGGCACATAATCGAGATCATATTCTCACTGTTGAGCAAATAGATATTAGTCTGCGAGGAATGATTATTCTAGCTGGAACTTGTCAAGATGCAGAAGTATTAAACATCTCGGAGATGCTACCATTACGGGGTTTAATTTTTTCGAGTATTGCTCCTCCATTGATCCCTGTTGCAGAGAATTTGTCAATTCCGATAATTGTAACGGATGGGTTTGGTCGAGCGCCAATGAATCAAGCGGCTTATAAATTGTTATCTACAAATGACCAGCGTGAGGTTGCGATGAACGCTGAGCAGTGGGATCATATGATCGGGAAGAGACCCGAAATCATTATCCCTCTCCCAGGTCTTGATAATCTTCCATCTTCGAAAGATAAAATTGTTTTTGAGGTTGGTTACAGAGTCCGTATCGTTCGTCAACCGCATTTTGCAGAGGTTGGTACAATAATAAAGATGATCAATAAACATCGCTTTTCTAGTGGTTTGATAGCAAAAGCAGCTGAATTACAATTGGATAATAACGAAAAAGTCATCCATCCGTTAGCCAATTTGGAGGTTTTGGCATGAAACATGCATCTATTATTAGATGTGACTTTCTTGTCATTCAATAATGCATGAATGTATACTAAATCCCCGTCTATGATGGGAGACCCCTAAGAGGAGGAGTATCCTATGACTTTTGAAAATCTGGATATTGATGATGATTTGGATTTTGTAGATGATGATGGAGAGACGCCAGAGGAATCTAGCAATCGAACATTTCTGATAGTAGCAGCTATATTGGGAGTGATTGCTTTGTTTTCATTGATCTGCATAGCTGTCTTTGCGATCTGGTATATTCCGTCACGAAATACTCAACAGACAGCTCAGGCGGAAACAGTAGCCGCTCAGAATGCAACGGTAGATGCGATTATTAACGAAACCTCTACCGCGGCTGCTGAAGCAGTTATGGCGCCATTCACATCTACATTTACCGCTACACCCTTGCTAGAAAGTCCAACACTAACATTGACTTCTACGCCAGTCGTTGTAGAACCTGTCGAGACAGAAGCAGCTACTGTTGCACCAGAAATGTTAACAGCAACTGCCCTTCACGCGACTCTAACTGCTAACGCTGAGTTATTTTCTCTTACACTCACCGCGAGGGCGACGGCAACTGCGATTCCCGAAACAGGTTTTGCTGATGAGGTTGGGTTGCCAGTGATGTTAGGTTTAGCCGTGTTATTGATTGTGATTTTCTTCCTGGCTAGGAGATTGAGGACAGCATAGTAAAAAAAAGGGATGAAGTTGGTTTACTTCATCCCGTCTATTGTCCTACGTGTTATCTGTGGCAATGGTTTCACCATAATTAAGCAGGGCATCGACCATTTCCTGACTACGCCCTTCAGCATATACTCTCAGGACAGGTTCTGTCCCTGATGGGCGTATCAACAACCAGGAGTCGTCTGCGAGAATGTATTTTACGCCATCTGCAGTTATTATCTCCTGAATGCTTTCCCCCCCGATTTCTTTTGGTGCATTATCAGTTAACTTCTTCGTCATATATGATTTTGACACAGGACGGCTCAGCCGAATATCTTTTCTTTGATAAACTGCAGGACCAACTTCAACAAGTAGTTCTTCGACCAATTCATATAAGGTACTGTTAGAAGACGCGATCATTTCTATGATGAGTAGACCCATCATAATACCATCACCCTCGGGTATATGACCCTTAAAAGAGATTCCACCGGATTCCTCTCCACCAATTAGGATGTCTTCCTTTAGCATGTATTCTGCAATATGATTGAATCCAACCGGTGTTTCGTATACTGGAATGCCATATTTGATTGCTAAACGATCGATCATGCGTGTGGTTGATACAGTGCGCACAACTGGACCGCTCAATCCTTTTTTCTCAAATAAGTATTTAAGAGCAAGCGCCATGATCTTGTGGGGATCAATGAAGTTGCTGCGTTCATCCATTGCTCCAATTCTGTCAGCGTCTCCATCTGTTGCTAAGCCAAAATTTCCCATATGTGTGCTAATGGCGCCCGCAAGACTGCTAAGATGAATCGCGATCGGTTCAGGGTGTACACCTCCAAATCCAGGGTTCATTTCACCACGAATTTCATTTACCTCACAACCAGTTCCTTTTAAAATACTTTTAATTACCCCTCTCCCTGAACCATACATAGAGTCAACCACAATTCGTTGAGGATTTTCAGCGATTATATCGAAATCAATTAAATTTCTGAGATGCTCAAAGTAAACCGGAAGCGGATTGAAGGGGCGCAACAAAGATAACTTGCGCGCTTGTTGATAATCCATCAGGTTCGGTCCACGTCCTCTTTCCTCATTGTCATTCAAATATACTTCGATCCTTCGGCATTGTTCGGTGGTGGCTGCTCCACCATAGGAAGCTTTCAATTTTACACCATTATATCTAGGCGCGTTATGGGAAGCGGTGATCATCACGCCACCTATGGCGCCCATTTGTTTTACTGCGTAAGATATCGCTGGTGTTGGCGAGTCAGATTGTGAAACAAAGACAGTGTAACCATTTCCTGCTAAAACACGTGCGACTTCGGTTGCATATCTGTCAGATAGGAAGCGGGTGTCAAAGCCAACAACCATTTTGTTTTGATCAACTTCCTCTTCTATGGGAAAGTCACCATTCAGTAGGTTAGTATGGAAGGCATCTGCTATTGCTTGTGCAACTAAACGCAAATTGTGAAAGGTGAAGGTGTCGGAAATTACAGCTCTCCACCCATCAGTACCAAAATTGATTGGCATAATAATTCTCCTGCTAGTAATAATTTTGCTTGGCAATTTTATCATGTAATTTCAAAATTCCCTTGGCATTCATTTTGCAACATATTACTTGTGTTAGATTATGTTAAAATGGAGAAATGGATGTGGATGCGAATCAACTTATGGAATTTTTTCAAGGTCTATCCATATTTAGCGCCTTGGATGAACAGCAAATTAGAGGAGTTGTCCAGTATGCAGGGGTTCTCGATTTTCGTTCAGGCGATTATGTTGTTAACCAAGGTGAAGAAGGACTTTTCTTTTTCATTCTCTTTAAAGGACAGGTCTCAACTTCTCATCTGAAAAGAAGAATGAAATCGCAGATTGGGGTATTGGTGTCTGGTGATTACTTTGGTGAGGAGGCGTTACTTTTTAATCAGCCGAATCAAATGACGGTCACAGCGATTTCAGATGGCACATTGATCTATATAAGTAAGAATGATTTCTTGACTTTAATGGATGAGTATCCAGAAATCAAGAATGCATTGGTACGAATGGTAAATAGCCGAAGATTCGTAAGAAAGAATAAATTCGATTGGATAAATGAAGCAGGCGACGAAGTAGTGTATCAAGTTAGACGGAAACATATTGCATTTTTATTTGTTGCAATTGTCCCCCCTTTGCTTCTCATGTTTTTTTCGATATTATTTGCTGTGTTGATGCAGGTATTGCTAACTTCTAAATCTATTAATAATATTGCATTTTTTTTGGCAGGTTTTCTTAGTCTAATTGCATTACTGTGGGGGATTTGGGTTAGTTTAGATTGGAAAAATGATATTTATATTTTGACCAATCGGAGGGTGTTATGGATCGAACGGATCTTGTTGATTTACGAAAGCCGTGTCGAAGCTCCTCTGGATACTATTCTTTCGGTAAATGTTTCTTCGAGTTATATCGGTAGGATCTTGGGATATGGCGATGTGATGGTTAAAACCTTTACAGGGCAGGTGCCTTTTCGAGGAGTGGGAGACCCGGATTTGATGTCGGCATTGGTCGAGGAACACTGGAATAGAGCTGTCCTAGGAATTCAGAAGGAAGAAGAGCGAACCATTGATCAATCAATTCGCGAAATAATCCATAACGAAAAAATAGATGATGTCAAAGAATATCGAGCAAACAAACCATTATCTGATCAGGAAAAAGGTAATGATTTGCCTGACTTTAAAGAGCCTGGTATTCGTGCAACCTATTTCGGGAAATTGTTTGCTGTGAGAATTGAAGAAGGAGATATCATCACTTTTCGGAAACACTGGATCAGTTTAATTGAGAAAGCGTGGATACCTTCGTTAATAATATTCTTGGTTGTTTTTGCAGTTTTGTTCTATGATTTTTTCTATATCATTGGTGAGATTCAGTTTGGATCACCTTTTTTAATTCAAGCAGTCACATTTTTAATATTATTTTTATTTATAATTCCATGGTGGCTTTATAATTATATTGATTGGTGTAACGATATCTATCAACTTACCGATAAGAATATTTTTGATATTGAGCGTAAACCTTTCGGTAAAGAGATAAAAAAGTCCGCACCAATCGAGAATATTTTAAGTTTGGAACATGAACGCCCGGGTTTGATCGGATATTTATTGAATTTTGGAAATGTCACGATTAATATTGGAGAAGTTAAATTCATCTTCCGAGATGTTTATGAACCAGCAAGAGTACAACAAGATATTTTTGATCGCATGTATTCTTTGAGAAAGAAGCGAAAACAGATAGAAGCAGATCATCAGAGAGATCGAATTTTGGCAGTAATGGATAGTTATCATCGAAATACCCGAGATTTATCTGATGATCGATGAGTAAGGATAAGAGGTTTTTTTCAATGGCAGTAAGAGAAATTGTAACTATTCCAGATGAAGTATTGCGTCGAAAAGCGCGCAAAGTGAAAGGCTTTGGGCAAGAATTACAGACATTGATCGATGATATGGTTGAGACTATGCGTGAAGCGCCTGGTGTAGGTTTGGCAGCCCCACAAGTAGGAATCTCTCAACGAGTGATTGTTGTTGAATTTGGCGATGAGGAGGATGAAGAAGTCCCTGCGAAGCTTTATGCAGTTGTAAACCCAGAAGTCTCTCGCTTTTCAGAGGATAAAGTGAATGGGATGGAGGGATGCTTGTCAATCCCAGGATTTGTTGGAGAGGTTGAGAGATCCGAAAATGTATTAGTTAAAGGACAAAATCGACATGGACAACCTTTTCGGTTAAAAGCGAAGGGATGGTTAGCTCGAATTTTCCAACATGAGATTGATCATGTAAATGGTATTTTGTATATAGACCGAACAGATAAAGTGTGGAAATTGAAAGAGGAAGAAGAAGCTGAAATGGAGAATGTGGTTTAATAAATCATCCTAAACCGGCTTGTTTTTAGTGGATCATTAGCGCCCTCCAAAAAACACTAATTGAATGCGTATTAGCCATCTGTCTTTAACCAATTTTCGAAATTATACCCGCCTGGATGTGGATATTCCTGGAGGTTCATTATTGTTGATTGGTGGGAACGCACAGGGAAAAACAAGCTTTCTGGAAGCGATTTATTTCCTTGCTACATTTACATCCTTTCATGCAACCAGTGATCGTCAATTAATCAATTTTCTGACAGCTCGGGAAGAATTAGCGGTGGCGCGTATTGTAGCGGATTTCTCTTACTCTGGTGATCCTGTTTCAAATAAATTGAAAGATCATCATCTTGAAATTCGACTTATTCAAGAATTAAATGGTCTAGAGAATGGATCTCGCTTCCGAAAAGAAGTTTTTTTAGATGGTGTAAAACAAAAAGTGGATGAGGTTGCAGGATCGTTTAATGCAGTTCTATTCTTGCCACAGATGCTTAGAATTATTGAAGGGTCACCTCAAGAGCGGAGAGGTTACTTAGATCTTGCGTTCGGTCAAGTTTTTCCCCATTACTTAAAATATATGACGGATTATAAAAATTCTCTATCTCAGCGCAATGCTCTCTTAAAACAATTGAGTGAGAGGGGTGGTGATCCGGAACAATTAACCTATTGGGATGAAAAGGTTGGATATTTTGGATCACAGATTATTCGTGCTCGTATAGAAGGGATTTCAGAGCTTGAAAAACATGCGACGCGTATTCACAGTACTCTCACACGAACTAACGAAGTCTTACGTTTCTCGTATGAGCCATCCTTTGACCCAATCCCCAAAAATCCGTTACAGTTTTCCTTGCCATTAGATGCGCCGATAGATCGTTTAGGAATTTCATTGGAAGAGATTCGCGCAGGATTTCTAGAAAAGCTTAAAGAGTTGCGAACTCATGAGATTTTACGTGGTGTTACTACGATTGGTCCTCATCGGGATGAGTTGCGTTTTTTGAGTAATGGAATTGATTTGGGAACCTATGGTTCTCGGGGGCAGGCACGTACAGCGATCCTTTCAACAAAATTAGCAGAAGTGAACTGGATGAAAGAAAGGACGAAGCAGTGTCCAGTTCTTTTGCTCGATGAAGTATTAGCTGAGCTTGATCCAAATCGTCGTTCAGATCTTATTCAACACTTTCTAGAGAATGAGCAATCATTGCTTACGACAACCGATTTGGATATGTTTTCTAATAAATTTGTTCAGAAATCTCAAGTTTGGCAAATTTCTAAGGGGCAATTGATTTCTCAAGGATAATTTTGAAGAGGTTGTTTTCCTGGTAAACCCACACGCCTTGGAAATTCTTTGGGAGTAGCGGCAATTTTATCAATTTCAATTAAATAACGTTGTTCAACTACACCGGGTAGTGTAACCGGTGTAATTCTTTGTAAATGACCGCCTAGAATTTGCATTGCAAATTCTGCTTGGTGTGTTTCAGCTAAAGCTTTCTCACCCTTCATTGCCAGCACTTTCCCACCCACATGTGTTAATGGTAATAAGTATTCCACTAAAATAGGCATTAAGGCAACTGCTCGGGCAATTGCCCAGTCATATTTTTGTCGGTGTCTTTTATCTTGACCAATCCTCTCGGCTCGCTCATTAAGCACCTCTACATTATCGAGTCTGAGAATATTTACAACATACCGACAAAATTCCACCTTTTTCTGAATGGATTCAACCAGGATCAATTTCATTTTTGGGAATAGTATTTTTAGGGGTATTCCAGGAAATCCAGCACCTGTTCCTATATCAATGACAGACGAATTATTCAAGTCTCGAGCGATAAATGTACATGTGAAAGAGTCAAGGAAATGTTTGATGCGGATTTGTTTTGGATCTCGAATTGCGGTCAGGTTCATTCGCTGGTTCCAGTCTATCAACGTTTTTTCGTATCTTTCGAGTTGCTCGACCTGATATTTATTCAATGAAATATTTAACAAATCCTTTGAATATTGTATTAGTTCCAACATATGAAAAATTATACCTTCTGGTATAAGAAAGAGATGTGCCATTAGGACATCTCTTTCTTGGATGACATCATTTTATTGAACTATTATGCTCTATATCCCTACTCAGCGTTTGATTCTAATTGTTCTGTCTTGTCTGAATCGGATTTTGCTTTTCTCTGCGCTCTTCGTTTTCTCCATGATTTCCAGATCTGAGAAAGTGGTAGGAAAACAATCAGATAAATGACCAGAAGAAGTGGTAATAGGAAAATAATGACCCAGATAATGAGATTAACTAGGAATTTGAAGCTGTTAATTAATGCCTGGATGGCGTCTTTTGCTACTCCTTGTGGTTGCCAAGCGCCAACTGTTAATGGTTGTACTGCTTCATCGGCTAATAGCTCAACTTGTACGGATGAGAATTTTGCAGATTGGTCATAGTAATTAATTTGCCCCTTGATTACTTCAATTTCTCCACGGACATCGACAAGCTCATTATAAACCGCTAAGACATCTTCGGTTTTTTTAGCTGATTCCATGATTTCAGTGAGTTGGTTCTCTGCAGCTTCTAGGTTTTTTAATCGTGATTGCAAATCTACATACTCACTGGTAACATCCTGGCTGTTAATGCTTTCACTTTGTGGGTCTTGATCACTTTCGCTTTTGATGATGTCAAGCGCCTCATTCAATCTTTCTGCAGGGATGCGAATATTTATCGAAGCGCGTGGCACTTGCACACCGCTGTCCAGTTCTTGCTTATAGAGCTCTGCGCTGACGATAAATCCACCCATTTCTTCAGCCATCGTTCCGATGTTCTCCATGGATTTAGCGGGATCTTCTACGACGATACTCAAGTTTGCATTCTTGATCACGATGCGTTCCACGTTGCTATCGGAAACGACAGCTTCATCTGTATATTCTCCAGTAGCAAATTTGTTTATTTCCTCATAGGGCATGCTCTCTTCCATAGGAGCAGCAGGAGCCTCCATGGCAACCATTTCATAATCACTGCGAAGTGCGGGGGCATTAGCGGCACATGCTCCTAGTAACATGGTGATAATGATCATCGCCAGAACTGGAAGTTGAATAAATCTTGGTATTCTTTTTAACATGGGATTACCTCCTCGGTGGTTTTATTATTAAAACGTTCTTCTCTTGAAATTAGTTCCATCTTTTTTTTTCTTATTTCTTCGTCACCATCCAGCAGATAAGCGGTTAATATGACGCTCTGGTAATTTTGCTTTCCGCATTCTTTTTTGAATGCTAGGAATATCATAGGTTACACGACGATAATCCAATTGATGATTCTCAGTGTCATATATAGCAAATGCAGATCGCGTGTCTTTGTCCCTTGGTTGTCCAACTGATCCAGGGTTGATGATCGATCGTTCTATTAGAGTTAAGTTTTGATTTGGTTTTGGTATTGTGAATATTGCATATGAATCAGTCTTGTTCTTAAGCGTGAAAACGGCTGGAAGATGTGTGTGACCAACAAAACAAAAAGGGGTTTCAAAGTAATTGAATGAAATCAATGCGGTTTGTGGGTCTAGTAAATATTCCCATACGGGATGCCTAGGGCTTCCATGCGCGATGGTTTCATTCTTTTGAGTGATGGTTATTGGAAGATTGTTTAGGAAAGCTTTGTTTTCTTTACTCAATTCATTTTGTGTCCATTGGATCGCCATTCTTGCTTCTGGATTAAAGGAATTTGGATCGATTTGGTTAATTACAGCGGAATCGTGGTTTCCAAGGACACATGATAGATTAGGAAGTGTTCGAATTAATTCTATACTTTCATTTGGGTCTGGCCCATAACCAACCAAATCGCCAAGGCACCAGGTTGCGTCGAAATTTTTTGCTTCCTGTAATACCGCCTCTAACGCTGTAAGATTAGCATGTATATCTGATATGATCAAAACGCGCATAAATACTCTTTATTAGGTGTTACAAAAGTCATCCTCGGAATTGGATGATATGAAATCATGGTGAATTAAAATTATACTATTGTGTATAAAGTTTGATGTAACGATTATTTGTGGAATATTATTATTCTCGAGCCCAAATTTGATATAAGCCTAACTTACTATTTTCTCCATCAGAATAGAATGTCTCTTGGATATTATATCCACATTCTTCTGCTAGTATGCTTAATTCGCGCTCATCGAAGAAATGTATATATCGAAAACCTAAACCACCTCTTCTCCAGTCTAATAAAAAGTCGTTCTCATCCACCAATTCTTGTTTGAGATTGATCTTATCCCAATCTTGGATCCGGGCTATTAACCGTTTGCTGTTTAGGAATTGCCACTCTGAGTGAATGAATTTGCTGTTTTTGTTTAAGAGTGAATGAATTGTTCGTAGTAGGTTGTAGCGGGTTATTGTACCTGGGATATGGTGTAAGACCGAAAAGGCGAATACAAAATCAAACAATTGATCGTGTATAAAAGAGATTTTGTTAAGTGAAGTAATATCAGCTTGAAGAAATTGGACCTTATTCGGTGAGGTAGATTTTTTTTGATTAGCAATTTCAATCATTTCACCACTAAAATCCAGTCCAATATATTGACCATGGAAGCCCAAATCAAACAAATAATTGAATAAAGCGCCATTTCCGCAACCAAGGTCGAGGATGCTCGCGGTTTTAGGAATTCTTTCGGCAATGCAACGAACGCCTGGTTGCAACCTTTGACGCGTATCGGAAAAATGTTTCCCAAAGGTCTGGTAAAATTGTTGATTAAGATCAATTAGTTTTTTAATGGTACTTTTGTTCACACTATTATTATAACGGTAATAAAGATGTCTACTATTTCCACTACATGGACTGAAAAAACAAGAATAACGCCAGAGAAAGTCCAATTAGCGCGTATTGTTCTTGAAGAAATAAAGGAAGGCAGCCAAATTAAGGATGCGGTTCATCGGCACCCTCTAACTTCTGGCGGCTATATCGCGAAAACGGTATTAGTAAGGGTATATCGTCAATTGGTTGAATCTGGCGAGTGGTTACCTGACCCTGATTTCTTGGCGCGTATTCGTATGAAACCAGTACGAACGCTTTCAGGGGTAACAACGGTTACAGTTCTTACCAAGCCTTATCCCTGTCCAGGTGAGTGTATTTTTTGTCCCGATGATATTCGAATGCCAAAGAGTTACTTGCCTGATGAGCCAGGGGCTATGCGAGGTTTACAGAACAAATTTGATCCTTATGAACAAGTCCATTCACGGATTCTTGCTTTGCAGGATGTAGGACATCCAACTGAAAAAATTGAGCTTTTAATCTTAGGCGGTTCTTGGAGCGCTTATCAACGGGACTATCAAGAATGGTTTATCAAACGTTGTTTTGATGCATTGAATCATACAGTGGCAGATACTTTAGAAGGTGCACAAGGATTAAATCAGAGCGCTGAACATCGTAATGTGGGATTGGTGGTTGAGACACGCCCGGATTTAATAAATATCTCGGAATTAATCAGGCTGCGTCGTTATGGGGTAACGAAAGTCCAAATGGGCGCGCAAAGCTTAGATGATCAAATATTGGAAATCAACAAGCGTGGACATACAGTGAAGGATACACTTAACGCGGTTAATTTGCTGCGTCTCAGTGGTTTCAAGATTGTCTTACATTGGATGCCAAATTTGCTTGGTGCTACGTTAGAATCAGATCGCAAAGACTTTGAACGATTATGGACTGATTTTTGTCCTGATGAAATCAAGATTTATCCAACTCAACTGCTACAACATACGGAACTATATGAAATTTGGTTAAAAAGGAAATATACCCCTTACACAACCCAAGAATTAATAGACTTGATCGCTGACCTGAAAACCGTTGTCCCACGATATACTCGAATTAATCGGATTATCAGAGATATTCCTTCGACCAATGTTGTGGAAGGGAACAAGCGTACGAGTTTGAGACAGGATGTTCAGGAAGAAATGCGAAAACGGGGGACAATCTGTCAGTGTATTCGTTGTCGGGAAGTACGCAAACAATCTGTGCAGTTAGAGAGTCTTACGATTAATGATTTGATTTACACTACACCGGTGAGTGAAGAACATTTTCTATCCTTTGAGACTCCAAGCGATAAAATCGCGGGGTTCTTACGACTCTCTCTTCCTAAGCAGGATCTATCTGAGTTGGAATTCCGTGATTTAGAGTCATCCGCAATGATCAGGGAGGTGCATATTTATGGACAATCGTTAACGCTGGGATCTGAAATGGAGGGTGCAGCGCAACATGTTGGGCTAGGATCGGAGTTGATTCAAAAGGCGCAAGAAATTGCTCAAAAGAATGGTTATAAACGATTGGCTGTTATCTCTGCTGTTGGGACGAGGGAATACTATGCAAAATTGGGTTTTAGATTGGGGGAGTTGTATATGGTTAAAGATATTCATACAAAGTGTAAAGATAATTAGGGAAAATATCATAAATTGACAATTGTTAACCAAGTGTAAGTGAAAGATTAATGTATTGAGAGCACTCTTGACAAGTGTCTAGAGATTGCTATAATGATCTGTGGAACCGGTTCCATTTATTGTAAACCGCACTGGGAGTTTCTTATTTAAATTTATTGCAATAATGAGTAAGGATTGTGTAAAGAATCTTTGAAATAGGTAAATTAATATTAATGTCGCATGTTTTCGTAATTCCCCTATTGACTTTAATCTGTTTATTTGATATATTGATAACACGTGTTACTAAAGCGTGTTAGTCGCGGGGTTTCTTTGATCGGTATGGTGTGAATTTGAACACAAGAAGAGTGACGAGCCAGGATGTAGCAAATTTAGCTGGGGTTTCTCGAACCACGGTTTCCTTAGTTCTTAATAATGTTGAGGGCTTTAAGATCCGTCGTGATACACGCCAAAGAGTAATCAAAGCTGCCGGAGAATTAGGGTATGTCCCAGATGCAGCTGCACAGGCGCTTGCCAGTCGCCGGGCACGAATTATTGGACTCATTTTGACACGTTTTCCCCACCATATCTCTACTGATGCATTTATAACCCAGATCCTTGAGGGTCTCTTTGATATCATTCATCAGAATGATATGCGATTACTTATTGATATTATTGAACCCGAACATCAGCACGAAGCTTACCTTCAGTTGGTGCGAGCAAATCGCATCGATGGTATTCTACTTTCAGGACCACGATTAGATGATGATGCCTTGCGGGTTTTGGAGACTGAAAACTTTCCAACTGTATTGATTGGTCAACTTCCGAATGCTACTTTTTGTTCGGTTGACGTAGATAATCGCGCCGCAGCTAAAGTTGCTGTGGCGCATTTGATAAGATTAGGGCATGAAAGGATTGCATTTATATCCAATGCACATTTTACATATACGGCAGCCTTAGATCGAAAGGAAGGTTATCGAATTGCCCTGATAGAAGCCGGAATTCCATACGATGAAAACCTGGTTCGATCAGGTGATTTCACGGTTGGAAGCGGTTATCAAGAAATGACTAATCTGCTAGATAGCAACCTTGATTTTAGCGCTGTTTTTGTGGCAAGCGATATTGTTGCCTTAGGGGCTAAATCGGCTATCTTGCAGCATGGATTCAAAATCCCACAAGACATCGCCTTGGTGGGATTTGATGATCTTCCATTTTCGCAATACGTGGACCCACCATTAACTACGGTTCATTTACCAACAACTGACCTTGCTCGCCGAGCAACAGAGCTATTAATCAAGCTTCTCGAAGGCGAGCAGCCAGACAACAACCATATTCTCTTGGAGACTAATTTAGTTATCCGAGAGTCTTGTGGTGCGATCCTTAATGAGATTTTGTGAGATGAAAGGAGGCAATGGAAAATCTTTCTGAAAAAATTTTTTGTAAGACAAGTAAGATTGTTTTGAAAAATCCGATAAGAAATAACTAATTTTTGAAGGAGAAGATAAAATGTTTAAGAAAAGTGCCCTTTGGTATGTGCTGGCGATCTTTGTGTCATTAGCGCTTGTCGTCAGTGCCTGTCAACCGGCTCCAACAGAAGCTCCTGAGACGGAAGAAGCAGTTGTCGAAGAAGTCGTCGAAGAGGAAGAAGTGGAGCCTGAAGAGGTCGTTGTAGAAGAAGAAGCTGCATTTCCTGTTATGCCTGGTGGTGAGTTAGAAAAAGCACTCACTGGAGCATATGCAGGCACAACCGTTGTTGTTGATGGACCGTTTACGGATGCCGACGCGGTCAAATTCGAAGAATCAATCAAACCATTCGAAGAAGCGACGGGTATCGATGTGAATTATATCGGCAGCAAAGAATTCGAAGGCTCGATTTCAATTCGTGTGGACGCTGGTGATGCTCCTGATATCGCGGACTTCCCACAACCCGGTGTACTGGCTGGATTTGTACGTCAAGGAAAGATTATTGACGTAAGTACCTTTATCTCTGAAGATTGGTTGAAACAGCAATACAATCAGAGTTGGCTAGATATGGGTACTATGGAAGGACCAGATGGTCCAATGACTGGTGGTGTATGGCATCGTTTCAATGGCAAGAGTCTGGTTTGGTATCCGAAAGCAGCCTTTGATGCAGCCGGGTATGAAATTCCAACGACTTGGGATGAGATGCTGGCGCTGTCTGACATGATCGTGGCTGATGGAGATACTCCATGGTGTGTTGGTATCGAGAGTGGCGCTGCCACTGGCTGGCCTGCGACAGACTGGATGGAAGAGGTCATGCTGCGCACAACCTCGCTGGAGAACTATGATAAATGGACGACCGGCGAATTA
>CAZJMV010000098.1:0-7615 GCA_964547225.1 uncultured Anaerolineaceae bacterium | reverse complement strand
ACAAAGTGGAATGTCAGAGAGTATATAAAACCCCCCTTGTTATAGGAATGTCGGACAGCATACAGAACACCTCCTGTCATTGCGAGGAGCGGCTCGGTCAATCACCTTGATGATTCTCAGCAGAAATCGACGAAGCAATCTCATCCACCACATATCCACACTTCCTGTCATTGCGAGGAGCGGCTCAGTCAATCACCTTGATTACGCTCAGCAGAAAGCGACGAAGCAATCTCATCCTCCACATATCCCCACACCCTGTCATTGCGAGGAGCGGCTCAGTCAGTCACCTTGATTACGCTCAGCAGAAAGCGACGAAGCAATCTCGGTTGTTGTTGGACGAGTCTTAAGAGATTGCTTCAGCCTGTCGAGAGCACCCAGGCTTCGCAATGACAAAGTGGAATGTCAGAGAGTATATAAACCCCCCCTTGTTATAGGAATGTCGGACAGCATACAAAACACCTCCTGTCATTGCGAGGAGCGGTTTAGTCGATCAACTTGATAATGCTCAGCAGAAAGCGACGAAGCAATCTCATCCTCCACATATCCACACCTCCTGTCATTGCGAGGAGCGGCTCAGTCAATCACCTTGATGACGCTCAGCAGAAAGCGACGAAGCAATCTCAGCCCTTATGCGCGAGACCCCTTGCCTATCAATCCAACCTTAACGCAAAGGCGCTGGGTCGCAAAGTTCAGTACAACGAATAACGAGACCCTTCGTCGCTTCTTTGATCATAAAGGTTATGGAAAGATGGTGAGCGCTCCTTAGGGTGACAGGTCACAGGGGTGGTGTTTCGTCTGCGGGGACGCAGGCTCGAGCATTCATCTAACCTGTTTCAACGGGTTTGGCTTATCCTCAGACGCCGAATTCATTCGGTGGCGTCGACAGCCCATCAAGTCATAACTTTATACCGCGATTCTCCCCTCTCCCCGAAGTGGGAGAGGGGCCGGGGGTGAGGGGGCAGGGTTAGGTGTCAGGCTTTTTATTCGTAGGATTCTTCAAATTCGTTGTGCTTGTTTTACTCTCCATCTTCAACAAAAAGCTGATACGGAGTTATCCAACAACACCTTATCAACCTGTTTCAACAGGTTTGAGCATACTCAGACGCCGAATTCATTCGGTGGTGCTGTCTTTGTGAAACCAATCTAACAGAGATTCTTCATGCCGGGAAAAGCATCCAGCATTCAGAATGACAGGTGAGAGGTCTAGAGTATACTATCTTTGCTAGGTCAAGAGAGATACCGCCTCAGGTGACGCAGGCTCTAGCAGTGTTGCAGAGACAACGAGAACACCCCCATCCGACGGATATCCATCCTGATCAGATTGAGCTTATGCGCTTAAACCCGCCGCGCATACAAATTATCCTTATACTCAATATCCCATTTCAATCCATTTTCCACCCGGTAAGAAAAGCTGCCGCGCAGTTGGTATTCCACCAAATTGATGATCGTATCCAAACCCATCGAATCAACTTTTCTCAAATCCATACCCGCGGGCAATCCGACGCCGTTATCTTCGATCCTGAGGTGAATCATGTCTTGTTTATCTCTTTTCAAGTTTATTTTTAGGACGCCGCGGTTGTTTCCTGGAAAGGCATGCTTGTAGGTGTTGGTAACCAGTTCATTCAGAACAAGACCCAGCGGAATGGCAGAATCGATCAAAACAAAAACATCTTCCAAATTGAAGTCCAAAGTCACGTTGGCACTTTGCCGCGCATAGCTGCGGCTAATCATTGAGACCAGTTCGCGGATATACTCGTTTAAATTGATCTGCGAGAGATCCTGCGTCTGATAGAGTTTCTGATGCACCAGAGCCATGGCGTTGATGCGATTGATCATTTCTTGATATGTTTTTTGGATGAATTCGAAGCCTTCGATATTGATGGGATGTTCTAGAATATATTTTTGGGACTGCAATTCCAGCATAGCTGTGATAACCTGCATATTGTTTTTTGTGCGGTGATACAATTCCTGCAAAAGGATATTTTTCTGCTTCAGTTCCTGGATGACTCGCTCCTCAGCGTGAATTCGTTCGGTGATGTTATGCAGGAAGTTTAGCGTGGCGGGTTTGCCATGCCATTCTATTAGAACCGTGCTGAGCTGTACCCACAGGATCGTTCCATCCTTGGAGATGATACGGAAATCGTAAGCTGGGGGCAGACCAGGTTTGCCGCTGAGGCGTTCTTGGTGTCGCTTGGCTACCAGGGGCAGGTCTTCCGGATGGATGAACTGGGTGAAGGGTTGTTCGTCTAGCTCTGCCAGGGTGTAGCCTGTGATCTGGTATAAATACGGATTGGGGGTCTTCACATATCCGTCCTGGGCGATGAAAATCCCCACATTGGCGCTTTCAAAGAGAAGGCGATACTGCTCCTCACTGATCCGCAGCGCTTCTTCCGCCTGTTTGCGCTCGGTTATGTCCCTACCCACCACTAACACTCTTTTTTCGCCCGCCAATTCAACGTACTGCAGGCTGTTTTCAAACCAGATCAATTCTCCGTTTTTCTTCTTCGCCAGCCAATCAAAAAACTGGGGTCCTTCTTTTACAGCTTTGTGAATGAATGCTGCGGCTTCCTTTTGTGTATAGGGCGGTTCATTCAGACTAAAATCACCGACATTAAGTTTCGTGATTTCATCCTTAGCATATCCGAAGGTATCAATCGTTGCCTGGTTTACATCTACTATTTCGCCAGTCTTTCCATCATGAATAAAAATACAATCAGTAGAAGAATTGTAAATTGCCGCGTAGCTTTTCTTTGACTGTTCCAAAGCTTTTTCCGTTCGCTTGTGCTCGCTGATGTCGATGAAAACGGTGAGCGTGGCAGGCTCGCCGAAGTAGTCAATGGCGCTGGATTGGCACATAACCCATATCATCTCACCATCCTTGCGCAGACTACGATACTCCGCTAGCGAAGAAACGAACTCCCCAGCCAGTCGGCGTCTGAAGTTGCCGAAGAAACGCTGACGATCGTCTGGGTGGATGAGCCCGGCGAGTTCCGATGCCCCCATGCTCAGTAAATCCTCGACGCTGTAACCCAAGAGATTCTCCATCGCTGTGTTGGCGAAAGTGAGCCGCACCGGTTCATCCTGTGCAATGACCACCCCCTGCAGCGATCCTTCCACCAGTGTACGGTACTTCTCCTCACTCACACGCAGCGCTTCTTCCGCCTGTTTGCGCTCGGTGATATCCTGGCAGGAGGTTTGCAATGATGTTTTACCCTTCATTTTAACGATCGATATATTCAACAGAACATCTATCGTTGTGTTGTCTTTTCGTTTGAGTTTAGTTTCAAAATCAACTACCTGTTTTTTCTCTTTTAGATTTTTTCTGACATGCCTACGGTCGTCAGGGTTTAGATATGAGTTGATGATTTTGATCTTTTGCAATTCAGATACACTATAACCAAGCATATCAGCAAAAGCCTGATTGCTTTCGATTATTTCGCCTTCGGGTGTTGCCAATCCAATGCCGATCAATGAGTTCTCAAATAAACCCTGATAGCGGTTTTTCAATTCTCGCATTTCAGCTTCCGCCAGCTTTTGATCAGTTACATCCTTTACGAATCCCAGAAAACGCTTATCCGAAAGTTTGACGGCAGCCACATTCCAGAAGCGGTTTTCGCCATCTTTGGTGACAAAAGCGATATCGCCGCGCGCAAATCCCTTTTTCTGTACTTCTTGGAAATGCTGCAAACCAATTTCCAAATACTCTTGCTGAAGTGTATCGGAAAAATTTAGCGTCAGAAGTTCTTCCCGTGAATAGCCGGTTATCACGCTGGCAGCAGGATTCACTTCCACATAATTGCCGTTTTCATCTGTAATAAAAACTCCATCGGGTGCGTATTCGATATAGGATCGCAGTTTTTCTTCGCTTTGCCGCAGCGCTTTTTCCACTTGCTTGCGTTCAGTGATATCGCTGAAGACAGTGGAAAAAAAGCCTCTTTGCGGGCAACCCGCCGTCACGTGAAGAAATTTATCTAAAGGTGGAAAATAGGCTTCAAATTCTGCCGGTTTGCCAGTTTCTCCAACTTTTGCATAAGTATCCAGAAAAGGCACATCTTTTGTGCCATACAAATCGGAAGCATTTCTACCGATCACTTCTTCGCGTTTCAAGCCGGTGATTCTTTCATAGGAAGGATTCACATCCAATATGATATAGTCTACCGCTTTACTGTTTTCGTATACAATTTCATCTAGACAACTGGCAAAAGCCATGTTTTCGAACATTGCCTTGAATTGCGCATCGCTTTCCCTTCTAGCTTTGATCTCTGCGGCTTCGGTGATGGCTCGTTTAATAGCATACGGCAACCTCTCGGGTCTGTCTTTGAACACATAATCCACAGCGCCTTTTTTTAGCAATTCGATGGCTGTTTCTTCGCCAATCGTTCCCGAAACGCATATAAAAGGAACCTGGGGATGAAATTTCTGACAAATCTCGAGCGCATCAAAAGCATCTAATCCAGGCAGCTTAAAATCGGAAAGGATAATGTCGAAACAATTTTTCTCAAGAGCTTCGATGTATTCGCTTTCGCTTGCGGCATGGGTGACATCAAGCTGATAACCGGCTATAGATAACTGCTTCGTGATTAACTCCACATCCTGCCAAGAATCCTCAAGAAAGAGTACCTTGAGTGTCATATGTTCAATAGTTGAATTTTTTTTCATCGTTTACTCGCTGGAGGTTGTTCATATAAAACGGGAGCCTTTCCAGATTATTATATATGCACAGATCATCTTTGACTTGGTTTCTTACCATTCTAGCATAATTCCCTCATTATTGATTGTCTTTCTATCAATTATTCAGACTATTGAAACGTTGTCATTGAACCGTACAGTTTACCCATTTAAGTATGTTAAACGGCAATCAGTCTTTGATCCTCCCCGCTGTCAGATCCAAGATTTATGGGATGGATACGATTAGCTTGATGGCGACTTGATTAGGTACAAGCTGAAGAAATCCGGTGAGTTCTCTTTATTCGTTTTCTCATTTGTTGATCAACCTTTTTTAAGACTACTACCGGCGTGGTATAATGCAAAAGGATTAATAGAGTCGACGAATCATCAATTAGTAAAATTCATCAGTACTATGAAGAAGTTTAGATGTCCCTATTTGGGAAATGATATTGAATTTTCAGATGAGAGAGATAATCATATTCAGTCTAACCATCCTGATTTGTTACCTCATTATTAACTCTGATAGAACAAACGCTGAATGATCCGGATCAAGTGAACCGCAGCTTACGTATGAGTACAGCTAGATTGTTTTATAAGAAATTTGATGAAATTGGTCACGGGAAATTTATCGTGGTTGTTGTGGTTAGCGAGTTAGATGAAATAATTAGACATTGGATCATTACGGCTTATAGTACACGTAGAATTACTAATGGAGAATTAGAATGGAGAAAAACCTAACTTTCCAATATGATCGAGAAGCAGATATTCTTTATATCAATACTGTACCTCCTTATGCGGAACAAGAATCAGATGAGATGGGAGATGAGATTATTGCGCGTATCAATCCCGAAACAGGTAAGATAGAAAACCTTGAAGTATTATTTTTCACCAGCCGCTTACTGAGAAAGGAGATTCTATCATTACCGATAGTGGCTGATTTGCAGCGGTCGATGGGATAGGAAAGATATATCTTTCGCGGTTTAAGCGCCTCTGATTTGCTATCGTTGATCCATAACTCGTCTGAACCTTGATTTGTGGGATTTACGGGATTGGCTTGATGGTGAATTATTAAATCATTGCGCCTTTGAGATCGCATAATAAAGATCTCTATTGATTTAAAAGAATGGTAAAATGATTATTAAGAACAGGATTGAGGTGTGAGATGACGGAAATTCGTATCGAAACAACAATAATCAAGGATAAATCAATATCTATTGACGATATTCCATTTACGATCGGAGATAAAGTTGAAGTCCTCATCCGTAAACAGGAACCGGAAAAAAGTAACCAAAATAGATATCCACTAATGGGATCGCCAGTTCGATATATTAAACCATTTGAAAGTGTTGCAGAAGAAGACTGGGATATGATGGAATGGTTATCCTTGATACCCATATTTGGGTTTGGTGGGTTCATGATAGCAAGTAAATCACTGAAGCACAAAAGAGAATAATTGGTGAAAATGAATCTAAAGTAATAGGTATATGTGCTATTTCTTGTTGGGAAATAGCGAAGCTAGTGCAATATGGGAGAATTGGTTTCGAATATACACTTGAGGAATGGTTTAAGTTGGCATTAAACTATCCAGGGGTGAAATTGCTTGAATTATCACCGCAGGTGGCAATTGAATCCACTCGATTGTTTTGTGATTTTCTTGAAAAAAGCTTAAAGATTTCACGTGATGGTTATGGGTGTTGAATTTCCTGAAAATGCGCAGAGAATTTTGTGTGCTGTAAATAGTATACAGGATTAGATTACTTGTTGTTATAATAAAGGTCAAGAAGCTGTCTTTCGGTTTGCTGAGGTGTAAAAATGGAACGAATTGTTGTTAACCCTAAGGTTCATTTTGGAAAGCCATGTGTCAAGGATACACGTATAACAGTTCAAAGTGTCCTGGAGCTGCTTGATGAGGGAATTGGTTTTGAGGGAATCATCAGTGATTATTATCCTGCATTATGTGTGGATGATATTCGCGCATGTATTCAATATGCGATTGCGTTGGTGTCAGCAGAAGATATCCAAATAGCCAGTTTGCGCACATGAAGTTCTTACTAGATCAAGATGTTTATGCATTAACGAAAACCTATCTAATAGAAAGTGGACATGATGTTTTATCTGCAGCGGAAATTGGTCTTTCGAGAGCGGATGATGAAGTGTTGCTGCGGGAAGCTCAGCATCAAAAGCGGATATTGATAACCCGCGATCGTGATTTTGGAAATTTAGTTTTTGTTCAAGGATTAGGTACGGGGGTAATTTATCTTCGCATGCACCCTTCGACTTGTGAAGCAGTTCATTTAGAGCTAACATATGTGCTTGGGAATTATCCATTGGAAGTCTTGAGACAAGCGTTTGTTGTAGTCCAGAAAAATGGTCATAGAATCCGAAGAATTAAAGGATCTTGATAATCATCAATTATTCAAATTCCTATTCGTTGATCCACACCTCGCGTTACTTTTTATTCGCTGTACTCGATCAGCGTTCCATCTCGCCCTGACATTCATGCTTGGGAAAGTTGAGCCTAGCAACCACGAATAAACACGAATAATTCGTTCAATCCTTTGAATTTTAATTAATAATCGGTAGTTAATATTGGGATATGATTATTTAGCTGACTTCTGATTCTCAATCATCCTCGGCTTGAGATAATCTATCTGCGTCAATCATATCTTGAGGACGACCCGAAGAACGCTTTGCTGTTATTAAATCTTCCCTGCTAATAAACGATACCATCAAACCATCAAAATCTACTTCGACTCGCTTATCCCATGCATGTTCAAATTCTAGCCCCGGAATTCCCATCAATATATCTATTCGTATGGGTGGAACACCCATTTGATAAAAATACCCTTATACTTAACGTTGTTGTCTCTGAAAAGATTCAATAGATCGGTGAAGTCGGAGTTGATGAACATCAATACCCTTTACTCGGCTGGCGTGAACGATCAAT
>CAZJMV010000097.1:0-9253 GCA_964547225.1 uncultured Anaerolineaceae bacterium | reverse complement strand
TCTTCGTGGCGATAGAGACTTTCCTTTTGCACATCATTTGCTAAGATTTCTTTACCAGTCTGAGCAACTGTACCAATAATACCTTCACCGATCAATATTTCAAAAAAAGGCGCTCTCTCAACATTTTCCCCTTGACTGGATACTTGAGTTTGTCGTTTGACACTCGCACGAAAACGGAGTTTTTCCTGCCCTGGTTCAACCGTAAGAATAGCCACGTAATAATAATTAAATGTACTTTGAACCAGCTCTGTAATATTTTCGGATAGCTCATCAATATCTCGAAAATCTGCTAAGTGATTACTGACCTGATTGACAAGTGATAGGCGACTATGCAATTCTACTGCCAAGATTACTTATCCTTTCGTTTTACCATTCGCAGAAGATTACAAACCCTTCCATGACTATTCTCTTGATCAAAAAGAAAATCAACCTCATCCATCAATTGACGGATAAAGTACAATCCAAGACCACCCACCTGACGATCTAAAAGATTTGAATCCAAATCAGGATCTAGAATATCCTCGGGTTTGAACGATAGTCCACAGTCCTTAATGATAATCGTTAAACCATCTTTGGAAAGCAAGCAAATGACCTCAATCTCTTTATCACATTCGCCATCATATGCATGCTCTATGATATTTGTAAAGGCTTCGTCAACCGCTAATTTTACTTGATAGACCGCATCTGGCATTAATCCACTATCAGCAGCTGCTTTTCCGACAAATTCACGCATATGATCGAGATGCTCAAAACGCGCGTTGTAAGTTTTCTTACGGGAATTTTGGTTATTCGAAATTGATGAACTCATAAAAAGCGAAGTATAAGATTGGCTATAATAATAAGGTTGAAGTTTGCTGTAACTTCAACCTTATAATGAACCCATCCATAATCCCAATAATGACCTTAGAAAAGATTTAGTGGATTTGCTTGTCATCAGAAACTGGCGACAGCATCGAGTAGATCGTCAAAAAATTTAAATAGGGGTACAAAACCAGCTAATTCTAAGGCTTCGTAAATACGTTCAGGTACTTGGGCTAAAACTACTTCTCCGCGCGGTTTACAAGCTTTTTGGGTACTGATCAATACTCTTAACCCTGCACTAGACATAAATTCCACATCTTTTAGATCTAATACGATCCTATAACGTCCATTATTAACAAGCTCATCTAGTGCATCAGCCAATTTCGATGATGTTGCACTATCGATACGTCCACTGATGGAGACTAGATCGCAACGTTTATATTGTTTGATTGAGACTTCCATGGACAAACCTCCAGATACATTTTTTCATTTTATAAAAATCTAGCTTCTTTAAATCTCTGATGTTCACTATGGATCAAGAATAGCATGTGAAATTATATCACGAGTAAACAATAACCTATCATGATAATAGAAAAATCACATACATAGAGAATGGGACAAAGAAAGTATTAGAAAATCAAAAATCACTAGTCAGACAGCAGTTTTTTTATTATCATTCAATAAATCAAATTATTTTTCTTAAACTCTGGAGGAGAAGCACATGAAGCAACAATCAAAATATCGTTGGTTTGTCGTCGGCGTCTTTTTTGCTTTTATGTTATTGCACCAATCTGACAAACTTCTCATTGGTCCACTTACCACCCCAATAATGGCTCAGTTCCAAATCAATCGAGCACAGATGGGTTTTATCACCACTGGCTCATTGATTATTGGAGCGATCTTTTTCCCACTCTGGGGCTATTTTTATGATCGATATGCACGCTCAAAACTTTTAGCTTTAGCATCTTTAATATGGGGATCAACAACTTGGTTAAGTGCAATAGCGCCCACTTATCCAACATTTCTAGCAACAAGAGCTTCTACAGGAATTGACGATTCCAGTTATCCGGGTTTGTACAGCTTAATCGCGGATTATTTTCTCCCAGATGTGCGAGGCAAGGTCTACGGACTTTTAAATCTATCTATGCCCTTAGGTTACTTGGTCGGTATGGTATTAGGATTATTCCTAGGAGATGTGATTGGCTGGAGAGGCGTTTTTTATATCACAGGATCATTAGGTATTGTTCTCGCAGCCGTGATCTTTTTCGGGATCAAAGAACCTGAACGAGGAAGAAGTGAGCCCGAATTAGCAGAACTGGAACATGTCAGCACTTATCATTTCAATTGGCAGACAGCCAAGGATTTATTCAAAAAACCTAGTCTAAGAATTCTTTTCATTCAAGGTTTCTTTGGTGTATTCCCTTGGAATGTGATTACCTATTGGTTCTTTAATTACTTGGAGACAGAACGAGGTTATGAGTCAGGCGCTGTTTTCAGTACTATGGTGGTTGCGGTATTGGTATTAGCTGCGGGTTATCCGATTGGTGGCGCATTAGGCGATTTTTTCTTTAAGCGCACCAAACGAGGAAGAGCGTATGTGGCGTTATTTGGTATCTTAATGGGTACAATCATGCTCAGTATCACCCTAAGCATTCCAAATGAAAACCAGATTTTATTCATGATACTTTTAGCAATCACCGCGCTCTTCATTCCTTTTGCGGCGCCGAATCTGATATCAATCGTATACGATATTACTTTACCAGAAGTACGCAGCACTGCGATCTCCGTACAATACCTAATTGAATCATCAGGGGCTGCACTTGCACCAGGGATTGCTGGTTTAATTGCAGACCAAACTTCCTTGAAGACTTCCTTCTTAGTGATCTGCATATCAACCTGGTTACTCTGTGCGCTATTCTATGCCTTAGTTGCCTACTTA
Source organism: uncultured Anaerolineaceae bacterium (assembly GCA_964547225.1). Classification (GTDB taxonomy): domain Bacteria; phylum Chloroflexota; class Anaerolineae; order Anaerolineales; family UBA4823; genus CAZJMV01. The sequence goes on along the minus strand of CAZJMV010000097.1, from coordinate 6,513 downwards.
GTACCAAAAGATATTGACGTTCTCAGAGAACAGATGCGAGATAGAGCCGACAAAGAAAAAGCTCTGGCTGGTGCAAACTAGGCAAAGAAACTGATCATTGATCGATAGACTATAAATAACAACCCCTACTCAACAATTTGTATTGACAACCAAAGCACAACAAAGTGTTGAGTAGGGAAAAAATTGATTCACTGGATAAATTGAATCACGCCCCAACGTCCATTGTACATCCATGTAGGATCAAGCTCATCCATTTTTACAGATACTCCTTCATCAAGCCCGACAACAAGTTCTGCTTTAAGCACCCGCAAAAGCAACATCGGAGCGGGAAGATAACCTAACCCATCTTTCAGAGGTGTTTCTGGTTCCCACTTACGATCACCGAGCCATCGCCTATAATTTGCATCACCTTTGCTGATGATCAAATCAGCCTGAGAAAAACCTTGAACCAAACGAGAGGGCATTTCCCAACCCATTAAAGGTGACCCCCAATAATAATCACTGACAAGAATCAATCGTTTATCTGAGATATTGCGCTCTAATCGCTCCGCCATCTGTTGCACAGCTTGGGCGCCCTCTCGTTTGTAGAATGCAATCGATTCAAGCACATCTTTCGTTGTAGCATCCGACACATATGTGGGATAGGGTTTCAGATTGAAAATGACTGTATTGACGATATTAGTCGTGAGTAAAGTATCGGTTAAGACCAAATCATAAGCTAACTCTAAGCCGACATTATCCAAAATAAAATCAACTCGAACATCCCGTTTATTCAAATTCAGAAGATATCTAGCAGCAGCTTGGGTATGATCATTGAGTAAGAAGTCAGTCCTTTGATCTTCATGCGGTCGATCTGGTTGATTCCCTTGTGCAGAAGACCATAAACTCAGATCAGATTGATTACCCCAAATATTCAGATGGATAAGTTGTTCCATAGTAACAGGATTGAGGCTTTGAGAACGAAATAAAGATTTTCGTAAATGATTACAAATCTGCTGAATAGCTTCCAAAGCGGATGGCAATTCAGCTTGCTTTTGAACTTTATAGGGATCAACATCAAAACCCGGTTGAAAGTACTTGGTTGCTTTTAATATCCGCCGAAAGAAATACATCTCAGCCAAAAACCAAGGCGCCTGCAACCAAGTCATATCCAGATATGGCGCTAGATATTGCTCCCAAGCATCATTATCTGGAGCAAATCCATCTTCTAATAAAGTCAATCTACGATGAGGCATCTCAGCGATCAGCTCTTGGAGATTTTCCTGAATATCTTCTTGCCAAGGATTGTTATCTAGGACTTGTCGTGCTATATCTGGAAGGCGATTGGATAAAGTATGTTCCGCAAAAGAACCTTTTTCGTCTCCTCTGAGAGGCTCTGGAGGGTTTATGTACGTTTTTTTGGTTTGGTTTTTACTCATATCTCTACTAATCCTAGACCTGCATTAATGATGACTTCCTGTCCGGTCATAATTTTCTCAATCGGGATTTGGTCAACACACGGAATTTCAGCAATAATACAACCTACAGCGGTGATCGTTTCACATTCCCTGTTAATGATTGCTAATGGCGCATAACCAGCATGTTTCAATCGATAGAGCGTATAAGACCCAACCGTCGAACCCTTCCCACTCGGGAAGACCAATACTTTACCTGCGATTGATTTGCCCTGCAATTCATGGTTTCGCTCCACAATTTCACCGCTATCGGGATCGACACCCCCGAAAAACGAGATTGCCATCTGAGTCACTAAAGCTTGACCGCTCACTACTCCAGGATATATTTTTCGTCCTTGAAATATCATAACCCAATTAACATCCTTTTTAATCAGCCAACAGCCGATCTGACAACATCTTCAAATGATAAAAATACGGTCTTAAATTGATTCTTTGCATAGGCATAATAACATGCCTTGGCACTATCAGTAGCCAAAACCTTAAAACGACCCTTGATCGGTGCGACAACGCAGCATGTATCCGCAGCGAACTTTGCCCCACTGGCTTCGATCAATTCTGTATAACCCATTCGATCCGCCATTTCCTTCGTAAATCTTGAAGTCGTGATCCAAAATTCTATATTGACCTTCTTCCCTTTTAATAACACAGCTAGTTGAGCAATTTCATTGATCGACAAATGAGGACAACCTAAGCTGACAAAATCAATTTCTTTCACATCTTCATCCGTAAGTGAATCGATGGCTTGATTGATTTCATCGCTGTTAACTGAGATTGGAATATCAGGAATCTCCATCAAATCTGCCTCAGGCGTCAATCCTGAGATATGAAAAAGGGCAACCCCTCCATAGGTTGCAATACTGGCAGAGAATGATTTCAATTCTTCTAACGAAGCTTTAGAAATTTCATCAATAAATGGGATTTTATAATTTCCAGCTTTTTTAATTTTTTCTCCAATCGCTTTACCGAGAGCGCCAAATTGAAAAGTACCTTGGATATCCGTTTGAAGATCTACTCGAATATCTGGGGAACGATTTTGTGTCAGATGATAACCATAAGCGGGTGTTCTCCCTGTTAATGATGCGGCAAGCGCGCTTGGTCCACCTTCTCGGTTAGTACGTGCCCCCAATACCGAATTTGCGAATGCTACTGCGCTACTCTCTGCCCAGGCGATATGATTTCCATAAGTAGGAAGGTTGCCAGAAAGATAAGGCGTGCAAGTACATGAATTGATCACCTTCATACGAGCAAAAGCATCTAATACGCGCTTTTGGTTTTCTGCAAACTCTTCAGAGATACCAAGCTGTTCCCAGTTTTCTATATCCATACCTGCAGGATTCAAAGTGGTTAACACGCGTGCCTCTCCACCACCCTTTGCCATTTTATCTAAGAAATCTAAACCTGCTTCTCCGAGGTTGTCATAGCTAACACCCGCAATCTGAACAGAGACGACCGGGATAAGATTGTCAGCGCTATAAATTTCACCCAAAGTAACCAATATCTCGATTGCTTTTTTCGTTGCCCAGCCATACTCTCCTTCAAACATGGCTTGTTCTTGTTCTGTAAGTTTCATCTTTTAATTAATCAATAATCTCAATTCATAGTTTTCATATCAAAAGATAAATTTCGTCAGGTCAATCTCAGGGTATTTTACCTTTTCAAAATTTTTTCCACTTGTGGAAAACGGCTTCGTAAGATCAAAGCCGATCCTTGTGGTTAACTTTTTGCCAGGTTCAGCGCTCGGGTCAAGGCTAGAGCCAGGCTCTCTATCAAAAATTACCAAATCACGATCTCCCTGAAAGCGGGTTGCCATCGCCCATTCAACAGACAAAGGATCATAAATATCAATATCATCATCAACCACAAAGACATGTTTACACGATCTATGTCCTGCAAAAGCTGCCTCGATTGCTCGTTTGGGATCATCTTCGGAACGCTTTTTTATCTTAACGATGGCATGCAACCAGGAACAACCACCTGGATTGACATTCACATCCAAACAATCTACAACTTGATTGACCTTTTGAAAAATGGTCGGTTCGCGCGGCATTCCCATTAACAATTTATGTTCGAGTGCCCCAGGTAAAAGCGCCTGCCAAATAGCATCACGACGATGGGTGATAGCTTTCAACTCAAAAACTGGTTCGTTGCGAATAATATCTTGGGTTTCCGTCAAATCCACAAATGGACCTTCCGCATGTTTGCGGTTTAAAACCACTCTTCCTTCAAGCACAAATTCTGCTTCAGCCGGGACAAAAACATCTACCGTTTTAGCACGAACCACCTGCAACGATTGGATGGTATTCGCGATTTCCAGTTCATTTACACCTAGACCAACCGAGGTTGCCGCAGCTATAAGGACATTAGGTGTATTTCCAATCGCGATAGCAATATCGATCACCTTCATATCTTGTAAGAAAATATCAAAATGCCGTGAGCTAACAATACGGACAGCCATTTCGGTTGCTGAAAATTGCATAAAACGATGGAAATCCGCGTTTATTCCAAAGCGAGGATGTCTGGCGATCACCACACCTGAGGTAATATAATTGCCACCATCCCCCGGGAAATGGCGTAGGATGGGTAAGCTATCTAGATTCGGTTCCTGGAGAATTACTTCTTGACACGGGGCATCTTCAACCACTTGATAAGGGCGAGGCGATTGGATAGCTTTTATCAACACTGAAGTAATATCGGAGGGATGAATACTAAAATAATTCGCAATGCTCTTCTTTTCACAAAACAGATTACCAACAACTCCGAAGGAGGACTCTTTCACATTCTCAAAAAAAATGGGTGTGGGTTCCATCTTTTTTAGAATCGCGGGAATTTCATAGTTTTTTGATATAGGTGTCGTAATCCTTATTAAATTACCCTGAGACTCTAGTTCACCTAAGTATTCCCGAAAATCCATTTTAATATCCTCAAACAAGAAAAATAATCTTACCAAAGTATACTAGAGATTATTTTGTTTTCGCGTATCTATCATTGAATCAATATATGATCAGTGATATATATATAAAAAATCGCCCTTCTAAAGACAAATTACTATTAGAAGGGCTTTTGGTTCTCGATTTATCTCAATAATCGATGGTCAATCGATTAAGCTCCTACCTTAACAGCTATCTTACGTGTCTTTGCTTCTTGTGCTTTAGGTAACACTAATCTTAGTACACCGTCTTTTACAGTAGCCTCGATTTTTTCACGATCAATTTCATTTGACAATCTAAAACTACGTTGATAGTCACCAATTTGGTACTCTGCGAAGGCTAATGAATAACCCTCAATTTCACCTGGATCCACATAAGCGTTCATGGTCAGAACATTTTTCTCTAGTGTAATGTCAATAGTATCGTTATCTGCGCCTGGCACATCGACAACCACATAAATATTATCATCCGCTTCAAAAATATCTGCTCGAGGCACAAAGCACTGACAATCTCGAGTGCGTTCAGTATCCTCTGTTGATGTTAATTCCTGTTTTTTAACTTCTAACTCTTTATTAACTTCAGACATAATATCACCTCTCCAAATCAAAATTTATTCCGTCACTATGCACTTTTAACAACAATCTTCTTTGGCTTATCTTCTTCAGCGCGTGGTAGATTGATCAGTAAAATACCATTATTGAAAGTTGCTTCGACATCTTCGACATTCACCTGAAAAGGAAGTTGAATAGAGCGAGAAAAACTTCCGTAACCGCGTTCGCGTCGATGATAGCGAGCTCCTTCCAATAAATCATCTGATTGTCGATTTCCGCTTAGCGTCAGCGTATCACCAACTACACTAATATCAATATCATCTGTGTTGATTCCAGGTAATTCCGCTGTCACAATTAAGCCATCCTGATTTTCCCAAGCATTCATGGCAGGATATCCAGATGCTTGGCGAACTGTTTGGGGAGTATAATCATCAAAGAGTTGATTCATTTCGCGTTGAAGGCGATTAAAATCTTTCCACAAAGTTGGTACACGGTATCGTCTATACATTTCATTTACCTCCAAAATTATTTAGCGCTTTTTCTAATAAAATATTTGTATCCTTACATTAGGGATTTTACGTGGCTTCTGTTAGAATCATACAAGTAAAATATATGAGATATATAAAATTTTGAGTGATCGATTCTTAGATAAATTTAATATATCTCCAATGCAAATCTGATTATAAATTGCTAACTAATTTAAGATTCTGACCAACGATAAAAATAGTGTTATTTAGTAATTGGAGCAAAGTGAATGGAATATAAGGATTATTACAAAATACTAGGTGTCAATAAAAATGCTGAAAAAGATGAAATCAAAAAAGCATATCGAAAGCTTGCTCGCGAATATCATCCAGATGTAAATCCTGACAACAAAGCGGCTGAAGAAAAATTTAAGGAATTAAACGAAGCTTATGAAGTCCTCTCTGATCCGGATAAACGCAAAAAGTATGATCAATTTGGCGCTTCCTGGAAGCAATACTCTCGAGGTGGTGGACGTCCGGAGGACTTTGATTGGAACCAATGGTCTGCTGGATCTGGAGGAGGCGGTTACACTCGCACAGTAACTCAAGAAGAGTTAGAACAAATCCTCGGTAAAGATTTCGGAGATATTTTTGGCAGAGGGAGCATGGGGGGAGGAGGTATGGGGGGGTTTTCAGATTTCTTTGAAACACTATTCGGCGGTATGGGTCAGCGTACCCCTGGATATGGAGGCAGAAAGCGAGTGGTACGATCACAAAGAGGAAGAGATCGTGAACAGAATGTTCAAATTACACTTGAAGACGCCTTTCACGGCACAACCGTGCAATTACAATGGGAAGACGGCAAACGCATCGAAGCAAAAATTCCACCAGGTGTGCATACAGGCTCACGCGTAAGACTGAGTGGACAAGGAGAACATGGATTTGAAGGCGGTAACGCTGGCGACTTATTCCTAAAAATCCACGTCAAACCCCATCCAATTTTTAAACGGGACAAAGAAGATTTGAAACTCGACTTACCAGTTGACTTGTACACAGTCATTTTAGGCGGCACTGTTAACGTTCATACGATTGATAAATCTGTTGAGCTCACCATTCC
>CAZJMV010000096.1:0-4348 GCA_964547225.1 uncultured Anaerolineaceae bacterium | reverse complement strand
CTTCTTCAAAGATAATAAAACAAGTGAACGAAATAAACAAAAACTCGCCATGAATCTCAGGTTGAGTTTGAAAGCCTATCAGATCATTGATGATGAAATTCAATTTACCGACTTTGGAAATATGTTATTTAATCTTCGAAATGATCCTGATGAATTATATAGGCAGTTAGCAAAACACATTCTATTTTATTTGCATGGATTGACGTTAGTTCAATGTGTACAAGACATTCAGGCATCAGGTGAAAAAGTCGATCTTTTATTACTACGCGAATGGCTAGTTGAACGCGGTATTCATTTCCCACGTGGTGGAAAACACCCAAGCATAATGAGATTATGGTTGGAAAAAGCTGGTGTTTTTACAAAAAAATGGATTGTAAACGAAACAATACTGAATGATATTACTGGGATTTCACAGGATGAACTTGATATTTTGGCTCAATTTTCTTTTGAACAAAAAGCGTTTATTAAAGCTTTTGTAAACCAGTGGAAAAGTGATGGTTCATTCTCGAATGATATCGAAAAACTTGCTTCTGCCACATATGGAATTAAATATAACGAGAAAATGCTCCCGAAAACGATCTTATATCCATTAAGGGATGCAGGTTATATCACATTGGAAAGGAGTACAAAATCTCCTGGGCGTGGAGCAAAACCTTTTCTTGTTTTTCCAACTGAAAAATTGAAAAGTGAAATCATCATCCCAATAATTGAACAACTTGAGCAACAGGTTCAATCTGATCTGCGCCCTTTACTTCGTAAACCTTTTGTAGAAATTCTCAAAGAATTGGAAGACGAAAGCACTCACATTCGTGGATTAGCTCTCGAGGCTTTGGCATTCAAGCTGATGAGAATAATCGACCTCGATTATGTGGCAACAAGATTGCGCGGTATTGCAACAGGTGGGGCTGAAGTAGATTTAATATTTGAATCAAGCAGATTGGTATTTTCGAGATGGCAAATCCAATGTAAGAATACATCAAGTGTACGATTAGATGATGTTGCAAAAGAAGTGGGGCTTACACATATGCTCAAAAGCAATGTTATAGTAATGGTTAGTACAGGTGAGATTGGATCATCAGCTAGAGATTATGCCAATAAGATCATGACAGATTCAAATATTGCGATCGTGATGATTGATCGTACCGACATAACGAACATAGTAAATAATCCTTCATTTTTAATTCATATCCTCAATCGAGAAGCAAAATATGCTATGAAGCTGAAAAAATTAGAAATATAGGTTGTACGATGCATGATTCATATTTCAAAACAGATTTAGGGAAAATTGTTCATGGTGATTCTTTACAGGTTCTTCAGGACATTGAACCAAAATCTGTGGATCTAATAATGACTAGCCCTCCCTTTGGTTTGGTTCGTAAAAAAGAATATGGCAACGTCGATGCAAAAGATTATATCGATTGGTTTAGAACCTTTGGTGAAATTTTTAAACGCATATTAAAAGAAGATGGAAGTCTAGTCATTGATATTGGCGGATCTTGGAATAAAGGACAACCAACTCGAAGTCTATATCATTTCAAACTATTAATTATGCTTTGTGAAGAAATTGGTTTCCATCTAGCACAGGAATTTTTTTGGTGGAATCCCTCAAAATTACCAACACCTGCAGAATGGGTAACTGTGCGAAGAATAAGGGTAAAAGATGCCATAAATTGTATCTGGTGGTTATCGCTAAGCCCTTTTCCAAAAGCAAGCAACCGCCGAGTTTTACAACCGTATAGTGATAGTATGAAGGATTTATTGGAAAATGGTTATAAAGCTAAGAAACGCCCCTCAGGACATGATATTAGCAAGAATTTCTCAATAAACAATAATGCTGCCATCCCCCCCAACTTAATTGCCCTTCCAAATACAGAAAGCAACAGCTACTATTTACGATATTGTGCGGCTAATAATATTAAACCTCATCCAGCTAGATTTCCTGCTGGATTACCTGAATTTTTTATCCGCATGCTCACTGAAAAAGATGATCTCGTGATCGATCCTTTCGCTGGGAGTTGTGTTACTGGTGAAGTGGCGGAAAGGTTACAGAGGAATTGGGTTTGCATTGATTCAGTTGAAGAATATCTAAAAGGAGCAGTGGGTAGATTTAACAAAGCCAATTTTCAAGAAAATGGTAAAAGAGAAGAAGTATATTACAAAATACCTCGCCCGGGATTATTATGGGAGGATAACGAAAATGAAGAAGAAGCATTACCTAGCGATGGTGGACGCAAGCGCCCAAAGAAGCAAAATACAAAAGCGCCTTCGTCATCTACAGCAAAGTTTGAAAATAATCAAGACCTAAGTAAATCCACTGTTCAATACGAGATGTTTGAGAAGCCAACAACAAAATATGACGAAAATGATCAGGAGCACACCTAATCAATGCTGTAGATGATGAGAAAAGTCGCAGATATAAAGGGGTCAATTTACCAGATCAATACAACCTTCACAGCTTTTTAGCAATTATATTGTCTTGTAATTAGAAAAATTGTATAATCAATATAATTAGTGACATTGAAATGACCATCCTCTAATTCTTGAACCACAATTCAGTGTTGCTATCCTTTTATTTCATTAGACAAAGGAGATACCTATGAAAAAGATCACCCGTTCTCCGTTTTTTGCTTTGGCTTGTCTGGCGCTCCTTCTCTTGGCAGCCGCCCCTTTTCAGCAATCCGATAATCCACAGCCACCCGATCAGCCCGTCAAGCTGATCTTCATCCATCATTCCACTGGCGAAAACTGGCTTACGGATGGCTATGGCGATCTCGGTCAAACGCTCAGCCAAAACAACTACTTCGTCAGCGATACCAACTATGGCTGGGGTCCGGATTCCATCGGCGACCGCACCGATATCCCCAACTGGATCGAGTGGTTCTCCAGCGATAATACGCCCATGTATATGCAGGCGCTCTTCAATGAGAGCGGACAAAATTCCAGTTATACGCGCGGCCTCCCCGATCCAGGCGGTGAGAATCAGATCATCATGTTCAAATCGTGCTTCCCGAACTCCGAGTTGAGCGGCAGCCCCAACGACCCACCCGGCGATTACGAAGACATGACCGTCAGCGGCGCGAAGTATGTCTACAACACTATCCTGCAGTATTTCGCTAGCCGCCCTGATAAACTTTTCGTCGTCATCACAGCGCCACCGCTTTCCGATCCGACTTATGCCGATAATGCACGCGCTTTCAACAACTGGCTCGTGAACGATTGGCTGCGCGAGAATAATTACACTCTCAATAACGTGGCGGTCTTCGATTTTTACAATATCCTCACCGATCCCAACGCCCACCACCGCTACAACAACGCACAAATCGAGCATGTCCAGGGTGGTATGAATACACTCTTCTACCCATCGGATGACGATCACCCATCCATCGAGGGTAGCCTTAAAGCGACCGAGGAATTTGTGCCACTACTGAACGTCTTCTACCACCGCTGGCAAACAAACGCTCCCATCCAACCAACGCCCGAGTCTGCTGAGCCCACCTTAGAGACGATCCAGACACAGCCTCCAGCAGCACAGCCGGTGACATCCAGTTTGTTCGATGACTTCGAGCATGGGGTTATACCCGGCACATCCGGTTGGGAAGCATATTTCCAAGATGGAACCGACACCAAACTGAATTGTATTGTAGATGCACAGTTTGCACACAGCGCAGTAAATTCCTTGAAATTCGAATTCGACGTTACCCCGGATAGTTGGGCGACTTGCGGTTTCTATTTCGACAGCGTGCAAAATTGGAGCGCAGGACAAGGGCTCACCTTCTACCTGCGCGCTGACCGCGCTGGTATTCCTTTCGATGTCGACCTTTATGGCGGCTCGCCCGAAGCGCGTTCTACCTATATCCACACAATGCAGACGCCTCCTGGAAGTGAAAGCAATTGGGTGCTGATTGAGATTCCCTGGGCACAAATCTTGGGCGCTGAATGGGAAGCGAACGCCGGTGTGCCCTTCGACCCCAGCTATACGACTGGCTTTTCAATTGGTCTATCCCCACCAGAGACGGAACGCATCAGCGGTACGATTTGGCTGGATGACCTGGCGCTGTTAGGTCAATCCGTACCGACGGTGGCTGTGCAGCCAACCCTCGCGGCTCAAGAGACAGCGGAGATTTCACCTGGCGAAGAACCGCTGGTAGAAGAACCTGTGCGTAGGCGTTTACTCCCTTGCGGTAGTGCTTTAACCATACCGCTTGGAGTGATTGCTATATTCATTTGGCGGCGCAAGCTCATTTAAGAATTGAAAACCGTATCTATTTTTCTTTTTTACTCCTCACGCAAAGATCGCCAAGGGTTTTTCTTTACGTTCTTCTCGGGCTTTGCGTGAGTCGTTTTTTTT
>CAZJMV010000095.1:0-2917 GCA_964547225.1 uncultured Anaerolineaceae bacterium | reverse complement strand
GATATTTGCACCCTCCAAACTGCGTCAGCCAATGTTTATGGAATTTGTAGAATGGTGAAAAGTCAACTCGCTTGTGTTCCAAACGACTTTCCGTAGGTTTTCGGATGAAAATTTTTACTTACTGGTCAGTGTCTTAATGCGATGATTTTTTGTTGTGTGAAATTATTTGCTTTGACTGAACAGGGGATATGAAAGCTAGAGATATGCCAAATTATCATCGTCACAAGGCGCAAAAGAGCATTGTTGTTTATTTCGATAGGGATGGATTACCTTGGTTGGTGGGCAATGGCTAAACTGCGACGCGGTTGCGACCTATCTTTTTGGCTGTATATAGAGCCGAATCAGCCGCGCTGATGATCTCAGGGCTTGTTTGTCCATGCTCGGGAAAAATTGCCACACCGATCGATATGGTGATTTGTAGTTGATATTCTTCCCAGCTAACGCGCAATTGGCTGGTTTCTTTAACGATAGTTTCAGCACGCAATTTAGCGCTTGTCAGGCTTGCATTTGGCATGATGATGATAAATTCTTCACCGCCATACCGACAAACTAGATCGCTGTGACGAACTTTGGCGAGTAAAAGCCGGCTTAATGCTCTTAAGATTTGATCACCAGCAGGATGACCATACTGGTCATTTAATTTTTTAAAATGATCGATATCCAACATCAGGATACTGAGGGGATATCCAGCGCGTTCTGCTCGCTCCAATTCTTTCTCCAGCATTTCATCTAGGAAGCGGCGGTTGTATAATCCTGTCAGAGAATCTCGAATGACCTGCTCTTTGAGGATTGCCTGTAGGGATTGAATTTCATCCAATTGCTCTTGCAAGCGTAGATTGGCGATTTTTACCCTTTCTTCAGCATTTTTTTGATCGCTAATATCACGTAGAAAGAGGATTTTTCCAATCACGCCTTCAAAGGGATCGTTAACAAGCGCGAGGCTAATTTCGATAAACTTTTTTTGGTTGGTATTAATAATAAACTTTCCATCCTCTGTTGAATTATTTTTTAGGTGTTCTAATAAGTTGTCATAAGGCGCAAAGATTTCTTCGGCGTTATCCTTGGGTTTGATGTTAGAGTGGTAATTCAGCAATGTCTGAACGGCTGGATTGACATCAATGATTTGGTTGTCTAAATCCAAGAAGAGCATCCCTTCGTTCATGGTTTCGATGAGTGTATGGCGAGCGATTGGTACGCGATCCAGCAGATAGAAATAGGAGATCGCGCCAAGGATGATCACACCGGAAAATACCATGGTGATCGATGTGGGTTCTAAACCAGGAATGGGAATCAGTCCCGTAGAATAGGAGATATTTGCTATCCAGGGGATAAGGGTCGCGAAGACCACCAGCGCCGCCTGTATTCGGTAGCAAGGTGGTAGCGTTGTGACGTTCCAGATAAGAAGAGCGCTACCGATAAACATCAAAAGATAGGAATAGCCAATCACGCCAATCCAGAACCAAACACCATGTCCAAAGATAATTAGATTACTTTGCCCTGGAACAGGATTATAACTTGTCCAGATGAGATGATGATATTCATTTGTCAAGGTAATGAGATAGGTGAGTATCGGGAGGGTGAAAAGGAAAGCGATATTACGTTTTGTGATCCAGCGATTCAAGCGGCTGTAGGATAATGCGAACCATAAAAAGAAGACTGGTAAACTTAGCGCGCCTAGATATTCAATTTTTGACCAGAGTATTTTGTGTTCGATTTCGATTGAAGCGTAATCGAATGTCATGCCAAAGGACCAAATCGCCGCGGAAAGCATTAGTCGAGTCAGAGGTATGGCTGAGGGTGAATTGCGTCGTTGCCAAGCCAAATAAGCAACCAATAAGGCGATTAAGGTTGAAACCCCGCATAAGAGAACGTAAGGCGTCATCATAAGAGGCATTTTATAAAATCCTTTATCTCCTTGCTATTTAAGCAAATAAATTCTATCAAATAATAATTATTATGGAATGCCTGAATAAATGACTTTTATGAGAACTTTACCTCATAGCCAGCACAATATGATTGTTGGCAGTAAGTATCAAATTGAAAAACTATGTAACGATTTTAACAATGGAATTTTCACCTTTTCTGTCAATTATATGCTAGGCGTGTACTCTCATCTGAAAAGATAGGTTTTAACAGTGGCTCGCTTTGTGGCTCTTGCCAGGTACCTAAGTGGGTGTGCATATCCAAGTATTTTTGAGGGATGGGGTGTGTGCCAACCACCACCTTGAGGGGGTAACGTTTTTCGAGGAAATTCTTGAAAGTGTCAATATATGGGCAGGGTGGATAACCGACAATCAAACCTGTCGCTAAGTGAATAACCTGTGCGCCATTTTTGACCATTTCATCGCCAGCGTATTCTATATTGCCACCTGGGCAACCATCGCAGGTGGTATAACCGACTAACTCGAGATGCTTGTCTTGATAGATGCTGAATGCGCCTTCTTTGTTCTTCATCGAGCGCAGACACTTTCCTCCGGCGCAGCGTCGGTAGCGGTCACAGATGATGATACCAATTTTTATCGTTTCAGGCATGGTTTTTCTCCTAAAGATGTAATTCTTAAACTGATCGATGTGAGCTTCTGTTTTTCGAGTATGCTTTATTCGCCTTGTGATTCTGTATCCTAATAATATGACAATATCCTTCTGTTGTCCAGGTTTCATTGAATTTATTTCATTGGCAAGAAAGGACATCTTTATATCGTCATCAAAATAATGCATGTTGTGGAGGGAATTATTTCACAGATTGATTAATTTATTCTTATCTAATGGTAAAATTATGCTATGAATTTCGACAGTGGATAAGAGCTGGGGAATTTATTTGCTGTAGGAATCAAGCTAATCTAACAAGTGTTAAGGAGGATTATATGTATCGCTCAGTTCGCTGGTATGACTATATTACGATCAATATCAATTGGTT
>CAZJMV010000094.1:0-3320 GCA_964547225.1 uncultured Anaerolineaceae bacterium | reverse complement strand
ACAATTGCGCTGGCATTGGGCGCACGTCGTATGCTCAACCGTCAAGCTTTGATCCGCAAACTCCCTGCTGTCGAAGCGCTCGGCTCGGTTACCGTAATCTGTTCGGATAAGACCGGCACACTCACCGAAAACCGCATGACGGTTACGGTACTGGATGTGGCAGAGAACCGTATTGATCTGACTGAAAATGAGATAAGACTACCCATCCACGGGCATAATGTGCTTTGTTGGGATGATACCCCCAATGAAGAGCAGAAAGCTGCCTTAAAAGATAACCCAGCGTTGACTTTGCTTTTGGCAGGCGGCGCCTTATGTAATGATGCTGTGCTCGATTGTGAGCCCGGACAAGAAGATTATCATATCGTCGGCGATCCGACCGAAGGCGCTTTATTGGTCTCTGCTCAACGGATGGGTTTGGCGAAAAAGGCATTGGAAGAGATGTTCCCAAGAGTTTCCGAAGTACCTTTTGATTCAGAACGAAAACGCATGACGACGACTCATGCCACACCGAAAGACTTGCAGAGTTTGCCAGCAGTTTACCAGGAAATCTGGATGTGGGAAGGTTGGACTAACGCGGATAATCTTGAATATATCACCTTCACGAAAGGCGCCATTGATAGTTTGGTTGATATTTGTGATCGTGTTTGGGTGCAGGATCATATCGAAGAGATGAGTAAGCATTGGGAAGAGCGGATTGATGAAGCCAATAAAAGTCTGGCGCTGAATGGGATGCGTGTTTTGGGTGTCGCTTGTAAGGCGGTCGATGAATTACCCCAAACGGATGCTGACGATTCAGCCGCTGATATGGACTTTTATGAGAGCAACCTGATCTTTGTTGGTATGGTCGGTATGATCGATCCTGCTCGTCCCGAAGTGAAAGAAGCCGTGCAGACCTGTCGTACCGCTGGCATCCGTCCAGTCATGATCACCGGGGATCATCCCTTAACCGCTGGTTATATTGCGCGTGAATTGGGCATTATTAGCGAGAACGCACGACAGATAAAGCATAGCGCATCGCCTGAATCGGATCAAGTACTAACTGGTGTTGAGATCGATCATCTAAACCAAACCCAATTGAATGATGTGGTTGAAAAGGTCTCTGTCTACGCGCGTGTCTCACCCGAACACAAACTGCGTATCGTTGAAGCGCTGCAGACCAATGGCGAGATCGCAGCGATGACTGGTGATGGCGTCAACGATGCTCCCGCGCTCAAGAGAGCCGATATCGGCGTGGCGATGGGCATCACCGGCACGGATGTCTCCAAAGAAGCCTCCGATATGGTGCTGCTGGATGATAATTTCGCTACGATTGTGTCTGCTGTGCGCGAGGGGCGCGTGATCTATGATAATATCCGCAAGTTCATCCAATATACATTGACCAGCAATACCGGTGAGATCGTCACCATGTTGGTGGCGCCTTTCCTGGGTATGCCGCTGCCATTGCTGCCGATACAGATCTTGTGGATCAATTTGGTCACCGATGGCTTACCTGGTTTGGCGTTGGGTGTCGAGTTGGGTGAGAAGAATACCATGCAGCGACCGCCATATCCGCCGCAGGAGAATGTCTTTGCTCGCGGTCTGGCGCGCAATATCATCTTGCTCGGTTTTCTGATGGGTTTGATCTCGCTCGGGGTTGGCTTTGTCTATTGGATGAACGGCAGCGAAGCATGGCAGACGATGGTCTTCACGACCTTAACGCTCTCTGAAATGACCTATGTCTTATCGATCCGCTCCAATTTGCAGTCGACCTTCAAGCTGAAGTTTTTCGGGAATCCCGCTTTGATCGGCGCGGTCGCGCTGACGACGTTCTTGCAGTTGGCGGTCATCTATGTGCCCTTCCTTCAGAACGTATTCAACACCGTTGCCCTAAGCGGCAGGGATTTATTGATCAGCATTGTCATCAGCACCTCTCTCTTCTGGGTTGTCGAACTGCGCAAATACTTCCTGCGCCGCAAAGACGTTACAGAGCAAGTTTCCTTGTAGGTTACTTAATGGTTAATGATGAATGGCGAGTGATTGGGAAATTTGATCACTCGCCATTTGTTTGTTTGTCATCCTTTTCGTCGATCCAATTGTTGAGATCTCCTTGTGCGCTGTGCTGTACTTTGCGTCTTTGCGTTTAAGGTGAATTGATGGCGTGGGTTCTAGCGCGTGAAAACCGAGATGCTTCGGCGCTAGTCTATGGGAAAAGTAGTTTTGCTAATAAAGCTGACCTACTGATAAAGGTGGTGAGAAAACAGGAGCGCGCCTCAGCATGACATGGACTGGGACCTGTCACCCTGAGAAGCGCTCACCATCCTCCCACGACAATGAGCAATAAAGAAGCGACGAAGGGTCTCGCGTGCCAAAATCGAGATGCTTCGGCGCTTGTTTATCGATAAAGTAGTCTTGCCAATAAAGCTGAACTACCAATAAAGGGGATAAGAGTACAGGAGCGCGCCTCATCATGACAAGGACCTGTCACCCTGAGGAGCGCTCACCATTTTCCCACGACAATGAGCAATAAAGAAGCGACGAAGGGTCTAGTTAATGGTTAATGAGTAATGTGAATGAGCTGCAATCACTTCGGTTGATGTACTAGCGGTTGATCTTGCGGATAAAAGTTGAGTTATCATTCCCTCCATCAGATCCATTGCGTCAAAATAATTTTATTGCACTCTACCTCAAAAACGAATTATAATTAGATGCAAGGCTATTTATTATAACGAACACTACGCATGCTTTGTTTATCATCTATCTATTGCATTTTTATTGCTTAAAGTTTGCCTATGCTAACCTCTGATCAACTTAAAAAATTTCCTCTCTTCGATGGTTTGAGCGCTGATGAATACTCGCGCCTTCTCCCGTATATCCACAAACGCGTTTACGCCAAAGGGGTTTACCTGTTTTACCCACAGTCTCCAAGCACAAATACCTATCTCGTCCAATCGGGCTTGGTACGATTGTTTTTAACCAACACGCATGGCGAGGAGTTTATGCTCAAATTGGTAAGACCATATGAGGCGTTTGGCTTACCGCTGCTTAAAAAAGACCAACTGCGTTTGATGGGTGCAGCAGTTTATCAAGATTCAGTTATCTTATCCATTAGTAGTCAGGATTTGTTGGAAGCAACGCAAAATATCCCTCAATTGGCTTTGAATCTATATCAGGAAGCATCTAACAATGGGCGTGAATTGCTCTTGCATACCCGCAATTTGGTGACATCGAATCTTAGCGCTCGTTTGGCGTTTGTCTTTCTTTATTTGGCTCACAAGCAGCAAAACGCTGATGAGATCGAGATGCCCATACATCAAGCAGAATTAGCCAGTTGGGTGGGAGCC
>CAZJMV010000093.1:0-34876 GCA_964547225.1 uncultured Anaerolineaceae bacterium | reverse complement strand
ACCTCGATCCTATGTATACATTACGATTTGATGGATTGTTTCGAAAAATCAATAATAGCAATTTACTAGAAAATGCATTTGAATTACATTGTTATGGATGGTTATTATCCGAGGGAGACAAAATAATTGCACAAGGGTATGGCGCTTATGAATCACAGACAGAGGGCTCTTCAAATATTTCAGAATATTTGGCTTTGATTGAAGGATTAGAAGCTCTTCTAGACCTTGTTCAGATGGATAAAAGAATCAGAGTATGTGGTGATGCTAAAAGCGTGATTGATCAGATGAGAGGAGTATCATCTGTAAATTCGAATAGAATTTGGCGATATTACGATCAGGCGATGAAATTAGCAAATAACTTTATCGCTCTAGAATTAGTCTGGTTGCCAAGAAAATATAATAAAGAAGCTGATAAATTATCTCGCTTAGCGATGAAACAAGCTCGTTTTAATCACAAACACGCCCTAAGAAAAGATGAATATGAAACCGAATATACAGATATTAGCAGAAATCAACCAATGCCATTATATGATTTGAGAATTATCAGCAAAGTACAGGAAAAGAAATTTGAATATTACTCAGCAATTCCAGAATATATCAACTGAAAAGAACCTTCGTGATCTTTTAATTAAAGATATATATGAGAAAGCGCTAAAAATTCCTATCTCAAATCAACGTAGTAATTGGCTGACACCCTTACTTAATCCATCTTTTTCCAAAATTATTAAGATGGCGCTAATGTTTGATGCACAAATTGATCAATATGGTTTTTGTGGCGCTTCAAGTAGGATATTACCAGAATTTGTAAAAACAATTAACATCAAAGGGAAGGATTTTATTCCAAGTGATAAACCTTTAATAATCGCCGCTAATCATCCAGGCACCTTAGATATATTTATAATTGCTTCAGCATTCAATAGAAAAGATATAAGAATTATTGCTAGAGGAAGCCCTTTTTTTCGTCACTTTCCTAACCTAAGTAAATATATGCTTTATACGACCATTGAATCACAACAAAGGATGGGTGTGTTGAGGAAAGCGATAAACCATCTCAAACTAGGTGGAGCTTTATTGATTAACCCAAGTGGAACAATAGACCCTGATCCAGTTCTTCAAAAAGGTGCAGAGGATGCAATTCAATCTTGGTCTCCAAGCATTGAATTTATTCTGCAAAAGGTGCCAGAGACACAGCTCATTGTTGCAATAGTTGGTGGTGTTCTTTCCCCCATTTCAATTAGTAATCCTATCGTGAAACTCAAACGTAACCTTTGGGAGCAACAAGCAATAGCAGAAATTCTTCAGATGGTGTTATTATTACATTTTCCTAAATTATGCTCATTATCTCCAATAGTAACTTTTTCTGAACCAATACCGTATTCTATACTAGCCCAGCGCTCTGATAATTCAGAGGAAATTATGCAAAACATTAGAATGCTGGCAATAGAACAATTAAGATCATTACAACTTTTTTGAAGACTATGGTTGATGCTCTTATCGAAAATTGTTGTTTATTCAAGATCAAGTCCTGCTTTTGCTTAATTTACTCAATCCAACATTCGATGATTGAATTCTCTCATCTTCGTTGGTCTTATGACATAGTAAGAAAAGGGTTTTATTTTCGGATATAGATTGGATTGCTATAAATCCAACCTCGACGAAGCCCCTGATATTGAATAAAGACTTCAACTCGATAGACACCTGGTTTATTGGTTATATAGGTACATTTTTCACGATTATTCCATACCTCTGCGATCTCTCCATCTCGTAAAAGCCGGCACTCAGCAATCCTGGGAAGACGAATTTGAAGAGTGACTCCATCACGAATATGGATTTGATCTCCCATTATTCCCGATTGCTCATAACCTTGTGCTGTAAAACGGAAACCAGTCGTAGGCGCAGGTAAGTCATAACCAATAAATACATTTCCTCGCTTTAATGCACGAAGGACAATACGGCGATCATAATCTGCCTCACCACTTAATGGAGAATCAACTAAAATATGTGTGTTTATACATTTGAAATGGAAATGATAAGGAAACACGACTCGTTTTAAAGGTCCCATACTAGCTCGGATCGCATGCGCGTCTGAGCCGCCAATTGCGACCACTCGATTGCCAGATTTAATTAATTCATCCCATTTCCGCAACACTTCGGGAAAAGGACCTCTGGCAATCAAACTTGGATTATAGACATAATGGATAGCATGGATTTTGTTCGTCAACAATGATTTCAATTCTGAAAGTTGATTCCACAATTCAATACCTGTAAAACCCTCTACTTCCCAACTAACCCATGAAAGATCATCTTCATTAATAGCCGGCGCTTCTGGATCATATGGATGAGCTAGAAACGATAAACCACCCGCTCTTTTGATTTTATCCACCAAGTTCTGTGGGTTTTTCGCTTCGGGGGCTAATTCTTGATCCGCACCAATCGAAAGCAGATGATTCTTTTGTGGGACTCTAGCTTGATCATGTATCTCCTCTCCAACAATCATAAGGACTTTTCTTTCCCCCTGGTGGTAGTAATTATCAAATCCTTTAACCAAAACATTATGATCACTTACAATAACGACATCTAGCTCAGCCTCTAAAGCTGCTTGGATGATTTCTTGATGAGTACCATGACCATCCGAGTAGATCGTGTGCATATGGATATTAGCGATGAGTTCTTTCATTTTTCCTTTTCATTTGACTATTCTGAGCGTGAAAGGTATAATCTACCTGTTAATGAGCTTATTATTTGCAGGAGGTTTCTGTGGCAATATATCTTGATATCGCATTGATTATAACGTCTATCACTTTAATTGCAAGTGTAATCTTACAAAGCAAAGGCGCTGGATTGGGTGGTCTTACTGGTGGTGATACTGGTGGTGTTTTTACAGCTCGTCGTGGGATAGAAAAAGTATTGTTTCGATTGACTATAGGTCTCAGTATTGTTTTCTTCCTTTTAGCAATAGCTGCTACGATGGTTACTAGCTAGTTGATTATTTACTTATTGTTATAATAAACTTACGCCTTTTACTGTTGTTCGTAAATCAGTGCACACTTGCTGGTTTTTCATTGATAAGTGTGCACATATTTTATAAGCTTGATCATTCATTAAGTTGTGTAGACTATTATTCACCAATACAAGAATTTGTTGATTGATCTATGAAAAAACTTCGTTGGCAACTTCTCGTCGTTCTCCTGGCGTTAATCGCAATTGCTGTTCTTTTATTCAGCCAATTTCAAATCACACTACCAGGTGAAGAAATTGTTGAAGAACCTATTTCCGGTGGAATTTATAGTGAAGCCCTCATCGGTTCTTTCGGTCGATTAAATCCTCTGTTGGACATACATAATCAAGTCGATTATGACCTTGACCGGTTAATCTACAGCGGACTTATTCGTTTTAACGACCGAGGTTTGCCATTAGGCGATTTAGCAGATTCTTGGGGAATTTCACAAGATGGAAAAACCTACAACTTTTCTATCCGACCAAATGCGGTTTGGCATGACGGAACACCCGTGACTAGTAATGATATTCTTTTTACCGTCAACTTGATTAAAGATCCCCTAGCACCAATTCCAGAAGATTATAAAATTTTTTGGGGAGATATTGAGATCGAAGCACTGGATGACAAAACACTTCAATTTAGACTACCAGAAGCCTTTTCACCTTTTTTGGATTATCTAACATTCGGAATACTTCCTGAACATTTATTAAGGGGCTTAACTGCAGAGGAATTGATCGATGCCCCATTTAATTTAAAGCCGATAGGAAGTGGTCCTTTTCGATTCGAAGCTTTTGAAATTGTTGATGGAGAGGTTACAGCGGTCGAATTAACCTCCTTTGACGACTATTATGGTGAAGCACCATTTATTAATCAAGCAATCTTCCGATATTATCCCAATGAAACTGCTGCATATAATGCTTACGAACAAGGCGACGTTTTAGGAATAAGTCAATTTACTGATGACACACTAATAAAAGCATTAAAAAATGAGAATTTAAAAATATTCACCTCTAGATTACCTAAGCTGAATATCATTTATCTAAACTTAGGCAATCCAGAATTATCTTTTTTCCAAGAAGAAGAAGTTAGAAAGGCTCTATTGATAGGGATTAATCGCAGATGGATCATTGATAGAATAC
Source organism: uncultured Anaerolineaceae bacterium (assembly GCA_964547225.1). GTDB lineage: Bacteria > Chloroflexota > Anaerolineae > Anaerolineales > UBA4823 > CAZJMV01. The sequence continues at coordinate 30,739 of CAZJMV010000093.1, read as the reverse complement.
TTCACGGTCAAGCGATTTTAGCAAAGGGTCCAATCTTCCCTGAATCGTGGGCTTTCTATGAAGGTATTCAAGAAATACCCTATGATAGAGAAAGAGCTATAGAAATACTAAAAGACGCAGGATATTTAATACCAGCTGACGGTGGAAATGTGCGTGTTAAAGATGGTATGCCTCTATCATTTGAGATGGTTTGTCCAGATGAAGAGTATTACACAGAAATTGCTCATTATATACAGGAAAATTGGGCTGCCATTGGTGTTGAACTTTCTATTAATCCCATCCCTTACCAGGAGTTGATTGATAATTTTCTTACGCCGCGTACTTACCAAGCAGCCCTAGTTGAAATTAATCTAGCTCGTTCACCTGATCCTGATCCATATCCCTTCTGGCATCAAACCCAAGCCACTGGTGGGCAAAATTTTTCTCAGTGGGATGATCGACAGGTCAGTGAATACCTCGAACAAGCTCGAGTTGTCGATGATCTAAATGAACGCGCCAAGCGATATCGGAATTTTCAAGTTCGTTATATGGATGAACAACCGGCTTTAGAACTATTCTTCCCAGTTTATTCATTTGGCATTGATGAACAAGTGATGGGTGTCAGTATGGGACCTATTTATGATCTGAGTGATCGTTTCAATACGATTACATCCTGGTATATGGTAACAGCTTCAACTGAACAAACAGAAGTTACACCTTCATCCGAAGAATCAGAATAACGATTCTGATTACAAAAACTAGTCTTTTGATATTAAGGAGTTCTATTATAGATTACGCGATACAAATTAAATAACTCATATACCCCACGAATATAATTTCGAGTTTCTACAAATCTTACAACCTCCAAGAAAAGATCAAAATCTTCAGGCGCAGCCTTCAACCAAATTGCTGCATTTCCAGGTCCACTGTTATAAGCGGCTAATGCCGCATAGATATTGTCATCAAAATAGTCTCTTTGGGTATCAAGATAATCGATCCCGAAGAGTACATTAACATCAGGGCGTAATAGATCTTCAACAGAATAATTATCTGGAAAGCCTAAATTTTTTTGTATATCTGCACCTGTCGTAGGCATGATTTGCATCAACCCTCTTGCACCTGCAGATGAAGAGATATGAGGATCAAATAAACTCTCTTGACGAACTAGACTAAAAATAAATAAGGGATGAAAACCATATTCATTTGCTAAGGGAATGATCGATTCACCAAAATAACTCCCAAATCGAATGTGATTAAAATAGACCGGTGCGCTCAGGGTGCCCACATCATCCATCAACGCTAAATCTAAGACTTGTCTGGCTGTAAGAATTGCAATGCGGTAACAACCTAAATCGACAAGAAAATTGGTTAATCGGTAAGAATCAGCTGGATCAGTGGCAACATACAGTCGGAATTGTTCAAATTCTGAACGAGCTGAATCGAACAACCCCAATCGCCATAATTCTATACCTCGTTGTATTCGTTGATCATTCGCGAGTTCACCGAGGGTCGAGAGGTCTGTATCTGTTGAAATAGCGAAAGTCGTACGCAACCAATTTTCCGCTTCTTCACGCTCCCTTTGTAGATCATATCCAAGATCATAATCTTGGGGTGGGCTAAATGGTTCAAGATCATGCAGGATATCACGTGCTCTTTCACTATAATATCCAGTTGGATCAATACTTGCAGCTGTTTCCCAGGATGCCGTTGCCGATTCTAAATCACCAAGCTCCTTCTGAGATTTGCCTATCCACAAATTGGCAGCAGCACGATCTTCCAATGTAGTCACCAAGCTTAGATAATGTTGAAAAGTGATCAGAGCATCAGGATAATTTCCTAAACGATACTTTGTGATCCCAGCAAGAAATAGGGATTGTGTAGAACGTTCATAATTAGGATAATTAGAATTCACTCTTTGAAAAAGATCTGCAGCCTCCTCAAGATTTTCCGCTTTTTCCGCTATTAATGCAGCTTCAAATAAGAATTCTGCTGCACGAGGATGCCCAGAGGCTTTATCGACAAAATCCAATAAGGTTTGTATTGCAGCATCAAAATCTTCTAGAAATGCCCATTGTGTATAAGCCTTCTGCTCCCAAGCATCATCCCAAAAAAGATGCGTGGAATCACCCTGGATCACCTTATCCCAATAGTTGATCGCCTGTACTGAATCTCCTATGGCACGCAATGTCAATCCGTAAAAATAATAAGCTTTAATGGAATCAGTAGGCACCTCTTGCAAATAGCGATCGAACGCAGTTAATGCCAAACCATATTGGGCAGCATAATAATTCACTATCCCACGTTGTAGTTGATCTACTTCGATACCCGCCTCAACAAGAGCAACCAACGCGCTATATGCATCATATGAAGTTGGATATTGATCAACAGCATCTTGATAAGACTGATAAGCTTGTTCCAATTGCCCTAAAGCTTCATATGCTTGACCTCTTCTCAAATCAATTAAAGCACTTGTATAGTCACTCCCTGCCTGTTTATAGAGTTCATCATATAACGAGATAGCACTTGTATAATCGCCAGAAAGAGCATAAGCTCGCGCCAGTTTAAGTTTTAGCTGTACCTGATCAAGGAGACTAGGTGATTCAAGCGCTGCCAGGTAGTCATTTGCTGCTCCTACATAATCATTAGCTGCGAAAAGGGTGTCCCCTCGAATGTCTAGCACATAACTATCGATGACACCTGGTCTTCTAATCAAATATTCAAGATATGCATCAGCTGCTTCTAGATACTTTTCCTGTGCATTATAAGATTGTCCTAAAGCAAAGTAAGCTTCAGCAGCCTCTGTGGAATCTGGAAATAATTGTAATAAACCCTCTAAAGTTAAATCAACTTCATAATAATTACGTTCCAATAAACGGGCTTTTCCAATACCAAGTAATGCAGCAGACTGTAATTCAGGGGCATTACTCACTTCCAATGCGATAGTATATTCCTCCAACGCTGAATGCCAATCACCATTCATTAAAGCACGTTCGCCTGCTTCGATACGAATAGCAGGTACAGGCGTTGGTGTTGGTTGAGGGGTATTTGTTTGCGTTGGTTTTAGAGTCGGAGTTTCAGAAGAAGTAATCGGGGTTAAAATTAGATTCTCATCCATGGGTAATGAACCTTGTCGCACACAAGCAAATGAAACGATCAATAATACTAACCATGGAAGAAATCTTATAAACTGCAATTTCATGTATGCCAAGATATCACAGGTAGATAAGTGTGTCAATAAAGATGATATTTTTTTGAATATTTCGTATGGTATATCGAATTGCATTTGCATAAGACCTTTGACAATCTCGACCGTCCGTGTTAAACTCAATTCGCTCTCGGAAGAGACGCTCTCACCCGAGGGCGTTTTTTGATGATATTACAAAGATAAGATACGAATGATCAGGACGGGCATGTAAATATGCGAACGGTTGAATGGGATACAGAAAATCGGATATTAAAATTAATCGATCAACGTTTGTTGCCGGGTGAATTTAAAATTGTCTCCTATCACGATTATCGACAAGTGGCACAGGCTATTCGTTCTATGGTTGTACGTGGGGCTCCAGCAATTGGCGCAACAGCAGCTTTTGGCTTAGCGCTAGCTGCTCAGGAATCTTCCGCTCACGATCGAGATTCTTTTTTAACAGATTTACGAACCGCTTCGAATATCCTTACGGATTCTCGACCAACAGCTGTAAACCTCCATTGGGCACTCCAAAGGATAATGAGTAAAGTTGAGAAATCTGACGCGAACCCATCTGAATTACCTTTTTTCATTTTGCATGAAGCCAAACGTATTGCTGATGAAGATATCGAAATCAATCGAAAAATGGCGTTCTTCGGATCTAACTTGATTGATGACGGCGATACGATCATTCATCATTGTAATACTGGTGCCTTAGCAACAGTAGATTGGGGAACCGCTTTAGGAGTCATCCGAATGGCACATGAACAAGGCAAACGTATTCATGTGCTGGTGGATGAAACCAGACCGAGATTGCAAGGAGCCCGTTTGACAGCCTGGGAATTACAGCGTTATGGAATCCCTTATGACATTATTACAGACAATGCAGCTGGTTATTTCCTGCAAAAAGGTGATGTCATGAAAGTGTTTTACGGCGCCGATCGAGTTTCAGCCAATGGTGATGTAGCCAACAAGATCGGAACTTATATGCTTTCATTAGCAGCGTTTGACAATCATGTGCCAATTTATGCTGTCGTTCCCACATCAACCATTGATTTAAGTTTAGCGAGTGGGAATCAGATCCCTATTGAAGAAAGGGATCAATCAGAAGTATTAGGAATTAAAATCAACGGGAATGAAATCGCGCCTGAAAACGCTTCCGCTCGCAATCCAGCATTTGATATCACCCCTAATCGATTAATTACAGCAATTATTACTGAGAGAGGAATTATTTATCCTCCTTATATTACCAATATTAAAAGAATTCTTGGAGATGAATAGTATGGACATTCTACTCAGTGGCTCCGTTGCATTTGATTATTTGATGACATTCCCTGGTAACTTCAAAGATCATATTCTGCATGAACATCTTGATCGGATAAGCCTTTCTTTTCTTGTAGATTCAATGGAACGTTTAAATGGAGGCGTAGCTCCAAATATTGCCTATACGATGGCTTTGCTAGGACAAAGACCACGTTTATGGGCAACCGTTGGTGAAGATTTTTCAGAATACCGAGCTTTTTTAGAAAACGTTGGTGTTGATACTTCAGGGGCTCGTGTTGTTCCAGGCGTATTCACAGCTTCCTTTTTTGTAAATACTGACTTAAATAATGCGCAAATCGCTAGTTTTTATCCAGGAGCGATGGCACATGCTATTGGATTGTCGTTAAAAGATCTAGGAAGTGATCAACCCGATATCGTAGTAATCTCACCCAATGACCCAGATGCTATGAATAAGAATATTAAAGAATGCCTTCAATTAGATATTCCTTATATCTATGATCCTAGTCAACAAATCGTCCGTCTACAGGCTAAAGATTTAGAATTTGGCATCCGAGGAGCGTATGCCCTATTTGGAAATGACTATGAATACGCTTTGATTAAGAAGATGACAGGATTAGAACCGAAAGATGTCTTAGAAAACCATCAAGACTCATTTACAGTTGTTACAGAAGGCGAAAAAGGCGCCAAAATTTATACTAATCAAGGTCTCTTTCAAACGCCAGTTGTCCCGCCAAAGCATATAGTTGATCCAACTGGAGTTGGAGATGCCTTTAGAGGAGGTTTTTTAACTGGTTATAGTTTTGGGTTCCCGATGGAAGTCAATGGACGAATGGGAGCCTTAGCTGCTACGTATTGTTTGGAGCAAAAAGGACCACAGAGTCATTCCTTTACTCCACAAGAATTTATTAATCGTTATCGAAATCATTTTGACGATCAAGGTCAACTAGATTTGCTTTTATGATGTACTGTGTTTCTAAAAAATGCTTTAGAGATACTTAAAAGGAGATTATTTACAATGGAAAAATATGACGTTAAAGATACAAAATTAGCTGAGGGAGGCAGAAGACGTATTGAATGGGCAGAACGAGAAATGCCAGTATTAAGACTTATCCGTGAACGTTTCGAAAAAGAACGCCCTTTGAGTGGTATGAGGATATCTGGATGTTTGCACGTTACAACTGAGACAGCAAACCTTATGCATACTTTGCATTTAGGAGGCGCAGACGTAGTATTAACTGCATCCAACCCCCTCTCAACCCAAGATGATGTAGCTGCATCCTTGGTGACACATTTCGAAATACCGGTTTACGCAATTAAAGGGGAAGATAACGTGACTTACTATAAGCATATCCACGCTGCATTAGATCATAAACCTCAGCTAACTATGGACGATGGTGCGGACCTAGTTAGCACATTACATAAAGACCGCCGTGATTTGCTCCCTGAAATAATTGGTGGTACCGAAGAAACTACTACAGGTGTGATAAGATTACGAGCAATGGCACATGATGGCGAATTAAAATTCCCGATCATCGCTGTAAATGATGCCATGACGAAGCATTTCTTCGATAATCGTTATGGAACCGGACAATCAACCATTGATGGTATCATTCGAGCAACCAATATTTTATTAGCAGGAAAGACATTTATTGTAGCTGGATATGGTTGGTGTGGACGTGGTCTCGCAATGCGAGCACGTGGGATGGGCGCTAATGTGATCATCACAGAGGTAGATCCTCTTCCTGCCTTAGAGGCTGTAATGGATGGTTTCCGAGTTATGCCTATGAATGAAGCTGCACCAATTGGAGATATCTTTGTAACCTTAACAGGTGATATTAATGTTTTAGATCGTCATCATTTCGTGTTGATGAAAGATGGCGCAATTGTTGCTAATTCTGGGCATTTCAATGTAGAGATAAATATTCCCGCGTTGGAAGAGATGTCAATATCAAAACGATTGGTACGTCCTTTCGTCGAGCAGTATGAGTTGTCCGATGGACGATTGATTCATATCCTAGGGGAGGGACGTCTAATCAATTTGGCTGCTGCCGAAGGTCACCCTGCAAGTGTGATGGATATGTCCTTCGCGAACCAAGCGCTCAGTCTAGAATATATGGTAAAGCACGTTGATGAATTGCAACATAAAGTCTATAGCGTTCCTTCTGATATCGATAATGAAATAGCCAGAATAAAATTAGATGCCATGAAAGTAAATATTGATGTTCTTACATCAGAACAGGTAGCCTATTTAAATTCCTGGAAGGAAGGCACATAAGAACAAGGAAAGACAAATAAATGTTTTACACTCGTCAGGATCTTGAAAAGTACGAAGAAGATCGACTAGCGCCTTATGCCTGCCATAGTCGAGAAAGCCTAGGGCGCCTTTACCCCGAGGATGAACCCGAATACAGAACATCCTTTCAGCGTGATCGAGATCGTATCATTCATACGACTGCCTTTCGTCGTCTGGAATATAAAACTCAAGTTTTTTTCAATTACGAAGGAGATTACTATCGCACACGTCTGACCCATACACTTGAAGTGGCGCAAATAGCCCGCACAATTGCGCGCGCTCTCGGAGCTAACGAAGACCTGGAAGAGGCGATTTGTTTGGCACACGACCTTGGTCATAGCGCCTTTGGTCATTCCGGGGAAATGGCTTTATCGCGTCTTATGCGTGATCATGGCGGATTCGATCACAATAAGCAATCACTTCGTATTGTGACTATACTAGAAAGGCGTTATAAGAATTTCCCTGGTCTAAATCTAACCTGGGAGGTTCGCGAAGGTATCGTCAAACACGAATCTGAATATGATATCTCAGATGCTAGTGACTATAATCCTGATTTACGTGGTCATTTGGAAGCTCAAATTGCAAATGTTGCTGATGAACTCGCCTATACTGCCCATGACCTAGATGATGGTTTACGTTCGAAAATGATTTCCCCCAATATGTTAGATGGGATAACATTATGGGAAATTTTACTTGAAGATTTAGGTGTTCGAGGAAAAGATTTGGATGATATATCCCGTCATCGTATCATCCGTAGATTGATAGGAATGGAAGTGACCGATCTAGTTCACACAACCCATGAACGCATACGCGATAGCCATGTATCATCTGTTGAAGAGCTGCAGAGCCTACCATATAATGTAATCAGTTTTAGCGAAGATATGTATCGACGAAACCGACAGCTTAAGGATTTTTTATACAATAATTTGTATCGTAACTATAGAGTTGTTCGCATGGCTGTCAAAGCAGAGCGTGTGATTAGTGACCTCTTTTCCGCTTATCGATCAGAACCAGCAACCTTACCTTTACATGTACAGCAACAAATTGATGAATTTGGTTTGGAACGCATTATATGTGATTATATAGCAGGAATGACTGATCGCTTTGCTGTAGAAGAATTTCAGAAATTATTTGATCCAATCGTAATTACTTAACTCAAGGATTGACTTATCTTGAGAAATCTGTAGAATATACCATTCACCATCGATTTGCTTGGAGAGAAAAGATGAATGAACAGAAATATCTTACCGAAGAAGGCTTAGAGAAATTAAAGAAAGAATTAGCAAATTTAAAAGATACAGGACGTACCGAGATAGCGGAGCGTCTTCAAAATGCTATTTCTCAAGGCGATTTATCAGAAAATGCTGATTATACAAAAGCAAAAGAAGATCAGGCATTCCTTGAAGGAAGAATTCAAGAATTAGAGTATTTAATTAAAAATTCCCAAATAATTCAAAAGAATCTGAATGGGAACAAAGTCGAAGTAGGTTCAAAAGTGACCATTCAAGAGCAAGATTATCCAGCTGAAACATACGATCTTGTTGGAGCTGCTGAAGCTGACCCATCAAATGGAAGGATATCTAATGAATCCCCGATCGGGAAAGCAATAATCGGTGCAAAAGTTGGTGATTCGATTAAAGCAAATACACCTGCAGGAATCATCGAATTAAAAGTTCTAAAGATAGAATAAGTGATTATCCAAATACTAAAGCCGACAGATTCATTCGCACTGTCGGCTTTTTTTTTCTTGGATCTATATTGGAAATTGACGAGTTATTTGCTCCAAGCCATTAATTCCACGACAAGATGATCAAAGCTGCTTTGAGATGGTGCAGCGCCTTCTAAATATCCCATATCAACAACTCGAGCTACCAAAGACAACGTTTGGGTTTCTAAAAGAATTTCCTCACCCGGTTGTGATAGAACAGGTTCACCTTTTGCTTCAAGTCGTTGGCTAATCATTTCATCATTGTAAGCGTGAGTGCTCATTAATACTTTTGTAATTGTTTGGATATCATTTTTATCAAACAGCCAAATCTCAAAAGCTGTGACCTTCTTTGGTTCTCCTACACCAATCGCTTCGGATATTCCAACACCACACTCACCGAGGAATTCACCAGATGGTGATTCTATACTAAATGAGTCATCAAACAGATCATCGCCAAGATTATAGGAAGCCATAAATTGGGCAATCGGAGGCTCATTACCAGGTTCGTAGTATTCTTCTTCCTCTAAATAGTCAGGAGTCTCATCGTAAGTTGTTTCCTGAGATTCCTTTGTGCCTGCAGCCATTCGTCCACGTAAGACAAATATATAAAACAATACAGCTCCCAAGACTAATACAATTACACAAAGAATCGGTATAAGGATTAGAAAAACATTCCGTACCCCACCTTCTTCCTCTTTGCTTTCCTCAGTAGGCAACGGTGTTTCCGCTTCAGATGTCGTAATAGGAGTAACTTCACCACTCGATACATAACTCTTGAAATTTTGGATTAAATCATTACTCAGCTCTTGAGGGTCTTGAATGATCGTTGCTAAAGTCTCTTCAGCGCTATCACCAAGCGCATTAAAACGTGTTAGAGCTTTCTGAAGATCTCCATTTTGCCCATAAGCTTCTATGGTCATGCGTAGGTACTCTACCTTCGCTGAAGGACTTAAATGTTCTGGTAGTGCATTCACCCATTCAACCGGAAAAAGTTGCCAACCCAGAACTACTAAGCCAAAGATAGCGCCAATAATAAACCCAATAATTCCCACAACGAGTGGTCTTTTAATTTGTTCACGTAGTTGATCCATAACGTCTCTCCCTAATAAAAGTTAATCTAAATATAAATCCGCTTTAGAAAGATTCCTTAATTACTCAAAACCTTAAGTATTTTAGACGATTGTTTAAGAATATGCAATATGATCACAGAATCTTTCTCTATTATAGGTGCAAGAAATATACCTAAAAAGTATTTGTTTGACAGAAATATTCTGAAGATTCTTAATAAGAATATCAATTAAAACCAAAACTATATTTCGGTATCTCCAGTGATTTCTTCAAGTGAATAAAGCTCTTCACATTGAGTACATTGGGCATTCTTTTTATCGGCAACAACTAATAAACCTCCACATTTTGGACACGGTTGTGAAAGAGGACGCTTCCATGAAGTGAAATCACATTTTGGATAGTTTGAACAACCGTAGAAGATACGCCCCCTCTTTGTTCGACGTTCAACGATCTCTCCACCATCTTTTGGACAACGCACATTAATTTTCTCTAGCCATGCTTCAGTGTAGCGGCATTCAGGGAAATTGCTGCAACTAATAAATTTCCCAAATCTCCCCCAACGAACTACCAATTCATGTCCACATTTTGGACATGTTCTTCCAATAGGCTCGGGTTCCATCTTTACTTCAGGCATCTTCTTTTCAGCGATTTCTACTTGTTTTGAAAATGGTGTATAAAATTCTCGGACTACATTCACCCATGGAAGATCACCAGTCGCGATACAATCCAAATCTTGTTCCATCTCTGCGGTGAAACCAACATCAAGAATTGATGGGAAATGTTCCACAAGCAAATCATTAACTAGAATTCCGGTTTCTGTTGGATAGAGACGATTTGACTCTTTATCGACATATCCACGTTGTTGGATCGTGGAAAGGATTGGGGCATAAGTAGAAGGTCGTCCAATTCCATTCTCTTCTAAAGTACGAACAAGCGACGCCTCTGAATACCGCGGTGGGGGTTGTGTGAAATGCTGTTCAGGAATTAATCGAATTAATTCCTGTGCTTGTCCTTCTGCGATACTCTCAGGAAAATCGATGCTCTGTTCATTTTCTTGTTTCTTTTCTTCTTTTGAATCTGCATAAACCTTCAGGAACCCTTCAAACGCGATCGTTGAACCGGAAGCACGCAATAAGTATGTATGAGATTTTGTTGTTCCTTCAACTTCTACTTTTATGGTGTCATAGACTGCATTAGCCATTTGAGAAGCTACAAAACGCTGCCAAATTAAATTATACAATCGGTATTGATCACGTGTCATTCTCTCTTTGATAGATTTAGGAGTCCTCACAGAGGAAGTTGGTCTTATTGCTTCATGTGCCTCCTGGGCGCCTTTTGCTTTGGTTTTATGTTTTCGAGCTGATTTTGGTAAATAGTCCTCCCCATACTCGGAATGGATGTATTGACGCACTTCATCCTGCGCTAACTCTGAAATATTAGTAGAGTCTGTTCTCATATAAGTAATCAAACCTACTTCACCACCATTACCAATATCAATCCCTTCATATAACTGCTGCGCCACTGCCATTGTTTTACGTGCTGTAAAACCGAGACGCCGAGAAGCTTCTTGTTGCAATGTACTGGTAATAAATGGCGCTGATGGTTTACGCTGTCTTTGCCCTCTTATTATTCTTGAAATTTGATAATTCGCTTTTTCGAGTTCAGCTAAGATAGGTTTAACTGTATCTTCGTTACCCAATACAGGATCTTTACCATCAATTTTCACTAGTTTTGCAAGATATGACTTTTGATCGTTTGATTCTGTTTCGGGTTTAAGCTCAGCTTCTATCGACCAATATTCTTCGGAAACAAAAGCTTCGATTTCACGCTCTCTCTCTACAATGAGACGGAGTGCAACCGATTGTACACGTCCAGCTGACAATCGACCTCGAACTTTGCGCCACAATAATGGACTCAGATTATAACCAACCAATCTATCAAGAATCCGTCTCGCTTGTTGAGCATCCACCAGATCCATATTGATTTGACGAGCATGTGAAAACGCATCAGTAACAGCTGGTTTAGTGATCTCATGAAATACCACTCGATAGGTATATGCTGGTTCAATTTCAGCAGCTTCGGTTAAATGCCAAGCGATTGCTTCTCCTTCTCGATCTGGATCAGTTGCTAAATAGATCTCTGCTGCATTATCGGCTAATTTTTTAAGCTCCTTTACGACAGGTCGTTTCTCATTAGGAACACGATATTTTGGAGTAAAACCATTCTCAACATCTACAGATATTTGCGATTTTAATAAATCACGTACATGTCCGACAGAAGCTTTTACTGTATAACCTTTGCCTAAAAAATTTCCGACTGTGCGAGCTTTTGCTGGCGATTCAACAATGACCAATTTCCCGGATCGCTTTTTTTTGGGTTTGGTAGGTTTAGGGGGCGTTATTCCATCATGAGCTTCTGTTCTACCCATCCGGAATAGACTAGTTCCACAGACAGCACATATTCCACGTGTAGCTGGGGTACCACTTTTCGTAAAAACCGCTATTGGTTCTTTTAATTCACGTTTTTCTTTACATTTTACACAGTAAGCTTTCAATTGATATCTCTCCTCAAGGCGCATCCATTACGCTTATAAATAATTTTGACCATCCTGTTTAAGTTTTTGGACTACTTCACGCACTTTTTGTGCTTCTTCTCTCCGACAAACTAGTAATACATCACCTGTATCAACTAACACAAGATCATCTACTCCAATGGTCACAATCAAGCGATGTTCTTTTTGAACATAAATTAAAGTGTCTTTTGTGTCCAGTCCAACATGTTCCCCTCCCATGATGATATTCCCATCTTGATCTGATTCTAATAAATCATATAAAGAATCCCAACTACCCACATCGCTCCATCCTAATCCCTCTGCTAGAATAATAGCCACATTTTTGGCGTTCTCCATAATACCATAGTCGATCGTTTCATTATCTAACAGTTGCCATTCTCGATTGATCGTGCTTTGTTGAGCTTTTGTTCCCCAATCCTTGCCGATAGTCTCAAGAGCGTTGGTAAGTTTTGGCATTTGTCTCTGGAATTCGCTCATGATATGATCGACCCTCCAAATAAACATCCCTGAATTCCAGGAATGTCCGCCTTCCTCCAACATTAGGCTAGCATGTTCCGCATCAGGTTTTTCCTTAAACCGTAAAACACGAAACACTTTTTTATCATTATAGTGATTTACAAAATCACCTTGTTGAATATAGCCAAAACCGGTAGATGGATACAAGGGATCGATCCCTAAAGTGACTAAAAATCCATCTTTCGCCACCTGATAGGCAGTCTCTAGAATATCTCGGAAGAGAGGTTCATTCCCGATATAATGATCCGCAGTCAAAACAGCCATCACAGCCTCAGGATCACGTTTCTGTAGAGCTAGCGCACCCAACCCCACAACAGAAGCAGTCCCTTTTGGCATTGGTTCGATCAAATAATTTTCATCGGGTATTCCTGGGTATTGTGCTCGTAATTCAGCAGCTTGTTCTTGTACAGTAATTACATAAATATTTTCTAATGGGAAAACTGACTCGAGACGATCAATCGTCGTCTGATAGAGTGATCTCTTATCAAATAGACTTAACATTTGTTTGGGGTGATTCTTGCGCGATAAGGGCCATAGCCTTGTACCACCACCCCCTGCCATAATAATTGCATAGTAATTATTTTTCATATTTCACCTGAAATAGTATGCTCTTATACACAAGAATCATTTCTCATTCATCAAATTCAAACTCTGATAAAGGCGCCCTTCTTGTGTCGACTTTATATTCCTCATAGTCTTCAGATACAGCAACATAATGCATATTTCCAATGTGCCGTGCCATCCCTTTTAATTCCAATAAAGTAAGATTGGCAGTTATCATTTCAATTGGAAGTCCACTGAGCCTGGAAATTTCATCAACATGTAATGGTTCAGTACTCAGGACTTTATAAAGTTGCGCTTCTGTTGCATCAGCAGGCAAACTTTGACGAGTTGCTCGCTGAGCATGTGCCTGGTTGATTTCCAAAGAATCTAGCAATGCTTTCGTATTGTTAAGGATTTGTGCGCCATCGGCAATAAGTTGATTAGGTCCTTTACTATTGGGTGAATATATATTTCCCGGAACCGCAAAAACCTCTCGCCCTTGTTCAGTCGCAAACGCTGCGGTAATCAATGCACCACTCTTTCTGCCAGCTTCAACGACCACAGTAGCTTTTGATAGACCTGAGATTATTCTGTTGCGCGGGGGAAAGTTGATGGCTTCAGGCGCAGTTCCCGGAGGATAATCACTAACCAAAGCCCCATGATCAACGATTTCCATTGCTAATCGACGATGTTCTGGAGGGTAGATAATATCAACGCCACATCCCAATACCGCAATTGTGCGTCCACCTTTATCTATACTTACTTGATGGGCAACACTATCAATACCTCTGGCTAAGCCACTAACTATCGTAATTCGGTTCTGAACCAATTCAGTTGCCAACTGTTCCGTGACTTGCTTTCCATAAGAACTGATCCTTCGTGTCCCAACAATTGCCACTGACCAATCATCTTCCTGAAGGATTTCACCATGAACATAAAGGACGGGTGGAGACTGATTGATCTCTTTGAGTCGTCTAGGATAGGTTTCATCCTCCCATGTCACAACATTAATCTCGCTTTTTTCAATCAATTGCATAGTTCTTTCTAACTGATTACTATTTCGGGTTTTGATTAATGTCTGGATCAAAGAATATCCAAGCCCTGCATCCCTCAATTGAGCTTCAGTTGCTTCCCAAGCTTTTTCTATATCACCAAAGCTATTTAAGAGGTTTTGTAATCGAGTTGAACCTATTCCTTTTACTAGATTAAAACCAATCCAGTATCTCTTTTTATCGTCCACCTTTAGATACCTCAATGTTCTTCATGATATAAAGCTCGAGTGGTGTATTCAGATATTCTACTCAGGTAGGATTCCTGGAAGAATATTGACATATAGCTCGCCTTTTTCCAAGTCGACCCTTTTAATTGTAGAATCGATTGCGGGAAGCAAAATTTCGTCACCTTCATTTAATCGAATCACAAAAACATCATTCGCACCAGTTTCTAATATATTTGCAATCTTTCCCAACAACCTTCCATCTTCGTCATATACTTGAAGACCAAGTAATTGGTGGTGATAAAAATCACCGGATGGAAGTTCAGGTAATTCGGTTGAGGGAATGCTAATAAATTGATTCCTACATTCAGAAGCTTTTTCAGGGTCAAGGTATTCTTCAAACGCAATGAGAAGCAACTGATTATGCTGCCGAATATTTCGAATGTGCAATGGTTTGTAATTATTCCCCATGAAAACTTCACTTCCAGTTTTTATCCGTTCTGGAAAATCAGTCCATATTTCCATTGATAATTCACCATGTACCCCGTGAGGTTTTCGCAGCTTTCCAATTACTAAAAATTTAGGCTCGCCAGGTTTAGGCGAGCTTGTTTTTTTTTGAGACTTACCGCTAGTATGATTAATACTCATTCGGGTTCAATAATATCTAAAATTGCGCGCTTCTCTGATGTAGCTGCTGCAACACGAAGTAATACTCGCATCGCATTAGCAACCTTACCCCCTTTGCCTATAATCCTTCCCATATCTTCCTTGGCTACTCGCAACTTAAGAATCGTTTGTGATCCTCGTTGATATTCGTTAACACTTACCTGTGTTGGATCGTCGACCAGTGAAGTGGCAATATAATCAATCAATTCCCTCATAATCTCCTCGCAGTTTATGATAATGGAATTTAAGCTTCTTCAGTAACTTTCTCTTCAGAGCTGCCTTCCGTTTCCTTTTTCTTATATTTTGATTATTTCTCAATAATATGAGTAGTCTTCGGATTGATATTGCGCGCAGTATCTCCAGCTTCAGCTTCTGCTAGTAGAGTTTCAAGCTCTTCACCTTTCTTAAAGCGCTCAAAACGCTCTATCGTTCCTGCAACCTTGAAGATTTGTTGAACAGATTCACTTGGTTGGGCACCCTTACTGATCCAATCGAAAATTCGATCTTCCTTTAACTGTATAGTTGCGGGGTCAGTTCGAGGATTATAAAAACCAAGAATCTCCAAGAAACGACCATCTCTTGGCGCTTCTTTATCAGCAGCTACCACACGGTAACTAGCCTGTCCTTTTGCTCCAACACGACGTAAACGGATACGAACCATATAATAATCTCCTTTTAATACTCTTTTTTTTGACCTGTTATCCAAACATACCTGGTATACCACGCATGCCTGTTTTCTTCAACCTCTTGATCAGCTTCTGAGCATCTCGAAATTGCTTTATCAACCGATTAACATCTTGTACCTGAGTTCCTGAGCCACTAGCAATTCTTCGACGTCGAGATGCATTAAGTATATCAGGGCGTCGTCGCTCTTCTCCGGTCATCGAATTGATAATCGCTTCTGTTCGTTTGAATTGGTTTTCTGCCTCTTCGGGAGGAATTTGACGGGCAGCTTGTCCTAAACCTCCTGGCATCATATCCAAAATCTTTCCTACAGGTCCCATCTTTCTGACTTGCTTAATTTGATCTGCGAAATCTTCCAAAGAGAATTCTCCGCTCATTAATCTTTTAGCTTGTTTACGAGCGGTTTTCTCATCATAAGCTGCTTCGGCTTTTTCGATTAAACCTAGAATATCCCCCATACCCAAAATTCGACTCGATAGCCTGCTGGGTTCATAGATTTCCAGGGCATCCAAGCTTTCCCCAGTCCCTAGATATTTGATCGGAATACCAGTCACAGATCGGATCGATATCGCGGCGCCACCACGTGCATCACCATCAAGTTTCGTCAAGACCAAACCGGTCAGAGGAATCACGTCAATAAAACCTTTGGCTATATTCACGGACTCCTGTCCAATCATAGCATCAACCACTAATAATATTTCAATAGGTTGCACGTTTTTTTGAATAGCACGCAATTCATCCATCAACTGATCGTCCATTTGTGATCGACCTGCTGTGTCGAGGATGACGATCGTATAACCTCCCTTTTGAGCAGAATCGACTGCTTTGCGGGATAATTTAGGAGGTGAAATACCCTCTTCAAAGTAAACGGGAATATCTAATTGTCGTCCGAGTGTTTCTAATTGTTGAACAGCAGCAGGTCTATACGGGTCACAAGCCACCATCATCACCCGTTCTCCTTGAGAGCGTAGTAAACGAGAAATCTTTCCTGCTGCGGTTGTCTTACCAGAACCTTGTAAACCAATCAACATAATAACTCTTGGACGCGGACCGCTCAAATTAAGTTTTTCCGCTGGACCAAGAGTCTCGATCAATTCTTCACTAACAATTTTTACGATTTGTTGTCCGGGATTAAGCGCTTTTGACACTTCATGACCGATTGCGCGTTCCTGAACCTTTCTTACGAATTCTTTAACGACACCATAATTTACATCCGCTTCTAACAAAGCTAGACGTACCTCACGCATCGCTTTATCAACATCAGCTTCAGATAATTTCCCGTGACGTCTTAATTCGATAAAAACTTCTTCTAAGCGTTGTGTTAATGATTCGAACATAGCACTGCATTTTAGCTTGTAAGAGCAACTTGGTCAAGGCTATTTCTTTCATTTTAAATGAAGTGCATCCTTCTTTCGACCATAATCCTTGGAATAAAAACATGAATCTCCGAAATTTTCTTAAAATCTATAATTAAAATCTGTTGAGCAATCGCAACGTTTTAATAAGATCAGGGTTGTTAATTGAGAAATAAAGAATTTTTCCTTTCATACAATGTCATTATTAAAAATAAGATTATTGGAGTTTTATTATGTCAAAAATTGCAATTATTACCGATAGTACTGCTTATATCCCATCAGATTTATTAAGGAAATATAATATCCATGTTGTGCCTCAGGTACTAATATGGGGTAATGAAACATTTGATGATGGTATAGATATCAAACCATATGAATTCTATGCTCGCTTAGAAAAATCTAAAGAAATGCCGAGTACTGCCCAAGTCACACCGCAATCATTTAGCAAAATTTTTAAACAGTTATTAGATCAAGATTACCAGATTGCTGCTATTCTCTTACCACCTTCTCTTTCAGGAACAGTTGAATCTGCACAAAAGGCTTGCGAAGATTTTCTGGATGCTCCAATTGTCATTATTGAATCCAATTCAACGTCTATGGCAATGGGTTTACAGGTCTTGGCTGCTGCTAGGGTAGCTGAAAATGGCGCAAACTTAGAGGAAGTAAAAGGAATCGTGAATAAAGCTCGAGAACAGACTGGGGTTGTATTCGCGGTTAACACCTTAGAATTCCTTCATCGTGGAGGACGGATAGGAGGCGCGAGCCGATATCTAGGCACAGCTTTAAATATCAAACCAATTTTGGAAATCACGGGTGGTAAAGTTCAAGCTATCGAGCGAGTTCGAACCAGGAAAAAATCTCTGCTTAGATTAGTCGAGATAGTTGAGGAACGAGTGAAAGATAAACATCCAGTTCGATTAGCGGTTTTACATGCTCGCGCAGAGGAAGAAGCAAGAGAATTACAAAAAAAAGCAGAAAGCAGGATAGAAAACGAAGAATCAATATTTTCGGAAGTCAGTCCAGTAATTGGAACTCACGCTGGTCCAGGCACGATTGGATTAGCATATATGTTTGGAATTTAAATCTTCTTTATCTCAAGCTAATTGGTATATCAAGTAGCATTAAAACGTTTTATATCCTATGGCAGGCATTCATTGCCTGCCTTTTTTTTTATTGATGATTTCCCTCTTTTTCCGTTTATAATGGTAAACAGTTCTGTTAGATAGGAAAATCATATATACGTGATAAAAAAGGAGCCAAATGGAATTTTTATTGCATGATTTCAATAAGAATCCTAAAAACCCGCTAGAAGCTCGTATAAATTCTATAAAAATAACCCCATGGGATGATCACAGTAAAATATCGATTATTTTAAATATCGATGAAACAACAGAACCACTCAATATCGAAATTAAAGTCAAGGATGAGAATGGGAATTCTCTAGTTACAACAAGCATTGTAGGAAATAAGGCTCCAATAACCGAGTTCACTATGCACATGCCCGAACATAGCATCAGTGGCAACTACAAGTTGAGCACCACGCTTTTTTATCTAAAGATTCTCGATGAAGTACAGAATGGAGATGATCAGAATCTAATTAGTGCTCAGCTTGTTGATGAAAAAATTGTAAGTTTTACAATCTAAATATATTCTAATCATTTTGCAAAATAACGCCATGCTTGACATATAATTCTTTTTATAATTAGGCTGATCATCACTCTGTTAATCATCATTACTTTCTACAAAAAAAATGAAAGGTTTTCACATCAAAGTATTCACAAAATCAGTACTGATGGATGAGTAGGGTTTTTACCCAAGCTTAATTTTTCATGGTTAAATATTGAGCAGATAGCCAAAGGTGATCTTTGTATGAATGATGAAGAGAAAATATCTCAAAGCAGCGAGAATAAGAGACGGTTCTATCTTGGTTTCTTAGTATTGCTAATCCTTATCATATTTCCGCTATATTTCACTTGGCAATTCTTACAAAATCGCATCTCCAATCAGTCAATACCTCCACAATTAACTTCAAAAAAACCAATCTCTGCGATCATAAATTCTACGATGACTGCCAACGCAGAGATAACCACAACACTCAACCTTACCCCATCCGATGAGACTGTGTTCATCCCCACCGCCATCCCAATCGAAGAAACAAGACAACCAAAATCTACAGCTGAAATTCTATTTAATTGTCAATCATGGTGGGAAGGATTGATCATCCTATCTTTACAAGAAAATGGCTATGCTCATCTTTATGCATTTCACCCTGGTATAGATCCACAATTGATACGGCTTACAAATGGTCCTTGGAGAGATATTACACCTTCGATCAGCCCAGATGGGACCCAATTGGCTTTTGCATCTGACAGAGATGGATATTGGGACTTATACAAAATGGATCTCGCGAGTGGGGAAATCACTCAACTGACCTATACGCCTGAATATGAAGCCTATCCCGCTTGGTCTCCAGATGGTTTATGGATTGCATACGAACATTATACGCCAGGGGATGAAGAACAAAATGGAAATTTGGATATATTCATTCGATCAGCAGATGATTCTCTCAGTGAACCAATTCGTTTGACCTCTGATCCAAGCGCTGATCATTCACCGTCCTGGTCGCCACTCGGTAGGAAATTAGCCATCGTTTCAACGAGAAGCGGTGAAAATGAAATTTGGTTGGTTGATCTTGATCAAACTGAAAACCGTTTTGAAAACATCAGCCGTAATAGAGATCACTCGGAAGTGCATCCAATTTGGTCACCAGATGGGCAAAAAATCGCTTGGTCATCGATTGACACAGAAGGTTTCCAGAAGTTATATATTTGGAACTCTGCGCAACCCGATATTCGTCCTTCACCCCAAAGTATGGGAGATTGGCCTGTCTGGAATCCTCGAGGAGATCTTCTTTTGACCTCCTTCAAAACCCCGAATCAATCTTATATAACAGCTTATGATCTACAAAATCATAGTGTACAACTACCACCAATTTCCTTATTTAGTCAGTTATCTGGTATTAGTTGGGGGAATGGTGTTCTTGGAGATGATCTGATAACCAATCACAATGACTTTGCTCAAATAACACCCACATCGCTCTGGGTTCCAATTTTACAACCAGGTGGCGATTTGCCTGGCGCACGAAGAAAGATCATTCCTTTAGATAATATTGCCGATTCAAGTCAAAAACTTCAAGACTCTGTTGATGAAGCATTTTATGCTCTACGTGAACGTGTATCCAATGAAGCAGGATGGGATTATCTTTCTAATTTGGAAAAATCCTTTCTTCCATTAACTAGCCAATTAGAACCGGGTATGCAAGAAGATTGGTTATATACAGGTAGGGCTATTTGGACTAATACTGCTCCAATAAATGCTGGTTGGATGATAGCGGTACGAGAAGATTACGGACCTCAAATTTTCTGGAGACTGTATATAAAAGCTCGTTTTCAAGACGGTTCAATGGGAATACCGCTCAAGCAAATTCCTTGGGATTTCAGCACACGACAATCCGGTGATCCAATAGCATATATGCAAGGAGGTACGCTTTATAAATCAATTCCAGATGGATATTGGATTGATATTACTAATCTTGCTCACGCATATGGATGGTATAGATCTCCTTCGTTACCCACATGGCGGGTTGCCTATTCTTCAGTTCACCACAATGAATTCTATCATCCGGATGGCTTAGATTGGTTTTCAGCGATGTTAGAAATTTATCCACGCGAAGCTTTGAATACTCCTACACCTGTTTCTTCTCCAACAGCATCCGCCACGCCTACAGAGACTTCAACCCCAACAGAAACTCTCACCAGAACGCCTTATCTTTCACCCACAACATCACCTACTCGCCCATCTATCCCAATAATTACACAAACTTCTACTTCTGACGAAACATCTACTCCCATTCCTACACAGCTAGAGACGCAAATGCCAACGCCATCGCTTTCGGAGCCGTAGAAATGCATTATTTAGTAAAAGACTATCAAAAAATTTTGATCCACATACTATTGTTGACCATTTATTCGATTAGTCTATTAGCTTGTACCGGAACCTCCAATTTAATCACCCTGGATCAGAAAGATTCAGTTCACTCTACTCAAACCGCTTCATTCCAAGAAAAATATCCTAGTCAAACTCCGGTTGTTGCTTTGGCGAAAACCCCACTAAATCAAGGTCAAAAGACTGCTACGTTACCACCCACCCCACTCTCTGAACCAATATCATTTACTTTCCCAACCAACCAACCAGATCCTGGACCTGATTGGCATCCCCCTCTATATCCTACCCCTTGGGAACCAACACCATATGATCATTTTTATTTTATTCGTCCAATCGGTGCCAATGAACAAAATGCACCGCTCGCCCGTTATCGTTATGGCGGGATGTTTTACGGGATGGCACACACCGGCATTGACATTCCTTCACCAGTAGGAACTCCGATCTTAGCGGCTGGTTCGGGGACTGTCATCTGGGCTGGATACGGTTTATATTTTTTACGCCAAGAATATCAAGATCCTTATGGTATTGCAGTTGCCATCAAACATGATTTTGGTTATCAAGGAAAATCCTTATATACAGTGTATGGACATCTTTCAGAGACGTATGTTTGGCGGGGACAACATATCGAGGGTGGGGATATTATCGGGTTGATTGGACTAACAGGAAAAACATCTGGACCACATTTACATTTTGAGGTACGAATAGGGGATAATAAAGTCTTTGGGTCTCGAAACCCCGAGCTTTGGATTTCTCCTCCACAAGGATGGGGTATCTTTTCCGCTCGTATTATGGATACAGATGGTAATCTGATGAAACAAAAAAAGATCAACCTGCGATCAAATGAGACAGATAAGCTTTATTACGTGGACACATATGGAAAAGGCGCTGTCAATAGTGATGAATATTATCAAGAAAATGCAGTTTTAGGCGATTTACCAACCGGGATTTATACGATTTGGATCGATGATAATGGAATGATCAATGAAACAGAAATTCAAATTCTTCCAGGTAGGGTAACAAGTATAAAATACTGGGGAAAATACGGTTTTGATCATACGCTCCCAAAAGAAATAACAAAAGAGTTTATCGCGCCAGATGCAACCCCATCGTCAACCCTTGACAGGTAGAACGCTTGTGCTAGAATTACAAATAGAATCATTAAATCGTTTATGGAAATTTAGATAAGCAAAAACAATCATAGTAGAACTTCAAAATGGTTAGTAAGCAAGCCATAATCCGGAGAGGAGATCGATGAAATGGATGAGTCACGTCAAGTTGCTTTAGATAAAGCGTTAGGCGATATAACAAAACGATATGGAGACGGCGCTATCATGCGCCTGGGTGAGTCTCACCAACTTTCAGTAGAAGCAATTCCAACTGGCGCTTTGTCGTTGGATATCGCTCTAGGAGTAGGAGGAGTACCACGTGGACGAATCACAGAAATCTATGGTCCAGAATCATCTGGAAAGACAACAATATGTCAACATATTGTTGCTGAATCACAAAACCAAGGCGGTACATGTGCTTTTATTGACATGGAACACGCTTTAGACCCTGCTTATGCAATGCGTTGTGGGGTAAATATTGAATCATTGCTGATATCTCAGCCAGACACAGGTGAACAAGCGCTTGAAATCGCTGAAACGTTGGTACGTTCTGGGGCGGTTGACTTGATCGTGATCGATTCTGTCGCGGCACTGGTTCCTAGAGCAGAGATAGAAGGCGATATGGGAGATTCTCCCATGGGAATGCAAGCACGCCTAATGTCTCAAGCTTTACGTAAATTATCAGGGGCGATTAAACAAACCAATACCGCAGTCGTTTTTACAAATCAATTAAGACAAAAGATCGGTGTTGTTTTTGGGAATCCAGAAACAACAACGGGTGGGATGGCTTTGAAATTCTATTCATCCGTTCGATTAGATGTTCGGCGAATTCAATCGATCAAATTAGGTTCAGAGATCATCGGCAGTCGTACACGCGTACGCGTCGTGAAAAATAAAGTTGCAGCGCCATTCCGAACCGCAGAATTCGATATTATGTACAATGAAGGTATCTCGAAGTCTGGCGATTTACTTGACCTAGCAGTCAGTTTGGATATTATCGATAAACGTGGTTCATATTATTCCTATAGTGACGTTCGACTTGGTCAAGGTCGAGAAAATTCAAAACAATATCTAAAAGATAACCCGGATTTAGCCAAGGAAATTGAATTAACTGTCCGCCAACAAGCAACTGAGGGAGGGTTAATGCTAGAATTTGGTGCAGATACGAACGAGGAAATGGAAGAAGATGTCTCTTAAAAATTGAAGTACTTATTTTATTCGAAGGATTAGGTCAGTGTATCGCTCTCGCAACATATTTACTGGGTTTATTATTTTTGGTATTACATTTTTGGTTTCTTGTTCAATGGAGAATCAAATGATAACAACTCCTATTGCGACGATTGACCCATCAATGGTTCCCATGACAAAAATTGAAGAACCCATAACTCAAATCCCAAGCGTTACTCCTAGTCCACGTCCTAGTGATACAGCACCTTCCTCACTATCACCGACAAATATCACAATTACACCTACAAATACATGCTTTAATGAGCTTAGTTTTCTGGAGGATATTACTATTCCAGACGGTGCTCAGGTTACCCAAGGAGATTTTCTAGACAAACGTTGGAAAGTAGAAAATTCAGGTACTTGTAATTGGAATAATACCTATAGAATAAAACTATTAGATGGGATCGCGATGGATGCAACTCCAGAACAAGCTCTTTACCCAGCGAAAGCGGGAAGCACAGCTGTAATCCGGATGATTTTTACTGCCCCACTGGAACCAGGTTATTATAGAAGCGCTTGGCAAGCTGTTTCCCCAGCAGGAGATTTCTTTGGTGATCCAATATTTATTGATATTGAAGTAGTTCCACAACTATAAATAGCTTGATACTAATCGGAGATAACTGCATCCTCAAGAAATGAACCTTCCTTTACTTGAGTTTCTCTCAATAAGATTGCATTCCGAATAACAGAATTTGCACCAATTTGACATTCACGTTCGATATATACATTAGGTCCAATAGTACAATTATCCCCGATGATCACATCTCTTTCGATATGTAGAGGTGTAATCAAGCGAGTATTCGCCCCAACTGTTTGAGGTTGCAGTTGGGGTCGGTTATTTCCAGTGATCAAATAATGGCGATTGATATTCAATAAATCGGTCGGTTTGGTCAATGTCAGTCGTGAAGATACATTAATCCCAAATACGAATCCTTTTTGTTCAATCAACATTTGGATTGCATCCTGAAGTTCATATTCCCCACGTTTTGATAACGGGACATAGGGCAATAAATCAATAAACCATTTGCGAAATACATATAATGGTAAACTTGCGATATCTGAGGGAGCATCATCGATTTTCGGCTTCTCAACGATTCTCTTGATCCAATTATTATCAAATTCAACAATTCCAGAAGATGGAATCTGGTCTGGATTAACATGCATTAATGTCAATATACCATTCAGTTGTTTATCTTGATTCCATTTTTCGATTAATTCATTGATATGTGATTCAGGGACTAAATTATCGCACGCTGAAAGAATAAAATCTTCTTCAATAAGGGGAGCTGCATAGCTTAGCGCATTTGCCATACCGAGCCTTTCTGGCTGATAGACAAAACGCACATCAGATTGGATATCAGAATCATGTCGAAAATAGCGTGAGATATAACGATCGTCTTTGCTAACAACAAGAATAAAGTCATGAATTCCGTTTGTCTCCAAATCTAACATGACTCGTTCTACAATTGGTCTCCCTAAGATCGGTAACATCGCTTTTGATCGCGATGTCGTAATTGGATGTAGACGTGATCCTTTACCGGCAGCCAAAATGACAGCTTGCATTCAATATCCTCATCTTATAATATTCTAAAGGATTAAGACACATTTTGAATGGTTAATCCCTCTTTACAAATATGTGGTCTGAATATCTTTGCTTCAGACAATTGGTGTTTTCTTGCGGTTTCTTTCCAGACTTTTTCAAGCTTTTCTTCATCACCAGGTTTCACCAGAGCATATACGGAGCCACCACCACCGGCGCCAGTTAATTTTGCACCAAGAGCCTCAGATGATAATGCCATTTGAATAAAAAGGTTATTCGCCCATCCTGCGCCATCTTTAAACCCGCAATACTTCATCATCTCTTCCACAAGCGCATGATTCTTGTTCATTAATTCCCCAAAAGCTGGTAAGTCGTTATGTAATAAAGCCATCTTCCCACGCCAAGCAGTCTCCCATGCACCTTGCATGAACCTCACCATGATCGGAAAGTTGCCTCCCTTGTGCATCCAATCCTTTTCCTGTTTTAAATATTTGGGTCTCATACAACCATGTACATCTCCAGAATCATGCTTTATTCCAGTTGTGATTGCCACAATGGGTAAATCTTGCACCCATTTATCTAAAGTTTCAACTGTTACGAATGGTTCCTGAAATATATCTTTTTGCTGCAACTTTCCTCGATAGTCTAAATATGCAATACCGCCAAAAATTGGCATATAGCGATCTGCGTAACCACAAGTAATATTTAACTCTTTTGCTTCTACTCGTTGGGTTAATTCTGCTAAGACATAATCATTAAGGACATTTTTATCCAATTGATAGAACTCCCGCAGACCTACCAAGGCTAGAATAACTAGTAGTGAAGAACCACCTAATCCACTTTGCAGAGGAACTTCACTCCAGGATGTGATCTTTACTCCCCGCTTGTCTGACTTGTCTCGAAACTCAGGGCTGAATTTGTATAATCGGTTATACGCACCCTTCAACAAATCCAAACTACCATCATATGGCAATGGAAAAGAACCCACTTCATAAACTTGGCGATTTGTTGTAAATTCGCTTCCCGCTTCTTTTTCGAGATGAGTTCTATCTTGAGCGATCTCGAAAATAATCCTTGAGGCTGGTTCAACTTCAGCGTATGCATAAATATTTACCGCAGCAGTAATAGTTGCAAAATCCCCTTCGACGCCATCAGATGGATTACCAAGGATATTGATTCTGGCTGGAATTTTTAGTCTGATTTTCACAGGCGTAATTTTACCATTTAAAAAATGAACTTAACTACAATTAGCTCGTTTATTAGGATCAAAACGAGCTAATCTTAATATATTTTTTTAATTGATCATTCAGGAGCAATCATTTCATCATCAGAAGATGAATATTCTAAGAGTTGACCAGTGACGATATAAGCGGTCCTTTCGCAAATATTGGTTACTCGATCAGCCATTCGTTCTAGATTATGAGCTGCCCACATTAGATAGTTCGCACGGTCGATGATCTCGGGTTTTTGTATCATGAGTGTCACTAATTCTCTATAAACTTGATTATACAACGCGTCTACTTTATCATCCTCACTCGGAATCTCGCGTGCAGTGTCAAGATCCTTTGCGACAAATGCACCAATCGCTCTGTGCAGCATATCAACCGCGATTTCTGCCATACGCGGGATATCAATTAACGGTTTTACATGCGGTTGATTGCTGGTTTTAATTCCGATATTCGCGATACCTTTCGCATAATCACCAATACGCTCTAATTCACCTACTACGTCCATACAAGAAGCTAATAGGCGTAAGTCAGTCGCCATGACAGGTTGAGTAGTGGCGATAGTTATGATGATTTCATTTTCAAGTTCAAAGCGTTTTCGATTGATATCATTATCCCCAGCATAGACTCTTTTCGACATATCCATATCGCGTCGTTTTAAGGCATCGACAGAATTGATAATCGCGTCTTCAACCATACTATCAAGAATAAGGATTTGATCTAGAATAAAGCGGATTTTGTTATCTAAAGTTTCCCTAGCCATTTAATATCTCCTTTATTATCCAAAACGACCAGTAATATAATCTTCGGTTAATTGGTTATCCGGATTAGTAAATATTTTCGCTGTTGGTCCGAATTCTACTAAATATCCAGCACGATCTTCCGCCATATTAAAAAAGGCGGAAAAATCAGAAGCACGCGCGGCTTGCTGCATATTATGAGTCACAATCACAATAGTATAGAACTCTGAAAGAACCCTAATCAACTCCTCGATACGCAAAGTAGAAATTGGATCCAATGCAGAAGCAGGTTCGTCCATTAAAATCACTTCTGGCTCAACAGCTAGTGCACGTGCAATACATAGACGTTGCTGCTGCCCTCCCGAAAGAGCCAATCCTGATTTATTAAGATCATCTTTTACTTCATCCCATATTGCAGCTTGTTTTAAACTACGTTCAACAAGCTCTTCAACAACGGTTTTATCTCTTAAACCAGCTGCTCTAGGTCCGTAAGCAACATTATCAAATATTGATTTTGGAAAGGGGTTTGGACGTTGAAAAACCATACCCACTCTTTGTCGTAAGGCAACTACATCCATTTCAAATAAATTTTCTGATTCCATAGTCACCTCACCCTTAACTCTGACATTTGGAATGAGATCATTCATTCGATTAAAGGACCGCAAGAATGTACTTTTGCCACAACCCGAAGGTCCAATGATTGATGTGATTTTATTTTTAGGAATGTCCATATTGATATCACGCAGTGCCTGAAAGTTCCCATAATAAAAGTTGAAATTTTTTACGTGAATTTTTATTTCTTTACCGTTTTGGTTCATTTTTCTATACCTTCTTTCCCATAAACCTTGCTTCGAATCGGGATGAAATAAAATTGATAACTAAATTTAATAAGACAATTACAATGATCAAGATTGCAGATGTCCCCATTGCTTTATCAAAGGCACGTGTTTCAGTTGCCAGCATAAAAACATGTAAGGACATTGTTCTACCTGCAGAAGCTAAATTCTCAGGCATGCGATAGCTTCCACCAATCGTCACCCAGAAAATTGCGGTTTCTGCAATGATTCGTCCAACGCTTAATACGATCCCTGTAACGATACCCGGTGATGCAGCAGGCAAAATGACAGAAGTTATCGTTTGCCATTTGTTGGCGCCAAGAGCGAGACTCCCTTCTCGATATGACATAGGTACAGATAGTAAAGCTTCTTCAGTAGTACGAATGATCACCGGCAGGATCAAACATACTGCTGCTAAACCACCTGATAGTAGGGAGAAACCTAATTTCATCACTGATACAAATAGGGTAAAACCAAATAATCCAAAAATAATCGATGGGACACCAGCCAAGATTTCAATCCCTGTTCGAGCAACTCTGATTAAGATACGCGCTGCTCTACTCTCTTTTTCAACTTCACCAGCATATTCTACAAGGTATATGGCAGCGCCAATTCCTAGAGGAGCAGCTAAACCTATAGTAAAGAGCACTAGGTAGAGAGTCGTTGGTATAGTTGTAGACATTCCCCCTTCACCAGAAACACCACCTCGCGGGCGAGTTGTTAAGAATTCAAGATTAATAACTTGAGAGCCATTTATTAGTACATAGATGATTATCCAAAACAACATTGCTACAGCTAATGCTGTAAAGATCCACATAGTTCCAAAGGCAATCTTTTGGATGATTTTCCGTGTGGACAAGTTATTATTTTGCAAAGATGTGATGGACCTATTTACAATTGTAATATTAGTACTCATGATTGTAACCTTTCTCGCATAAGATAACGAGCTGAGCTATTCACAACTAAAAGCATTACAAATAAAAGTACTCCAGAAAAGAATAATGCACTTCTATGTGTTCCTGCAGCATAATTAATCTCAACAGCGATATTCGCAGTTAATGTCCTCGCAGGTGTTAAAAAGGTTGTCAGTGGGTTATCAGTCAAAGGTTTGGGCATTGCAATTGCATTCCCAATAACCATAATCAGCGCCATGGTTTCGCCTAATGCTCGACCAATCCCTAAAATGATTGCTGCTACAATTCCTGAACGAGCTGCTGGGACAATCACTCTTGAGATAGCTTGCCAGTGAGTTGAACCCAGTGCAAGCGCTCCTTCTTTGTAGGATTTAGGAACTGCTTTGATAGCATCTTCAGCGATGTTTGTAACGGTTGGAATGATCATAACCGCAAGGATTAATGAGGCATTCAATAAACCAAATCCGGAATTTCCAGGAACGGGAAAGATTTGTCGAATTAATGGTGCAAAAACAACCATACCAAACAATCCATACACCACAGAAGGGATTCCTGCAAGAAGCTCAACCGCTGGTTTGATTACACTAACCACTGATTTTGGAGCAATCTCTGCCATTAGAACCGCAGTCCCTAATGACAACGGAACTCCAATAACAATTGCTCCTAATGTGCTTAGTATGGAACCAAGGATCATGGGCATCATTCCGAAATCCACATCTGATGCTCCAATAATTGATCCAGGTCGCCAAATTGTATCGAAAATCATCGATATAATTCCCACTTCACTTATTGCTTCTCTTGATTCATTGAAAGTAAATACAAATATTAATGTAACAATTATTATTGAACTTAAAGTTGTAATGATTAATATCTGTCGCATGCTCTTATCAATAATCGCACGCTGAGAAGAGGGTTCAATGAAATAAGAACTATTTTTTATCAACATCCAGATCATAAAGATTGGAATAGAACCAAGCAGTACAATTTTACTTAGTCCAATAATACTAATAAAAAGTATATCCCCAATGGGAACAATCTCATCACCACTAAAGATTAACGAGAATACATCAAAAGTGACTGATACACTATAAATCAATCCCGCTATGCTTAGTATTGTTATTACCAAGAGACGTGCCCAGTCTTTTAAGTTCCAAATCCCCCAAGCAGAAAGAACAAGGATGCCTGCGCCACCCATTGAAGCTAAAGTAACCAACGCGGGATCCATACCGCCTTCCTGAGGTGGGTTATTGATGTACCAAACGCCTGCAATCAGGAAGGATACTGCAATGAAAACTAATATAATACCAACAATCGTGATTAATATAGGGCGCTTTTTTTTCTCAGCAATACTTTTCAATAATTCCTTTTCCATTAGACAGCTCCCCGATAATTGATAGAGATTAAATCCATATAATTATCTTACTACAAATTTTATTAACAAAGGAGGGCACAAATTACGTGCCCCCCTTTTTATTATATCTACTAATAACTAGAATCGAGTTTCTTATTTCAAAGGAATATAATCTTCTGCTACAATTTCCTGTCCAAGTGCACTTAAGATATATTCAATGAATGCATCAGCGTTTGGATCAGGGCAGTCACTGTTGGTGATCATATTGAGAGGTCGGAAGATGGGGTATGTGCCATTCATCACATTCTCAACCATTGGGACAACACCATCAATGGGTACACCATAGGTGCTGTCATCCAAGAAACCAAAGCTTAAAAAGGCAATCGTATTGGGTGTGGTCGCTACTGTGGTGCGAACCTGACCATTGGATTGCTGCAAAAGAGCGCTTTCGACGATCAACTTGGATTGTTTCTCGCCAGCATCGTCTTTGTATTCCATGACCAGTTCTTCAAAAGCTGCACGAGTACCGGAACCTTCTTCACGAGCTACAACGGTGATCGGCGCATCTGGGCCGCCAACTTCGGAGAAGTTCGTGATCTCACCGGCAAAGATATCGCGAACCTGTTCTACAGATAAGGTCGGGATCTCAATCTCGGGATTGGTGACGATGGCGATACCATCATTGGCGATTACATATGCGGTGATTCCTGGGAACTCTTCGAACTC
>CAZJMV010000092.1:0-23759 GCA_964547225.1 uncultured Anaerolineaceae bacterium | reverse complement strand
CTCTTCAGCACATTGGCTGGTTTGATCTATGGCGCCTGGGTTAACGGAGCAAGCTTAGGATTAGTAAGCTTCTATCTGATTGGCATATTGGCGACACTTTCGGCATTATTGTGGCTTTTCAATCGAAGAAACATGATCAAAGAAAAAACAGTTACTGCAACCTAATTCTTTCTAATGGAGGTTCAAAAATGACAAATTCTAAAAGTGCCACAAAACAACTTTCCATCCTTGACCGTTACCTGACGTTATGGATTTTTATGGCAATGGCAGTAGGGGTGGGATTCGGTTTCCTCTTTCCAATCGCGGTTGTAAAATTCAATCAAATCGTTTCGGTTGGTACTACGAATATTCCGATTGCGATCGGCTTGATCTTGATGATGTACCCACCACTCGCAAAAGTTCATTATGAAGAATTAGGCGATGTATTCCGTAATTGGAAAATCCTGGGACTGTCATTGATTCAGAACTGGCTCATCGGACCAATTCTGATGTTTATTCTAGCAGTCATCTTCTTGCGCGGCTACCCAGAATATATGGCTGGGTTGATCCTGATCGGATTAGCCCGCTGTATCGCCATGGTCATCGTGTGGAACGAGTTAGCAAAGGGTGATAACGAGTACGCGGCTGGCTTGGTGGCTTTCAACAGCATCTTCCAGGTATTTTTTTATAGTATCTATGCCTACATTTTCATTACTTTATTACCAACTTGGTTGGGGATGTCAGGCGCTGTAGTCGATATTACGATTGGCGAGATTGCAAAAAGTGTCTTCATTTACTTAGGTATTCCTTTTATTGCTGGATTCCTGACTCGGCTGTTCGTTCTACGCGCAAAAGGGAAAGAATGGTACGAGCAACAATTTGTCCCGCGTATCAGCCCCCTCACCTTGATCGCATTATTGTTCACAATCATCGTTATGTTCAGCCTAAAAGGTGAGCTGATAATAACCATCCCATTAGATGTCGTTCGCATCGCAATTCCTCTGATCATTTATTTTGTGCTCATGTTCTTGATCAGCTTTTGGATGGGACGCAGCATTGGCGCGGATTATTCTAAAACAACCACCATAGCCTTCACTGCTGCCAGCAATAATTTTGAATTAGCTATCGCTGTTGCAGTGGCAGTATTTGGTATAAATTCCGGTCAAGCTTTTGCTGCAGTGATCGGACCACTTATCGAAGTGCCTGTGATGATTGGTCTTGTAAATGTTGCCTTTAGGTTGCAAAAACGCTTTTTTTCATGAAGTAAAAAACACACCGGAAACTGAAGCGGCTGCATCAGAAGCATGACCACCTGAAGAACAATTAATGAACTATACAGTGATCCTAATCACAAATACACATTTTAATCTTGCAGGAGAATAAATTGATCTTTTCTAAAACCCAAAAAACGATTCTCTCGACGTTAGTCGTTTTGATATTGGTTATCGCATCGGTTGGCATAATCGTAGTAAAGAATTATTTTCAGACAATACAAACTAATCCTGCTAAAAATACTGTGAGTAATAGTAATGAGAGACCGTCAGATATTTACAAACAGGCAATCATGAACGGAAACTCCATCATGGTTTTTGTTCACTCTAACGATTGCGATCCATGTATCGAAATGATTAAGATTGTTGACGAAACATATCCAGAATTTCAAGAAGAAATTGTTCTGGTAGATGTCAATGTTTATGAGCAACAAAATCAGGGGTTTGTATCTGAGTTAACGATGAGAGATTACCAATTATGATATCGAGGTTTTTACACCACCTTGTGAACCAGGCGCGGAGCGTTTTGCCGCGAAAGCACACTTGTCAGCAGATATCGCATTCCACGTATTCGAGATCGCGATCAGCAATGTTGAAGATCGCAAAGGGATTGCATGAAATTCAAAACCAAAACAATCAAAGCTGGTTAGGTTTTGTTCATCAGTGACTCGAGCGGTAGTCGCCTGGGTCTTCCTGCAATTGAACGGTTTCGACCAAGCTCGCATCCTGGATGCCCGCTATAACGAATTGACTGGCGAACTTTTGCCAGGTAAAGTGTATAAGCGCCTTCGATAAAGATTCGCCAGACCCAAAGGGTTAAGACTCTATTAGGTCTGGCTCCAACATTTTAACAGGACACATCCAATGAATACTATCTTGATCATCGCAATAATATTTGCTCTCACCATAATCATGATCATGAGTGGACGGGGGGGAGGCAATTTCTACGTAGCAGCGCTTGTTCTTTTAGGCGTCCCAATGCACACCGCATCCACCACAAGCCAATTTATCCTGATCGCAAGCGCATTGATGGGTGCAATTGTGTTCGGAAAGGCAAGAACGATGTCATGGTCACTGGTAATTTTCTTTGGCAGCTTAAATGCGACGATGGCTTTTGTGGGTGGATATCTGGCGCATTCGTTTAGCGGCAATCTGTTGAAGTTCATATTGTCCTTGCTGTTGTTTGTGGCTGGCGTTGCAATGTTGCTTCCAGAAAAACAGGCTCAAAAGGTGATTGTATCTCGATTCGGGTATTGGAATATCCACGAAGTTGACAACCTGTACGTTATCAATTTATGGGTGGCAGTGCCATTAACCTTAGCGACTGGTTTTTTCTCTGGGATGCTAGGAATTTCAGGGGGGTCATTCCTAGTACCATTGATGGTTGTTGGCTGTGGTGTACCAGTACGCACAGCAGTTGGTACAGCCACCGCTATGCTGGCGGCAACAGCATTGACAGGGTTTGTCGGCAACGCATTGCACGGCGGATTTGATCCGCTATTGGCAATTCCATGTGGGGCGGTAGCTGTAGTAGGAGGGCTCATAGGCAGCAAAATCGCGTTAAAAACGAAGCCCAAAAGCCTAAAAACTATTTCCGGCATGCTGACGATCCTGGCAGCGATCATTATGTTGATGAATACACTTTCAGGCAAGTGAGGTTCTTTTCATATACCCCTTGTGTTTAGTACATTGAGGATCAGGTCTATCATCAAGTTTATTTGGCTCAGGTTGCGCGCGAATAATCGCTGAATGATCTTTGCTTTGGCGTATTTTTGTCATTCTAGTGCTGTCAGATTAGCATTTTCAGTCTTGTTATTGTTGCAAAAAAAGACTATACAGGAGTGTGAGCCTTTAATGTCGAATACCTCTTTCGAAGAACGTCGTTTTGCACTAGAATCTTTACTTAGTTAATTCTCAATTATAATGATCATCAGAATTCGAAATATAATATTGTAATAAACAACACAAAAAATGATTAGAATCTTTTAGATATCTGTTTTCTCATCACCGCTCTGCTAAGGATCGAAAGGAACTCAAGATGCGTTTATCAATTCAAACTCTACTACTCCCTGGTCTGGACTTAGAAGAAAAATTTTATAACGCAGCAAATTTCGGTTTTGATGCTGTCGAAGTAGTTATAAATCCTGATTTCGATTTAGTTCCAAAAAATATCGCCGCTGTAAAATCCGCCATGCATACCAGCGGACTTCCTATCAGCAATATTTGCACCCATCCTATGCACGATCCCATTCACCCCGACCTTGCTGAACGCAAAAAACGCCTTTCCATGCTAACAGACTTGATGACATTCGCGGATGAACTGCATGCACGAGGAGTTATCTGTGTGCCTGTGCGATCTCCGATAAAATTTCCTAATCTTTCACCATGGAAAAATTCATACCAATTAACGAAAGAAATAACCATTCATATCATTGCTGAATGGTTGAGAGATTTACCAGATGGAACGTCGGCATTATTCCTAGAACCACTCAACCGCTATGAGACTACCTTTTTAAATCGTGTAGAACAAGGTTTGGAAATCTGCGACCAAATAAATCATCCACGCTTGATGGTGTTGGCGGATTTCTTCCATATGAATATTGAAGAACGCAACTTTTATGACCCCATAATCCAAGCTGGCAAACACCTAGGTATGGTGCACATTGCTGATAATAACCGCCTGCAACCTGGGAGAGGCTATCTAGATTTTAAACCAGGATTCAAGGCACTTAAAGAGATTAATTATCAGGGTTTTATTTCAATTGAATGTTGGCAACAAGAAGGAGCAATTATTGAAGGAGATGCAAGAACAGCCCTCCCTGAGACTGTTCATTACCTAAGATCTCTTTGGGATTCTAAAGAGTAATCTTTTTTATCTTATCAGAAATATACAAATGCTAAACTTTAACATATTGTTTCAATCTTATTTAGAACCGAATATCATACTCATCTTTTTTATGTTTTACACTTTTACCCTTTTTACAACATCAATAGGCTTTTACAGATTTTTATACTTTATAACTATTGGTTACGCCTTCACAATCCTATCTTTGAGTTTAATCTCCATTGTTCTTTCTATAGAAAACATTTCCATAACCCTCTTGATCCAGTTATCTCTCCTTGGTACTTATGGATTAAGGTTATTGATATTTCTTGTGCAAAGAGAAACTCAAAAACCGTACCGCATGGAGCTGGAGGCAATTCACAAAAATAGTAGAAAAATCCCGTTTTTTGCAAAATTAGCAACTTGGGGATCTGTATCAATCTTATACCTATTCATGTTCAGTCCAGCGCTATTTATTCTTCAAACAAAAAGTCCATCTTCTTTTTTTCAAACCTTAGGGTTAGTGTTTATGGTTCTTGGTTTTGCTTTAGAAATTACAGCAGATCATCAAAAAGGGGTTTACAAGAAGAAAAATCCACACCACTATTGTGATATTGGACTTTATCAATGGGTTAGATTCCCAAATTATTTAGGTGAGATTGTTTTTTGGCTTGGAAACTGGATAGCTGGATGGACAGCCTATTCAAGGATTTCAGAATGGATGATTAGTACATTAGGGCTGATTGGAATAATCATTGTAATGATAGTTTCTTCCGTGAGACTTGAGAAAAAGCAGTATGAAAGGTATGGATCAGATCTACAATTCCAAGAGTATTCATCATCTATTCCGATTTTAATCCCATGGTTGCCAGTTTATTCACTAAAGAATTTTATTGACTCTCTTTCTAAATGGTAAATTGATTCCATCAAGCTTCAATTGTCATTCATATATCATAAGCTATGATAAAATATATCAAATAAACAATGGTTATTTCTTGCACTACAGTAAAAGAATGAAAAAAAGACGAATTATCATTGATGCAGACCCAGGTATTGATGACGCGCTTGCTATTTTATTAGCAATTGCTTCTCCGGATATTTCCTTAGAAGCGATTACTGTCGTAAATGGTAATTGTTCTGTAGACCAAGGTGTACAAAATACCCTGAGTATATTAGAGCTAACCGACGCTACCCACATACCGGTTGCGCGCGGATCCTCAGTTCCTCTTGTAAAACCATTATTACTCGCTCCTGAAACACATGGAAACACTGGAATCGGATACGCTCAACTACCGACACCAAAAATTAAACCGAGCCAACAGCATGCGGTTAATTTGATTATAGATACGATTATGTCATCACCAGGTGAAATTTCCGTTGTTGCGATAGGACCACTGACCAATCTCGCTTTAGCGCTTCGACTTGAACCAAGAATAGCGCAAGCTGTTCAAGAAGTATTCATTATGGGTGGTGCGATAAATTTTGCTGGTAATACCACACCACAGGCTGAATTTAATACCTACTGCGATCCACATGCTGCCCATATTGTTTATCACTCTGGTATGCCAATCACACTCGCCCCCCTAGATGTGACTTATCATGTCATCATTACCCAATTAGATGTTGATCAACTTTTAGAGCACAAATCTCCTATCTCAACCTTTATCGCTGAAGCAACCCGTTTTTATATGGAATTCCATAAATCTTATCAGAAAATTCAAGGATGTGTCATTAATGACCCGCTTGCATTGGCATTAACCATACGACCTGATTTTGTTGAAACTCAGGATTTATACGTTGATGTCGATATCAATAGTGGCGTTTCGATGGGGAAAACTTTTGCAGACTTTTTCAACATCACTGATCAAGCAGCTAATATCAAAGTCGCGTTATCAGTTCAAGCAAGAGATTTTATTGAATTTTTCAAAGAACGTATGATTAACTTGTCGTTGCTAGAATAATTTATGATAGTAATACCTGGGAGGTGTAAATATCGAGGATAATTAAAAGGAAATTTGAAAATTGATCATTATTCAAAAGTAACCATAACAATTACAAAAAACAAAATATCTAAACATCGGTCAACATTATTATGAATTTGGAGATAGATACAACAAGAGAGAAAATACGAGAAAGGAGAATTTATCATGAAATTAGTTGATTCAATCAAGAAAGATTTTTCTACCATGACCTGGGTATTAATGGCAGTTGCCATTGCGATCAATGTTGTTATCGGACAGATCGTAGTACTATTAAGATTACCCGTTTACCTCGATTCAATCGGGACTATGTTAGTAGCTGCTATTTGTGGTCCATGGGCTGGAGCATTAACCGGTACATTGTCAAATATCATATGGGGATTATTAATTGATCCAAATGCCTTTCCATGGTTTCCGGTTGCACTTTTTATTGGGTTTGTAACCGGTTGGTGTGCTAATCTCGGTCTGTTTAAGAACTGGTGGAAAGTCATGATCACTGGCTTTTTAGTGGCACTTACCGCTGCCATCGTCTCAACCCCAATCGCAGTTTATATCTACGGCGGTATCACAGCTAGTGGATCTTCCTTCATTACAGCATTCCTGATTCAAACAGGGCGTGATATTGTCACCGCCGTTCTTAGCTCTAATTTCCTCGTAGAACCCTTTGATAAAATCGCGACGGCATTACTCGCTTTCGCTATCGTTCAAGGATTACCCAAGAGATACTTGGCTCGCTTTCCACGTCCTGAAAATGTGGAAATTTCCCAAACGGGTAAACGCCAAAATCAACTCATAATCTCTTTCGTGGTCGCGATAGTTTTGATCATCCTTTATGCCTTAGTACTTGTACAATTATTAGGCTAACCAACTAGAAATGTAGCTGTTCGTTTCGGGCATTCAATGAAGAACAGCTACATTATTTAAGTGAAATATGCGTGAAAATTTTTCCTTTTATCTAGAGCGTAACAGCTCAATTCACAGAACGAACCCGTTCACCAAGCTAACATTAGTATTTACGTTAATTATCTTAGCATTTCTTGTACCCTATTTCTGGTTGCCATCAATCATTTTTCTTCTTATTATCATTCCATTGAGCTTCGCAAGCAAAGTTCAAACCGAATTCATCAAAGCAGTTGGAAAACTTTTATTACCAGTAATCGGATTCATTTTTGTTATGCAAGCTTTATTCTATCCTACTGAGGGAAGACTTCTATTCCAACTTTGGTTTATAGATATCACTGTAGAAAGTGTAAAATATGCTTTTTCCACATCAACACGAATACTTGTTATGGTTTCTTCATTCATTCTACTATTACTCACCACGCATCCAAGCGATCTTATGAGTGATTTAACACGTAGAGGCATGCCAGGAGCCCTCTCCTATGTAATCACTTCTACATTACAGATCATTCCACAAATGCAAATCAAAGCTAACACCATCATCGATGCGCAGCGTTCACGAGGTTTGGAAACAAGCGGAAATATGATCAAACGTGCTGGGGCGGTATTACCACTTGTTGGTCCTTTAGTTTTTGGATCCATTGTGGATGTCGAAGAACGCGCTATTGCCATTGAAGCGCGCGCTTTTACCTCTCCACTTAAAAAAACTTCTTTACGTGAGATCAATGACCCGAATATTGAAAAGGCTTCTCGGTGGTTTTTACTTTTTATTATGATTATCACCATAGGAATACGGCTATGGCTATCGTAGAACTCGAAAATCTTTCCTATCAATACCCTATAACTGAAGAGAAGGCTCTCAATGAAATCAATTTAGATATTCAAGAGGGTGAGTTTATCGCTTTGATTGGACCAAATGGAGCTGGAAAATCCTCCTTATGCTATACAATTGCTGGATTTATCCCTCACTTTTTCCAAGGAGAATTATCCGGGAAAGTGAAAGTTGCGGGTGTTAATACCCAGGACTCGAATTTGAGTGAATGGGTATTAAGTGTAGGATTAGCTTTTCAAAATCCGTTCAACCAGATTTCAGGCGCAAAATTCACCGTCTTTGAAGAAATCGCTTTCGGGTTGGAAAATATTGGGATTCCAAGGCAAGAAATGATAGAACGAGTTGAAAATGCTATGCAATTAACGGGTATTACCGATCTCGCCAAAAGATCTCCGTATTCACTTTCTGGAGGTCAACAGCAGCGCGTCGCTTTGACTTCGATTCTAGTCATGCAACCCAAAGTATTGGTGCTTGATGAACCCACGTCACAAATGGATCCCATTGGCACACGTGAAGTTTTCAAAGTCATAAAAACAATGAGCAACCAAGGAATGACAGTCATCATGGCAGAACATAAAATCGAATGGGTAGCACAATTTGCAGATCGAGTGATTGCGTTGTGCCAAGGAGAAATCATCGCCCAAGGTACACCTCAAGATGTATTAACTTCTCCCAAACTACCAGAAATTGGAGCAGGAATCTCACGCTACACCTCAACTGCCAGAATTGCATCTCAAAACAAACTTTGGTCAAAAGACAAACCACTTCCAGTTACAATTGATGAAGCCGTAACAGGTTTTCTAGGGGTAATCCATGAAAATTAATGTATCGAATCTACACTTTTCCTATCCAGGTCAAATTAAGGCATTATCAGGTTTGAATATTTCTATAGATACCGGTGAATTAGTCGCCATTGTAGGACAAAATGGCGCTGGGAAAACAACACTCGTAAAACACTTCAACGGGCTCTTAATTCCTGGTGATGGAAAAGTAACGATTGGAGATTGGGATACAAAGGAACATACGGTTGCTAAGCTCTCTGCTTGTGTTGGATATGTATTCCAAAACCCAGATGAGCAATTATTCAAACGAAACATCTATGATGAAATCTCTTTTGGTCCTAAAAATCTTGGTTTTTCAGAACAGCAAATAGAATCTAACGTAGAAGATGCTATTCAATTAACAGACTTGCATAATTTTCGCGACTCTAATCCTTATGATTTATCTCCCACATGGCGAAAAATGGTCGCAATCGCATCCATTATCGCCATGGACACACCCATTGTAATCTTAGATGAACCAACAACAGGGCAAGATGCGGTAAACATAGAACGTATTGCTCATATTGTAGATACTTTACACAAGCGTGGGAAAACGGTGATCACGATTTCGCATGATATCGATTTCTGTGCCGAAAATTTTGAACGCATCATCGCTCTCTCAATGGGAATTGTATTATTAGATGGAGCGACTAGAGAAGTTATCTCGGAGGTAAATATTCTCTCCACAACCTATGTTGATCCACCCCAACTCACCAGACTTGCTCTACGTCTTGGTTTTCCAAATACAGTTACCAACCAGGCTGAATTTTTAGATGAACTCCAAAAGATGGTGGAAAAATAAATAATTCAAAAACTCTTTCACTGGAATATATAAAACCCTCCCTAGGGTATTGTGGAGCTACATTTGCATTAGGAATGGTTATCTCATCCTTAGGACCTACCCTGCCTTCTTTAGCAGAAATAACGCATAGTAATCTGTCTTCAACGGGATCGCTCTTCTCGGCAAGATCGCTTGGATACCTCCTGGGCTCCCTTTTCTTAGGACACGCCTATGATCACGTGAAAGGGAATCGCTTATTAGCAGCCACTCTCTTGATATCTGCAATTTTCATGGCTTTAGTTCCCTTATCACCAATGCTTATTATTACTGGTTTAATATTGTTCATAATTGGCTTAGGACTTGGAGGAATAGATGTTGGGAGCAATACACTAACTATATGGCACTATAAGGAAAAAGCGAACCCCTACTTAAATGCGCTATACCTCTTTTCTGGCATAGGTGGATTTATCGTCCCTTTATTAGTTGGTCGAATTCTTTCCTTTGATCTACGAGTACATAATGCCTATTGGATTTTATCGCTATTAATTATCCCCCCAGCGCTTTGGTTATTCAATCAGCCATCACCTTGCCCATCCATTGACATTAGAAAAGAGGATAAGAAAGAAACTAATCTGGTTTTAATCGCTCTTTTTGGTCTGTTATTTTTTATTTTTGTTGGTACTGAAGTCAGCTTTGGTGGCTGGATTTATACCTTTACGCTTAATTATGAATATGGACAAATCTCAACAGCTTCCCTTATGAATGCAAACTTTTGGCTGGCGCTCACACTGGGACGCTTGTTGGCTATTCCAATTTCGTCGCGATTTGAACCAGAAAAAATATTGCAGTTCAATCTTACGGCAGCAATCATTAGTTTAGGAATTATCATCCTGTTCTCCGGATCGTTAATTAGTATAAGTGTTGGGACTTTTGGTTTTGGTTTTGCGTTAGCATCTAATTTCCCAATGACGTATTCAGTAGCAAAAAAACATATCGTAATTACCGGTAGATTGACAGGCATTTTGTGGGCATTGGGTAGCCTTGGTGCGATCATTACACCCTGGTTAATCGGTGTACTAATCGATTATTTTAGTCCTATAGCTCTCATCACAACATTATTTTGTTATATGTGCGCCGGATTATTATTATTAGCAATGATAATAATTTATCTGCGCTCTATTAGCAACTCTAAATAACCAGATTCCTCACACAACTCACGCCGGTATACCAAATCAGGAAAAGCAGCAATTACGATCTCCGCAGTGGTATAGATCAAGTATCCTTCTTCTAAAATCCCACCAATCGTTTTCCCCTAACCATCCGAGATAGAAATATGTAAGTGTGATCCATTAATCGATATTGTTCCGACTAGTGAGACGATTTCAAATTTACCTTCCCAAGAGGAGGTATTATCTTGGTTTGCTAGGTCTTGTATTCTAACGTTTTTCTATATCAACTATATCTAAGATTCAGAGATTTCGAAAATCAGTATTTTTGCGAATATATTGGCGAATAAATCAAATTGTGGGTCTAGGAGTATAGTAAGCCAATGGAAATATATATATCACCTTAGTCATGCGTTAAACAATACATTAAGTGATATTCTTATAGACTGTGAAGGATAATAAAATCAAAAATATAATTATGAGGTGATGGGAGCTGTTAAAATTTTACTTAGCTACCTATATTATTGATTAGGCTTGGGAACATTGAACCAATTAATACCATTTAGCGGAACCATGGAAATATAGGACAACCATAGTTTTGACAGATAAACTTTGGTACTTCTTTTGGCGCTGGTTTACAACTGCAATAGATTATTTCGTCTTTTCCTGAAAAGCAGACAGTTAATAAACAGCCTTGATCTTCTTCATAATGGTTAATGGAGGCTGAAACTTGGATAATCGGAACCGTTCCAGTATTACCGTCGGTAAAGGTGCTATGCGCCCAAACCCAGCAATGTCCATCTCTGGTTGGATTTTCAATATACCACCAATGACGACCTTCATCTCTTCCAAGCACTTCAGTTGATTCCCCTTTCACTAACCATCCAACAATCTTATATGCGGTTCCTGGACCTTGACGACAATTTGTGGTCAATTCAGCATGAACAATTGGATTAGATGCTGTTGAAACCGATGTATTCGTTTGAGATAGCGATTGTGCAGATACAATCCTTATCAGACTTGTTGAGAAGAATATCCAAACAAATAAAATGAGCGCTAAAGTTAACTTGGGTATGACTAACCTAATTATTCTTTTCATGATAGGACACCTCTTTTTATCGATCCAAAAAATGAGCGAAGATTTCCCATTTTATTTTTTGGCTTTAACATACTCTACTTTACATTCCTTCATTTGATATTCACGAGTCTTATTTCCAATCTTGACAACATGCACATCGCCAATCGTTAGATAGAAAACACTGATCATATCTTTTAACTCATAATTGACACCATCTATTGTGATCGTCATGGGCTCATTACCAACCAATGTTATCTGTAGGACCCAATGTCCTTCTGGTACACCTGGATAGCAGGCTGCATAGGGTGAAGGAGTGGGTGTATTACCAGGGGTATTTGTCGGACGTAATGTTTCTGTTTCAGATGGAGGCTGTGCAATTTCCAAATTTAACAATGCCGCGCTGTTTACCATTAAAGCGCCACCTTCCGCTATCAATCCAACTGCTCCCGCTGGTAATGGATTAGTATCGACTCGATTCGCGATGCGTTGCCCATTTATATAGATATCAACGATTCCTCCTTGATATCCAACGCCAATGGTATTAATTGCTGGTGTTAGGTTGATATATTCAGAATCTTCCCAGTGTGCTGGCGTATCCCATTCTCCGGCAATTCGCTTCCGTAAACTATATTTACCATCAGAAGGGCGTATACTTAAACGATAATAGGTCTCTTTTGCAGGGTCAAGTCCGAAAACAAGACCAATTCCTTGTTCAGCAGGTATTTCCTCTGCTAGTACGACTTGATAGTAAAATCGATCTCCAGGAGGGATACAATCTTGACCAGTACAATAAGCGATCGCAGGTGGATCAACTTTAACCGCCGAAAGTAATAAATTTCCATCTATGACTTCAACTTGAGCATTAGCATCTAAGGACGCCCAACCGCGACTATTATCAGTGAATTCTTCAACAAAAATTGGTTCTCCGGAAACAGGAAGTGCAGATTGGGCTGGAGCTGCTTGGGTAGGAACTTCTGCAGGCTCTGTTTCCAGCGGCATAGTTGGAGCAGGAGGCTCCGTTGGGATTGCCGTGAAAGTCTCGGTGGGGATAGGAGTCTCTGATGGGACTGGAGTTTCTGTTGGTCCAAATAGTTGACCAGGACCACAGGATGTGACCAAAATTGTGGTTAAAAATAGAAAAATCGTTAGCTTCTTGTGCATAGATCTTCTCCTATAGAACCAGTGACATAATCTTTATAAGTATTTTTCTTTACTCGCACTAATAGCTATTTAGTAATGATCTGAAAGTCAATGGTGTGTTTGGATTTCTAATGCAGTATAATCATATCACAGACCATTAAAAGGAACAAAACATTTGAAAATTGTAGACTATAAAATATTTATCATTGATAATCCAGCTCCTCACTTTGGCGGAAGATATTGGATTCTACTTAAACTCATTACTGATAATGGTTTATCAGGAATAGGAGAAGCATATAGCGTTCCATTCCATCCCCATGTTGTTGCGAGAATGATTGAAGATGTTTTGGAAAGGATCGTTATTGGTCATGATCCTTTCAAGATCGAAAAACTATGGAGAACGCTTTATACAAGAGCTTATACAGGACGTCCAGATTTATCGATGATGGCAGTAATAAGTGCAATCGAAATAGCATCTTGGGATATCATCGGTAAAGCGCTTGAGGTACCAGTTTATCAGTTATTGGGAGGAAAAATACACGAAAAGTTACGCACTTATACTTATCTCTACCCAAAAGAATCAGACCAAAAAGATGTGTACACTGACCCAGAGTTAGCTGCTCAACGCGCATATGAATACGTTCAAGATGGATTTACGGCAATCAAATTTGATCCAATTGGCTCTCGTTCGGCTTTTGACCCAAGACAATTAACCGCTGAAGACTTAGACCATGTTGAAATGTATGTAGCCAATATTCGAGAGGCTGTCGGTACAAAATGTGATTTATTACTTGGAACTCATGGGCAAATGACCACATCCAGCGCGATACAGCTAGCAAAGAAACTGGAACCTTACGATCTATTATGGTTCGAAGAACCAGTCCCACCAGAAAATATTTCCGAGATGTCTCGAGTAGCTAACGCTACTAGCATTCCAATCGCCACCGGAGAACGACTCACTACAAAGTATGAATTTTCATCAATCCTTCAGAATCAGGCAGCCTCGATTATTCAGATGGCAATAGGAAGAGTCGGTGGTATCTTAGAGTCTAAGAAAATTGCTGGGATGGCGGAAGCATACTATGCACAGATCGCACCACACCTTTATTGCAGCCCGATTGAAGGCGCTGCTAATATCCAACTTGATGTTTGTAGCCCAAATTTTTTGATCCAAGAGGGAATTCTTAATTGGGGGGGCTTCCATGCTGAAATTTTGAAGAAACCGATTGTCTGGCAAGAGGGTTATATAATACCACCATTAGAACCTGGACTGGGAATTGAACTTAATGAGGAGGTAGTTGTCAATCATCCATATCTCGGAGAAGAACTTCATCTTGAAATGATTAATAAACCAATATATTGAATGACTTTTGAAAGGAGATAAAAATGAAAATTGATATTAAATATCGACCCGCTTTTTCTATCTCATACCTCAATTTAGC
This sequence comes from uncultured Anaerolineaceae bacterium, assembly GCA_964547225.1. Classification (GTDB taxonomy): domain Bacteria; phylum Chloroflexota; class Anaerolineae; order Anaerolineales; family UBA4823; genus CAZJMV01. The sequence goes on along the minus strand of CAZJMV010000092.1, from coordinate 9,546 downwards.
GCCGCAAGAAGAGGTACGCGTTGAAGCTGGTGCAATGGTTAGTATGTCCAGTGATATGTCCATACAAACCAAAGCACAAGGCGGATTATTCAAATCACTTACTCGATCCATGCTGGGCAGGGAGAGTTTTTTCATGAATACATATCAAGCTGGGGCAAATGGTGGCTTTGTAGCCGTAGCCCCTCCCCTACCAGGTGATATGATTTCATTCCCACTAGAGCATCCGATGCTAATCCAATCGGGATCCTATATAGCGTCCGAAACTGGGATTGATTTAGATACCAAATGGGGTGGAGCTAAAACATTCTTTGCATCTGAGGGATTAATTATGCTACGCGCCGCGGGTCAGGGACAGGTTGTTTTATCAGCTTATGGCGCTATTGATGAAATCAATTTAGAACCAGGACAAAAAATCACAGTGGATACTGGTCACCTTGTTGCTTTCAATGAAAATATAGGCTTTCAAATCAAGAAAATCGGTGGCATGAAATCAACGCTATTCAGTGGAGAGGGATTAGTGGTTGAACTAACCGGTCCAGGACATGTGCTTACACAAACCCGATCAACGGATCAATTTCTTTCTTGGTTAATTCCTAAACTTCCTCATAATAATGCAAGTAGTAGCTAAGAATTAAAATTGATTCAAATATTCCGTGCAGGGTTGTGTAACTATCCACAACCCTTTTTTTTCATCATTCAATGGACAAGTATATAAAAATTTCTTTTACCATACTTGATAACTGAGGAAGATAATAAAGAATTTCATCCCATACCAAACTTAATTCCGATTCAATTTCACTTTCTAGCAATTCCTCCCATTGTAGAATTGTAGCAACCCAAGGAACTTCTGAGAAACGATCAAGAAAACCCTCGGGTAAATCTTTTAAAGCTTTTCGAATAGCCGACAAACTTTGTGAAATAATTTGCCGGTTCATTTCATCTTTAATGATATGGGACTTCTCAATCCCCCACATTTCAAAGTGCTGTTCAATCAGATGGATATTTTGTTGAATATCCATAAATAACTTAATCATACGATCCGACATGATCCAAAACCGAAAGATTTCTCAACACTCATCGTTGTAAACCGGGATGAGTGTTAAAATAATTATGTATTATTAAATTTCAAAAGTCGTAATGCCGTCTCGGCTAAAATTGCGGATCCAATCGGCAAACAATCTTCATCGATATCAAAACGTGGATCATGATGTCTGCGTTCATCTCCTTCAATTCTACAACCAAGATAAAACATAGCGCCAGGCGCTTCTTGCATAAAGAACACAAAATCTTCCGCTCCCATATCGGGTTCAGGATAGTCGATATGGTCTGCTCCCAGTAAATCAGCAGATACTTCTTCGATGACTTTTGCCACTTCGATATTATTCACCATCGGAGGATAACCAATCTGTATTCTTAGATCATAATCACCACCCATCGTTTTAGCGATTGAAAACGCTCGCTCGATTTCTTCATGTAATCTTACTTGCACTTCTGGTTTTCTATATCGAATCGTGCCGATTAATTCTACCTTTTCGGGAATGACATTATCAATTTCTCCCCCCCGGATCGATCCAATACTAATTACTGCTGAATAATATGGATCAATTCTACGTGAGATAATGCTATGTAAAGCTTGAATAACGAAGGCGGAAATATAAATTGGATCAACAACTTTATGGGGTGTCGATCCATGCCCTCCTTTTCCAAGAACACTACCATAGAAAGTATCCACGCCTCCGGAAGCATCCCCCATCGAAATCTCCACACGACCCGTTTTCAAAGCTGAGTATACATGCAATGCAAAGGTATGATCAACATCTTCCATTGCGCCATCATCAATCATGCGCGGCGCTCCACTTACACCTTCTTCATCTTCCATTTCCTCTGATGGTTGGAAGATAAAACGAATTGTTCCATCAAATTCTTCTCGTGTTAATAGGTCTGCTACTCCGAGCAAAATTGAAGTATGAGCGTCATGACCACAGGCATGCATCACACCCTCATGCCTCGATTTATATGATACATCATTAGCTTCAATTATTGGAAGCCCATCCATATCGGCACGAATAGCTACAATTGGCTTCCCTACTCCTAATTCTGCAACGATTCCTGTCCTACCAACTCCTGTTCGAACTCGGCAACCTAAATCATTTAATACATTAGCTACTTTCTCTGATGTTCGGAACTCGTTAAAACCTAATTCAGGGTATTGGTGAATGTCTCTACGCCATTCGATTAATTTTTGATGTATTTCTTTAGCTTTTGTTAGCATATTATTCTTTCTCTAAATACTCTTCTAAAAATTCTACTCTTTTTTTCTTTGAATCAACAAGATTCTCAATTTTCAGAAAACTATGTCCTTCGTCTTTGTAAAGATGATAATCACAAATTTTCCCTAGTCTCAATAATTCATCCTTAGCTTGAGCTGATTCACTTGCCGGACAGCGAACATCGTTCTCACCACAAATCAATTGAATCGGTACCTGCATTCTCTCTAAAAAGAAAAATGGTGATCGTTTATACCATAAATCATGATTTTCTTCAGCCGTCCCAAAATTCTCAATATCCCAATGACGAAGGTCCTCCCTAGAATTTGGATGACTAGTGAACCAGTTAATAAAAGGTACAATCGCTGACCCTGCAGCCCATCGATCAGGATATTGTGTCAAACAGGTCATCGTCAAATAGCCACCCCAACTTGTTCCTGTAACAGCAATCTTATTAGGGTGAGCTAATCCTTCCTTAATTAAAAACTCTGCACCAGCAACGACATCTTTTGTATCCACACCACCTAAATCAAATTGATTCGCCCATTGCCAATCCCGTCCATAACCTGTTGAACCGCGATAATTTGGCGCTAACACAGTCCAGCCTCGATTAACCATATATTGAATATTCGGATCCCAGGTTATTTGAGTTAACCATGAGGGTCCACCATGGATATAGATAACCGCAGGTGAGGATTTCTTTTCATTATCCGGTGATTGATAAAGCAACGCTGGGACAAGCGCGCCATCGAAACTTGGATACTGGATTTCTTCAGGAACAATCAGGCAAGAGTTATCAAAAGTAACAGGCATTGAGATGGTGAGTTGTTTTATATTACCATCCTTAGAACTTAATTGCCATAGATCACTCGTTTGTTTTGGATTGTCAAAGATACTGATGATGGTCTGATTATCAGGTAAATACTTCGGACGATAATGTACCCCATCATCAATTTTGTATTCATCAAACCTCTTACCTAAAAATTGATAAACAGCTAACACAGTTTTTCCCCCATATCCTTTTAAATATACAATCTTATCTCCTTTAGGCGACCAATCAGGAAATTCATCACTAGTTTCACCTTCGGTTAAAAAAGCAACCTTTTTAGTTTCGATTTCATAGACAGCGATATTATAATAACCAAGGTGATTTGAGGCAAAAGCCAAAAAGCGACCATCAGGTGACCAACTGGCATCCTTTGCACAGATTGGGTCACTATCCATAGTTACAAGTTGATATTCGCCACTTTGAACATCAACAATATAAACCCAATAATCTTGTCCCTTTGCTTCTGATACTATCGATAAATAGCGACCATCTGGCGACCATTCTAGTTCCCAAAACGGAAAGGTAAGAGAAAAAACCTTTTTAATATATCCTCCTAAAGAAGACATGATATATACATCAAAAATCCCACCTCGGTTTGCAGCAAATGCAATCTGCTCGCCGTCTGGAGACCAACAATAACTAGGTAATATCTCAAACGGGGTATTAGGAGTTAAGCCTATGATACGGTTCTGAGAGAAATTCAATACCTTTATGTCATAAGCTTCGCCTCCGTTTTTGTCCATGATATAAGCGAGTCGATTTCCATCTGGAGACCAACGCGGATTAAACTTGGCTCCATCCCCTATAGAAATTCTTTTTGGCTCTTTGCTATTTTTTATCGATTGAACATATATTTCCCAGCGTCCCGATTTATTCCAAGAGAATGCAACCTTAGAGCCATCTGGAGAAATATCATAACCATAATCCATATCAACATAAGGTATACGGATAAGTTCTTCAATATCAAGAGATTTGATAAGCATACGAACAACCTCAAATAATAAGCGCGAACTGAAATTTTATACTAAATGGCATTTCACCCAATGACCTGGACTGACCTCCCTCCAAATTGGATCTTCTTTCTCACACTTTGATTCACTCATTGAACAGCGTGGATGAAAACGACAACCGGATGGTGGATTCGATGGGCTAGGAGGATCACCTTCGAGGATAATCCGTTTACGTGATCTCGTGACACGGGGATCAGGAATTGGAACCGCAGATAAAAGCGCTTTTGTATAGGGATGCAATGCATGATCATAAAGTTCATCTCGATCAGCTAGTTCAACAATCACACCTAAATACATAACAGCAACACGATTACAAATATGCCTTACCATGCTTAAATCATGCGCAATAAATAAATACGTTAGATTTAATTGCTCCTGCAGATCCTCTAATAGATTGACTATTTGTGCCTGAATAGATACATCAAGAGCTGAAATTGGCTCATCACAAACAATAAATTCGGGATCCGAGGCTAATGCTCGCGCTATTCCTATTCTCTGTCTTTGACCACCTGAAAACTCATGAGGATAACGATTTAAAAAGCTTGAATTCAACTGCACAAGTTCGAGAAGTTCCTTTACACGGTCAATCTTAGATTTCCCATGATTGATTTTATGGACAAGAATGGGTTCAGCGATAATTCGCGCTACAGTCCAGCGAGGATTCAATGACGCATATGGATCTTGAAAGATCATTTGCATTCGCTTACGCAAGGACCGCATTTGAGAGCCTTTTAATTCTGATAAATCTTGTTCTTCGAAGAAAACATGACCGGAGGTTGGTTGATAAAGTTGAATAATCGTCCTTCCTGTCGTGGTTTTTCCACATCCGCTCTCTCCGACCAACCCCAATGTTTCTCCCCGATTGATAAAAAAACTAATCTTATCAACAGCTCTTACAGCTCCGATCTCTTTTTGAAAAATTATTCCCTGTGTAATCGGAAAATATTTTTTTAATTCACGAACGTCTAGAAGGGGTAAATCTGGATTCATCGTGGTCTCCCATTACTCACATCAACCCAACAAGCCATTTTATGATCGGATTCAATTTGCTCAAGTTGAGGATTTTCAATTCGACATCTATCGATCACATATTTACAGCGTGGTACAAAAGGACAACCCGAGATTGCCTTCGCACCTGTTGGGGGAGAACCTGGTATTGTTGCCAGGCGTTCATGCTCTCTGCTGCTATCGACTCTTGGCAATGATTTCAACAGTGAAATCGTATATGGGTGAAGAGGATTCTCATACAGCCGATATACATCAGCTTCTTCAACAATAAAACCAGCGTACATCACAACCACTTTATCAGCTAAATCAGCAACGACAGCAAGATCATGTGTAATCCAAATCGCTGACATACCCAATTGATCTCTTAATCTCCTAACCAAGTCTACAATCTGAGCTTGTATGGTTACATCGAGAGCTGTTGTTGGTTCATCAGCTATTAAAATTTCAGGATTGCATGACAATGCCATCGCAATCATCGCTCTCTGACGCATTCCCCCTGAAAACTGGTGCGGATAATCACCAATGCGATCTTTTGAATGCGGAATACCGACAATATTTAATAATTCTATCGCTCTAGCATTTGCTTCCTCAAGGTTCATGCCCAAGTGAATAACCATACTCTCGCTAATCTGTTTACCTATCGTCAATACTGGGTTGAGTGAAGTCATTGGATCTTGAAAAATCATCGCGATTTCCGCCCCTCGAATTCTCTCCATCTGACTCTCAGAATATTCCAAGAGATTCTTTCCATGCAGTAGAATTTTTCCTCCCCATATCTTTCCTGGAGGATCTTGGATCAAGCGCATTACAGATAGAACACTCACACTCTTTCCACATCCGCTTTCACCAACTACACCTAATGTTTTTCCCTCATCTAGACTATACGAAACCCCATTGACAGCATGAACAACGCCATCCAAGGTGTGAAATTTCACTACTAAATCTTGTATTTCTAATATTGGTTCGTTTTCCATTGGCTACTTTGCCTCCACGATAGCGTGTGGGTCAAGGGCATCTCTCATACCATCTCCTACAAAGTTGATCGAAAGTACAGTTAAGACAATTAAGGTGCCAGGGAAGATCCATAACCATGGCGCAGTCTCAATATAATTGTAAGCGCCTTCGAGCATATTCCCCCAAGTCGCAGTAGGTGGCTGTACACCTAATCCGAGAAAACTGATATATGCTTCAGAGATAATCGCATTTGCAACACTCAATGTACCTGAAACGATAATTGGAGCAATACTATTTGGTAAGATATGATTAAATATTATCGACAAATTTGATGTACCAGTCGTATGAGCCGCTAGAACAAATTCGCGTTCTTTCAAAGAAAGAAAATTCGCTCTTACAATACGAGCTAAATACATCCAACTTGTGATTCCAATAATCACAATAATGACTATCACACTTCCACTAAATGATCTTCCAAACATATCAATTGGTGGGATCTTTCCACCAAAGAATTTTGCCATCACTAACAGTAAAAAGAGTTGGGGAATGTTAAACATTGCCTCAGTAAATCGCATTAATAATCCATCAATCCAACCACCATAGTATCCTGCAATAGCGCCTATCAGCACCCCAACGATCACTTCGACAATCACTGCTGACAGACCAATGATTAGCGAAATCTGTCCACCATAAATTGTTCTTGCAAAGATATCCCGCCCAACTGTATCTGTGCCAAAAGGATGCACCCTTGAAGGAGCGCTCAATCTCATCTTTGTATTGGTAAAATTTGCTTGATCTTCAGTAATAAAAAATGCCCCGCCAAAAGAATATAATAATAATACAACTAGCATGATGGCGCCAAAAACAGCCATCTTATGACGCAAGAAGCGTAATCGTATGATTTGTCCCGGCGTTAATGGTTCTGCGACTATTTCTTCTTGAAGTTGGTAAAATTCTGCCTCTGTTTGGATAGCCATGTATGTCTCCTTACATTATGTATATCGAATCCTTGGATCCAACCATGCATAAATAATATCAGTGATCAGTTGCGATAAAACAACCACAACAGAAATCATCATTAATATACCCATAACCACTGGAGTATCAGATCTAGAAAGATGATCGATGAATAACCTGCCCATTCCCGGCCAGGCAAATATACTTTCTGTAACTACAGCGCCTGCTAGTAACATCGGGATATCCAGACCAACAATTGTAACGAGAGGCAATGACGCATTTTTAAGAGCATGACGAGAAATAATCATTCTTTTAGGCAAACCTTTAGATCTTGCTGTTCGAATATAATCCTCGCTGATCACTTCTAACATTTGCGATCTCACAAAACGACTATATCCAGCTGCTGTGATCAAAGTCATACTAAATATGGGTAAGATCATATGTAAGATCACTTGACCAACCGTTTTGCCTACCTTTGGATCAAACATACCAACCGTTGGAAGATAAGGTAAACCCCATGCTTTGAAGTTGACTCCAAAGATATACATCGATAATAACGCTACGAAAAAGATTGGCATTGAGTAACCTATGAAAGATAATCCAGTCACAATATGATCAATCGCTGAGTATTGACGCAATGCAGAATAGATTCCTACTAAGAGCGATACGATTATCACAATGATTTCTGCAGGAATCATTAATATGAGCGTATTCGGAAGTCGATCCATAATGATATCCACAACCGCTTTACCACGGCTGACCAAGGAATCGCCAAAATCACCTCGTAAGACTCCTTTTCGTGTGCCAGGTGTTTCAGCGATGCCATCTCCATCCATATCGATTTTCGACCAATCATTCCCGATTAACCAAAAGATATACTGCACATATATTGGTTTATCAAGACCAAGTTGACGTTCCAATCTTGCTCGATCTTCAGGTCGCGTGGGTTTACGTCCACCCATCGTAGCAAGTGGATCACCAGTATTCATCATTAGGAAGAATAATAAGATGCTGATGATGAATAGTAAAGGAATTGCTTGTAGGATTCTTCGGATAATATATCGAGACATACTACTCAACTCTTTAAACTAACTGATAAATTTTGAAATACTGGGACAGCGATTTGCTGTCCCAGTAAGTTTGGATGAATCAAAATGTATTATTCGGTCATATCCCATTCCATAATATTATAGAATGGTGTTACACCTGAGAATTTTACATTTGAAACCTTATTGCTGACAATCCACATATCCGGGTCAACGTATAGACCTAACCAATATACCTGATCATGAACATAAGTAGATATCTCACGAATGATTTCTGCTCGAGCATCTGGATTAATCTCTACAAGCTGTTCTTGTAATAGCGCATCCAACTTCTCATCACAGATAAAGTAATTATAACCCCAAGGATTTTCATCCGTCGGTATTTGTGAACACAGCCAATAATCTGTGTCTGGATCCGGGAAGTAGGTACTATCGGACCATTCCATGATATCAACTTCACCCATCGCAGGTGGGGCGGCATCCGCATAACTTCCAAAAAAGATATCCGCATCCCAACTTTGGATCTGCAAATCAATTCCGACATCCTTTAGATATTGTTGCGTAACCGCTTGGATATCCTGGCGAATTTCACGAATTGTCGTTCCGTGGTAAAGAGTGAGAGGGTTCCCATCTGCATCTTCTCGAATGCCATCCCCATCACTGTCAACATACCCAGCTTCCTCAAGCATCTGGCGTGCACCATCCGGATCAAATTCCCAAGGAACTAGATCAGGTGAGACAAAGCCACCCGCTTTAAGTGCATCCCAATACGTTTCTGCAGGCTCTGTTAAACCTAATAGAAGATCATCCACAATCGCTTGCTTATCAATCGATTTCGCGATTGCTTGTCTAACTACGAGGTCCTTTACCCCTGGGCTAGCCATATCACGCATATTGAAGAACCATCCTTCCGAGTATCCACCATTCACAGAAAAGACCGTTAACCCCGCTTCTTGGAGTTTTGGCACATCCGAAAGTGGAGGGAAAGTACCCAGGTCAGCATCCCCAGCAGCTAAAGCAGCGGTTTGAGCCGCATCATCGGGTACAAACTGCATGAATACTTCATCAATATTGGCAACGCCTTTCCAATAGTTTTCATTCTTGGTGAATCGAAGAAAACTCCCTGATTCCCAATCATCAAAGACATAAGGTCCACACGTAACCGTTGGGGCTGAGTTCCATTCTGCCTCTGCCATTGAACCTTCTGCTTCAAAAACGGGTTCAAGAACATGCTTGGGTAGAATTCCACGCCAGAAATTTGCTAACCAAGGCGCGAACGGTTCAGTAAATTTCATCACGACAGTCCGTTCATCAGGTGTCTCAACTGCCTCGAGGTAATCATAGGGATATTGAGAGAACACTGCGTTTCCATCAGCCATGATCATATCGTAGGTAAATTTAAAATCCGCCGATGTGATCGGTGTTCCATCTGACCATACAATATCATCTCGGAGATTTAGAGTAATCGTTAAGCC